>NZ_AFWT01000008.1 GCF_000224065.1 Thiorhodococcus drewsii AZ1
AATCGCGCGCCGGTTGCGGCGCGTG
Organism: Thiorhodococcus drewsii AZ1; assembly: GCF_000224065.1. GTDB lineage: Bacteria > Pseudomonadota > Gammaproteobacteria > Chromatiales > Chromatiaceae > Imhoffiella > Imhoffiella drewsii. The sequence goes on from NZ_AFWT01000008.1 coordinate 26, forward strand.
TCACCCAGATCAATCGAGGCCAATTCTTCCGACGCCCAGCCCATCGTGTGCTCCAACATGTCTCAGAAAAAATAGTTCGCTATCGTACACTCAGAGTTCTGTGTAATGGGATGCGTTAAGGCTTTGCGTGAGGACTCAAACAAGTGGCTGTGCGCGCTGATACCGACCAGGACCTACTGTCCTGGTCATGCTATTTTCTGGTCGCTCCCGATTCTACATGTTTCCATGGGGCCATTACTCCCTCCTTCTTCTGGGGCCAGAAAATGGCCAAAGTCGAGTTCAATCCTTTTCCTTTGGCTGATAGGTATCCGGAATCAGAATGGTCGGGCCGTGCTGGCTCGGGTCCCTGAAGGGGAAGTCGAGCGTGTAGTGCAGTCCTCGGCTTTCGCGACGGCGCAGCGCAGATTGGATGATGAGGTTCGAGACTTCCTGTAGATTGCGCAGCTCGATGAGGTCGTTGCTGACCCGGAAGTTGCTGTAGTACTCGATGATCTCCTGCGCCAAGAGCTCGGTGCGGCGCTTGGCGCGTCTCAGTCGCTTGTTGGTGCGGACGATTCCGACGTAGTCCCACATGAAGCGGCGCAGCTCCTCCCAGTTGTGGGTGACCACGACCTCCTCGTCGGGTTCGGTGACGCGGCTCTCGTCCCAGTGCGGGACCTCGACCGGGTCCGGGTACCGGTCCATCAGCCGCTCGATGTCCTGCGCGGCCGACTCCGAGTAGACCAGGCATTCCAGCAGCGAATTGCTGGCCATGCGGTTGGCGCCATGCAATCCGGTATAGGCCGTTTCGCCGCTCGCATAGAGACCGAGCAGGTCGGTCCGCGCATGATGGTCGACCATGACCCCGCCACAGGTGTAGTGTGCGGCGGGAACGACGGGGATGGGCTCGCGGGTGATATCGATCCCGAGTTCGAGACAGTGCGCGTGGATGGTGGGGAAATGTTCGACGACGAAGTCCGAGGGGCGATGCGAGATGTCCAGATAGAGGCACTCCGACCCCAAGCGCTTCATCTCATGGTCGATGGCGCGGGCCACGACGTCCCTTGGGGCCAGTTCGGCCCGGGGGTCGAAGCGCGGCATGAAGCGCTCGCCGTCTGGCAGCAGGAGTCTGGCGCCTTCGCCGCGCAGCGCCTCGCTGATGAGAAAGGTGCGGGCCTCCGGGTGATAAAGACAGGTCGGGTGGAACTGCATGAATTCCATGTTGGCCACCCGACAGCCAGCCCGCCAGGCCATGGCGATGCCGTCTCCGGTGGAGACGTCGGGATTGCTGGTATAGAGATAGACCTTGTTGGCCCCGCCGGTGGCCAGGATCACGAAGCGCGCGAGGAAGGTCTCGACCTGGCCGGTTCCGCGATCGAGAATATAGGCCCCCAGGCAGCGATTTTGCTCTTGGCCTGGGTGGTGTCTGGAGGTGATGAGATCGACCGCGATATGTTGTTCGTACAGCGTGACGTTGCTTTTGGCTCGAATTCTGCCCTCAAGGGTGTTGGCGACCGCCGCTCCGGTGGCGTCTGCGGCGTGAACCACGCGACGATGGGTGTGTCCGCCCTCGCGGGTGAGGTGATAGCCGCCGGCCGAGACGAATTCCTCGTCTCGGGTGAACTCGACCCCTTGGTCGAGCAGCCAGCGGATGTTGGCCGGTCCGCGCTCGACGACGAAGCGCACGGCCTCTGGGTCGCAGAGGCCGGCCCCGGCCTTGAGCGTGTCCTGCACGTGCGACTCGATCGAGTCCTTGGCGTCGAGCACGGCGGAGATGCCGCCCTGGGCGTAACGGGTACTGCCTTCGATCAACTCGCGCTTGGACACGACCGCGACCGAGAGGTCGTCGTGCAGTCGCAAGGCGAGACTCAGTCCCGCAGCACCGCTGCCGAGAATGAGAACGTCGTGGCGAAAATAGTTTGCGGACATGGAATCACTCGTATGAAGGGCGGACGCTCTGCCGGCCCCAGGCGGCGGCGGTTCGCCAACTGCTGCGTCGATGGCCTGTCGCCATCCGGTATTTCAAGGGCTTTGCAATCGGGACCTAGGTCAAAATACCGCACTTTATTCGACTCGAATCGGCCGCATCCGTTCGCGGCCCAGAACTTCCCTTTCGGTGGATTGTCCATGCCAACGGAACCCATGGCTAGATGCCATACGGGGCCTGTCCTATGACGGAGCGTCAAACCGACCAAGAATTGGTGGTGCGAGCTCAGTCGGGAGACAAGCGCGCCTTCGACCTGCTGGTCCTCAAATACCAGCAAAAGGTATCTAACCTGATTTCGCGATATCTCAGAGATCCGAGCGAAGTCTTGGACGTGACCCAGGACGCCTTTCTCAAGGCTTATCGTGCACTACCTGGATTTCGCGGCGAGAGTGCCTTCTACACCTGGCTCTATCGGATCGCTGTCAACACGGTCAAGAATCATTTGGTGGCGCAGGGCCGCAGGCCACCGGGAGACGATGTTGAGACCGAGGTGGCCGAGCAGATGGACGGAGGCGGTCGGTTGCGCGATTCCGCGACGCCCGAGCGGGCTCTGCTGACGGACGAGATCGCAAGCACTATTCAGGGAGCGCTCGACGATCTCCCGGAGGATCTGCGCACGGCCATCATGTTGCGCGAATTCGAGGGGATGAGTTACGACGAGATCGCGACGGCGATGGAGTGCCCGATCGGAACCGTCAGATCAAGGATCTTCCGTGCCAGGGAGGCGATCGACAAGCGGCTGCGTCCATTGCTCGAGGCATGAGCGATGTCGTGGTCCAAAACAGACATGGCGATGACTTGCAGGAGGGTCGTCATGGCGACAAGGCTGAGGCGAATACTCGATCTCGATATGACAATGGCATAGATAATCAGCTCAGGCGTAAGACGATGACCGACGAGCACAAACAGCGACTTTCGGAACTTCAGGATGGCGAGCTCGACTCCACAAGCGTAACGCGATTGCTCGATGACTTCGCGTGCGACCCCTCGTTGCGCGGGAGTTGGGAGCGTTACCACCTGATCGGCCAGGCGATCCGAGGAGAACCCCTGGACCTTGAACATCGGCGGATCGCCGATGCCGTTCGGTGCGCATTGGATGCCGAGCCTGTCATTTTGGCGCATCGCCGCAGGCGCTGGCCCGGACGTCACCAATTGCAGCGCGCGGCCGGAATGGCGCTGGCCGCATCGGTTGCCTTCGCGGTATTCCTCATGGGGCCGATGTTCTATCAGGATCTGTTGCAGGACGACCAGCCGGTCGCTTCCTCGCCTCGCTTCGTCGAGCGTGCCGTGGCGCCGGCGTCGACGCAGCGCTGGCATCTCAATCGCCCGGACGTGGCCAATAAGCTCGACCTCTTCCTGGTGACCCACCAAGCGACGGCGCCGACGACAGGGGCCAAGGGCATGCTGCCATATGCGACACTCGTCGGTTATGAACTGCCGCGTTGATCGGCACGGGGGGCTCCGTTTGAGCGGGGCGGCTCTTAGGCGCGCGGTCGTGTGTTTCGGGGTTGGGATCTGTGGTTTCGGGGCTGCGCCCTGGACGTTTGCTGGAGACCAGGGGGCGAGTGAGGTGATCGCCGCACCCTCCGAGGACGTGAGCGCGCTGCTTGCGCGGATGGCCGAGGCGGTGCGCGTTCTGAGTTACGAGGGCACCGTCGTCTATCTGCATGAAAATCGTCTGGATGCCTTGAGTCTGGTGCATCGTGTCGAGAAGGGTCAGGTCCAGGAGCGTCTCATTTCGTTGAGCGGTCCCGTTCAGGCGACCGCCCGCCAGCATGATCGTGTCATGTGCGTGTTGCCCAACGGTCACCCGATCTCGGTCGAAGCCGAGAACGGTCCCGGTTTTCTCGATGCCAAGGGCATCGATCCGACGGTTCTGGGACGCTATTACCGGATCGCGGCGCTCGGGTCCGCGCGAGTTGCCGGACGCGATACGGACGTGGTCGGCATCATCCCGCGTGACAATTTGCGTTATGGATATCAGTTCCATATCGATCGCAAGACGGCCTTGCCGCTCAAGTCCGACCTGATCGATGCCAATCGGGAACCGCTCGAACAGCTGATGTTCACCGCGATCAGTCTGCAACCCTCGGACGGAGAGCCACCACGCGATGGTCCGCCCTCGGTGCGCAATGCGCCGGTCGCTGGGAGCGAGGGTGAGTGGCGTTTCGAGGATCCGCCGGCGGGATTCGATTTGGTGATGCATAACGGCTTGAAACAGACAGACGACTCGACGGTCGAGCATTACCTCTTCACGGATCGCCTCTCGTCCTATTCCGTCTACATCGAGGCGGGTGCTTCGGATGGTTTGGAAGGCTCGGCCAATATCGGCGCCGTGCACGCGGTCGGTCGTCGTGTCGATGGGTATCAGGTGACGGTGGTCGGGGAAGTGCCTCTGGAGACCGTTCAAACCGCTATTGCCGGCGTGCGTCACGTACGCTCGGCGCACTGAGGCGTGAGATGATTGAGCAAGAGGGAACCGTGGTCGCCGTTATCGGGCGGTATGCGCGGGTTCGCACCGAGCGTCGTGGGGCTTGCGGCAATTGTTCAGTGAGCAACGCCTGCGGGACCTCTTTGCTGGAACGTTTCTTCGGACGGCGTCCGGGCGAGCTGACCCTGCTCAATGTGCCGAGTGCCGGCGTCGGCGAGCGGGTCGTGGTCGGGGTCAGCGAGCAGGGCTTGTTGCGCGCCTCGATCGCCGCCTATCTCGTCCCGGTGCTTGCGCTGATCGGCGGAGCGATGGTGGGCGACACCTGGGGTGGCGATTATCGCGGTATCGCGAGTCTCCTAGGCGCGGGTTTGGGGCTGACACTGGCATTGCTTTGGCTGCGTCGCTACAGTGTCTTATCGGTGCGGCACCCAGAGCGCCAGTCATTGATTCTCAAACGACTAGAACCCCATTCGATCGCCGTCGCAGTGCCTGCGGCGCATTGCGAAACGCGCGATCGCGATTAACGGAGCATCCATGCGATCCTCACCCGCCCTGTCACTCGCCTTTATCGCCCTGTTCTGTTGCGCGCTGGCGCCTGGGATGGCCGTCAGTCGCGAACTTCCCGACTTCACTGCGCTCGTTGCGAAGAACGGGCCGGCCGTCGTGAACATCAGTACCAAGCAGACGACGACCGCCACCACGCCCGGCCTGCGCGGCTTTTCGCTTCCGGACCTGCCGGACGACAGCCCGCTCCAGGATTTTTTCCGCCACTTCTTCGGCGAGGAGGGCGATCTTCCGGACGACAACATTCAGGCCCGTTCGCTCGGGTCGGGCTTCATCGTGTCCTCGGACGGTTACGTGTTGACCAACTCGCACGTGGTCGAAAGTGCCGATGAAATCGTGGTACGCACCAGCGACCGCCGCGAATTCGTCGCCACGCTGGTTGGGACCGACAAGCGCAGCGACATCGCGCTTCTCAAAGTGGACGGAACGAATCTGCCCACGGCTCGGATCGGCTCTTCCAAGGATTTGCAGGTCGGCGAATGGGTGCTCGCGATCGGTTCGCCATTCGGCTTCGAGTCCTCGGCGACGGCGGGGATCGTCAGCGCCAAGGGGCGCAGTCTGCCGACCGAAAACTATGTGCCCTTCATCCAGACGGATGTCGCCATCAATCCGGGCAACTCGGGCGGCCCCTTGTTCAACCTCGACGGCGATGTGGTCGGCGTCAACAGCCAGATCTACAGCCGCACCGGCGGCTTCATGGGGTTGTCCTTTGCCATCCCGATCGACGTCGCGATGGACGTGGTCAACCAGCTCAAGACCAAGGGGCGTGTCAGTCGGGGTTGGCTCGGCGTCTTGATTCAGGACGTGACCCGCGAGTTGGCCGAGTCCTTCGGGATGCCTCAGCCGAGGGGGGCGCTGGTGGCCCAGGTGCTGCCGAACAGCCCGGCCGAGGCGGCCGATCTGCGCCCGGGCGACGTCATCCTCAGCTTCAATGGGCGCGACGTGGTCACCTCCAGCACCTTACCGCCGTTGGTCGGCGAGACGGCGGTCGGTGCCGAGGCCAAGTTGCAGGTGTTGCGACGCGGTAAGAAGGTCGATCTGAGCGTGAAGATCGAGGAACTCCCGGATGAGGAGCAGGCCGCATCCCCCGGTCAGGCTCCGCTGGAGGAGCCGGCCAATCGAGTCGGTCTGGTGGTGCGCGATCTGACCGCCGATCAGCGTCAGCAGTTGGGCCTCGCTCAGGGCGGCATCCTGGTCGAGGGCGTGGATCCTGGGCCGGCGGATGATGCCGGAATCGCGCCGGGCGACGTCATTCTCATGTTCGACAATCAGCCGGTTGCGAATGTGTCCGGTTTCAATCAGATCCTGGATGCGGTTTCGCCGGGTAAACCTGTGGCGGTACTCGTGCAACGCGGAGAGAGCCGCATGTTCTACGCTATCAAGGTTCCCAAGAGCTGATTCTGGCTCGGGAGTCATGGATTGTCCGCCGCAAAGGCGGCGGACAATCCGTTCGTTTGATCGCGCCGGATTCCTTCAGGTCTGCTACTATTGCGCGTTCTTCAGCGCGCAGTTTCCTTCGTGATCCGCCGATTCGGACCCGATCTCTTATTTTCCGATGGTCCTCCGAAGGCTCGATCGGCGTTTTCCCATGGACTGCGATCCGTTTCGGCGGCGTCTGGCGTACCGCTTTCACTTGCCTCTGGGCCTCCTGAATATCGATGACCGACCTCAGTCATATCCGCAATTTTTCGATCATCGCTCACATCGATCATGGAAAGTCGACGATCGCCGATCGTTTCATCCAGATCAGTGGGGCACTCAGCGATCGTGAGATGTCCAGCCAGGTGCTGGACTCCATGGACCTGGAGCGCGAGCGAGGCATCACTATCAAGGCGCAGAGCGTGACGCTCGACTTCCGTGCGCACAACGGCGAGATCTATCAGCTCAACTTCATCGACACCCCCGGGCATGTCGACTTCTCCTACGAGGTCTCGCGTTCCCTGGCGGCCTGCGAGGGTGCGCTGCTGGTGGTCGATGCCGCGCAAGGCGTCGAGGCCCAGAGCGTGGCCAATTGCTATACGGCGATCGAGCAGGGGCTGGAGGTGATTCCGGTTCTCAACAAGATCGATCTGCCCTCCGCCGAGCCCGAGCGGGTCATCAACGAGATCGAAGAGATCATCGGTCTGGAGGCCCAGGACGCCCTGCGTGTCAGCGCCAAGACGGGGGAGGGCATTCCCGATCTGCTGCAGATGCTGGTCGAGCGGGTTCCCCCGCCGCAAGGCGACGTGGATGCACCGCTGCAGGCGCTCATCATCGACTCCTGGTTCGACCCCTATGTCGGCGTGGTCTCGCTGGTGCGGGTCGTCAATGGCACCATCCGTCGCCGCGACAAGATTCTCATCATGTCGACCGGTCGATCCTTTCAGGCTGACAACGTCGGTGTCTTCACGCCGAAGAAGACCGAGCGCGAGCGTCTGTCGGCGGGCGAGGTCGGCTATCTCATCGCCGGCATCAAGGAAATCGACGGTGCCCCGGTGGGCGACACCATCACGTTGGCCGACCGTCCCGCGCAGAAGCTGCCCGGATTCAAAGAGGTCCGACCTCGGGTGTTCGCCGGTCTCTATACGGTCGTTTCGGATGATTACGAAGACCTGCGCGAGGCATTAGGCAAGCTGCGTCTGAACGATGCGGCATTGAATTACGAGCCCGAGGTGTCCCAGGCGCTCGGATTCGGTTTCCGTTGCGGCTTCCTCGGTATGCTGCACATGGAGATCATCCAGGAGCGGCTGGAGCGCGAATACAATCTGGATCTCATCACCACCGCACCGACCGTGGTCTACGAGGTGCTGTGCACGGACGAGGAGGTGATCCGCATCGACAATCCGTCCGATCTGCCCGACTCGGGCAAGATTCGCGAGGTCCGTGAGCCCATTATCGAGGCGCATATCCTGGTGCCCCAGGACTATCTGGGCGCCGTGATCACGCTCTGTATCGAAAAGCGCGGGGTCCAGAAGCAGATTCATTATGTCGGCGGCCAGGTTCAGGTGACCTACGACCTGCCGATGAGCGAGGTGGTGCTCGACTTCTTCGATCGCCTCAAGTCCTGCAGCCGGGGGTTCGCCTCCTTCGAGTACGAATTCAAGCATTTCCAGTCGTCCGATCTGGTCAAGCTCGACATCCTCATCAATGGCGACAAGGTGGATTCACTGTCCTCCATCGTCCACCGCTCACTGTCGCAGTCGCGCGGACGCGATGTGACGGAGCGCATGAAGGAAATCATCCCGCGCCAGATGTTCGAGGTGGCGATCCAGGCGGCGATCGGCTCCAAGGTCATCGCTCGGACCACGGTGAAGGCGCTACGCAAGAACGTGACCGCCAAGTGCTATGGCGGAGACGTCTCTCGTAAGCGCAAGCTGCTGGAGAAGCAGAAAGAGGGCAAGCGCCGCATGAAGCAGGTCGGCAAGGTGGATATTCCACAGGAGGCCTTCCTTGCCGTGCTGCAATCGGGCAAAGATAATTGATCCCTTGGAATTGAGAACTAAGTGACAGAGTCGACCATGACCTTTGATTTTCCGGCTTTTTTGGTGTTGGCGTCCTTTCTGACCGGCGGTATTTGGCTGGTCGACGCCCTCGTTTTCGCCCCGCGGCGGCGTAAAGCGGTCGAGGCGGGCACGCCCTACAAGGAGCCGGTCCTGGTCGAGTATGCCCGCTCCTTCTTTCCCGTGATCTTCGCGGTACTCATCCTGCGCTCCTTTCTGGTGGAGCCTTTTCGGATTCCGTCCAACTCGATGATGCCGACCCTGTTGACCGGCGATTTCATCCTGGTCAACAAATTCTCGTACGGTCTGCGTCTGCCGGTGCTCAACGCCAAGTTCCTCGACCTCGGTGAGCCGCATCGCGGCGATGTGGTGGTCTTTCGGTATCCGCTGGATCCCAAGGTCGACTACATCAAGCGCGTCATCGGTCTGCCTGGAGATAAGGTCTACTATCGCAACAAGACGGTGCTGGTGAACGATCAACCGATGGCACAGCTGCCGGTCGGCGAGTACACCGGCGTTGGCTCGGGACGAGAGATGACCGGTGCGCGAGAGGCGCTGGAAAGTCTCGATGGAGTCGATCACAGCATTTTGACGCGCCCTGCCGCGCCCGATCTTCCCTTCGGTTGCCGGGTCCTCGCGCATGGCCCCGTCGTCGTGCCGCCCGGGCATTACTTCGTGATGGGGGACAATCGGGACAACAGCAACGACAGCCGCTGCTGGGGGTTCGTCCCCGAGGAAAATCTGGTCGGCAAGGCATTCGGTATCTGGATGCATTGGGACGGACAGCGTGACGGCTTCCCGATCGCCTGGTCGCGTTTGGGGAGCGCAATCGATTGATTTCGGAGCATGTCGATATGTCGAGTTCATGGGTTGGTGTTTCGCGCCTGGGGCCATCGCGTCAGGCCGGCTTGGGTCTGTTCGGTTTCATCTTTGTGATCGGGTTGGCCGCCTTTTTCGTGACGATTCTCTTGAAGGTCGGTCCGACCTATCAGAATTTCTGGACCGCCCGCACTATCTTGCATGAGGTCGCGAGTCCCAACCAAACGATCGAGGGCGGTGCGCGAGGTATCGCGAGCGCCATTGGAAAGCGTTTGGATATCAACATGATGTCGTTTCCGACTCAGAAGGAGTTCACGATCAAGAAGCTCGACAGCAAGACCTATCAGGTGACGCTCGACTACGAGCAGCGCGTGCATCTCTTCTTCAACGTCGATGCCGTAACAAGCTTCAAAGACCAGGTGGAAGTCCAGACCCAGTGAACGCTGATCCACGCCGCCTCGCACAGGCATTGGGGCATTTTTTTGAGCAGGGCGGTTTGCTCGAACAGGCGTTGACGCATCGCAGCGTCGGACCCACGAATAACGAGCGGCTCGAATTTCTGGGCGACGCGCTGATTGGGTTCGTGATCGCGGAGACGCTCTGTCTGCGCTTCCCTCAGGCCGACGAGGGCACGCTGAGTCGGCTGCGGGCCTCGCTGGTGAAGCGAGAATCGCTCGCCAAGCTCGCGCGTGGATTGAAGCTCGGGGACTACCTGCGTCTCGGTGCGGGCGAGCTGCGTACGGGCGGCCATGCGCGCGACTCGATTCTGGCCGACGCGCTCGAGGCCGTGTTCGGCGCCGTCTATCTGGATGGCGGCTTCGATGCCGCGCGTAAGGTGGTGCTGAATCTGTTCGCGGGTCGTTTGGAGCAGACGGATGCCGCGCATGCCGGAAAGGATCCCAAGACGCGTCTCCAGGAGTGGCTGCAGTCGCGCAAGCGTCCGCTCCCCGAGTATGTGGTGCTCTCGATCGGCGGCAATCAGCACGATCAAACCTTTACCGTGAGCTGTTTGCTCAACGACCTCAACGAAAGCACCCGGGGCGAGGGCACGAGCCGGCGTCGAGCCGAGCAGGCCGCCGCGCAGGCGATGCTGGAGAAAATCGAGAATGCCTGAATCCAACACCGGGTCCGCTGTCGGACGTTGTGGCTACGTTGCCATCGTCGGGCGTCCGAATGTCGGCAAATCGACCCTATTGAATCGCATTCTGGGTCAAAAGCTGGCGATTACCTCGCATAAGGCGCAGACTACGCGGCATTCGATTCTGGGAATCAAGACCCGTCCCGAGGGCCAGATCCTCTTCGTCGATACGCCCGGCATCCATCAGCGCGGAGGAAGCGCGCTCAATCGTTATCTGAATCGCTCCGCGCGGGCCAGTCTCGCCGATACGGATCTCGCGCTCCTCGTTGTCGAGGCGTTGCGCTGGACCGATGAGGACCGCGATGCACTGGAGGCGATCGTCAAGGCCGGCGTTCCGGCGATCGCCGTCATCAACAAGGTCGACCGGGTCGCCGACAAGACGTCTCTGCTGCCCTATCTGCAGACGCTCTCCGAGCGGCATTCCTTTCTGGCCCTGTTTCCCGTATCGGCGAGCCGAGGGGATCAGATCGAGGCGCTGGAGCAGTCGGTGATCGAGGCCCTGCCCGAGGCGCCGCCAGTGTTTCCCGAGGACCAGGTCACGGATCGCTCCGAGCGCTTCTTCGCCGCCGAACTGGTGCGCGAACAGCTGATGCAGCGCTATGGCGAGGAATTGCCCTATCGCACCACGGTGGAGATCGAGCGCTTCGAGGAACAGGACGGTCGTTATCGCATCCATGCTCTGATCTGGGTCGAGCGTTCGAGCCAGAAGGCGATCATCATCGGCAAGCAGGGCGAGGCGTTGAAGGCGGTCGCGAGCCAGGCGCGCCAAGAGATGCAGAAGCTCTTCGATTGCTCGGTCCATTTGGATGTCTGGGTCAAGGTCAAGAAGAGCTGGTCGAGCGACGAGGCCGCCATCGCGAGCCTCGGCTACGGCAACAACGAGGATCACTAAGCCAGTCGCTGGGCCAGATCGCGGCTCTTGCGTATCCGGGGCGACATGAGCGGATGTCCCGCAGCCTATCAGGGCGGACTCTCGCCCGCCTTCGTGCTGCATCGGCGCGATTACAGCAACACGAGCCTGCTGGTCGATCTCTTCGTCGAGGGTCGTGGACGCTTCCCCGCCGTCTGCAAGGGCGCGCGACGTCCACGTAATCCGGCGAGCGCCTTGCTGCAGCCGTTTCAGCCGCTCTGGCTGGACGCGACCGGACGCGGCGAGGTGCGGACCCTAACCCGTGTCGAGTCCGATGGACCTCCCTTGCCGCTGACTGGCGAGGCGCTATTGGGCGCCTTTTATCTCAATGAACTGCTGATGCGCTTGCTCGGTCGGGACGATCCGCATGACCGGCTCTTCGACGTCTACCGGGGCGCGCTTCTCGGCTTGGCCGGCGGGCTCGATTTGGAAACCCTGCTGCGACGCTTCGAACTCGACCTGCTCCGAGAACTCGGATATGGCCTGAGTCTGGATCGGGAGATGGCCGGCGACGCCGTGATAGCCGATGCCTGGTATCTGGTCGAGTTGGAAGAGGGCGTACGTCGGGTCGAGTCGGACAGCGACGGACCGCTAGTCTCGGGTCGGACCCTGATCGCGCTGGCGCGCGGAGAGACGCTCGAACATGCGCCGAGGCGCGAGGCACGCGCGTTGCTGCGACGCATGCTGGCCCCACATCTTGGCGATCGTCCACTCAGAAGCCGCGAACTCTATCTCCAATGGCACGGTGCCAAGCCACGTGCAGGGCTTGGCGACTGATCTTCGGTGCCGTTTTACACTCAGCTGGTAGCTGGTAGCTGGTAGCTGGTAGCTGGTAGCTGGTAGCTGGTAGCTGGTAGCTGGTAGCTGGTAGCTGGTAGCTGGTAGCTGGTAGCTGGTAGCTGGTAGCTGGTAGCTGGTAGCTGGTAGCCCATTACTTTAAGGAGCCTCCGGATCTCATGTCATCCGATCAGATTGCGTTGTCCGCCAAGCCGGGCGAAGTTTTGCTCGGCATCAACATCGATCATGTCGCGACCCTGCGTCAGGCGCGTGGCACGCGCTATCCAGAGCCCATTCAGGCGGCGTTGGTCGCCGAGCAGGCGGGCGCCGACGCGATTACCCTGCATCTGCGCGAGGATCGTCGTCACATCCAAGATCGCGATGTGGAACTGCTGCGAGGAATCCTGCAGACCCGTATGAATCTCGAAATGGCGGCGACCGTCGAGATGGGCGATATTGCCTGTCGCCTGCGGCCCGCAGACTGCTGCCTGGTCCCCGAGCGGCGCGAGGAGCTGACGACCGAGGGCGGCCTGGACGTCGCGGGAAATCAGCCCTATCTGACCGATTTCTGCGCGCGGCTCGCGGAGGCCGGTGTGCGGGTATCGCTCTTCATCGACGCCACCCCGGCCCAGCTGGAGGCGGCCCATGCCGTTGGCGCACCCGTGGTCGAGATCCATACCGGACACTATGCGGACGCCGAGACCCCGGAGGCGCGCACCGCCGAGTTGGATCGGGTCCGCCAGGCGGTGGAGCTGGGGCGCTCGCTGGGGTTGCAGGTCAACGCCGGCCACGGGCTCGACTATCACAACGTCAAGGCGATTGCCGCCATTGAGGGTGTGCGCGAACTCAACATCGGTCACTCGATTATCGCGCGTGCGGTCTTCTCAGGGCTCGACAGTGCCGTGCGAGATATGAAACATCTCATCAATTCCCAGACTTGAGCGGTCCGTCTGACCGCAGCGCTGGTCTTGGGGCGCTTCTCCCCGCTAGACTGTGACGCTTGGCTCAACCGTCCAGCCCTATCCGACGAAAACTCATGTCCGCCGATACACTGATCCTCGTTCTCGCCATCGACCGTGGCGTTGGTCCAGAGCCGCTGACGCTCCACCGCACCAAGGCGGCGGTGCCCTTCGGTGGCAAGTATCGCGTCATCGACTTCACGCTCGCCAACTGTCTGCATTCCGGATTGCGGCAGGTGCTGGTGCTCACGCAGTACAAAAGTCACTCGCTGCACAAACATCTGCGCGATGCCTGGTCCATTTTCAATCCCGAGTTGGGCGAATTCATCACTGCGGTTCCGCCGCAGATGCTTCGCGCGCAGGAATGGTATGCCGGCCCCTTCGATGCGATTCGTCAAAATCGCTATCTGATCGAGCGCAATCGGGCAAGCCAGGTGCTGGTCGTCGATGGTGGTGCCATCTATCGAATGGATTACGCCGAGCTGGCGCGGTCGCATGCCGAGAGTCAGGCGCCCATTACGGTTGCGATGCGTGCCGTGCCAGGAGCCGGATCCGCGACCCAGGCGCGCTTGACGCTCGACGCGCACGAGCGGATCACCGAAATCCTCCCGCCGACCTGTCAGGGACAGGATGAACGTGCTGACCCGGGCGCGGAAGACGCAGAGCATTTCGAGTCCATGGGGGTCTATCTCTTCGACAAGGATTTCCTGCTCCAAGAACTCGATCGCATCGAGGTCGGAGCGCGTCCCGACCAGGATCTGGCGCTGGACATCATCGCCCCACTGGTCTCCGAGCAGTCGGTGCTCGGCTATCGCTTCGGTCAGGCCAGGGGCCGCGTGACGCCGGATCGCTATTGGTGCGACCTCGCGACCGTCGATGCCTATTACCGGGCGAATATGCAGTTGCTGCGCGCCGAGCCGCCGATCGATCTCTATCAGGCCGACTGGAACATCCATACCTATCAGGGGCAGTATCCTCCGGCACGGACGGTTCCGGGGCCGGCGACGGGAACCGAGGGTGTCTTCGTCAACTCGATGCTGGCGGCCGGAACCGTGATCAGCGGCGGCGGCGTGAATCACTCCATCCTGTATCCCTGCGTTCAGGTCAAGGATGGTGCGATCGTCGAGGCATCCATCCTCTTCGACGGCGTTCAGGTCGGAGAGGGCGCCCATCTGAATCGCTGTATCGTCGAAAAGGATGTCGTGATCCCGCCGCGCGAACAGATCGGATTCGATCCAAAGCTGGATCGCGAACGTTTCACCCTGTCCGAGGAAGGGATCGTGGTGGTGACGCATGGGGTGTGGGATTAGTCGCAGTCGGTCGGGGCGAGGCGGCCTTGGCTCGGGTGACGAGGTCAGGCTCGACCCGAATCGGGTGCGCAGCGTCTACTCGAATCTGCTCGCGGCCTACGGTCGGCAAGGGTGGTGGCCGGCCGATACGTCCTTCGAGGTCATGGTCGGCGCGGTGCTCACCCAGAATACCGCCTGGACCAATGTCGAGCGGGCCTTGGGGCGTCTGGCTGAACGCATCGATTTGAGCGCGGAGTCGATCCTGTCGCTCGATGTGGAAGCATTGGCGGATGCATTGCGTCCGGCGGGCTATTTCAATCTCAAGGCCCAACGGTTACGCGACTTCTGCAGTTTCTATGTCGCCTCCGGCGGCCTGGATGCACTGAGTCGGATCGAGACGGACAGGCTGCGCGACCAGCTCCTGGCCGTGAAGGGAATCGGCCCGGAGACCGCCGATGATATGCTGCTCTATGCCTTCGATCGGCCCGTCTTCGTGGTCGACGCCTATACCAGGCGTCTGTTCTCGCGGCTGGGCCAGCTTTCGGGCGACGAGGGATACGAAGGGATTCGGGCCGCCTTCGAGGCCGTGCTCGGTCCTGACGTCGCGATGCTCAAGGAGTACCATGCGCTCCTCGTGCGTCATGCCAAAGAGGCATGTCGGAGCCGCCACCCCCGCTGTTCGACCTGCTCTCTGCGTTCAGACTGCCCCGCCGGTTTGGACGCGTTTCCCTTAACACAAGGCGATTGAACGAAGGACGACCCATGCCCCGAGTCGACAACGAGGCCTTCTATAGTAGCGCCCTGATCGCCCACGGCGAGACTGCCGAGGGCGTGCATTGGAACTCCACCGAGTCGCAGGAGGTTCGCTTTCGGGTCCTGCGCTCGCTGTTGCCGGACGATCTCTCCGGCTTGACGCTGGCCGATGCCGGTTGCGGGTTCGGGGATCTCTACTGCTATCTCGAGCGTCATGGCGAGCGGCCCGAGCGCTACATCGGTCTGGATGTCATGGAGCCGATGGTGCAAGCGGCGCGCAAGCGTACCGGTTGCGAGATCCGCGTCTGCGACATCATCGGTGATCGGCTGCCGTCGGCCGACTATTACCTCTGCAGCGGCGCCATGAACACCCTGACGCGCGAGGAGACCGAGGCGTTCATCCGCAAGTGCTACGAGGCCAGCACGCATGGTTTTCTGTTCAATCTGCTGAAAGGCTGGAATACCTCGCCCATCTACAACCTGTATCTACCGCGTGAGATCAAGCGTCTCGGGCTCGACATGGAGGCCGAGGTGGAGATCCGCGAGGGGTATCTGTCCGGGGATTTCTCGGTCGCCTTCATCAAGCCGCGCCCCGACGCGTCCTGATCGGGGCACGGACTCTCTTCGTGCGATAGATATCTGCATTTTTCTAAGGAATCGATCATGTTAGACCCCCGTTTGCTGCGTACCGACCTCGCATTGGTTGTGCAACAGCTTGCCCGTCGCGGCTTCGCCTTCGACACATCCCGCTTCGAGTCGCTCGAATCCGAGCGCAAGGATCTACAGGTCCAGGTCCAGGATTTGCAAAATCAGCGCAACACGCGCTCCAAGGCGATCGGCAAGGCCAAGGCCGCAGGCGAGGACATCCAGCCCCTGCTCGCCGAGGTCTCGGATCTGGGCGATCGGCTCAAGGCCGCCGATGCGCGCCTCGCCGAGATCCAGCAGGAGGTGAGCGCCATCAGCCTGGGTCTGCCCAATCTGCCCGACGCCAGCGTTCCAGAGGGGCGCGACGAATCGGCCAACCGCGAGGAACGCCGTTGGGGCGAGCCGCCGACATTCGATTTCACCCCCAAGGATCATGTCGACATCGGCGCCATCAACGGCTGGATGGATTTCGACCTGGCCGCCAAGGTGACCGGATCGCGTTTCGTGGTGCTCTCCGGGCCCATGGCGCGTCTGCATCGCGCCCTGATTCAGTTCATGCTCGACACTCACACCACCGAGCACGGTTACACCGAGACCTATGTCCCCTATCTGGTCAACGCGGACAGCCTTCAGGGCACGGGTCAGTTGCCCAAGTTCGAGGCCGATCTGTTCAAGGTGCCGGGCGAGCGCGATCTCTATCTGATCCCGACCGCCGAGGTGCCCGTCACCAATCTGTCGCGCGATCTCATCATCGAGGCCGATGCGCTGCCGCGCAAATGGGTGGCCCATACCCCGTGCTTCCGCAGCGAGGCCGGTTCCTACGGCAAGGACACCCGAGGCATGATCCGCCAGCACCAGTTCGAGAAGGTGGAGCTGGTCCAGCTGGTGCGCCCCGAGGAGTCCATGCAGGCGCTGGAGGCGCTCACCGGGCATGCCGAGACCATCCTTCAGAAGCTCGGTCTGGCTTACCGGGTCGTGACGCTTTGCACCGGCGACCTCGGCTTCGGATCGCGCAAGACCTACGACCTGGAGGTCTGGCTGCCGGGTCAGCAGACCTATCGCGAGATCTCCTCCTGCAGCAACTACGGCGACTTCCAGGCGCGGCGTCTGCAGGCGCGCTGGCGCAACCCCGAGACCGGCAAGCCGGAGCTGGCCCATACCCTCAACGGCTCGGGTCTGGCGATCGGTCGCACCCTGGTCGCCGTGCTGGAGAACTATCAGCAGGCCGACGGCAGCGTCCTCATCCCCGAGGCGTTGCGGCCCTACATGGGTGGGTTGGAGCGTCTCGGCGCCTGATGTCTCAGTGTTGACCGCGTGAGCGCCCTCGGTGAGGGCGTGCGGAGGACGAGAAAGGAAGCCCGTGGCCCAAGGCGCGGGCTTCCTTTCGAGTGCTTGCGGGTGGTTTCACCTTGAGTGAGGGGCGGGCAGGACGTTTCTGTCCTGTGTTTCAGCGTCCTTGCGTGGATGTCTCGTCGAAGCGCGCGTTCGGCTGGGCCTGTCGTCCATGGACAGACCCAGCCTGCGCTCCGTTCGCTCGGTTTAATGCGTTAGATTCGGGACCAACAGCACGGGGATGTGGCTGTGCTGCAGAACCTTACGGGCGGTCGAGCCTATCGCGGCATGTCCGAGGAGTGAGTGGGTACAGCTGCCCATGACGATCAGGTCGGCGTGCCGACTCTCGGCAGTGCGGATGATTTCCTCTGACGGCAGACCGGTCGCAACCTCCAGCGCCTCGACGATCTCCGATTCGAGCTTGTTGGCGGTGAGTTCCTCGGCGCAGAACTTGGCCAGGCGCTTGTGCATGGTCGCCAAAACGTCCTTCAGCGCGTCACGCTCGATCGTATGTACATCCACGTCCGGCAGATAGGCACCGATCACGGCGCGTCCCGTATTTCCCAACGGTTCGACGACGTGCAGCATGGTGATGCGCGCACCGGTCTTCTCGGCCAGCGCGACGGCGTTGCGGAACACCGGACGGGTATAGCGCCCGATGTCCGTCGCGTACAGGATGTGCGTGTAGTTTGGCAGCATGCGTATCGATCCTATGTCTAACTCTTCGATCAGTTATAACCCTGCAATTTATCGATGTATTCCGGAAGGAACAGCGAAATTTGCGGGACGTAGGTGATCAGCATGAGGAAGCCGAGCAGCAGGAGCATCCAGGGCAGGACTGCCTTGATGACCCAGCCGATACTCTCTCCCGTGATGCCGGCGGTGACGAACAGATTGAGCCCGACCGGTGGCGTCAGCATCCCGATCTCCATATTCACGACCATGATGATGCCGAGATGGATGGGATCAATCCCCAGGTGCATGGCGATGGGAAAGAGGATAGGCGCCATGATCAGCAGGATTGCCGAGGGTTCCATGAAGTTGCCGGCCATGAGCAGCAGCAGATTGACCACGATGAGGAACATCCAGGGCGAAAGTCCCCATTCGACGATGGCCTCGGCGATCTGGTGCGGGATGCGCTCCGTGGTCAGCACATGCGCGAACAGCATCGCGTTGGCGATGATGAAGAGCAGCATGATGGAGACCTTGGCGGCGTCCAGCACCACTTTGCGGACCTCCGGGTGGGCGAAGCTCTGGGGGAGGGCCAGCAGCACCTGCCAGCTATTGCGCACGAGTAGATGGCCGAATCCCTCGCCCTTCTCGCGCCAGGGGATCGTCTTGAGCGGGCCCATGTCGCGATAGCCGATGACGGCGACCAGGAAGGCATAGACCGCCGAGACCGCCGCCGCTTCGGTCGGGCTGGCGACGCCGCCGTAAATGGAGCCGAGCACGATGACGATCAGCAGAATGCCGCCCGAGGCGCTGAAGCCCGAGCCGAGGATCTCGCGCAGTCCGGGCCAGGGCTGCGAGGGCAGTTTCTTGACGCGGGCGACCACATAGATGGCCAGCATCAGTAGCAGCCCCATCATGAGTCCGGGGACGAATCCGGCCATGAACATGCGTGCCGCCGAGACCTCGGTCGCCGCCGCATAGACCAGCATGACGATCGAGGGCGGAATGAGGATGCCCAGGGTGCCCGCGTTGGTGATGACCCCGGCGGCGAATTCCTTGGGATAGCCCGAGCGCACCATACCGGCGATAACGATGGTACCGATGGCCGCGACGGTGGCCGGCGAGGATCCGGAGACCGCAGCGAACAGCATGCAGGCGAGCACCGAGGCCATCGCCAATCCGCCCTTGATATGGCCGACCACGGCGGTGGCAAAGCGGATCAGACGCTTGGCCACGCCCCCGGTCGAGAGGAAGGCCGAGGACAGGATGAAGAAGGGGATCGCCAACAGCGTGTAGTGGCCGGACAGCGATTCGAACAGCTTGAGCGTGATCGAGGCCAGCGAGTCGTTCGAGAACAGCAGGATGGTGACGATGCTGGAGAACCCGAGGGCGATGGCGACCGGCACGCCGAGCAGCATGCAGCCGAACAGAAGCAGGAAGAGCGTCGCGGTGGTCATGCCTTGATCTCCTCGCGCTGGATTTCCTCGGCCAGATGCATGCTTTCCTTGGCCTCATCGGTTTGGTTGAAGCCGTTCGCCTTGCCGGTGATCACGGACCACAGCAGGATCAACAGCCGGATCGAAAGGAAGACGATTCCAATCAGCAGGATGCTTTGCGCGATCCAGGTCGGAACCGGGATGTCCTCCAGCTCGATACCGATGCGCTTCATCTTGCCGAGATAGATCCAGGATCCGTAGATGAAGAGCCCGCAGTAGCCGAGCGAGAGCAGGATGGCCAGCGTACTGATGAAGCGCTGGCCCAGCGGCGAGAAGAGCCTGACGAAGGCATCGACACCGATATGGGCGCCGACCTTGAGTCCGTAAGACGCCCCGAACAGGACGAACCAGGCGGACAGATAGAGGGTGCCTTCCTGGCCCCAGGTCAATCCGGTGTTGAATACGAAGCGCATGATCACCTCGACGAATACCAGTAGCGTCATGGCGACTAGCAGCAACGAGATGATGGCCTCTTCGGTCTTGTTGAGTAGGCGAAGCAGCATGTCAAAGATCCAAGCTGGGTGGGCGAATGTGTCTCGGGGCGGTTATCACGCCCCGAGACGCCCGTGGAGCAGGCGCCAGCCGCCTGCTCCGTTCGCGGAAGGTCGGTCGAGACCGACGCGAATCAGCGACGATTCGCTGCGTAGGCCGCGTCGATGAGCTCGGCGCCGATGTCCTTCTCGAACTTCTTCCACACCGGCTTCATCGCCTGCACCCACTGGGCACGTTCCTCGGGGCTCAGCTCGATGACCTCGCTGCGCTTGGAGTCGATGATTGCTTGGCGGTCCTGGATGCCTTTATCGCGCGCGATCTGGTTGCCGTAGATGATGGCCTCGTCCAGTGCGCTCTTGAGTTCGCTACGCAGATCTTCGGGCAGGCCCATCCAGAACTCGGTCGAGGTCACGACCAGATAGTCGAGCAGGCCGTGATTGGTCTCGGTGATATAGGGCTGGACCTCGAAGAACTTCTTGGAATAGATGTTGGACCAGGTGTTCTCCTGGCCGTCGATCGCCTTGGTCTGGAGCAGGGTGAAGACCTCGGAGAAAGGCTTCTTCAGCGGGGTGGCGTCGATGGCCTCGAACTGGGCCTCAAGCACAGGCGAGGACATGATGCGGAACTTGAGTCCCTTGGCATCGGCCGGAACGCGCAGCGGCTGGCTGGAGCTGAGTTGCTTCATGCCGTTGTGGAGATAGCCCAGACCGATCAACCCCTTCTTCTTCATGGAGTGCATCATGGACTGGCCCTTTTCGCTCTGCTGAAAGCGGTCGACCGCGTCCAGATCCTCGAACAGGAAGGGCAGGTCGTAGAGGGCGAGCAGATCCGTGTAGCGGCTGAACTTGGACAGTGCCGGGGCGGCGAGCTGAACGTCGCCGAGCTGCATGGCCTCAAGCACGTTGTCGTCACCGAAGAGCTGCGAGTTCGGATAGACCTCGACCATGACCCGGTCGCCCATACGTTCCGCGACCAGCTCCTTGAACTTGTTCGCCATCTTGCCCTTCGGCGTGTTCTCGGCGACGACGTGCGAGAACTTGATGACGATCGGCTCGTCGGCTGCGTTGGCCAGGCCGACCATGAGCGTAGAAGCTGCGGCGAGCGCGAATGCGGCTAGGGTACGTTTCATGCGTGTGTCCTCACGTGAGTTGTGTGGTGATTCGCCGATCCGTTTGGATCCCGCTTACGTAAGCAAAGGATGGGCCAGCAGAGTCGAGAGTGGTCAGATCCCTGAGGAGTCGGGGGTTAGCCGCGATGCACGACGAGGTGGCTGCATCCGTGATGGGTGAGAATCCACCCATATCTTCGGATCTGGAGGCGGGAATCCGCCGATGTGTGCGTGTCTGGGAGTTCAGTAGCGTCGACGACTGGCGCGGTAACCCCAGGTGTCAAGTCCCCGCAGCCCGCGTAGGGCGCAATAGCGATAGCGTATTGCGCCGTATGGTTGGCAGGCTGCTTACCCCAAGAGACAACGAGCGCGGCATGTCCCTTGCCCGTCAAACTGCGTCTTTGTGTCACTCACCGGATGGAACTGTGCCAATGTCCTTTCGGCGCAATACGCTGCGCTATTGCGCCCTACGACCCTGATGAGATGTCGGCAATAGACCGATTGAGAGCTGTGGCGACCGCTACCGAGCCGCAACAATCATCAGGGCGCGGCTACCTCCGAACTCGACTCGAGCCGCCGCAATGCTGTGGTATCGGATCCGTAATCAGTGACCTGCTGGACGAAGAATCCATCGCCTAGGAGGAGGGCATCCAGGGTTTCTTGGACGTGGTCGGTTTCGGGATCCAGGGATGCTTCTTCTTCCAGTCTCACCTGCTGACCAAGCACCTGAGTCCAGCGCGTATCGGCGCTCACGGATTGGAGCGCATAGGACACCTCGTCGTCGCCGAGATCGATGAGGCCGCTGCCGGTTGGGCTGTGGATGGCGAGATAGCCGACGACCTCGCCGGTATGACCCTCGTTGAGCGCCTCTTCCTCGAACAGTGCGGCCTGGAAGCCGGTGGCCGTGACCTGGCGCGCCCGGGCCGTGACGGCCTGGATGCCGTTGGCGGTCTGGACGGTGAGGAAGAGCTTGGGTGCCGCGTCGAAGGCCGTGCCGAAGGAGATCGGTTTCCAGTCTTGCGTGCCGCCGAGGTCGAAGGTGCCGACCTCCCAGACGGAGCCGTCGGTCATGATCCGACGGCCGGGTTCGAGCACCGCGAAAGGAACATCCTCGATCGCGTGATAGACGTCGTCGAAGAGGCGCGCTCGGTAGTCCCATTCCTGGAAGCGCAGCTCGAATCCGGCCGGGCCGACGGCGCGCAGGCGTGCGACGCCAGGATCGGGTCCGCGAAAGCTCGGCGGGCCGGCGATGACGACGGCGTCGGTGTATCCGGAGGGGGCGTCGACGAAGCGCCAGCCGTGATCGACGGCAGCATCGTTGTCGGGGAGCCAGATGGGTGATCGGGGGTAGGCGGGACAGACGGTTCCGGCATAGGGCAGGATCTCAGGGACGACGTGCACGTCCGTGGTGAGGATCTCATCGCTCTCCAAGGGGGTTGGAATCGCGGTCGCTCCGGGAAAGGTCACCTCGACGGCGAAGGCCGTCCAGCCCTCGGGTGGCGGCGCGACACGGCCCACGTAGCTTCCGTCGGTACTCGGCTGCAGTGGCGTGCTCGTCCAGGCCGCTCCGATCGTATCCAGGCGGAAGTCTCGGGCATTGGGGTTGGTGGTCTGCCAGAGCTTGACCGTCTTGGGCGTGCTGTCCGTCCAGACGCGAATCGATCCGTCGGAAT
Source organism: Thiorhodococcus drewsii AZ1 (assembly GCF_000224065.1). Classification (GTDB taxonomy): domain Bacteria; phylum Pseudomonadota; class Gammaproteobacteria; order Chromatiales; family Chromatiaceae; genus Imhoffiella; species Imhoffiella drewsii. Next base: position 22,529 of record NZ_AFWT01000008.1, read on the forward strand.
CCCGCGTCCAGTCGATCCGAGGGCTCGGCGTGTCGTCCAGGACATCGCTCAGCCATGAGAGCGTGGGTAGGATGACGCTCGGCAGGTCTTGGCTTTGGGAGTGGTCCGTGTTGAACGAGTATCGCAGCTGCTTCGGTTCGGGCAGTCCCGCCCAGTAGAACTGCGACGAGTCGGGGAGAAAGAACTGATCGCCGGAGGAGTTGACCACCAGCTTTGGCATGGTGAGACGGTCGCGGTAGGCGTATGGATCGATGATCTCCAGCATCGCCTGGCCCTCCGGGGTTGCCGTTCGGCATGGGATGTCGAAGTCGACGTAGTCCTGAATGGCGGGTGCGTAGAAGCCGTAGGCCTCCCAATGGTGATCGAACTGGGCGTCGAGATGGAGGAGGTCGATCGAGGCCGGCAGGATCGCCCGAATTCTGGACGCCTCGCCCTTGCTGGATTCCACGGCGGCGGTGAGCCAGGTCGTCCAGCCCCGCTTGGAGCCGCCCACGATGATGGCGTCATCAATGGTCGGGAGTGTCGGCCAGACGCCTGGATAGGTGGCGGCAAAGGTCTGGATGCTGTCCAGCGCCCGAACCACGGCCTTGGTCATGGGGAGCTGAGGTAGCCATTCCGGATCGCCGGTCGTCAGGTACTTGTCCATGCCGTAGGCCAGGATCGCGTCCTCCTCCCTGGGCGCGCTCTCGTCGGCGAATTGGAGCGGCTGATTGGGAACCTGGCTCAACATGGCGACGACGGACCCCGTCGTTGCAGCCATGATGCCCAGCAGTTCGTCGTTCTCCGTGCCGCCCGGTTTGATATTGCCGCCGCCGTTAACGATCAGGATGGCCGTGCCCTGGTTGCCGGAGTGGAAGATCCAGGGCACGGCGATCAGCAGCTCGTGCCTCCACAGCGTCCGGTCGACCTCCGAAGGCGAACGCCATTGCTGGGAGGTCATGTCGACGACGTGAATGCCGTATCCCCAGCCCTGCCGCGTCTCCTCGTAGGAATAGCCGTAGCTCGGGTCCGGCTTGGCCACATAGTCGTCCAAGGCGGTCGCCTCGGTCCTCGGTGTCTGCCCGACGAGTATCAGCGCTGTCGCCAGCATCACGGGGACCATAGAGAACCTCATGACCTAACCTCCCACGTTTGGCCTCGATCGCACGCGATCAGCGGTTTCAATTGCCCTGGATCATGGTCTTTGAGTCATCCAGGACGGCGTCGGTTGCGGCCTCCTTCGCGGCTTCTTTCGCCATATCTTTGGCCTCGATCATGTCGGCAGCCATGCTGTCGGTCACTTCGGACGTGACGTCTGCCGCTTCGGCTTCCATGGAGCTGGCGTCGCCGGCCGCCTTGGCCGCATTGACGTCGGCGGTGGTTTCATCCGTGACATCTGCGGCCTCTTGAGTGACGTCTGCCGCAGTTTCCATCTCGCTTGCCATTTCGGCGGCGGCTTTCGCTTCGGCATCGGCGGCGGTTTCGGCCAATACGATGGCAGGAAGACCGAGTGCGAGTGAGGTGGTTGCGGATACGAGCATCTGTCTCAGAAACATGACGTGAGTCTCCTCAAGGTGATAGGACGCGCGCACGTCCTAATGATGGAACGAGTCATCGTTGCTGGATGGGGCGTCCGCGTGAATGAGCATGAGGTGAATTCCGGAGAACATCGCATGGGTCGCCTCATTTGCGGAAATCGCCCAACCTCCAGATCTCCAGGTGCCGGTGACTCGGTCCAAAGTCAACTGTCGCGACCGTGTGGGTGCGATCTTGTCTGACCTTGGGTTCGGCGAGGTTCATTCTTGTGCTGTCCTCAAGCTCGAATGCCTCAGGCGGGTCCACCAGCTCAACCATTTCGCGCTCCGCGCGAAGCTTTATGTCGAGGCGCTCCAGCATGCCTTCGGCTCATGTATCGCTGGTTTCGTAATTGAGAATGAATATCATAAGCGTATAATTGGCTGCTCCGTTCGAGCCTTCCGAACATCCGGTCGGAGCGTCTTCGCTTTCATTATTCGCCGTAGGTCATCTCATGCGCACAGGACTGAACACAACCTTTTCACTTCTTGCCTTCGTCGTGCCGTTCGCCCTGGCGCACGCGGACGAATCTCAGATGCGGTTCAAGGTCACCGAGCTGGTCGAGCTGCCGCATCCCATGTCGGCGATCCGTAAGGATCCCGAGCGCTTCGGTATCACGACCGAGCAACGCGAGCGTCTGGACAAGGAGCTGTTCGCGGTCTTCCCGCCCGAGATGCATCCCCGCATGCAGCGTGCCTGGGAGCTGCAGAACCGCGTCCGTCGCGGCGTCATGAAGCAGGGCAAGGACAGCGAGGCCCTTGCGGCGGAACTCGACGAGCTGAGCCGGATCAAGCGCGAGATGGCGGATCTGCACATCGATGCACTGCGGATCTTCCAGGATGTCCTGACCGAGGAGCAGCTCCAGCAGTTGGCCGATGCGACGGGTGCCTCGGGTCGCATGTCATCCCGATAGTCTCCTTCATTTGCTTTGCTCCGGCCGGTCTTCGTCAGACGAAGACCGGCCGGAGCTCGTTCCGATTCTCTCTCTCAGAAATACAGCTCGACAGAGGCCCCGACCAGCCTGGGCTGCTGGACGATGGGCGAGCTGGTGTCGTTGTCGACGACCATGATCCAGTCGTCTGAATCGAACAGATTCCGGGCGTAGAGACTGACCCGGCCACCGTTGAAGTTGTAGGCGAGCTGGAGATTGGCGAGCCAGTGGGAGGGTATTTCGCCGTCGAGGTTGTTGTCGTAGCCGGAGTAGTAGGTATCGGTGAACTGGAGGTCGCCGCCGATCTCGAATCCCTGTCCGAACGCATAGGTCGCGCCCAGGTTGGCCGTGAGCGAGGGCGAACGGGGCAGCTCGTTGCCGGCGATCCCGCTCTCGGAGAAACTCTCGATGTCGGTCTTCAGCAGACCTAAGGCGCCGGTCAGTTCGAGCCCCGACAGCGGCAGCCAGCGCGCGCCCAGTTCGGCGCCATAGGTGTGGACCGCGTCGGCGTTGCGGATCACGGTCGAGTTGGTTCCCAGATAGTAGGGCAGCTGCATGTCCTGGTAGTCGTTGAAGAAGAGGTTGGAGGTCAGCTCCAGCCGGCCGTCCTGCAGGCGGTGGCGGCTGTAGAGCTCGTAGCTCCAGACGTACTCGGGGTCGAAGGTGTAGCTGACGACGGGCGAACCGAAGGTCACGCCCGCGCCGCCGGCGTTGTAGCCGCGGCCGACGGTCGCGCCGATCGTCGTTCCCGCCAGCGGTTTCCAGGCCAGGTCGAGCTTTGGCAGAAAGGCGCTGTAGGTCTCGTCGAAGTCGATCGTCGCCCGGCTGCTGCCGCCGGTGCGTTCTCTGTGCTCCTGCTCGTAGCGCCCGGCCACTGTGAGGTTGAGATCGGGGCGGAGCGCATAGGTCAGCTCGGCGAAGGCCGAGGTGGTCTGGGTCTCGTCCTCGAAGGTGCTGCCGCCGAAGATGTTGACGAATTCGTCCTGGTGGCTGTGGAAGAACCTCAGGCCCGCGAGACCCCGGATGCGCTCGTCGTCCGAACGGAACCGCACCAGCGGCTCGGCCTGGATCTCGTCGCCCTCGATGTCGGCGTAGGGCAGGTCGAGCGCGGCCAGGCGATGGTTGGAGAATTCGGTGTAGATCAGCTGGTTCTCGAAGCTGATGGCGCTGGAGGCGTCCCAGGATAGATCCCAGATCCCGCTGGTGGAGCGGGTCGAGAACACGGGCTTGCGCGGGTCGAAGCGGGCGCTTTCCTGACCGGCCGGCGGAATCAGCGTCTCGTTCTGCGGGGCGCGGGTTTCGAGATAGTTGAGGGTGACCATGCTGGACAGGCCCGGAAGCGCTGATGGCTCGTACAGCAGCTTGGCCCGGGCCGTGCTGGCCTCGATCCGGCGCGGATTGTCGACCGGCTCGTAGCTGATGTAGTCGACGAAGCTGGCCCGCTTCTGGCGGTCGACGCTGACCCGGAATGCCAGCTCGTTATCCAGGATGGGGCCGGAGAGCATGGCCGCCGTCTGGGAACTGCTCTGCTCGCCGACCGCCCCCTTGGCGGCGGCCTCCCAGTGGAAGGTCGGGTCCTTGGAGTTCAGCACGATGGCGCCGCCGATGGCGTTGCGGCCCTGGATATGGCTCTGCGGACCGCGGAAGACCTCGACCTGCTCGATGTCCCACAGCGAGCGCAGGCCGAAGGCGACCTCGTTGTAGGTGAAGGATCGGCCGTCCGCCGACATGTTGAGCCGGGGGCGCGATCCGGCCAGGAAGGCGGAGGCACCGCGCGTCGGTCCCGAGCCGTCGATGCCGCGAATCGTCGGCAGGTCGTTGCCGATGCCGGTATCGACGACGTTCGGCGTCACCCTCAGCAGATCCCGGACCTCGGTCGCGTTGGGGATCGACTCGATCCTGGCCGCGTCGAAGACCTCCACGCTCGAGCCCGTATCCTCGATCGAGCGCTTGCTCTTCTCGCCCGTGACGACGATCTCGGAGAGCACGGCATTCGATCTGGTCTCATCGCCCTGGGCGGCGGCCTGACCCAGGGTCAGGCCGAGCGAGGCGAGCGTCAGTCCGGTCAGGAGCCGCCTGGGCTGGAGACGGACGCGGTCTGCGGGAAGATGGCTATTGTCCATGGATGGATTCTCGATGTTGGTGGATGGCTGTGGGGTTAGGTTGCAGCGGACTCGGTTCGCTCAGCGACCAGACGCTGTCCGTCGCTCCCTTTCGCGCACGGCGGCGGGCGAGCCAGGCCATCCAGAGGAGTCCGAGCGCGGCGCAGAGTGCGACCGCATCGACGGCGACGACCGCATCGCCACTGCGGACGAACAGCTGGGATAGGGGAACCTGGGCGATCAGCAGGCTGGCGAGCGGGATGCAGAGGGTCGCCATGGCCGAGACCAGCAGTAGAGGCGCGGCGGCGCGGGCCGCGCCCAGGCGCAGCGCCCAGATGACCGAGCCGAGGAAGAGCGCGTAGTAGCCGAGCCACAGCCAGGGGCCTGGATGCGTCACCTGGCCGTGCAGCAGCTTGCCGAGCGCGATCGCCAGCGAGAGTCCGCCGATGCAGCCGAGGCCGACCCCGACGGTGAGCGCCGCCATGATTCGGGTGTCACGCCGCTGGGCGATGTGTTCGCCCGATCCATCCCGCGCCCGCGCGAGCGAGCGGCGCCGGCTCTCGATCCACAGCAGATTGCCCGAGTAGAAGAGAAAGGTGCCCGCCAGTCCGAGGACGAAATAGCCCCAGCGCACCGGCTCGCCGCCGAAGGTGCCGAAATGGAGCGCGAAGAAGACCGAGACGATGCGCGACCAGAGCCCCTGGTGTCCCGGCAGGTATTGGGTATCCAGGATCTCGCCCGAGACCGGGCTCATGACCGTGAAGCCCATGAGCCGCACCAGATGACGCCGATCCTCGCCCCAGACCACTAGGCTCGCGCCCCGCGTCCCCGCGCGTCGGTACTGGAGCTTGAGCGGTCTCAGCCCCGGTTCGAGGGTTCGGACCCGTTCGATCAGCTCGGACGGCGGGAGCATGGCGGCCGGACGCGCGTCCGGCTTCGCCACGGCGAAGGGATTGCTCGCCTGCATGAGTGGGCGCATCTGGCCCTGATAGACGATGCGGTCCAGACCGGCGTAGATACTGTCGTGCAGACCGAAGACGACGGCCGTCAGGGCGATGGCCAGATGGAAGGGGAGGCTGGCGATGCCGACCAGATTGTGCGCATCCAGCCACTTGCGTTTGACGCCGCGTCCGAGACGCAGTGCGAGCAGATCCTTGCCCGCCGAGGGGAGCCAGACGATGAGCCCGGAGACCAGCGCGATCACGTAGAGGGCGCTGACGAGTCCCATGACCGTCGTGCCGAATTCCAGCCCGCCAGGCAGCGCGGCGGTGCGGTGGACATGATCCACCAGATCGGCCGCGCCTTTGGTCGGACGCTCGGCGACGACCGGCGCGCCTTCGGCGTCCAGGATCGCCGTCCATTGGGTCGCGGCTTTGCGCCCCTCCTGCCAGGCGAGATAGACCCGGTCGCGTTCGGGGCCGGTCAGGTGCAGCCTGAACTCGGCCTGGGCATCCGGCCGCTCGGCAAGGACGCGCTCGATGAGCCTCTCGGCCCGATCGATGGGAATGGATTGGGGTGGCTCGCCTTCCGCCGTCCAGCGCGACAGCGGGCCCTCGAATACCGTGATGGCACCGGCATAGAAGGCGATGAAGAGCGCCAGACCGGCGATGACGCCAGTCCAGGTGTGGACGCCCTTGTAGATCCGGACGACCTCGGATGAAACGATTCTGCTCAATGGGGTTCACCCGGCGAGATGGCGGCAGAGGACGAGCCCCGAGAAGGCCAGCAGGTTGGCCGTGCCCAGCCAGATCCAGGCCCGTGCTCCGCTGCGGAAGAGATAGACGAGGCTCTGGACCCCGAGCCAGATCGGGGCCACGAGCCACATGACGAATTGGGTCTTGTTCGGGGCCCCCGGACCCTCGCCGCACCAGGCCGCCAGGCCGGCGAGGGCGAAGGCCAGACCGAGCCCGAGCACCAGGCCGGCCGAGGTCTTGCCGATCCAGTCGCGCTGCATCCCGGCCATGGCGGCTAGCGTCGTCCGTGGCCGGTCGTGAAGGCCCCCAGCACGGGGAGCAGGATGAGACAGGCCATGCCGATCGTCAGGATGGCGAAGAAGGCGGTGGTCGGGCGCAGCGTCAGCGACCAGAGCGCCCAGGCGAGGGCAAGGAGCCCCAGCCCATAGGCAAGGCTGCGCCGCCCCGCGAACGGCTGGCGCAGGAACTGCTGGCGGGGAAGTCCGAGATAGAGACTGGCCGAACCGGCGGCCGTTGCGATCACCGCCGAGGTCACCGACATGCTGTCGAGGGTAGGGGGCAAGGGAACCTCTTTTAATAGATAATAAGAACAATTCGCATTTTTTATAATAGCCTCGATTATGCGCGATCGGGCGCCGCGACTCCTATGCGAGAGACAGGAAAATGCATGAATCAGAAAACGGCACGCGCGAAGGGAAAAGGATTCCGGGCGCGGTGCGTCGGATTACGCGTGGAGAGCTGATCGGTGCCGCCGAAAAACGCCTGGGCCCCGGCTATTGGCTGGATGACGACGAGATCGGGGAGGATGCCCCTGTGCTGGAGGGGCATTTCGAGACACTCGAGCTGCGACCGGGATTGACCCTGCATACCTCTGCGGCACGGGATCTCCAATCGCTCAGCTCGGGCCATGTGCTTCAGCCCGGCATTCGGATCCTGGCCGTCGTCGGTGGCGAAACCGAGCTGTCGTTTGGTCACCGGAAACTGCGGCTAGGGCCCCAGACGGTCGATCCGGCCGAGCGTTCAAAGGGGGCCATGGTGAGTCTGGCCGAGCCGGACGTCTTCAGCCGCCGATGGTGCCGGGGCGCCCGAGAGCGCAAGGTGAGTCTGACCCTGACGGCCGAGTGGATGGATCTGGAGGCCAGCTCCGAGCTGGCGGATTTTGCCCGCAGCCATCTGGCCTACCAGCCCTGGATCCTGACCCCCAAATCGATCGAGCTGGCACGGCAGATCCTGGAACCCTCGTCTCTGCAGCCGGGTCTGCAGCGCCTGCGTCTGGAGGGACACTGCATCGATCTGGCGCTGGAGGCATTGTCCTCGCTGGCGCGTCCGGAGCCCTACGGCACGACCTTGCGCGAGATCGACCGTAGGCGTCTCGTTCGGCTCGACGAACTGCTGCACAGCGAGGAGGTGCTCGGCTGTTCCATGGCCGAGATCGCCCGCACGGTCGGCAGCAACACCACCACGCTCCAGTCGCTGGCCCGGGGTGCCTGGGGCTGCTCGATCTTCGAGCGGTTGCGCGCCATTCGCATGGAGAAGGCGCTGGGTCTGCTGGTGCGCGGAGGCAGCGTGGGCGAGGCCGCCGAGATCGCCGGCTATGGATCACCGAGCAACTTCTCGGCCGCCTTCCGGCGGCACTACGGCTTCACGCCCAGCCGCGCGAGACGTGAGCGCGCGGCTTGAGATGCTGTCTTTAAGGTCTGGTCCGCACAGCGGACCCTACCGAAACGTCGGCAGTGCGTCGTAGGGTCCGCTATGCGGACCGAATCGCTTGTGGGTCCCGGGGGGCTGGCGGAAGACGTCCTGCGGATCGGCTGGTTTTGATTGCAAAAGAGAATCATACGCATTAACGTTTCTTGGGTCGCGGGAGCCATGCTCGCCGGGCGTACGCTCGAGCAGGCTTTCGGTCACAGCGACACAGGCGCGATCTCTCTCGTCCTGATGGGATCGGATATCCCTGAGGACCGGAGCGGGGTTGCGGATCAGTTATTGACGACTCACGGAGCACAAGCAGATGAAATCGAGTGCCATCCTCCTTGCCAGCATGCTGGCCGCCGGGGCCTCCTGGGTGTATGCGGACTGCGAATTCACGATCGATGTCAACGACACCATGACCTATCCAATCGCCCAAATTGTCGCTGATTCCAGCTGCGAGGCCATCAAGGTCACGGTGACCCACAAGGGAACCCTGGATGCCAATGTGATGGGACACAACTGGGTGCTCGCCAAGACCGACGACGTTCAGGCGATCGCCACCGAGGGCATGATGGCCGGCGCCGACAACAACTATCTCAAGCCCGGCGACACGCGCGTGCTGGCGCACACCGACATCGTGGGTGCGGGTGCAACGTCCAGCACCAGCTTCTCGCCGAGCCTCCTTGAGGCCGGCCAGAGCTACGATTTCTTTTGCTCCTTCCCCGGCCACTGGGCCTCGATGAGGGGTAAGTTCGTCCTCGAATGAGTACGAATCAGGGCGGCTGCCTCGAGCATGCCGCCGCCTCTTGGATCAGGGAACGCCCCGCGCGGTCAATGCCTCGAGCAGGATGTTCGACCGCGTCCTCATTCGATGCGATCCGGGGAGAATCCCTTGGCCGCCTCCCTGTCTTCACTGAAGCCACGACCGGTGCGACACGCGAGATCGCGACACCGATTGGCCTGGAAGCCTTGTTATGACCGAAATCATCGACGCGCAGCAGCTGGTGGCACGCACCCTCGGACTCCTATCCCGCGCAGCGATCGACGGCGTATGCAAGAGACGTCTCAAGGAATTGGTTCGTCATCTCGAATGCGTTGCGGGAGACCAGTCCCTGGATCCGTCCATCCGGGGCGCGGCCGAGGGGCTGTCTGCGGAATGGAAGCGGATCTACGACCGCGAATTCGGCGAGGCACCGGAGCTGCACTGAACCGTGCCAGCCGAGGAATGCCTGCGTGCCCGAGCGCGAGGTAGGGCGCCCGTCAGTAGTAGCCTTCAAGGGTGAAGTCCGAGAAGACCATCGGCCAGGCGGCGATGACGACGAACAGGCCGAACAGCAGCATGGACAGCCGGGTCCAGCGCGGCTGGGCGGCGGCGATGACGCCTTCGACGGAGGCGACGCGGCGCAGCGGTTCGGCGATACCGACCATCAGACCGTAGAAGGTCGCCGCGAACAGGGTCAGGTACATGGGATAGCCGATGTAGTGGTAGTCGGCCTGCAGGATGCAGAAGGGGCAATGATGGGTCGGCAGCTCGTAGTGGTAGGACGAGATGAAGGCGATGATCGAGGCCAACGAGATCCCGAGCATCCATAGAGACAGGCCCGCCAGCAGATACCGCAGCCTGGGTCTCGCCTGGCGCAGGTTGAGCGTTCCGGCCGCCAGATAGACTGCGGTTCCGCCGAAGAAGGCGATCATCAGCGGGAAGGCCGGCAGGCCGGCGATCTCGGCGCCGACGCCCGCGCCCGAGCCGCTGAAGAGCGTGCCGCAGCAGGAGGTGATGACGCTGGGATCGAGCCCGAGGAAGAAGCGGAAGAGCAGCCAGGTCTCCAGGGCGAGCAGCGGGGCGAGCAGCAGGAGCAGGCCGTACTTGAGGCGGGTCAGGGGGTAGTCCTCGGCGCGCTGGTCGATGCGGTTGAGCACGATCCAGACGGCGCAGAAGAGGAGTCCTAGGATCTTCGCCCCCAACACCCACCAGCCCACCGGATTGGCGTTCAGTGTGCCGGTCGCGCACATGGCGCCGACGAAGATGGCGTGGATGTCCTCCAGGGTGTAGAGGAAGATCAGCGCGGACAGGATCTCCAGCGCCATCGCATGGCCCATCAGGGTCGAGAGCAGATAGGTCTTGCGTTCCAGCGCGAGCTGTTCCTCCGAGCTGCTGTCGAGATCCCAGCGGACCAGGACGATGGCGCCGAGATAGGCCCCGTACAGCACCAGGCCCAGGACCAGGACGGCGGTGATCAAAAGGCCGAGGATGCCCGGATGCAGGATCATCCGTCACCGTCCAGGATGCGGCCGTCGCGCATGGTCGCGACCCGGTCGATCAGTGGGCTGTCGTGGACCAGCGGATCGTGGGTGGCGATGACGACGGTCTTTCCCTGACCGCGCAACGTCTCGAAGATTTGCATCAGCTCGCCCGAGAGGCCGGCATCCAGGTGGGCCGTCGGCTCGTCGGCGAGGATCGCCTGGGGCGCGTTGATCAGTGCCCGGGCGATGGCCACACGCTGGCGCTCGCCACCCGAGAGCGCCTCGACCTTGAAGCCCTTGCGATGGGTGAGGCCGAGCTGCTCGGTCAGTTCCAACGCCCGGCGTTTGGCCGCCGTAAACCCGATCTCCAGCGGATAGAGCGGCAGCATGACGTTTTCCAGCACGCTGATGCCCGGGATCAGATGCAGCTGCTGGAAGACGAAACCGAAGGTGTCGCGCCGCACCCCGGTCAGAAAGCGTTCCGGCAGCTTGGCGACATCCCGTTCGGCGACCAGGATCCGGCCCGAGGTGGGACGGATCATGCAGCCGACCAGGGCCAGCAGGCTGGTCTTTCCCGAACCGCTCGGTCCCTTCAGGACCAATATTTCGCCATGGCCGATGTCCAGCGAGACCTCGTTGACGGGTCGCACCTCGTTGGGCCGCCCCTGGTTGTAGACACGGGTGACGTTCTCGAGCGAGATCATTTTACGACTCATGAGGCCCTCATGACCCGGTCCGGATCCGTGATCGCGGCCTTCCACGAGGGCACGACGGTGGCGACGATGTAGGGCACGACGGTGAGCGAGAAGAGCACGCCGAGCGCATAGGGGTCGATCCGCGGGGCCAGATCGATCGCGGGGAAGAGCGTCGACCAGCCCTCGAGGACCGGCATCAGCAGCTCGGCCCCGAACCGTTGGACGTGCGCGTAGCCCGCCGTCACCCCGGCCAGGAAGGCGACCAGGGCGAGCGCCGCGCCTTCCCAGAGCTTGAGCTCCAGGATGTCCGAGGTCTCCCAGCCGATCGCCTTGAGGATACCGATCTCGCGCCGCTCGTCGGCCGAGAGACCCGTGGCCTTGTCCCAGGCGAGGATCATGAAGGCCGCCATCGCGCCCAGGAACATGGCCAGCAGCAGACCGCCACGCCAGTTGAACAGGGTCTCGTAGGTGCGCTGGATCTCGGCGTGGCTGATGGGCCGCGCGTCGGGCAACCGCTCCAGGATCTTGCGCGAGATGTTGTCGACCTCATGCGGGTTGTAGACCTCGACCATCAGGTCCGTGGCCCGGTCGTCGGGCATTCCGAAGTGGGCCTTGAGATCCGCCTCCGGGAGCAGGATGAGATCGTTGGTCAGCAGCCGGGACGGGCTCGCGAACAGACCGATCACCTCGTACTCCTGCATCCAGCCCCGCGCGTCCCTGAGCGAGACCATGCCGCCGATACGTGTGCCGCGCACCTCGGCCACGCCCTCGCCGATCAGGCAGACGCGACGCTGTCCGGGCATGATGAAGGATCCCTCGACCAGGCGCAGCGGGGTTGACCCGGGGGACTCGAGTCCTTGATCGCCGATGCCGAGCAGCGTGTAGTTGGCCCCGGTGTAGATGTCGTAGTAATAGCCCCAGTAGCGCGGCGTGACGGAGCCGACGCCTGGCAGCCTGGCGATGAGCTCGCCATAGCCGAGCGGGATCAGTGCATGCCGTCCGGCCATGGCCCGCTGTACCAGCAGCTGCGGCGAGGCCTCGAGCGTCGCCAGCGCCTCCGTGCGCAAGGCGCCGGTCAGAAAGACGATCGACGACAGCAGGAAGACCAGGGCGGCGAAGACGAGCACGAGCCCCAGATTCTTCGTCCGCCGCCGCAGCATCGACGAGAGGGCGAATTCGAGGATCTTCAGATGCCGTCCGAGATGATAGGAGCCCATGGTCAAGGATCCCTATGACGCGATGGAGCCGACCCGGCCCCGACCGGCATCCTCAGCGGCTCGGGCGGGGCGATGATCGAACCGGCGGGAAAGTGCTCGATGGACGAGGGAAAGTCCTGGAAGGCCGCGAAGCGGTCGGCCTGAGACGGATGCCGGGTGTAGCGCGCCTCGGTCCAGAGTGCCAGGTCGGTGAGTCCGAGCTTGGAGACCAGCGCGCGCTTGTCGGCGAGTTCGGATTGCAGCCGCTCGGCGCTGGGGGCGGACTGCAGATGCAGCGTCGCCAGCAGGCCCAGTTCGGCGCTCAGGAGTCCGAAGAGGATGTGATACTTCATTCGTGCGTCCTGTCGGTCTCCGTCTTCTCAGTCCGGGATATCGGTCGGTCCGATCTCGTCGAAACGCAGGATGCGATTGCCGCCGTGGTCCAGCATGAAGGCATCCGCGGCCTCCTTCCCCTTGACCGGGACGAACTCGTGACCCATCGGACCCAGCACGTCGCTGCCCAGCACGAAGTAGAGCTGCTCCGCGCGCATGATCCGGTTGCTGTAGTACTCGGTGACATAGATGGCCGCGATGTCCTCGCGGTGCTTGGCCGGCTTGTAGCGCTCGATGGCGAAGTAGTACTTGAACATGTCCTTGGAGCCGTCGAACACCGCATAGCTGCCGTCCTGATAGAGGATCTCGGCGACCCATTGCGGGTACTTGTAGACGAACATGCCGCAGACCGGACACTTGTCGGTGCGTTGCGGCGGCACGAACTCGGGCTCGGCCGCTGACGCATTCATCATCAGGGTCAGGCTCAGTAAGGCGAGGGCGATCGGGTTTCGAATCATGGCTCAGCCTCGCATCTCGGCACGGCGCCGACGAATCAGGATAGTGTCCTCGGCCATATCCTCGTAGGCGGCCCGCAGGGCCTGATCGAAATCCACGACCTCGGCGGGACCGGTCGCCGCTTCGCGTGCCCGCGCACGCTCGGCATAGGCCCACTTGCTGCGCCGGGTCATGGTGCCGGGGCGGCTTGGATCGATCAGGTAGTGGAGCCCATCGACCTCGACCAATGGCGGAATCTCCAGATCCGAGCCCGCGTCCGCCGCATAGATGGCCTTGGGCACCAGATCCAGGTTCAGTCCCAGGCTGAGCGCGGCGCAGTGGATCGAGCAGGTCGGATCCACGGAGTCGTCGAGGTAATGGATCAGGTGCCTTGTTCGGCGCCATTTCTCGTGTCCCCGGGACATGCCGCAGTAGGGGCAGGCCGGAAATTTGCTGAGCTCGTCCACCAGCGGATGGCTGTCCCTGAGGCTGGGCAGGAATTGGAGCGGGGTCCCGGCGACGTCCTCCTCGACTCCCCGCTGCTCGATCCATTGCCAGGGTTTCGTCGGTGCGCGGTCGCTCGCCGCGGACTCGAAGGCCGCCAGGCTGCCGGCGGCCAGTGCGGTCAGGATCTCTCTTCGTTTCATGGGCATGCCCTATTCAGTTTCTGATTGAATCCGGCCGAACCATGGTCGGGGCTCGACCCCGAGCAGTGGAGTGACCATCGCCTCCAAGCGCTCGCGGCTGATCTCGCCGAACACCTTCTCCCGCACCACACCCTGGCGGTCCAGTACGAAGGCCGTGGGAACGGCCATGATTCCGTAGCGCTTGACCGAGATTCCGCTCTGGTCGATGGCGACCGGATAGGTGACGGGGAGCAGTCGGAGGTATTCCTGGACGTCATCGAGCGGCTCGCCCTGATTGACGGCCAGCACCGTCAGACCGTCGTCCCGGTACTGCTGATAGAGCCCTTCCATCTGGGCCATGTCGATCAGACAGGGACCGCATCCGCCGGTCCAGAAATCGAGCACCACCACGCGCCCCCGGTAGTCCGACAGCCGGACCGGAGCCTTCTCCAGATCCAGGGCCCTGATCTCGGGAGCTACGAGCCCAGGCGCGGTGCCTTCGGGCTTACCGCAGCCGACCAATGGGGTGAGGAGCGCGCCAGCCAGGATCCAGGATCTCGTGCGACCGATCATCGCGCCCCTCGGTTCGGCGTTTGGCATTCTCGTCTGTTCATGCGGAGCATCCTTATGGCTCTCAGAGGTTGGTCGGCTGCTCGCGCGCGATCGCCGCGCGGTCGAGGACGCGCACGGATTCAGGGATCTCGAAGGGATCGCGTTCGGTCTTGGCGGTCTCCTCGGCGATTGCGAGGCAGAATGGGGCAAAGAGGATTGGGCCGAGCGGGAGTCTGCCCAGGCTGGGCAGCGGGATGTCTCTTGGCGAACGGATGGACATGGATGCGTACCTCTGATCGCGTCGTCCGGGCCGTTCGCTGATCCCTGGATTCGGGGACTGGCTGGCTGTACTTGGTGTGGATCGTCTCTATATACTAATGCGAATCAATCTTAAAATATACAATAACGACCGCACATGGCATGTGGCCGGTAAAACGGGCCGGATCAGAGTAGACGGTCGATCTCGGCTAGCAGCTGCTCGTTCGTGAAGGGTTTCTCCAGTACCGCCTTGGCGCCCATATCCAGCGCCACATCCAGAAAGCTCCCATCGATCACTCGACCGCCGCCGGAGATCGCGATCACGGGGATGTCGGAGCCAGCCTTCCTCAAGTCGAAGAGCACGCCCAATCCGTCCTGCTCGGGCATGATGAGGTCCGTGATGATGAGGTCGGTCGATTCATGCTCCAGCGTCGACATCAATTGGCTGCCGTTCTCGGCTTCGATCACCTCGTGTCCTGCCTTGCGCAGGACCTTGGCGAGGCTGTAACGCACCAGATCTTCATCATCGATCAGAATCAACTTCGCCATGTCGGCCTCCGGTGAATTCGCTATAGGGCAGGTAGACGGCGACACGCGTCCCCTTGCCCGGGGCGCTGCTCAGCTCGACATCACCGCCGGCACCCTTGACCAGGCTCAGGACCTCCGACAGCCCGATGCCGGTCCCTTCGTGCACATCCTTGGTGGTGTAGAAGAGGTCGAACGCCCGAGCACGTTCGGGCTCGTCCATTCCCTTGCCCTGATCGGTGACGGAGAGACACAGCCAAGGGTGGTCGAGCATCTCGATTCGCGCCCCGGGCGGGGCAGGTGCGGCCAGGTCCAGTCCGACCTCGATGCCGCCCTCCATGCCCTTGAGCGCATCCCGGCCATTGTTGACGAGATTCAGCACGATCGTCTCCAGATTCGACTTGGAGAGCGCGACGACGCAGGTCTCCGTCTCCGGTTCCAGGCGCGTGGAGAGCCGGATGCGATTCGGCAGCGCCACCCGCGCCAGATTCAGGGCGCGGAGGATGGTCTCCCGGGCCGCGCAGCGGTCGTCGAACTCTGGACCGGTGCTCGAGCGCGCGACGCCGAGCACCTGCGCCAGGATCTCGCGCGAACTGGTCGCGGCTTGCAGGATCCTGTCCAGGTCCCGGGCATGCTCGCTGCCGTCCGGAAGCTCGTCCCGGACCGCCTCGCTCAGACTGATGATCGGCTGCAGGTTGTTGTTCATCGCGTGCGCGATGCCTCCAAGCATCGTGCCCATCGCTAGCTGCTTGCGGTCCATGGCCAGCTTGCGCTCCAGCTCCAAGTGTCTGCGGCTGGCCCTCACCACCGCCCGGGCGAGCCGAACAGACAGCAGGGCGAAGACCAATACCAGCGAGACGATGGCGACCAGCAAGGTGAGGATGATCTCGTCGGCCTCCCAGTCCTCGTGGGCACGGGTGAAGGCGTAGACCAGGTCGAAGGCGTCCAGCTCGGCCAGCACGGCCCCGAGCACCAGGCTTTCCAGCACGAGGAATGTTGCCAGGATCCAGAGGCCGCGTCTGCTGATCACAGGCGAGAGATCATAAGCCTTCATGTTTTGGGGCCTACCAAAACCAGTCGAGGATGAAACTCCGACAAAATCTAATTTAACGTAACACCGGATCCCGTCAATCCAAGAATAGGCCATTCGTGTCTGTCTCCCTCGAATCTATGACCGGAATCCGTCTCGGCCTGCGTTGTCGGGGTTCATGGGTTTGCCCCCGGTTCCAGGCACGTTTAAGATGCACTGCAGCGGTTCCCTGCGTCTTGACCGAGACGCGGGATTGAAAGGGAACACGGTGGGGCCACCGGCTACGGGTCGATCGAGACCCTTGCGGCCGGGCCGAATCCGTGACTGTCCTCGCAACTGTGAGCGCAGAGGCAAGACCATACCCGCCACTGGCGGTCCCGGCAGCGTCCGGGACGGCTGGGAAGGCCGGTCGACGCCGTTGACGCGCGAGTCAGGAGACCTGCCGCTATTCCAGCCACCTTTGATCGGGACGAGCGATCCCAGAGGCAGTCATGCATATCGTAGACGGGGCGCTGTCGGCCCCCGTGCTGGTCGGCGGTACCCTGCTCGCGGCCGCCGGCATCGTTCGGGGCGCGCGGGATCTGAATCTTGAGCGTATTCCCAGCGCGGGTCTGTTGAGCGCGGCCTTCTTCGTCGCCTCGCTGGTTCATGTCCCCATTGGACCCTCCAGCGTCCATCTCATCTTGAACGGGCTGGCGGGCCTGGTTCTGGGCTGGATCAGCTTTCCGGCGCTCTTCGTCGGTCTGCTGCTGCAGGCGCTTTTCTTCGGCTTCGGCGGTCTGACCGTCCTGGGCGTCAATACGCTCGACATCGCCCTGCCGGCGGTTATCGTCGGTCTGCTGTGTCGGCCCGGCGTGCGCTCGGCCAATGCCGCCCTGGCGGCCTTCTGGGGCGGGATCGCCGGGGCGCTCGCCATCGCCCTGACCGCGCTCATGGTGGCCGCCGTGCTGGCCCTGAGCGGCGATGCCTTCATTCCGGCGGCCAAGCTGGTCGTGATCGCCCATGTCCCGGTCATGCTGATCGAGGGACTGCTGTGCGCGGCTGCGGTGACGCTCGTCCGCAAGGTCAAGCCGGAGCTGTTCGGGATGCCGGCCGATGCGTCGGCGGTGGGTCTGCGGGCGGCGGAGGTGCGGTCATGAACCAGGTGTCGAAGATCCAAAGGCGTCGCCGGTTGTTGTTATGTCTGGCGCTGATCTGTCTGCCGATGGTGATGAACGCGGCTTGGGCGCACAAGGTCTTGCTCGGTCTCTGGCCGGACGGCTCGGACATCGAGGGTGAGCTGGGGTTTTCCAATGGCGATATGGCCGCGCCCGGTACGCTGGTAGAGGTCCTGGGACCGGACGGCGAACCCATCGGCGAGACCCGGGTGACCGAGGAGGGTCTCTTCCGCTTTACGCCAACGCGCTCGGTGCCTCACACCTTCCGCGCCAATCTCGGGGCCGGCCATGTGGCCAAGGCGAGTCTGCCCATGGACGAGATGCCCAAGATCCGCGACTCCGGCACCCCTTCCGGTGATGCGGCCTCCGTCGAGTCCCAAGCGGTCGTGCCGGTCTCTGCGGAGCGGCCGGCGGATGCGCCGACACTGGATCCGACCGCTCTCGAGATGCTGATCGCCGAGGCCGTCCGGCGCGAGGTCAAGCCGCTGCGCCGGGAACTGAGCGCGCTCAAGGAGAAGATCGGCTTTCAGCAGGTGCTGGGCGGACTCGGCTACATCGCCGGAATCTCCGGGCTCCTCTTCTTCGTCTATGCCAGGCGCAGTTAGCACCTCGGCCGGACGAGGGTCGCATGGGGCATTGCACCGACCCGGCCGCGCCGAGTCTCTCGGGGCTCGAGGCGTCGCGCGCCGGGATGGGTGCTTTGCGTCCACTGGATCCGCGCACCCGCATCCTGGCCGCCGGGTGCTTCGCGCTTGTGGTCGTCGGCCTGGATCGGCTGGCGCTCCTGGCGGCGGCGCTCCTGCTCGCCTTGCTACTGGCCGTGCTCGCCAGGCTGCCGCTGCGCCGCACCCTCAAGCGCGTCATGGCGATGGACGCCTTCGTCCTCTTCATGCTGATCCTGCTGCCCTTCACCACGCCCGGAACGCCACTGTTCACCTTAGGTCCGGTAACGGCCACGGAGGAGGGGCTTCGATGGGCTCTGGACATCGCACTCACGGCCAATGCGGTCATGCTGGCCGTGCTCGCGCTGGTCGGGGGGCTGGATGCCGTCACCCTGGGACATGCCCTGCACCGGCTGCGGATGCCCGAGTCGATCGTGCAGCTCCTCCAGTTCACGGTGCGCTATGTCGAGGTCGTCGAGCGCGAGTTCGGCCGCATGCGCACCGCCATGCGTGCGCGCGGCTTCGTGCCCGGCAACGATCTGCACACCTACCGCACCCTGGGCTATGCCCTGGGGATGCTGCTGGTGCGCAGCCTGGAGCGCTCCGAGCGGGTGCTCTACGCCATGAAATGCCGCGGCTTCGTGGGACGCTTCCATGTGATCGTGGAGCTTCGCTTCGGCATGCCGGACGCGCTCCTGGCCCTGCTGCTGAGCGTCCTGCTCGCCGTCCTGGTACTCGTGGAGATCCGACTCGGATCCGCGCATTGAATAGATTCTGACCGATGAACCCCAGTCACACGAGGGACAGCGAATGACGCGAGAAGTCGTCCTCTTGGTCGCCCACGGCGCCCGGGACCCGGGCAACGAGGGTAACCGCGAGGTTGAGGAGATGGTCGCGCTTTGGCGCGGTCGTCACCCGGATTCCAACATCCAGGTGTGCTGGATCGAGCATGCCCCCGTCCTGCTGGAGGAGGGCATCGACCGCGCAGTCGCCGAAGTGGTCGAGGCGGGAGGACGTCTGCTCGTGCTGCCTCTGATCCTGAACGCGGCCGGTCATGTGAAGGAGGACATCCCCCAGGCCGTCGAGGCGGCCCGCGTCCGTCATCCCGGGATCGAGATCCGCTGCGCCCGGCATCTGGGCACCACGGGTCAGCTGCTGAAGGCGCTGCGCCATCGGCTGCATCAGGCGATGGTCGAGCTGGCCATGCCGGACCCGCGCACCACGGGCATCGTGCTGCTGGCGCGCGGCGCCTCGGACATGGAGTCCACGGGGGAGGTCGCCAAGATGGCCCACTGGCTCTACGAGACCACGGACCACGACCTCGTCCTGCCGGCCTTCACCGGCATCTGCTTCCCGCGTCTGGAACAGGTGGTGCAGCGTCTGGACCGCCTCGGTGCCAGCCAGATCATCGTGCTTCCCTACTATCTCTTCACCGGCCGCTTGATCAAGCGCATTCGGCTCCAGGTGGAGCGGCTCCAGTCACAATATCCGACGCGCACCATCTATCAGGCGGACTATATCGGCGCGCACGATCAGCTGCTGGATCTGCTCGATCTGCGCCTGCGGCAATGCCGGGACGGCAGCGCCATCCTGCCCTGCGACGGCTGCGCCCTGTCGCTGGCGGCGGAGGAGGAGCCGCAGGGGGCGCATGGGGATCAGGGGTCTCCGGCGGCGGCTGCCGCATGAGTGCCCGCAAGGATCCGCCCGCCGAGGACGGTCATACGACCCGCGCGGGACGTGCGATCGAGGCAACGTCCTTCGGCATCATCGACCGCGAGGCCGGTCCGCACGACTATGATCCCGAGCAGTGGGCCGTCGTGCGTCGCATGATCCACGCCAGCGCCGACTTCGACTTCAACGGCCTGACCCGATTCCACTCGGAGGCCGTCTCGGCCGGGATCCATGCCGTTCGGTCCGGCCGGCCGGTGGTGGCGGACGTGGAGATGATCCGGGTCGGTCTCTCGCAGGTGCGGTTGGGCGCCTTCGGGATGGCGACGCACCAGTTCATCGGCGATGCGGACGTGATCGAGCGCGCACATGCGCAGGGCACCACCAGGGCCGTCCAAGCCATGCGCAAGGCCCATGAGATGGGGCTGCTCGCGGGCGGCATCCTGGCCGTGGGCAATGCGCCCACGGCCCTGCTGGAGGCGATCCGTCTGATCGGCGAGGAGGGCGTGCGGCCGGCGCTCGTCATCGGCATGCCGGTCGGATTCGTCTCCGCCGCCGAGTCCAAGGCCGCCCTGGGCGCCCTCGATCGGATCCCCTGGATCCTCACCCAGGGGCGCAAGGGCGGCTCCACACTGGTGGTCGCGGCCATCCATGCGCTGGTGGCCCTGGCGGAGACGGACGCTCATGGCTGAGATGGGCACCCTCTACGGCGTCTCCCTGGGACCGGGCGATCCTGGGCTCATCACCCGCCGGGCCTGGGAGCTGCTGGGACGGGAGCGGATACATTGGACCTATCCGGTGCGCGCCGAGGGGCAGGAGAGCTTCGCCCTGGGGATCGTCCGTGCCGCCGGGCTGACACCACCCGCGGACGCGGAGGCGCTCGTCTTTCCCATGACCCAGGATCCGGCGCGACTGGCTGCGGCCTGGTCGCTCGCCGCGCGGCGGGTGCTGGATGTGCTGCGGCAGGGGCAGGACCTGCTCTTTCTGGTCGAGGGGGATGCCTCGACCTATTCCAGCTTCGCGCATCTGGCCGGCGCCGTGCGCGGTCTGGCGGCCGAGGTTCGGGTGGAGACGGTTCCGGGCGTCACCTCCTACAGTGCTGCGTCGGCCCGGCTGCGACTACCTCTGATGGACGCGGCCGACCGCATGGCCGTCCTGCCCGCCAATTATGGCATCGACACCCTCGAGCGCTGGCTGGACGAGCTGGACACCCTGGTGCTGCTCAAGGTCAAGCCGCTCCTGGACGAGGTCATCGATCTGCTGGAGGCGCGCGGACTGCTCGACCGGGCGGTCTTTTTCGAGCGGATCGGGACGCCGGAGGAACGCATCGTCACGGACCTCTCGCGGCTGCGCGGCCAGCCGGTCAACTATCTCTCCCTGCTGCTGATACGCAATCCCCATCGCCGGGACCGGGCGGTCCGCAGACGCTAGCCTGGCATCGACGCTCACGGAACCTCTTCGATTCTTCGGTCATCGAAGTGTCAATGGGTCCAGATCCCTGGTCCCAATCCACCGTGACGGGCGTTATCCTCCAACACGCCCGCTGGACGCAATCAGGAGATGCGCATGCTCGCCTCGAACCCGACCCTCATCTACTGGACGCTCGCCATACTCGTCTTGGTGTCCGTCGCCTTCCTGGTCGGCTGGCGCTTCAGACGGAACGCAATAAACAGACGGGCGGTCGCACGGACGCAGCCCCCCGCCGAGAGCCGTTCCTGGCACCAGCTCGATGCCGACCAGACGCTGACCGAGCTCGAGGTGACCGAGACGGGGCTCGAGACCTCGGAGGCACTCGCGCGTCTCGAGCGCCACGGCCCCAACCGGCTCCCCGAGCCCGAAACGCGCGGCCCGCTGATGCGCTTCCTGGCCCAGTTCCATAACGTCCTCATCTATGTGCTGCTCGCCGCCGGTGTGGTTACCGGGCTCCTGCAGCACTGGCTGGACGCCGGCGTCATCCTGGGCGTGGTGCTGATCAACGCGGCCATCGGCTTCGTCCAGGAGGGCAAGGCCGAGGATGCGCTGCGCGCCATTCGTCAGATGCTCTCGCCCCACGCCATGGCCTGGCGCGACGGACGTCTGACGACCCTGGACGCGGCCGATCTGGTGCCGGGCGACCTGGTGCAGTTGCAGTCCGGCGACAAGATCCCGGCCGACCTGCGGCTGCTGCGCGCCAAGGGCCTGCAGATCGAGGAGGCGGCCCTGACCGGCGAGTCCGTGCCGGTCGACAAGGTCGTGGGTGCGCTGCCGCTCGAGACGCCGCTCGCCGACCGTCGCTGCATGGCCTACTCGGGCACCCTGGTCACGCACGGGCAGGGGACCGGCATCGTGGTCGAGACCGGTGCGGAGACCGAGATCGGGCGCATCAGCGCCCTGGTGTCGGGGGTGGAGCAGCTGACGACGCCCCTGCTGCGCCAGATGGCCCAGTTCGGTCGCTGGCTCACCGCCGCCATCCTGGCGCTCGCGACCTTGACCTTCTGCTTCGGCGTCCTGGTCCGCGACTATACGGCCGCCGAGATGTTCCTGGCCGCAGTCGGGCTGGCGGTGGCGGCCATCCCCGAGGGATTGCCGGCCATCATGACCATCACGCTGGCGATCGGCGTGCGCCGCATGGCCGGGCGCAACGCCATCATCCGCCGGCTGCCGGCGGTCGAGACCCTGGGCACCGTGGGCGTCATCTGCTCGGACAAGACGGGCACCCTGACCCGCAACGAAATGACGGTGAGCCGTCTGCTGACCGCCGAACGCGCATTCACCCTCAGCGGCACCGGCTACGATCCGCACGGCGCCATCCTGCTCGACGGCGAATCCTACGCAACTCAGCAGGATCCCGTCCTGACCGAGGCCCTGCGCGCTGCGCTCCTGTGCAACGACGCCGCCCTGACCCCGGCCGAGGGCGAGTGGCGCGTCGAGGGCGATCCCATGGAGGGCGCCCTGCTGGTGGCGGGCATCAAGGGCGGTCTGGATCCCGAGATGCTCGCCAGTGAGTTGCCGCGCACGGATCTCATCCCCTTCGAGTCCGAGCACAAGTTCATGGCGACCCTGCATCACGACCATGTCGGCGAGTCCTTCATCTTCGTCAAGGGCGCGCCCGAGGCGCTGCTGGAGATGTGCTCCAGACAGCGGGTCGCGGGAGGAACGGCCGACATCGACCGCGCCTTCTGGCTCGAACGGATGGAGGGGCTGGCCGCGCAGGGTCAGCGGGTGCTGGCGATCGCGGCCCGGCCGGCGGAGCGGCATGCCACCGATCTGGTGTTCGACGATCTGGGGCGGGATCTCGTCATGCTGGCCCTGGTTGGTCTCATGGATCCGCCGCGCGAGGAGGCGATCGCCGCCGTCGAGGTCTGCGCCCGTGCCGGCATCCGGGTGAAGATGATCACGGGCGACCATGCCTCCACGGCCATGGCGATCGCGGGTCAGGTGGGGCTCGCCAATTCGAACGTCGTGCTCACCGGACGGGATCTCGACGCCATGGACGAGGACACGCTGCGTCGGCGCGCCGAGGAGGTCGACGTCTACGCCCGGGTCACCCCGGAGCACAAGCTGCGCCTGGTGCAGCGGCTGCAGGAATCGGACCGGATCGTCGCCATGACCGGGGACGGCGTCAACGACGCCCCGGCGCTCAAGCGGGCCGACGTGGGCGTCGCCATGGGGATCAACGGCACCGAGGCGGCCAAGGAGGCGGCCGAGATGGTGCTCGCCGACGACAATTTCGCCTCCATCGCCAGCGCGGTCGAGGAGGGGCGCACGGTCTACGACAACCTCAAGAAGGCCATCCTCTTCATCCTGCCGACCAATGGCGGCGAGGCGCTGGTGGTGCTGGGGGCCATCCTCTTCGGTTTCCATCAGTTCCCGCTGACCCCGGTCCAGATCCTCTGGGTCAACATGATCACGGCCGTGACCCTCGCCCTGGCGCTCGCCTTCGAGCCGCCCGAGCCGGGCGTCATGGGCCGTCCGCCGCGCAACGCCCGCGAGCCGGTGCTGACCCCGGCCTTCCTGTGGCGCATCGGCTATGTCTCTGTGATCCTCATGATCGGGACCTTCGGGCTCTTCCTCTGGGAGCTGGAGCGGGATGCGAGCATCGAGCAGGCGCGGGCGGTCGCCGTCAACACACTGGTCTTCTTCGAGATCTTCTATCTGCTCAATTCGCGCTACATCAACGCGCCCGTGCTCAATCGCGCCGGACTCACGGGCAACCCCTACGTGCTGCTCGCGATTGGGCTGTTGGTCCTGTTCCAGCTCGCCTTCACCTATCTCGAGCCGATGCAGGCCCTGTTCGGCGTCGCCGCGATCGACTGGACTGTCTGGGTGCGCATCGTCCTGGTGACCTCCTCGGTGCTCTTCATCGTCGAGCTGGAGAAATGGCTGACGCGCCGCAGACGGCTTGCTGATTGATCGTCGTTACGGGGGGTAAGAATGGCTGTGAACACGGAATTCGACGCGTCGACCGATTGGAAGGGCGAGCTGCTCGACCCCAAGAACGACTATGTCTTCAAGCGCGTCTTCGGCGAGGATCCCGCCTTGCTGGTGTCGCTGATCAACGATCTGCGTCCCGACCTGCCCGAGATTCGGTCGGTGGAGATCCTAAATCCGGGCATCAACGCCGAGGAACTGCGCGGCAAATACATCGTCCTCGACGTCCTCGCGCGCGATGCCGAGGGACACGCCTACAATGTCGAGATCCAGGTGCGCCGTTACGGGGCCTGGCATCAGCGGGCGCTCTACTACCTGGCGCGGATGCTGGCGTCTCAACTGGACGCGGGCGAGGACTACGACCGGCTACGTGCGGCGGTCGGGATCCATCTCCTGGATTTCGACCTCTTTACGGAGACGCCCGAACAATGCGCTCAAGCCCTGTGGCGGTTCGAGATGCGCGACGGGCATCAGCCGCAAGTAACCTTGGGAAACCAGCTTCAGCTGTCCCTGGTCGAGCTGAAGAAGGCGGATCGTCTGAGACAGGGGACGGGGCCATTGGCTGACTGGGTGAGCTTCTTCGAGCATTGGCGGGAGGAACAGATCATGACTGAGATCGAGCATGCGCCGATTCGCGAGGCGCTGAATCGGGTACGTCGGCTGAGTGCGGACGAGGAGGCGCGACGGATAGCCTTCGTGCGCGAGCGGGCGCTGCGCGACGAGGTGTCCTTGCTGAATGAGGCGCGTGAGGAAGGACGAGAGGAAGGACGGCTGGAAACGGCCCGAAATACCGCCCGTAATCTCATCGCGCTAGGTGGCCTCAGCGATGGACAGATAGCGCAGGCGACCGGTCTGCCCCTCGAGCAGGTCGAGGCACTGCATTAGGCTCCGCCGTTGCGTGCGGGAATCGCTGACACCAAGGAGTTGTCGATGGACGATGCCCTGGAGCAGGCCCGTCGCTGGGTCGATGCCGATGCGCCGGTTCTCTGGCTCTTGGGCAATACGCAATCCGGCAAGACCAGCATCCTGGCCGAGATCACGGGGCAGGGGCATGACGAGGTCGGCCGGGGCTATCGGCCGATGACGCGCGAGAGCCGTCTCTACGCCTTCCCGCCGGATCGGCCGGTGCTGCGCGTGCTCGACACCCGAGGTCTGGCGGACAGCGCGGACGAGGATGCCTCCGAGGATCTGGATCGGGCGCGGGAGCAGGCGCATCTGCTGGTCGTGGTGGTGCGGGTCGAGGATCTGGAGATCGGCGAGATCCTGGAGGTGGTCCTTCAGACCCGTCGGCAGCATCCGCGGTTGCCACTCATCGTCGCCCAGACCTGTCTGCATCATCTCTACGGAGCGGATGACCGGCATCCCGAGCCCTATCCGTTCGACGGAACCGACGACGACCGGCATCGGACCGGGGGTTCGGTCGAGTTCGGACGCTGCATCCTGGCCCAGCGCAGGCTGTTCACCGACATCAAGGGGGAGCCGCCGCACTTCGTACCGCTCGATTTCACGCGACCCGAGCAAGGGGTTCTGCCGGCGGATTACGGCGCCGAGCGGTTGTGGGATCTGCTCGAACGGGCGCTGCCGGAGGTGGCCGAAGAGCTGCGTCTGAACCGCGCCTCAGAGGAGAGCATCCGCGCCCGGGTGATCTTGCCCTACGCCATGGCGGCGGCGGCCGCGAACGCGGTGCCCGTGCCCCTGCTCGGCGGCCTGGGCGCGGCCAGCCTGCAGTCGGCGATGGTGGTCCGGATCGCCCGTCGACTGGGCTGCACCGGCGACTTCACGGCCCTGTGGCGCGAGCTGGTGGGTGCACTCGGCGCCGGGTTCCTGGCCGGCTTCGGCGGCAGCTGGACGGCGCAGCAGGTGCTCAAGCTCGGACTCGGCTGGGGCACCGCGGTGGTCGCCTCCTGGACCTTCGCCATCTCCTGGGCGATCGGCGAGGCTGCGCTCTATTACTTCGGCGAGAAGGCCGCGGGACAGGCGCCGGATCGGGAGGCGCTACGCGCCCGCTACCGCGCGGCGCTGAGCGAGGCGCGGGCCACCTACAAGCCGCCCAAGGCTGGGCCGCCATGAGGATTCGAGAGCCATGACGGAGATCTCCATCTGGGAGCAGCTGCGTGTGCATCACAGACGTGCGATCTGGCTGCTGTCGCTGGCCGCGCTGCTGATCCTGATCCCCTGGGCGACCGGGCTGGCGGTCGGGGTCTGGTATCTGTCTCAGCAGGGGTGGGCCTGGTACTGGTGGGCGGGAACCCTGGTGCTGGGTCTTCTGGCCCTGTTGGTGCTGCGACGTCTGATGTTGCGGCCAGGAAGGCCGGTTCGAACGCTGCGGGACGCCATGCCGGGCGCCTCGGCGGCCGAGCGGCGCGCGCGCGAGGCCCTGCGCCGGCGCGCCGATGCCATGGACGCGGAGGATCTGAGCGACCTGCAGGCGCTGGTCGATCTCGTCACGGGCGCCGTCCGGGACGTCGCCGAGGCCTATTCCCCGAAGGATCCCACCGCCCTCTGGCGCTTCACGCTGCCGGAGCTGCTGCTGATGACCGAGGATCTGACCCAACGGGTGCGCGGGACGCTCCTGGTCGACTTCCCCGTGCTTCGACACGTCGAGTTGTCCTGGATCGTGACCCTGGTCGGTGTGGTCGATCCCCTCGGCAAGCTGGCGAATCTCTATTCCGTGCTGCGCTGGGTCAACCCGGGCAGCGCCTTCGTTTCCGTGCTGCGCGGCCGTCTGGCCGAGCAGGCCCTGAAGGGCGTCAGCGATTCCGCCAAGGTGCAGCTGGGCGTGATCCTGATCGAGCAGACGGGGGATACGGCCATTCGGCTCTATTCCGGTGCCTATCGCCGCCGAGCCGAGGAACGGCTGCCGACGGCGCCCGAGACGGTCGCGGACGGACCGGAGGAGCCCTTGACCCTGCTGCTCGCCGGACGGCGCAACGTCGGCAAGTCGGCCCTCATCAACGCGCTGCTCGACAAGGCACGCGAGCCGGTGGGTCTGCTGACACCGCCCGCCCAGGGCTGCCGCGCCTACGCGCTGCGCTCCGAGCAGGCCGGCGATCTCGTTCTCGTCGACTGTCCCGGCGTCCAGGGTGGCGGCAAGGAGCCCTGGCTCGCCCAGGCGGCGAAGAGCGATCTGGTGCTCTGGGTCGCCGCCGCCAACCGCGCCGACCGTGCCGCCGATCAGCGTGCCCTCAGGGCGCTCGATGCATTGACCGAAGGCAAGCCCCACCTGCGTCCGGTGCCGCGCATCCTGGTGCTGACCCATGCCGACAAGCTGGGTCCGCCACTGGAATGGGAGCCGCCCTACGAGATCGCGGAGGGCGACCGACCCAAGGAGCGCGAGATGCGCGAGTCACGCCGGGCGGCCTGCGAGCAGCTGGGCATGTCCGAGACAGGCTGTGCCCTGATCGCCATCCCACCCGGTCTGCCCCTCTGGAACGCGGACGATCTCTATCGGGCGATTCGAGAGGCCCTGCCGCAGGCACGGCAGAAACAGCTGGAGCGCGGGATGGCAAAGGACGGCTGGCTCCGAAGGGTGCGGGACACGACCGGCAGCATCCCGGGAGCCGTCGACCGATCGCGCCGATTCGGCCGCCGTTGGCTCGACCGGACGGTCGGAAAGGCCGCAAGTCGTATCGCGGACACGCTGTCCGACAGGGAAGGGGACAAGGAATGATGATGTCCCCGACGCTCCGCGAATCCCGGTCCCTGGTCTGCCGCACTTTGGTATCCTTGCCCGCTCGCCAGGGGCCGATATCCAGGCCCTGGATATGAATCTCACGCCTACAACAAGGGGCTCTCTCCGATGAATGCTAGCGATACCAGGCGACCCCGTCGCGTCCTCATGGTCGGGGGGACAGGCACCATCGGTCGCGCCACCGTTTCCGCTTTGGTGGCACGGGGTCACGAGGTCGTCTGTATCGTCCGTCCCCGAGCCTCGAAGCAGGAGCGGCCCATGGACTTCCTGCAGGGGGCCGAGGTGCGTCTCGCCGACGTGACCGATCCCGACTCATTGGCCGAGCATGGATTCTGCGGGGAGCGCTTCGATGCGGTGGTGTCCTGTCTCGCCTCGCGGACGGGTGAGCCGCGCGACGCCTGGGCGATCGATCATGGGGCGCACATGGTCCTGCTCGAACAGGCGAAGGCCGCGGGCGCGACCCAGATGGTGCTGCTGTCGGCGATCTGCGTGCAGCGGCCCCGGCTGGCCTTCCAGCAAGCCAAGCTCGCCTTCGAGCAGGCGCTGATGGCGTCGGGGCTGACCTACTCGATCGTACGCCCGACCGCCTTCTTCAAATCGCTGGCGGGGCAGGTGGCCCGGGTCCAGCAAGGGAAGCCTTATCTGCTGTTCGGCGACGGTCGGCTGACCGCCTGCAAGCCGATCAGCGACGCGGATCTGGCGGCCTATCTCGCGGACTGTCTGGAGGATCCCTCGCTGCAGAACAGGGTCCTTCCGATCGGCGGGCCGGGTCCGGCGATCACCCCGATCGAGCAGGGACAGTTCCTGTTCGATCTGCTCGGCCGCGAGCCGAGGTTCAAGCAGGTGCCGGTCGGGTTCATCAGCGGTATCGCGGCGGTCCTGGGGGCGCTGGGCAAGGTCGTTCCGCCGCTGGCCGTCAAGGCCGAGCTGGCCCGTATCGGCCATTATTACGCGACCGAATCCATGCTGGTGCTCGACCCCGAGACCGATCGCTACGATGCGGATGCCACGCCCGAGACCGGCCGAGACACCCTGTTCGACTATTACCGCCAACTCGTCGAGGGGACCGAGACGGCCGAACGCGGCGAGCATGCGGTGTTCTGAACCCCGCCCGATGGCAGGGACTACCCTCGACATTCTCCTCGCCGACGCTGGGATCCGGCTCGAGCGGCCATGATCGACGCTCCCAATCGAGCGGGCGATGTCCCCTCATCTTTGATGCTGATCGCCCTCAGCCGTCCTGGCGTCCTGCAGCTGTGCCGGCTGGCGTGCGCCCTGCCTCGGGCGTCGATACTCGTCGGCGAGCGCCATCTGGACCTGATCGAGGGGCTCGAGAATCCGGCCGAAGGCATTGAGGGAGGCTTGGGCGCGCGGGTTCCAGCTCTCATGAGCGGCTTCGATCAGCTGGTATTTTTCCTCTCGGTCGGTGCCGTGGTACGTCTGATCGCGCCGCATCTGCGCTCCAAACACCGGGATCCAGGGGTGCTCGCGGTCGACGCCGGGGCGCGCTTCGTGGTGCCCCTGGTCTCGGGGCATATCGGCGGTGCCAACGCCTTCGCCGAGCGCGTGGCAGGGATGCTGGGCGCGACCGCGGTGATCACCACGGCCTCAGAGGCCGTCGAGACCATCGCCGTCGATATCCTCGGGCGTGAGCTGGGCTGGCGGGTCGAGGCGCCCGAGATCAATCTCAGGCGCGCCGCCGCCTCGGTCGTCGACGGCGAGCCGGTCGTGCTGATCCAGGAGACGGGCGCGCGCGATTGGTGGCGCGGCCCCGGCCCGCTGCCCGACAACATCTGCGTGAGGAGCGCCCTGGACGGTCTGGATCTGGACCGCTTCCGGGCCGTGCTGCTCGTCACCGGGCGCCGGATCCCAGCGGATCTTCGTCAGCGGCTGGGTGAGCGGCTGGTGGTCTATCGTCCCGAGGGGCATCGAACATGAGCGATCGAGGCAAGCTTTTCCTGGTCGGGCTCGGACCCGGCGATCCGGCACTGATGGCCGCGCGCGCCCGCGAGGCGATCGCCGAGTCCGATCTGGTGATCGGTTACGCACGCTATCTGGACCTGATCGAGGACCTGCTCCGGGGCAAGGAGGTCCTGCGCAAGGGCATGACCGAGGAGGTCGAGCGCTGTGTCGCCGCCTGCCGCGAGGCACGGGGTGGGCGGCGGGTGGCCCTGGTCTCCTCCGGGGATGCCGGGGTCTACGGCATGGCCGGACTGGCCTACGAGGTGCTGTTGCAGTCCGGCTGGACACCCGAGGCGGGCATCCCGGTCGAGGTCGTCCCCGGCATTACTGCAGTGACGGCCTGCGCGGCCCTGGTGGGCGCCCCCTTGAGCCACGATTTCTGCGCCATCTCGCTGTCCGACCTGCTCACCCCCTGGCCGCTCATCTCCAGACGCCTGGAATCCGCAGGGCGCGGCGACTTCGTGGTCGCGCTCTACAACCCAAGGAGCGGCCGGCGTCGTCGTCAGCTCCTGGAGGCGCGCGACATCCTGCTGCGCCATCGCCGCCCCGATACCCCGGTCGCCATCGTCAGCAGCGCCTATCGGGAGGGTCAGTCCGCCCGTCTATCGACGCTCGCGGCGGTGGCCGATGGCGAGGTCGGCATGCTCTCGAGCATCTTGGTCGGCAACAGCCGCTCGGAGATTCGTGCCGGTCTGCTGATCACGCCGCGCGGCTATGACCACAAATACGATGCCCAGACGGGTGGTTTGCGCGATGGCGAGTGCCCCGGCCGCTCGCTGAGCCTGGGGCTCGATGGATGGAGGGACGCCGTGCGCCGCGTCTTGCACGATGTCGACGCGCCCTCACCATGGGAGGTCGCGTGTCGGTTCGAGGTGGCGCTGGGAGAGATCCTTTCCGCTGTCGCCGAGGCGCCGCCGAGCGAGGGTGTCGGCGAATTGTCGGCCTCGTCACTCGGCGTTGCGAACGCGGGTGAGATCGTCGAGATCCTTCGAGACTGGGGCGAACTGCGTCTCGACCTGGGGCATGCACAGGGAGCGGCCTTCAGTCTCCTCGTCCGGTCCTCGGAACTTCTCGTCGATGGCTCGGGTCTTCGTCTCGAACGTACCGGCTGCGGACTCGAGCTCGACTGGTCCCGGGTCGGGAGTGCCTGGCTGGTGGGGCGGGGGAGGCATCGGCAGACCCTCTATCTGCTCGATCATCGAGGGGATCCACTGCTCGAGATTGCCGCGATCGAGGGCCGACACCCTTCCCCGGGGCCACTTATGGCATCATCTCGATGACATACCTGATTGACACATGACCTCTACGACCAGGAGTCCGACTCGATGATTTCAGAAGAAATGGCCAACCGCATCAACGCACAGATCAACCGCGAGATGTATTCAGCCAACTTCTACCTGTCCCTTTCGGCGCAGGCGGAGACCATGAACCTCAAGGGTGTGGCGGCCTGGTTCTTCGCCAAGCACGGCGAGGAGATGACGCATGCCATGAAGATGTATCGCTATCTCATCGACCAGGACGTCGTGGTTAAGCTGACCGAGATCGCTGCCCCCGAGGCCGTCGAGCCGAGTGTGATCGAGATGTTCGAGGGCACCCTGAAGCACGAGCGCGGCGTCACGGCTTGCATCAACGATCTGGTCGATCACGCCCTCTCGGAAAAGGACCATGCGACCAATATCTTCCTTCAATGGTTCGTCACCGAGCAGATCGAGGAGGAGGCGACGGTCAAGGACATCATCGGCCGAGTGCGTCTGTTCGGCGATCAGGGCCAGTCGCTCCTTTTGATCGACAACGAGCTGGCGGGTATCGCCAAACAGATCGGGCAGACGGCGGATGCCTCTGCTGCCTGATCGGCGACCGCCCGGTGCGCGGGGGCCTCAATGAGTAAGAAATCCGAGAAATGCTGCAAGAAATATCGCGAGCAGAAGGCGTGCAAGAAATGCCCGAGGCGCAAGGCCAAGGGTGATTGACTCCTTACGTAATGCCATGGACGGCATGCATCCATGCTTCCCCTCGGTCATGCTGTTGTTGAGGAAGTCGTCTGCATCGAAACGACCCTGAGTCGGTTTCCCCTTACTCTGCGCTTAGAATTAAGGCGTATGACGTCGACATCAATGTGCCAGGCATCCAAACCGGATCTACTCATCAGGCTCCAGAGGGGGGCAGCAATGAAGCCTAAGACCTTTTCACTCGCTATCCTGTCGCTTGCTCTGACCGGCTGCGGCAGCGGTATCCTTGCACCGGAAGGCCCGGTGAGCAATGCGTTTCTGAATCGGGTGGCCACCAACTGCGCCAAGCTCAAGATCGGAAACCAGCCGATCGACTTCCTGCTCGACGTCAACGGCGACGATGACTATTTCATCGACGAGACCAGCAAGCTCGCTGTAGGCAGCGTCGACAAGGCTACCTATGCCGAAGACATCAATGCCTATTATCCGACGGGCACCGATCAGGCGGCCCTCGACTGCATCTTCGATCAGATCGATTGATCCCTCGATGCGCCTCAATAGACGCCCATTCCAACCTCGAGGTTTGAGCGCATCCCTGTAGGCAGGAGCCGCCCTTAGCGGCTCATGCCTTGTAGTCGTCCTTGTCGAGTTGGTACTTCTGCATCTTGTCGTAGAGTGTCTTGCGGGGGATGCCGAGTGTGGTCATGGTGTCCTTGATGCAGCCTTTACTGAAGGCGAGGGCCTGTACGATCAGACTCTTTTCGAAGTTCTCGATTTGTTCCGGCAGGGTTCGAGGTGCACCTGCCATTGGGGTGGCTAAGAGGTCTGCGAGGGACCAATCGAACTGTTCGCCGAGCAGGACGTAGCGTTCGGTGAGGTTGCGCAGCTCGCGCACGTTTCCCGGCCAATCGTAGCCGATCAGGCGGCTGACCTCGCTCTGGGCGGGGAAGGGCGCGTCGCGCTGGAAGCGGTCCTGGGCCACCAGGAGGAAATGGTGGAAGAGCAGCGGGATGTCGTCGCGTCGGTTGCGCAGTGGCGGGATGTGCAGGGTCACGACATTGAGCCGATAGTAGAGGTCCTCGCGGAAGCTGCCCTGATTGGCCGCCTCGCGCAGGTCGACCTTGGTGGCGGCCACCACGCGGAAGTCGAGCGGGATGAGCTGGTTGGATCCCAGCCGCTCGATGGCGCGTTCCTGCACCACCCTTAGCAGCTGCACCTGGGCCGAGGCGGGCATGCTCTCGATCTCGTCGAGAAAGAGGGTTCCTCGATGGGCGTGCTCGAATTTGCCGATGCGTTTGGATTTGGCTCCGGTGAAGGCGCCCGCCTCGTGGCCGAAGAGTTCGCTTTCGATCATGGTCTCCGGCACCGCGCCGCAGTTGACCGCGACGAAATTGCAGTCGCGCCGGCGGCTGTGTTCGTGCAGCGAGCGCGCCACCAGCTCCTTTCCGGTTCCTGTCTCTCCGAAGATCAGCACGTCCGCGCCCGTATCGGCGATGCGGGCGATGGTCGCGCGTAGCTGGCACATTTCAGGGCTGCGTCCGATGATGCGCGGCCCCAGTGCCGTGTTGGCCATGAGCTCGACCCGCAGGTTGCGGTTCTCCATCACCAGGGCGCGTTTGTCCAAGGCGCGCTGCACCGTGTCGATCAGACGCTCGGCGGGATAGGGCTTCTCGATGAAGTCGTAGGCCCCGCCGCGCATCGCCTTGACGGCCGTGCTGACGTCGCCATGCCCGGTGATGAGAATGACCGGGATGTCCGGGTCGATCGCGTGAGTCTGTGCCAGCAGTTCCAGGCCGTCCATTCCGGGCAGACGGATGTCGGTGATGAGGACGCCCGGCCAGTCGCGGGTGATCATTGGCAAGGCGGTCTCGGCGCGCTCGAATGTCTGCGAGGTCAATCCGGCGAGATCGAGTGTCTGCTGATTGGCCGCGCGGATGTGTTGTTCGTCGTCGACGAAGAGGATCGATGGGCTGCTGTTCATGTTGCCTGAGATGGGTGGATGTCCGCCGCTGGAAGCCTGAGTTCAAAGCAGGCGCCAGACTCGAGCGGGACGGTGGCGAGCGAGCCGCCCATCTCGGCGGCGATGCGGGCCGAGATCGCGAGCCCCAGGCCCAATCCCTCGCCGGCGTCCTTGGTGGTGAAGAAGGGCTCGAAGATGAGATTCAGATCGGATTCGGGAATGCCTGGACCTGTGTCTTCGACGGTCGTGATCACCCAATCCTGGGTGCGGTGTGCCTCGATGCGGATACGTCGCTCGGTCTGTCCGTCGATCGCCTGGCAGGCGTTGCCGAGCAGATTGACCAGGACTTGCTGCAACAAGACGTCGTTGGCCTTGACGCTAAGCTCAGACGGAACCCGCGATTCCAGGGTGCCTCCGCAGCGGTCGAGGATAGGAGCGGCGATACGCGCCGCGCCCTCGACGACCGGCGCCAGCGGCAGGGCGATCAGATCGCCGGAGGTCTTGCGGGCGAAGAGCTTGAGCTGAGAACCGATCTTGGCCATGCGCTCGGTGAGCGCCAGGATCTGTTCGAGGTTGAGCTCGACCTCTTGGGTGCGGCCCTTGGCCAGCAGCAGCCGACCGTTGTCGGCATAGGTGCGGATGGCGGCGAGCGGTTGGTTGAGCTCGTGGTTGATTCCGGCCGACATTTGTCCCAGCGTGGCCAGCTTGGCCGACTGGATCAGCGCCTGCTGGGCCTCGCGTAGCGCCTGTTCGGCGCGTAGCCGTTCGTCGACCTCGGCCAGCAGGCGGCGGTTGGTGCGGGTCAGCTCGGCCGTGCGGGTGGTGACCCGTTCCTCGAGTTCAAGGTTGATGCGTTCGAGCGAGGCCCGTGCCCGTTCGGTCAGGATGGTATGGACGCGTCGTGCGCGCTGGTGCTGCAGCAGGAGTGCGGCGATCAGGGCAGCGGTGGCGGCGAGTGCGGCGGCGAGGGTGGTCAGCTTGAGCGTGTCGCGGATGACTTCGCGGGTATCCGAAAGTTCGTGAACCTGCCAGCCGGCGTTTGGCATGGCGCGGGACTGTAGCAGATAGCGTCTGTGCTTGCGCCATCCCTGTTCGGACTCTAGGCGCACGAGCTGGCCTTCGGGAAGACGTTTTAGGATCTCCAGCCCCATCGGGGATAGTGTGGCGTCCAGATAGCGGTTGCTGTGGGCGATGCGCTGGCGGGCTGCCTCGTCGAGCGGGAAGAGGGTGCGGAAGCGTTGTTCGGGTTGGGTGGAGACGAAGACGACCCCGTCCGGGTCCGTCACCAGAAAGATCCGGTCCGTCTTGGCCCAGCGGCGCTCGGCTTCGCTGATGTCGATCTTGACCACGACGGCGCCGAGGATCTCGCCTTTTTCATGTACCGGATAGGCGAAATAGTAGCCGCGCTGCTTGGATGTGGTTCCGAGGGCGAAATAGCGTCCCAGTTGTCCGCCCATGGCGTCGCGGAAATAGGGGCGGAAGCTGAAGTTGCGGCCCACGAAGGGACGTTCCGCCTGCCAGTTGCTGGCCGCGATCGTCAGCCCCTCGGCGTCCATTAGGTAGGTGTCGGTGGCGTCGCTGATCCGATTGATAGTTTCGAGATAGCGGTTGAGCGCCTGGATGCTTTCCTGGCCGCCGGGCGCGCGCATGAAGTCGATCAGGCGGGGGTTGGTGGCCAGCAATTCGGGGAGCGGTTCGTATTTGGCGAGCAGCCCCTGGAGGTGGGCCATGTAGAGATTGAGGTCGGTGCGTCCCTGGGCGGCGAGGCGTCCGATGCCGTCGCGGTAGGACCAGAGGCCGAGCGCCCAGAGCCCGGCGCACAATCCGAGGAGCAGCGCCGCCCAGAGCAGGCGGCGCTTGAGTCGGCTGGACCTTGGCTCGATGCCGATTGCTCCTCCGGGGGCGTTTAGCGCGAGCTCGGAATCGCCAGTCCGGTCAGGTGACCGGCATCGCCAGTCCAGTAGCCGTCGCACAGACCGGAAGGCGCCCAGTCGCGCAGCTTGGCCATGCCTTCGGCGGTGTCCAGTTGGCCGCTCAATGTGTCGGCGAAGACGCGGACCACATCGGCGGTATGGGCGGACTGGGGACTGATGCGCAGCAGGTCGACACCCAGTTCGCTCACCTCGTCCAGCGCGGGCAGCAGATTGTGCGTATTGGCCGACTGGGTCTGGATGCCGTTGAGGGTCAGAAATTGCAGTCCGTCCTGGGTCGAGATCGTCAGTCCGTCCGGATAGTCGCCGCAGCAGAACTGACAGTCGTCCTTGCCCAGGTCGCGGTTGTAGGCGGTAAAGCAGCGCGCCGAGT
Organism: Thiorhodococcus drewsii AZ1; assembly: GCF_000224065.1. Lineage (GTDB taxonomy): Bacteria > Pseudomonadota > Gammaproteobacteria > Chromatiales > Chromatiaceae > Imhoffiella > Imhoffiella drewsii. The sequence goes on from NZ_AFWT01000008.1 coordinate 58,219, forward strand.
AGGCGAGCGGAAGACGGCCGAAGGCGAACAGTTCGCACTCGACGCCGGTCGGGCGCAGACGCAGCAGATCGGTGGCATTCTCACGGCCGAGCTCGACCGGCAGCACCCAACGCTTGAGTCCGCGCTCGGCGAGGAAGGCCAGGGTGCGGTGGTTGTAGAGGTTGATCGAGTGTCCGGCGATGAAGGGGCGTCCTTCGAGGAAGTCGAGCGCGCCCAGATCATTGGCCTCGATCGAGAAACGCTCGTCGGCGCAGATGCGTTTGAGGGTCTTGAGTTCGCCGTCGGATTCGATCAGGGCCAACGTGGAAATGACCGCTTCCTTGCCGGCGGCGACGACGCGCTCGGCCAGCTCCCAGTAGTCCTCGGGACGCAATTGGCGGCGCTTGGAGCAGATGGTCTCGCCCAGATAGATGACGTCGACGGGCGACTCGATCATCTCGGCGTAGAAGTCCATGACCTGCTCGCGCGACCAGAGATAGAGGATGGGGCCGAGCGAGAGGCGGGGGCGATGTGTGCTGTTGCTCAAGGATGTCATAGGTTCGGTCGGGTGTTCATCAAGGCGTGCTGTTGCAGCGCTGGAAACTGGGGTCTGGAAGCTGGCCGCTTCTTCAGTGCCAGGTCCGCTCGTAGGGGCCGATGGTGGTCTGGGCGCCTTCCGAGACCTGTGCCAGGATCTGGTGCCAGCTCTCCTTGGGACGGAAGGCCTGCGGATTGCGCTGGCAGCTGTCGATTGCCTCGCGCCAGACCTTGGCGATCTGGGAGACGTAGCGGGTGCTGCGCTGGCGTCCCTCGATCTTGATGGCGCTCACACCGGCAGCCATGATGTCGGGCAGGATGTCCAGGGTGTTGAGGCTTGTCGGCTCCTCGATGGCGTGGCGCAGCTCGCCGTCGACCTGATAGCGCCCCTTGCAGAGGGTCGGATAGCCGGCCGCCTCGGAGTGCGAGCGGCGCTCGATCAGAATGCCGCCGAGCCGCGTCTCCTGGCCCTCGGGGGTGTCGCGCCACTCGACGTGCGCAGCCGGTGAGCAGGCGCCGTAGGTATTGGGCGACTGGCCGCTGGCGTAGGAGGACAGCAGGCAGCGTCCCTCGACCATGACGCAGAGGCTGCCGAAGCCGAAGATTTCGACCGGGACCGTCGTTTCCTTGATGAGATTGGCGACCTGGGTCAGAGAGAGCACGCGCGGGACCACCACGCGCTTGATGTTGAAATGACGTTGCATGAAGCCGATCGCGGCCGGATTGGTCGCCGATCCCTGGACCGAAAGGTGCAGGTTGATGTTCGGGTGACGTTGCGTCGCGTAATCGAGTATGCCCATGTCGGCCAGGATGATGGCGTCGACGCCCAGCCCGGCGGCACGGTCGACGGCGGCCGTCCAGCGCTCCCAGCCGTTGGGTTGCGCATAGGTGTTGATGGCGACGAAGACCTTGACGCCTCGGTCATGGGCGTACTGGATGCCCTGCTGGATCTGTTTGTCGTTGAAGTTCAACCCAGCGAAGTGGCGGGCATTGGTGTCGTCACGGAAGCCGAGATAAACGGCATTGGCGCCGTTGTCGACGGCAGCCTTGAGCATCGGCAGGTTGCCGGCGGGGCAGACGAGTTCCATGGTGGATGGTCTCCAGCGGGTCAGGCAGTGCTAAGAAGTTTCTGTTGAGAGAGCGGATCGATCCCATCGCCCTGGCGCGTACCGCGACGGTGCAGCTCCGCCTCGATCCCGTTCAGGGCCGCCCATTTGCCGCTGCACCAGTCGGGCGCGAGCAGGATGTCCTTGGACGCGGTTCCGGTGAGGCGGTGGAAGATCACGGAGGGCGGCGTGCGCTCGATCAGATCGGCGCAGATGTTGATGTATTCGGCGAGGGTCAGCGGTTCGTAGTCGCCCCGCTGCCACTCGATGGCCAGACGCGTGTGGCGGACCACGTGCAGCGGATGGAGCTTGAGCCCCTCCACGCCGAGCTCCAGCACGCGGTCGAGGGTGCGCAAGGCCGCCTCGCGACCCTCGCCGGGCAGTCCGATGATGAAATGGGTGCAGACGGGGATACCGCGCCGGTGCGCCGCCATGACCGCCGTGCGATAGTCGGCGAAACCATGCCCGCGGTTGACCTTGGCGAGCGTGGTATCGTTGGCGGACTGCAGACCCAGTTCGAGCCAGACCTCCTTGCCCTTGGCGCGATAGCTGGCCAGCAGGTCCAGAACCGCCTCGGGGACACAGTCCGGCCGGGTGCCGACCGAGAGTCCGATCACGTCCGTGTGGCTCAAGGCGTCGTCATAACGCGACCTCAGCACCTCCACCTCGTCGTAGGTGTTGGTGTAGGTCTGGAAGTAGGCCATGAAGCGACGGGCACCCGTGCGCTTGGCGAGCACGCCGCGTCCTGCTTCGAGCTGCGGGTCGATCTGCGGCGATCGCTTGGCGTTGGGGCCGAAGGAGACGTTGTTGCAGAAGCTGCAACCGCCATGGCCTTTGGTTCCATCGCGGTTCGGACAGGTGAAGCCGGCGTTGAGCGCGAGCTTGTGCACCCGCTGGCCGTAGCGTTTCAGCAGGTACTGTCCAAACGTATTGACGCGATCACTTAAGATGCGGTGTTGAGCGGGAGGGGAGGGCATCCGGGCAAAACTAACTGGGCTGGCTGGTGAAAAGTTTGATCTTGATCAATTAAAACTCAATTAAGGTTTCGTTGATAGTCAGCGATTGAGATCTGGACTTGGATCTGAGGCAGGTTCACTGGGTACCCTCCTAACGGATTCAGTGCGGCGTCGATTGGTCGAGGTGCCGGGACTAACACGAGAAGCAACGTCGTCTCGCAAGACGGATACCTGCGCGAAAGACAGGGAAACGCGGGGGGCGACTTTGCAGTACCATTTTGTGCAGTGCAAAAACACGCCCTACAGCAGAATTCAATAATGTCAGACACCCAGCAGCGTATCCGCGAGATCCCTTACAACTACACCTCCTTCTCCGATCGCGAGATCGTCATCCGGTTCCTCGGCGAATCCATGTGGAGCCTGATCGAGGAGCTGCGCGGTACGCGTCGGACGGGGCGCTCGGCGCGGATGCTGTTCGAGGTGCTGGGCGATATGTGGGTGGTTACCCGCAATCCCTACCTGCAAGACGACCTGCTCGAGAATCTCGATCGGCGTCGGCTGTTGCTGCAGGCCCTTGAGCACCGGCTCGATCAGTTCGAGCATCGGCTCAACGATAACCAGCGCGCGGCGCGGCTGCTGGAGGCCGCGCGCGCTGCGGTGCAGCGTTTCGGAGACTGGTTCAAGGCCGAGCGCGCCCAGCGCGAGGGTTTGAGCAAGGCGCTGTCCGGGATTACCCGCAAGGATAATTTGGACTTCGGCGGTCTGGCGCGCGTCTCGCACGCCACGGACGCCACCGACTGGCGCGTCGAACTGCCCTTCGTCGTCATTTCGCCGGACACCGAGGCAGAGGTCGCGCCCATCGTGCGGGCCTGTATCGACTGCGGTCTGACCTTGATCCCGCGCGGCGGCGGTACCGGCTACACGGGATCGGCGGTGCCGCTGCATCCCATGACGGCGGTCATCAACACCGAGAAGCTGGAGACCCTCTCGGGTGTCGAACAGCTCGCCCTGCCGGGCGTCGAGGGGTTGGTGCCGACGGCCCATTGCGGCGCCGGTGTGGTCACCCGACGCGTTTCCGATCTGGCCGATGCCAACGGCTTGGCCTTTGCCGTGGATCCGACCTCGCAGGATGCCTCCTGCATCGGCGGCAATATCGCCATGAACGCGGGCGGCAAGAAGGCGGTGCTGTGGGGTACGGCGCTCGACAACCTGGCCTCCTGGCGCATGGTGACGCCGGACGCGGACTGGCTGGAGGTCGAGCGGCTCGATCACAACCTCGGCAAAATCCATGACCAGGAGCTGGTGCGCTTCCGGGTGACGCGTTATGCCCTCGACGGCAAGACGCCGCGCGGCGAGCCAGAGATCCTGGAGATGCCGGGTCAGTCCTTCCGCAAGTTCGGTCTCGGCAAGGACGTGACCGACAAGTTTCTCTCGGGCCTGCCGGGCGTCCAGAAGGAGGGCTGCGACGGCATCATCACCTCGGCGCGCTTCGTGCTGCATCGCATGCCGGATCATGTCCGCACGGTGTGCCTGGAGTTCTTCGGCACCGACCTGGATCTGGCCGTGCCCGCCATCGTTGAGATTAAGGATTACATCGAATCCCAGTCGGGCGTGCTGATGGCCGGTTTGGAGCATCTGGACGAGCGCTATGTGCGCGCCGTGGACTACTCGACCAAGGCGGCCCGGCACGAGCTGCCGAAGATGGTCCTGATCGCCGATCTGGTGAGCGACGACGAGGCCGCGCTGGTCAAGGTCGCCGAACAGGTCGTGCGTTTGGCCCAGGCACGCGACGGCGAGGGCTTCATTGCCGTGAGCCCCGAGGCGCGCAAACGTTTCTGGCTCGATCGCGCCCGCACGGCCGCGATCTCGCGTCACACCAACGCCTTCAAGATCAACGAGGACGTGGTCATCCCGCTCGATCGGCTGTCCGACTACAGTCGGGGCATCGAGCGTATCAACATCGAGCTGTCGATCCGCAACAAGGACGCCATCATGGCGGCCGTGCTCGACTACCTAGCCTCGGACATGCCGGAAGCGCGCTGCGAGGGCGATTACGAGGAATCGGACGAGGGCCGTGCCATCCTCAACGCCAAGCGCGATGCGGCCCGCGATTCCATCGTCGGGGTGCGTACGCGCTGGCAGGCGATCCTGGAGCGTCTCGACCAGCCAGCCGCCGAGAACCTGGATCTGCTGGAAGATGCCGAACGGGCGCTGATCCGCGAGGGCGATAGTCTGGCCTCCATGATGCTGCGTCGCGACCTGCGTCAGGCGCTCAAGGGTGAGATCGCCGACCGCCTCGACGAGATCTTCTCGGGTCAGGAGTTCGCTCGCGTACGCGAGCGGCTGCGTGAGATCCACAAGCGCGTCAAGGACTCGCGTCTGTTCGTTGCCTTGCACATGCACGCCGGCGACGGCAACGTGCATACCAACATCCCGGTGCACTCCTCGGATTACGCGATGCTGCACGAGGCCGATCAGGTCGTCGCGCGCATCATGAAGCTGGCGACCGGACTGGGTGGCGTCATCTCGGGCGAGCACGGCATCGGCATCACCAAGCTGCAGTTCCTGGAACAGGAGAAGCTGGACGCCTTCGTCGCCTACAAGCAGAAGGTCGATCCCAAGGCGCTCTTCAATCGCGGCAAGCTGATGCCCGGTTCCGGGTTGGACGGGGCCTACACCCCCTCGCTGCGCTTGGTGCAGCAGGAGGCCATCATCCTGGAGGAGACCGAACTCGGTGCCCTCAACGATGACATCAAACACTGCTTGCGCTGCGGCAAGTGCAAGCCTAAGTGCATGACGCATGTACCGCGCGCGAACCTGCTCTATTCGCCGCGCAACAAGATTCTCGGCACCGGGCTCATGATCGAGGCATTCCTCTACGAGGAGCAGACTCGGCGCGGCCTCTCGCTCAGACACGTCGCCGCGATGAACGACGTCGCGGACCATTGCACCGTGTGCCATAAGTGTCTGACCCCATGCCCGGTCGATATCGATTTCGGCGATGTGACCATCCGGCTGCGCCGCATCCTGGTTGCGCGTGGTCAGAAACGCTTCAGTCCGGGCGCCTGGGCGGCTATGCAGTTTCTCAACGTCACGGACCCTACAGCCGTGCGCTGGCTGCGCATGGGGCTGGCCAAATGGGGCTTCGCTGCGCTCAATGTCGCCCATCGTGGCGCCAAGCTGTTGCGTCTGACCCGCAAGCGTACCCAGCGTCCCGGCAGTACCACGGGGCGTCCGGCCATGACTGATTTGGCGGTGGATATGGTCAGTCGGTCGATCCGCGTCGATCTACCGCGTCGGACCTTCCGTCAGGTGCTGAATCTGGAAGACAAGACCCAGGTCGCCATCCTGCGCGATCCCCAGGTCGCCGATGATGGCGAGGCGGTCTTCTATTTCCCCGGTTGCGGGTCCGAGCGGCTCTATTCGGACATCGGTTTGGCGACTCTCGCCATGCTGTGGAACCAGGGTGCCCAGACCGTGCTTCCGCCCGGTTACCTCTGTTGCGGCTATCCGCAAAACTCGGCCGGGCAGGAGGCGCGTGGTCGTCAGATCACCATGGAAAATCGGGTGCTCTTCCACCGCGTCGCCAACACCCTGAACTATCTGGATATCCGCACCGTGCTGGTGTCCTGCGGCACCTGTATGGATCAGCTGCTCAAGTACGAATTCGAGCGTATCTTCCCCGGTTGCCGGCTTCTGGACATCCATGAATGGTTGATGGAGCAGGGGGTCAGTCTCGATGGTGTGTCCGGGGTCCAGTATCTCTACCATGATCCCTGCCATACCCCGATGAAGACCTATGCGCCGACCAAGGTGGCGACCAGTCTGATCGGTCAGAAAGTCGATCTCTCCGACCGTTGCTGCGGAGAGGCGGGTACCTTGGGGGCCTCGCGTCCGGACATCGCCAATCAGGTGCGTTTCCGTAAGCAGGAAGAGCTGACCGGCGGGATTCGTGCCCTGACCGGACGGGATCAGGTGATCGATGGCGAGGTCAAGCTCCTGACCGCTTGTCCCGCCTGCCAGCAGGGTCTAAGCAAATATCAGGACGATACCGGGCTCAAGACCGACTATATCGTCGTCGAATTGGCCAACCGCATGCTCGGTGAGGGCTGGCGCCAGCATTTCCTCGATGAGGCTGCATCGAAAGGGATCGAACGGGTTCTGTTGTAGACGCCATCATCCAGGCTGTCGTTGCGCTCCATCTGGATCGTCGAGGCGTTGTCCTTGATCCGGGTGGAGCAGCGCTGAATGTTGGACTGGTGTCGAGTTGGCCCTTTTGGGCGATCTGCGGACGTCCTGCGGGGTAGACGAGCGTTACCGGACGCTGGTCGAGACGAGGGAGTGAGAGCAAGCGCCTCGTCCGGCATGTGTGCTACCGGTACGAAGCGTTCGGGGCTGTGATGGCGCGTCGATAACGCGCATTGCTTCGTGCCATAAACGGCGCGAAAAGAAGTGGGATCAGATCTTGCTGTGCTCCTTTTCGATTTCCCAATTGCATTGTTCGATGAGGTTTTCCAGCGGTTTGTCGAGATGGGATTCCTCTTCGGGTTCGAAAGGTGCCCCCTTGTTCCAACACCGTGCCGCATCATCTGCGGTGATGGGAAATCCCTGCCGGCAAAGTTCCCAGATCGCTTGTAACTGTTTGACGCTCATGATGGCCCCCCTTGGGTCGATCGACTTCGAGGCGAGCGGTTCGGTCGGTGACCGGTGAATCCGCTCGATACTCGATGGGAGGAATTGGGCGAACGTCTCTCTTTGGCAACAGTCAATAATTAGAGACATTTTACCCGATCCCCAGTACATACTAGCCGATTCCTTCTCGCTCGTGATGACGAGCAAGAAATAAATGGCTCATTTTTGTCACACAGCCGTCATTTTGGCTCTGAGGCCGAGGATGGTGGCATGTGGTGATATTTTCAGTATGCGTGAAGGGTGTTTGCGCGAAGTGTGAGCAAGATCTCGGCTTTGCGCAGGGGCGTCAGCCAATTCGAGTCACGGTGTTCGGGAGTTGGTTGCAGACCGTTGAGGCAAATGCCTCCAATGCCTGGCGGCGTGGAAAGCTGCGCCGGTAGACGAGTGAGATACGACGGAAGGCGTCTTGGATATGTAGCTGGCGGGCGATGATTCCCGTGTCGGTCATCCAGCCGCCGCGGATCGCCAGGGCCGGTACCAGGGTGCAGCCGAAGCCGGCGCCGACCAGCTGTAGCAGGGTCTCCAGACTCGATGCGCGCAGGTCCGCCATTTCGCCGTGGACCGGGCGCACGGCCAGGCGGCAGACCTCCATGACCTGATGCGCCAGACAGTGGCCGTCGGCGAGCAGGAGGAGTTCCAGCTCCTCCAGGTCCTGGGACGTGATCTCGTCCTTGTCGTTGAGCGGGTGTCCCGCCGGATGGGCGAGCCAGAAGGGCTCGTCGAACAGGGGAATGCTGTCGAAGTCGGACTCGTCCACCGGCGTGGCGAGGAGTGCGGCGTCGATTTCGTGGCGCGCGAGTCGGCCCAGCAGGCTGTCGGTAATCTCCTCCGACAAAATCAGCTTGAGCTTTGGAAAGGTGCGTTTCAATGGCACCAGAACGAGCGGCATCAGGTAGGGGCTGATCGTCGGGATGGCGCCGACGCGCAGGGGGCCGGCCATGGGGTCTTGGTGCGCGCGCGCGACCTGTTCGATGGTTTCGGCCTGCTCCAGCGCGAGTCGGGCGTGCGACAGGATGACCTCGCCGACCGGCGTGATCTCGACCGACCGATTGGTGCGTTCGAAGATGACGATGTCCAGCTCGTCTTCAAGCTTCTTGATCTGTCCGCTCAGGGTCGGTTGGCTGACGAAGCAGCGCTCCGCAGCACGTCCGAAGTGGCGCGTTTCGGCAACGGCGAGGATATATTTGAGGTCACGTAGATTCACGTGCGCATGATAACGGAAATCGGCGCCCGCGCGCTCCTTCATCCGTGTCGGCATCCTCTATGACTCGGCTGAAGACTGCATAACCTCGGGCGATCGGGGGCATGCCTCTTGTCGAGGGTGACAGCGACTCTCTGAGCTGGCCCGACGAGGTGCGCCATGCATTGATCGGCTGGTCCAGGGGCTGTAGGAAAACCCGGGTTTGACGCGCGGAGGGATGGGACGCCCGTCGGTATTCTGTCTGGCGCGGCCATCGTCTGAGATACCCTGAGCGGACGTCTGTTTCCACCCGATTTCTGAGGCATGCCGGCGACTTGATACCCTTGATGCGGCGCCCCAATTTCCCATGTCATTAGACAGGAATTATTTGGAGATACGACTGTGAGACAGGACAAGCTGACCGCGAAATTTCAGATGGCGCTCGGCGACGCCCAAAGTTTGGCGCTCGGGCGCGATCATCAGTTTATCGAGCCCGTGCACCTCATGATCGCCTTGCTCGACCAGGAGGGCGGAACCATTCGGCACCTGCTGAGCCGGGCCGACGTCAATACGAACCAGCTGCGCTCGGCCCTTGGCGAGGCGCTCGACCATCTGCCGATGGTCGAAGGGGTCGGAGGCGATGTTCATCTGAGCAACGACCTGAGTCGATTGCTCAACCTGACCGACAAGCTCGCCCAGCAGCGTAATGATCAGTACGTCTCCTCCGAGCTGTTCGTGCTCGCGGCGCTGGAGGACAAGGGGGCGCTCGGGAATGCGCTGCGCGAGGCGGGGGCCAGCCAATCGGCTGTCGAGCAGGCGGTCCAGTCGGTGCGCGGCGGCCAGAAGGTCGATGACCCCAATGCCGAGGAACAGCGCCAGTCCCTGGAGAAATACACCATCGATCTGACCGAGCGCGCCGAGCAGGGCAAGCTGGACCCGGTGATCGGGCGCGACGACGAGATCCGCCGCACCGTGCAGGTGTTGCAGCGTCGCACCAAGAACAACCCGGTGCTGATCGGCGAGCCGGGCGTGGGCAAGACCGCCATCGTCGAAGGGCTGGCGCAGCGCATCGTCAACGGCGAGGTGCCCGAGGGGCTCAAGACCAAGCGTCTGCTCTCGCTCGACATGGCCGCGCTCATCGCCGGGGCAAAGTTCCGCGGCGAGTTCGAGGAGCGACTCAAGGCGGTGCTGAACGACGTCGCCCGCCAAGAGGGCAACGTCATCCTCTTCATCGACGAGTTGCACACCATGGTCGGGGCCGGCAAGGCCGAGGGCGCCATGGACGCGGGCAACATGCTCAAGCCCGCCCTGGCGCGCGGCGAGCTGCACTGCGTCGGCGCCACCACGCTCGACGAGTACCGCAAATACGTCGAGAAGGATGCAGCGCTTGAGCGCCGCTTCCAGAAGGTGCTGGTCGACGAGCCCAACGTCGAGGACACCGTAGCCATCCTGCGTGGGCTCAAGGAGCGCTACGAGGTCCATCACGCGGTCGAGATCACCGACCCGGCGATCGTCGCCGCCGCCGTGCTCTCGCACCGCTATATCGCCGACCGCCAGCTCCCGGACAAGGCCATCGATCTGATCGACGAGGCCGCCTCGCAGATCCGCATGGAAATCGACTCCATGCCCGAGGAGATGGACCGGCTCGACCGGCGTCTGATCCAGCTCAAGATCGAGCGCGAGGCGGTGAAGAAGGAGACCGACGAGGCATCCAAAAAACGCCTGACCGACCTTCAGGGTCAGATTGAACGGCTGGAGCGCGAGTTCTCCGATCTCGACGAGATCTGGAAATCCGAGAAGGCGGCCAGCCAGGGCAACGCGCACATCAAGGAGGCGCTCGACCGCGTGCGTCTGGAGATGGAAACCGCGCGGCGGGCGGGGGACTGGGCGCGGATGTCCGAGCTTCAGTACGGGCGCATCCCGGAGCTGGAGAAGCAGCTGGCGACGTCGGCGGATGTCGAGAAGGGAGAGAACCGCCTGCTGCGCAGCAAGGTCACGGAGGAGGAGATCGCCGATATCGTCTCCAAATGGACCGGCATTCCGGTCTCGCGCATGCTTGAGGGCGAGCGCGAGAAGCTGCTGCGCATGGAGCAGGCGATCGAGCAGCGCGTAGTCGGCCAGAATGAGGCGGTGCGCGCGGTGAGCGATGCCATCCGCCGCTCGCGTGCCGGGCTCTCGGATCCGGCGCGCCCCATCGGTTCCTTCCTGTTTCTGGGGCCGACCGGCGTCGGCAAGACCGAGCTGTGCAAGTCGCTCGCCTCCTTCCTCTTCGACACCGAGGAGGCCATGGTACGCATCGATATGTCCGAGTTCATGGAGAAGCACTCGGTTGCGCGCCTCATCGGCGCGCCTCCCGGCTACGTCGGCTACGAGGAGGGCGGCTACCTGACCGAGGCCATCCGTCGTCGGCCCTACAGCCTCATCCTGCTCGACGAGGTCGAGAAGGCGCACCCGGACGTCTTCAACGTGCTGCTGCAGGTGCTCGACGACGGGCGTCTGACCGACGGACAGGGACGCACGGTCGATTTTCGCAACGCGGTCATCGTCATGACCTCGAACCTGGGATCGGACGTCATCCAACAGATGGCTGGCGAGGACAACTATGCCGAGATGAAGGATGCCGTCATGGAGGTTGTCAGCCATGCCTTCCGGCCCGAGTTCATCAACCGGCTGGACGAAATTGTCGTCTTCCACCCGTTGCAGCGGGCTCAGATCCGCGCCATTGCGCGTATCCAGATCGACTATCTCCAGAAGCGTTTGGCCGAACGTGACATGAAACTGGCGGTGAACGACGCCGCGCTGGACCATCTCGGCGAGGCCGGGTTCGATCCGGTCTACGGCGCGCGTCCGCTCAAGCGTGCCATCCGGGCGCAGTTGGAGAATCCGCTGGCGCAGGAGATTCTGTCCGGCAAATTCGCTCCCGGAGATTTGATCGAGGTCGGCTTCAGCGACGGCCAGCTCGTCTTCGAGCGGGTGCTGCAGGGCGAATTGGTCGATTGATTCATAGCTTCCAGCTTCCAGCCTTCAGCGACCAGCGGATAATCGCGCTTTCGAAAGCTGTAAGCTGCCCGCTGGAGGCTGGCTGCTTTACTTAAATGAGGCATGGCATACCACTATGAGTCAGGCATTGCAGACCACGGTCGCGCGTCAGCGCATCGAGCTTCAGGGGCGTCTTGCCGGATTGCTGGACCGCCTGGTCGTCGATTGTCGTGCATGCTGGCCCGAACGCGCGGCATTGGAGGCGCTGTTGAAGGAGGCGTTGCCGGTTCTGCCGTCCTGCAAGTATCTCTACGTGCTCGACGCCGAGGCTCGCCAGTTGACCGCCAACCTCTCGCCCCAGGGGCTGTTGCCCGAGCATTTCGGCCGGGACCGTAGCGAGCGGCCCTATCTGGCCGAGGCGCTGGCCGGCGCGCGTTTTTCCTTGTCGCCGGCCTATCTCAGCCGCAATGCCCGCCGTCCCTCGCTGACGGCGGTCCAGCGCATCGAGACGGACGCGGGCGAACTGCTCGGCTTCCTCGGCGCCGATTTCGATCTGCGTGAGCTGCCATTGACCCGCGAGCTCTATCAACAGCCGGGGCAATGGGTCCAGCTCAAGGGGGATCCGGCGATTCGGGGTGGTCTCTTCCAGCAGGAGCGGATCGAGAGCCTCATGGACAGCCGCATCGAAGAGGTCTTGGATCTGCTGATCGAACTGATCGCCGCGCACGGCGTCTTCCACGGCAAGCTGCATTTCTCCAGCTCGCGGGCGACGCTTTGGATGATCGACGATCCCTTCCGTTACCGCATCCTCGACTACGAGGATCTGGCCGATCCGGGAACCTGCCTCGCCTATCCTCGGCGCGACTACCCGCAGGATGCGGCCATCCCGGTCGAGCGCCTTGCCGAGGTCTTCCGCGCCTTCCGCGATCTGCGCTTCATGGATGAGACCATCTATCTGCGCTCCGGATCGCTCAACATCTTCAACGGCATGGTCGGTCTCAATTTCTCCTGCGACGGCTCGCACTACATGCCCTGGGATGAGTTTCTCGACAAGAGCCTGTCCTTCTGGCTCGGAACCGGTGAAGCCTGTGCCGCCGTGAAGCCACCCTGTTGATAACGCGTCCGGCACCGCCGGATTGGCCGCTGATCTGGCGCAGGTCGACGCCGAGCGTGAACGGGTGGAAAAAGAGGCGGACCTTCCTGACGTTGGACGATCTCAAAGAGGACGATCATATGAAGCGGATGTCGGCACTAGCAGTGGGTCTGTTCATGGTCAGCGGTTCGGGGTGGGCCGCTATGTATAAATGCGACGATCCCGCAACGGGAAGGCCGATCTATTCGCAGACCCCATGCGCCCCGGACGCACAGGTCATGGAACTCAAGATCCATCGTCCGACCCCTGAGCAGGTTCGCCAGCACGAGGCTCAGGTCGAGTCAGAGCGCAGGCTCATCGAGGAGAGCCGCGCGCGCCGTAAGGCATCGCAGGAGCCGTCCCAGTCGCAGACACCGCGTGATACCCCTCCGCCGCCACAGCCTGGCAAGCCGGCCGAGTCATGATGTTCAGCCGCCAGCCGCCAGCCGCTATCCTTATGCTGGTAGCTGGTAGCTGGTAGCTGGTAGCTGGTAGCTGGTAGCTGGTAGCTGGTAGCTGGTAGCTGGTAGCTGGTAGCTGGTAGCTGGTAGCTACAGCAGCATCCCCACGACAGCGCCCGTCATCAGGGTGGCCAGGGTTCCTGCGACGATGGATTTCATGCCCATGGACACGATCTCTCCGCGTCGTTCGGGGGCCATGGCGCCCAGTCCGCCGATCATGATTCCCAAGCTGCCCAGGTTGGCGAAACCGCATAGGGCGTAGGTCATGATGAGTCGGCTGCGCTCGCTCAATGCCTCTGCGGGCAGCTTGGCCAGATCCAGATAGGCGACCAGTTCGTTGAGGACGGTCTTGATCCCCATGAGCGAGCCGGCGGTCGGTGCTTCGGACCAGGGGATACCGATGAGCCAAACGATGGGTGCCATGATCCAGCCGAGGATACGCTGGGCCGAGAGCGGTTCTCCCGAAACCTCGGGCAGCCATCCGAGCAACTGGTTGACCAGGCTGACCAGCGCGACCATGACGATGAGCATGGCGATGATGTTGAGCCAGAGCGGGATGGCGTCGAGCGTGCCTCGGGTGATGGCGTCCATGCTGCTGTGGTCCTGATTGGGGATGTCCTGCGGGATGTCCTCGATGTCCGTGCGCTGTTCCGGGACCATGACACCGGCGATCATGAGCGCGGCCGGTGCGCTGATGAGCGAAGCGACGAGGATGTGTCCCATGGCGTCCGGGATGACCGGACCGATGATGCCGGCGTAGAGCATCATCATGGTGCCGGCAATGGTCGCCATGCCGCAGGTCATGAGTCCGAACAAGGCCGAGCGTGACATGGCGCTCAGGTAGGGGCGGATGAGCAATGGCGCCTCGGTCATGCCGACGAAGACGTTCGCTGCGGCCCCGAGCCCCAGCGGGCCGCCCGTGCCCATGATGCGGCGCAGGATCCAGGCGAATCCGCGGACCAGTTTCGGCATGATTCCCCAGTAGAAGAAGAGCGCAGACAGTGCGCTGATCACCAGGATCAGGGGCAATGCCTGAAAGGCGAGAACGAAGCTGTTCTGCGGGAATTCGGTCGTGAAGGGTGCCGATCCGCCGCCCAGATAGCCGAAGACCAGTTGGGTGCCCGCCTGCGTGGCCTGCTGCACGGCGAGGACGATCTGGTTGAGCGCCAGGAAGAGTTCCTTGGCGTGGGGCAGTTTGAAAAAGAGCAGGGCGAAACCGAACTGTAGCGCCAGTCCTGAGAGGATCAGTCGCGGGCTGACCTGGCGTCGGTCCTCGCTGAGCAACCAGGCGAACAGGGTCAATAGCGCGAGGCCGAGCATCGGTTGCAGAAGGCTCGTCATGGGGTGCGATTCTCGTCGAGGGCGCCCTGAGTGGGCAGGGCTTCAGTGTTGCGAGGTGGGTGTCTCGTGACGCGTGTGCTCGGCGAACAGCTGGCGCGTATCGACCGGATCGAAGCGGTATTCGCGGTTGCAGAACTCGCAGGTGACCTGGATGGAGCCCTGTTCGGCCAGAATGGAATCCACCTCGTTTTCGCCGAGCAGTTTCACGGTGTTCTCGATCCGGGTGCGTGAGCAGCTACAGCGGAATGCCATGGGCTCTGGATCGAACAGTCGGACCGATTCTTCGTGGAAGAGGCGGTGTAACAGCTGGTCGCTCGGCAGCTCGACGAGCTCTTCCGGTGTGATGGTGGCGGCAAGCATGCAGATGCGCTCCCAGTCCTCGTCGATCGTTTCCGATCCAGGCATGCGCTGCAACAAGAGTCCGGCCGCGCGGTCGGCAGAGGCGGCGAGCCACAGTCGTGTGGGCAGCTGTTCGGATTGTCCGAAATAGCTTTCGATCGCCTCGGAGAGTTGTTGTCCTTCCAGCGGGACGACGCCCTGGTAAGGCTCACCGTCTTCATGCTCCACAGTCAGCACCAGGCGTCCCTCGCCGAAGCAGGCGTCGAGGCCCTGTTCCGTCGGCACCTCGCCGCTCCAGCGGGCCAGTCCTCGGATGGTGTGCTCATGCGTCGCCTGAGCGACCAGTGTGCGGATCGGGCCGGAGCCCTGGGCCTGGAGGATGAGCGAACCGTCGAACTTGATGGTCGCGCTCAGGAGTGAGACGGCTGCGAGCGCTTCGCCAAGCGGGTTGCGCACGGTTTCGGGGTATTCGTGGGCGGAGAGGACCGCCTGCCAGCTGGCGTCCAGATGGACGATGTTGCCGCGGATACCCGCATGCTCGAAGAGAAAACGCGAAAGAGTGTCGGAATCGTTCATTGATGGTGTCGTTGAGATTGTCGCGGTGCTGAATTCAGCACGATCGTGATACATAGAGATTCAGTCGAGCGTTGCGAGGAAGGCGTCCACGGCGGGCTGCAGTGGACGCTCGCCGCGCAGTACGGCCGGTTCGAAATCGCGTCGCCAGAGCGGCATTAGGAGACGTGCCCGGCGCCACTCCTCGTAGAGAATGCGCACCAGCGGTCCGCCCTGATCGATGAATCCGGAGTCGTGGAAGTCGCGGTCCGCATGCGCGCGATCGTAGTCGAATCGGATGATGTCCCAGTGCCAGCGCCCATGGTGCCATTCCAGTTGCGCGTAGCTGCCACGCGGATCGCCGTCGAAGGGCGAGCCGGCGGATCCGACGTTGAGGATGGGAACGCCGTCGAGTGCGCGTTGCAGTGGGCGATGGGTGTGCGCCGTTACGAAGAGCGCGATGTCCTCGGGCAAGGCATCCACCAATTCCGCGTCGGGGATGCTCGCCGTGATGCCCTGGCGGTTGCTGGTCATGGTGCCATGGGTGACGTGGACCCAGTGCGTCTCTCCCTCACCGGGGAAACACAGATGGTCCGGCCAGTCGATCAGCGCATCCATTCGCGGTTGGACCTGGGCCAGGGTCCAGTCGGCGAAGCGGCGCAACTCCTCTTCGAGCGCGTCTTTCGGTGCCTCGCGGGCGCAGCGCATGATCCAGGTTTCGTGGTTGCCATTCACCGGGAGCCATCCGGATTCGCGGCGCAGCCGGTCGAAGAGTTCCAGGCAGGCGAGGCTGCTGGGGCCTCGGTTGATGAGGTCGCCGTCCATGACGACCAGGTCCGGATGCCAGGCTTCGATGGCCTCGACGACCGTTTGCATGGCCGGCAGATTGCCTTGGACGTCGGAAAAGATGGCGACCTTCATTGGTGTCGGCTCGTCTCGGTTGAGGATGTTGCGCGGACACGATACTCAAAGCCGGCCGCGAGGAAAACCACTCAGGATACGAGCGGAGCGGCTGAGTCGACATCTCCGATGTGCGCTCGGATGGAGTCTATTTTACCCGTCAGTCGTCCAAGAGGCCCTTCGCGGATATCGAACTTGGAGACCACGTAGATTCGCTTGCAGCCGAATTCGTCGAGAAGGCATTGGGCGCGGTTGATGATGTCGAGCGCCTCTGGCAGGGTGTCGGTTTCGATTTGGGTGCCCATGGGCGAGAGTTGGTAGGTGTGTCCGCTGTCGCGGATCATGCCGATGACGGGTGCGACGAAGCGACTAACGCTGACTCCTTGGTCCATTGGGAAGATGGTGAGATCGAGGATGACGGACATACTGGTTGCCTTCTTGGGTTTGGTTCGCCGTTTGCTCGGAGGAGACTGGGATTGCCGCCTTCGGGTCCAGGGCCGTAGACTGGGAGCTTGATCATTGCCATTCGAGACCCGGCGCGAGCCTAGGATCCAAATCGACCAAGATGACTCCAGAACATGACACCTCCGAACCGGACTGGGATACCCCGCTATCGCTGACGATTACGCCGGCCTTGCTGATTCATGCACTGATGGGCACGGCGAGCGCGGTCCATACGGGGTGGAGTAGTTGTGTCGATGATACCTTGATGCTGTCGAATCTGGTTTCCATGGATGATGCCAACGGGACCTACGTTCGTCTTGTCGAGCAGGAATTCGTCGAGGAAAACCAGCCGGAGACCCTGTGGCACGACTGGACGTTGGAGATTCGCATCGGTGCCATCCTCACGACCGGCCACTGGCAGTTCCAGTCGACGGCTCACCCCTCCGAATGGGAATGGAATGCGCGCGAGGCGACTCGTGCCTTCGAGCGTGCCTGCGTCTTGATCGGCCGGCGTGTTCGTCCAACGGTTGCCGTCGAGGAGCCGGTGCCGATGGACCCCATACCGCGTGCAAGCCGGCATTGATGCCCATGGCGGCCTCGTTCACACGTCTTTGTAGCTTCGCCCCGGTCCGTCCGTCTGGCGAACCATCGCGGCAGGACGCTGCTCCCACCGGAGAAACCCATGAAGGTCACCGTCGATTTCGATATTACCCCGGAAGAGGTGCGCAAGCTCTTTGGTTTGCCTGATGTCGAGGCGTTTCAACGTCAGCTCATGGACGATATTCGCGACCGCATGGCTGCGGGCGCCGAGGGCTACGATCCCCTCAAGCTTTTCCAGCCCTATCTTGCCGGCACCATGGCCTCCTGGGACATGTTCCAGAAGATGCTCGGCAATGTCACCACCATGGCGGCCTCCGGCTCCGCAAGCGCGGATGGGGATCGTGGAAAGAAATGAGTCTTCGTCGGGATCCTGATGGTCCAGGCTGGTTGCGCGGGGGCATTCGGCGTTTTGGCGTCGATGTTGCCCTCCTGGATCGCGATCGGAATCTCGGGTCGCTCCCGGTGACGCTTCCGGTTGTTCGTCGATGACCTTTTCTCTGCAGATGGCCGATGTCCCAAGGTAAGCGATTAGAACGGCAATCGAATAATCGAATCTACGGACAGGATTTTGCGATCGAGCTAGTTCGGCAGCTGGTGATTCCCACCTTCGTCCTCGACGCAGGCTGCCGGGTCATCGTCTGGAACCGGGCCTGCGAGCGTCTCACGGGAATGGCGGCGATCGAGGTCATCGGGACCCGTGAGCATTGGCGGGCCTTCTATGAAGAGCCGCGTCCCTGCTTGGCCGATCTGGTCGTTCAGGATCGCGGGGGGGAGTTGCCCTGCTTCTATTCGATGCATGACGTCCGATTCGAATCGGCGTCCGACCTGCATGCGGAGAACTGGTGTCGCATGCCGCTGTTGGGGGCCGAGCGCTATCTGGCACTGGACGCCAGTCCGATCTGCGACGCGGACGGTCACCTGATCGGCGTCGTCGAGACCCTGCGCGACATGACGGAGCGTAAGCGGGCCGAGTCCAAGCTGCAGCTGATCGCAAGCGTTTTCGATCACTCCCAGGAAGGCATCCTGATCACGGATCCCAATGGTCGGATTCTGGATGTCAATGCGGCATTCACTCAGGTGACCGGCTATTCGCGCGATGACGTGCTTGGCCAGACACCGGCGTTGCTCAAGTCGGGTCTCCAGGAATCGGCCTTCTACAAAGAGATGTGGCGCGGGCTCGAAAAAACGGGCCAGTGGCAGGGCGAGATTTGGAATCGGAAAAAATCGGGCGAGGTCTATCCCGAAATCCTGCACATCAATGCGGTGAGCGGAAACGACGGGGCGGTCACGCATTACATCGGGATGTTCACCGATATCACCGACCTCAAGAGTACCCAGCAACGTCTCGTCAGCCTCGCCTATTACGATGCCTTGACCGACTTGCCCAACCGTGTCCTCTTGGCCCAGCGCCTGCATCAGGCGATGTCGCGGGCTAAGAGCCGCGAACGGTTGGTGGCCATCTGTTTCCTTGATCTCGACGACTTCAAGGTTATCAACGATCGCCATGGGCACGAGGTCGGCAACCGTTTCCTGGTCGAAATAGCCAATCGTCTGCTCGCTTCGCTGCGCAATAGCGACACGGTGGCGAGACTGGGCGGGGACGAGTTCGTGCTTCTGGTCACCGAGTTGGTCAGCGCCGAGCAGCTCGAAGGAATCCTGGCCAAGATCTTCGAGGTGGTGGCTGCACCGTTTCGTATCGGCGACATCGACATCGCGGTGTCGGCCAGTATTGGCGTGACCCTCTATCCGCTGGACGACAGCGATCCCGACACCCTGCTGCGACATGCCGATCATTCCATGTATCAGGCCAAGCAGCTGGGGCGCAACCGCTATCACCTCTACGACCTGGATGCCGCCAAGGATTTACAGACGCGTCACCGCGAGTTGGAGCGTATCCGCCGGGCATTGCAGCATGGCGAGTTTCGCGTCTATTACCAGCCCAAGGTGAATATGCGTAGCGGTCAGGTCGTCGGGCTGGAGGCGCTGATTCGCTGGCAGCATCCGGAAAAGGGCCTGCTCAGTCCCTTGTCCTTTCTTCCGCAGATCGAGCAGACTCCGCTGATCATCGATGTCGGCGAATGGGTACTGCATGAAGTGTTGGCCCAGATGGGGCAATGGTTGCAGGAGGGGTATCGTCTGTCGGTCAGTGTCAACATTGCGGCGCGCCATTTCCAGCATATCGATTTCGTGTTTCGACTGGAGGCGATACTCTCCGAGCATCCCGATGTGTCTCCGCATCTGTTGGAGCTTGAGATCCTGGAGAGTGCGGCCCTGGATGATGTGGTGTTGATGCGCGAGGTGATGGCGGCCTGTCAGGGAATCGGGGTTTCTTTCGCCCTGGACGATTTCGGGACCGGCTACTCGTCGCTTTCCTATCTCAAGCAGCTGCCTGCGGAAACCATCAAGATCGACAAATCGTTCGTGCATGACATGCTGGACGATCAGGAAGACCTGGCTATCATCGAGGGCGTGATCGGACTCGCCAGGGTCTTCCGCAAACAGGTGATCGCAGAGGGCGTGGAGACGCCGGAGCATGGTCTGCTGCTGATGCGTTACGGCTGCGACTGCGCCCAGGGGTACGGCATCGGTCGTCCGATGCCGGCCGGGTCGATCTCTCACTGGATCTCCGATTTTCAGCCAGACTGGAAGTGGCCGCTGTGGGCCGACGATTGCTGGGACTGGAACGACATGCCGTTGTTGCTGGCCACCCATGATTACGAGAAATGGGTCGAGCATTTGCAGGCGTGCGTGACTGGGAGGGTGCGGGACGATCCGCTATTCGAACTTTCGGATCTGCATGTCTGTCGTCTGAGCCAATGGTATGCCGGCGGCAGTCGGGAACGGTACGGTAATCTGCGCGAGTATGTCGATCTGGAGGCGATTCACGCCCGCATGCATCATCTCGGTTCCAAGGTCATCGCGATGCATAGGAGCGGACGCCAGGTTGTCGCCGCCAGGCTCTGGGAGGAAATGAGCGCGTTCAAGGACCCATTCATCGAGAAGCTCGTCGAGTTGCAAAGGCGCGTAGCGCGTGTGCGGGTATCCTGATGTCGTTGCGCGCTCCTGCGGATTGTCTCGCCGCGTTGCCATCCTCGGATCGAGTTTCAGCACCTTGGGGAGAGCCGCATCCATGAAGCTATCGAGTCCTCTACTGCTGGTCGGGCTCTTGCCTGTCCTCTCCCCGGCGCTGGCGCAGGATTGTGTCGAGAATGGCGTACCGATTCCGGCGGCCCACTTCATTCAGGTTCAGAACGGCACGATCATCGATCGCGCGACCAATCTGATGTGGAAACAGTGCAGCGAAGGTGCGACTGGGGTCGGATGTGCCGCCGGGCAGCCGGAACGGCTCAAATGGAAGGCGGCGATGGGGCGGGCGAGGGATTCCCGTTTTGCGGGCTATGCCGACTGGCGTCTTCCAAATCGGCGCGAACTCAAGACCCTGATGCAGAATCGCTGCTATGGGCTGCGTATCGACGGCGTCATTTTTCCCAATACACCGGCGGCCCGCTTCTGGACCTCGACGCCGGCGGCCTACTATCCCGGTAGCGCCTGGACGCTCGATTTTGCTGATTCCAGCATCGGCTACGGGACCCGGAGCGACAGAGCTTACGTGCGGCTGGTTCGGGATAGCGAGGCCTGTTCTCCAGTGATTCCCGGCACCTGTCTTCCTCACGAAGACCGGCTGTACGAACCGCATGGTTCGGTCGAAGAATTGGATCCGAGCCAGGAGATTCCCCAGGATCCGTAAGGATCCTGGGGCGATGTCAGTCGAGGGGGGCGTTCTCGGAAACGCGTTCGTCGATCAGGTACGGCGATTCGAGCCGCGTTCCATCGAGATAGGGCACCCCGTCCGCACCCAGCTGCAGCCGCCCCTGGGCGAACCAGTCTGCGGCCATGGGATAGATGATGTGCTCGTGTGCCAGGACCCGCGCGGCCAGCGTTTCGGCAGTGTCGCCAGGCAGTACCGACACCTTGGCTTGGGTGACGAGCGGTCCGCCATCGAGTTCTGCCGTCACGAAATGCACGCTGGCGCCATGCTCGGATTCTCCCGCATCCAGTGCCCGCTGGTGTGTGTGCAGGCCACGGAATTTGGGAAGCAGCGAAGGGTGGATGTTGAGCATCCGGCCCTGATAGTGGGCGACGAATTCCGGTGTGAGGATGCGCATGAATCCAGCCAGGATGACCAGACCGGGCGCGTAGCCGTCGATCAGTTGGCGCAGATCGGCATCGTAGCTCTCGCGGTCGGGGTAGCCGGAATGACTCAGCACCTCGGCCGGGATGGCGTGCCGACGCGCCCGCTCCAGTCCGAAGGCATCGGCCCGATTGCTGATGACGGCGGCGATCCGAAAGGGCGCCCCTCGGTGTTGGGCGTCGATCATCGCCTGTAGGTTGCTTCCGCTGCCCGAGATGAGCACGACGACCGCGAGCGGTCCCTGCTGATCAGGCATCGGACGAACCGCCCTGATAGACGACCTCGGGCGCACCCTCGGTCTCCTCGATCTGTCCGATCGTCCAGGCATCTTCGCCTGCCGCGCGGAGTCGTTCGAGCGTCGGCTCCGCGTCCTCGGCGGCGACACAGACCACCATGCCCACGCCGCAGTTAAAGGTGCGGAGCATCTCGGCGTCGGTGATACCGCCCGCGTCTTGCAGCCAATCGAAGACGGCCGGGCGGCGCCAGGAATCGAGATCGATGCGGGCGCGGGTTCCTCCAGCCAGCACGCGGGGCAGATTCTCGGTGAGGCCTCCACCCGTGATGTGGGCAAGCGCGCGCACTCGGATCGCGCGGGTCAGAGGCAGCAGCGAGCGCACGTAGATGCGCGTGGGCGCGAGCAGCCGATCGGCGAGCGACGCGCCGTCCAGGTCGATGCTCAGATCCGTGCCACTCACCTCGATGACCTTGCGGATCAGCGAATACCCGTTCGAGTGTGGCCCGGAGGAGGCCAGTCCGATCAGGACATCGCCGACCCGGACGCGGTCGGGCTGGATGAGCTCGGATTTTTCGGCGATCCCGACGCAGAAGCCGGCCAGATCGTAGTCGCCTTTGCTGTACATTCCGGGCATTTCTGCGGTTTCGCCGCCGGTGAGGGCGCAGCCGGCCAGTTCGCAGCCCTTGGCGATCCCGGAGACGACGGAACTGGCGACATCGACATCGAGGTGCGCCGTCGCGTAGTAATCGAGGAAGAACAGGGGTTCGGCGCCGCTGACCAGGATGTCGTTCACGCACATCGCGACCAGATCGATCCCGATGGTGTCATGACGGTTCAGCTCGATCGCGAGACGCAGTTTCGTGCCAACCCCGTCGGTTCCGGAGACGAGGACCGGCTGACGATAACGATCCAGCGGGATCTCGAAGAGCGCGCCGAAACCGCCCAGTCCGGTGAGCACCCCGGGCCGCATGGTCGCTGCGGCCAACGGTTTGATGCGCTCGACGAGTTCGGCACCGGCATCGATATCGACGCCGGCATCACGGTAGTTGAGAGAGGCGGTTGTTGGCTGTTGCGAATCCTGCGGCACGCGAGGGCTCCGATATTGGGTGGATATAGGGTGCGATCTATCAAGTCGATCGGGGACCGATTCGGTTCAATAGATCGATTGTATAACGAGCCTTGGACAGCCGGCATGCGTCAGGCTAGCATCTGGCGATTAGAAAGCGGTTAAGCGCCAGAGATACTGTCGTGCAGCTCAGGGATATTCCAAATATAATCAGCGTCTTGAGACTGATCGCCGTGATCCCGGTGGTCTATCTTCTGTTGGTGAACGCGTTCGGTTGGGCGTTGCTTCTGTTCATCGTGGCCGGCATATCCGATGGGCTCGACGGTTTTCTCGCCAAGCATTACGGCTGGCAGAGCCGTTTGGGCGGCATGCTGGATCCGCTTGCGGACAAGACACTGCTCGTCTGCTGTTTTCTGGTCCTGGGTGCGCTCGGTCTCATTCCGCTGTGGCTGGTTTTGGCCGTCATCTTCCGTGATCTGATGATCGTCGGCGGTGCCGTGCTCTATAACTATCGGGTGGCCGAGGTCGAGGCCGCGCCCATCCCCGTCAGCAAGCTCAACACGCTCCTGCAGATCCTGTTGCTGGTTGCCGTCATCACCAATGCCGGGATCCGTCCGTTGCCGGATTGGCTCCTCGCGGGCCTTATCTGGGGCTGTTTGGTCACCGTCGTCATCAGCGGGGCGCAATACGTCTGGATTTGGGGGCGTAAGGCGATCGCTCAGGGTTGGAAGGACGACTAGAGCAGGCGCGTCCAACTGCATCCTAGCCTTGTTCGTCCTGTCAAAATCAGGGATCGCGGGTCCGAGACTGCCCTGAAGCGCTCACCCCTCTTCTTTCGAGTCGTCTTCCATGGCGCGGCGCACGAGCGGGATCGTCGGCTGGCGCTGCTCGCGTAGACTGAAGCTGTCGAGGCGCGCGATCAGCGTCACGAGCGACGCAGGGTCTCGCGCACTGTTGTTCATGATGAAGCGCACCACGTCGGGACTCAGACGCATCCCGCAATGCTCGGCGGATCGGATCAGCAATTCCTCGCACTGACGGTCGTTCAGCGGGGCGAGACAGTATCTCGGTCCCCATTGGAGCCGTGAACTCAGGTCCGCCAGTTCGAGGGAAAGGTTGTCCGGGGCCGTGCGCGCGGCCACCAGAAGCCGATGTCCCTGGGCGCGGATCTGGTTGAAGAAGTCGAGTAGCGAGCGTTCCCAGTCCGCCTTCCCGGAGATGGCCTCGATATCGTCGATGGCGACCAGATCCGAGTGTTCCAGGTTTTCCAAGATCCCAGGACCCAATCCCTCCGTTCCCAACGGAACGAAATTGGCCTTGAGTCCGCGCTGCGCGGCATCCAGGCAGGCGGCCTGCAGCAGATGGGTCTTGCCGGTTCCCTGATTGCCGAAGAGGAACAGGAAGGGTTCCCCCGTTCCGGCCGCCATGGCGGCGATATTATCCACCGCCTCGGCGTTCGGGCCTGGAAGGTACTCGGCGAGCGTCGGCTCGCGCCTGAGTTCGATCGGCAGGTGCAGTTGTTGGTTGGAGGTGTTCACGCCGATGGCGACCGCTTGAGCGAGCTGTGTTGCGTTGGACATTCAGTCGTGGCTCCGTGCGAGCTTGGTCGCCGTTTCGGCGAGGCGTTTGCCGAGCCCGTGGCAGAGCCGTTTTTCTTCGTCCGAGACAGGTAGGTTGCTCTCGGTTCCGGCGAGGTGGGAAGGGCCGTAGGGGGTTCCTCCAGTGCGGGTGCGCAGTAGATCGGTTTCACTGTAGGGGAGCCCGGTAATCAACATGCCGTGATGAAGCAGCGGGAGCATCATGCTGAGCAAGGTCGTTTCCTGACCGCCATGCAGGCTCGACGTGGAGGTGAAGACTCCGGCCGGTTTGCCCGCGAGTGCCCCGCTCAGCCAGAGTCCGCTGGTTCCGTCCAGGAAATATTTGACCGGCGCCGCCATATTGCCGAAGCGAGTGGGACTGCCGAGCGCGAGACCGGTACAGTCTCGTAGGTCGTCGAGGTTGGCGTAGGGGGCGCCAGTGTCCGGAATGCTCTCTGCCGTTGCCTCGCAGACGGTCGAGACCGGTGGAAGCGTGCGCAAACGGGCCGCGAGACCGCCGGATTCGACCCCGCGTGCGACCTGTCTGGCCATCTCGGCGGTTGCACCATAGCGACTGTAATAGAGGACGAGGATGTAGCTCACTGTGTTGTCCGGCTCTGTTCTATCGGTCATCGGTTCTGGACTCGCGCTCTAGCTGGATTCGAGGTTGCGAAATCCAACCGACAGTCTATCAGTGTGCGAGTGATTCGTATCCCCCGAATCTGGTGCTCGAGGGTCGGGCGCGAATGCGTTGATCGACTTGACGGAAGCAGCGAGAATCATGCGAACGCCGCGACTGTGGCGTTCGTTCGGACAAACGACGATAAAAACGATGGAGGATGAATCAATGGTCAATCGACTCGATTTCGAGATTTCGCGCTGGGTTGCGGCGATCGCCGTGGCGCTGGTCCTGGTCGCTGGAGCCTCGGCGGCAACCCGCGATCCAGGTCAATATTTCTTCGACACCACCTTCGGCGATCTCCCGGAGGAGTTGAGCACGGCGAAGGCGGAGGGCAAGCAGGGCATTCTGATCATGTTCGAGATGGATGAATGCCCCTTCTGCCATCGGATGAAAAACACCGTGTTGAACCAGTCCGAGGTTCAGGAGTATTTCAAGGAGCATTTCCTCATCTTTCCCCTGGACGTCGAGGGCGATGTCGAGGTGACCGACTTCAACGGTTCTTCGATGTCTGAGAAGGATCTGGCGCTCAAATCCTATCGCGTTCGAGCGACTCCGGTTTTTGCCTTCTTCGACCTCGACGGCAAGCTCATCACCAAATACATCGGAGCGACGCGAGATCCCGCCGAGTTCATGCTGTTGGGTCAGTATGTCGTCGATGGACACTACAAGGAGATGAGCTTCCAGAAGTACAAGCGCGAGCATCAGTAGATGGACGTGGAATATGGCGCGGCTCGTTGCTGTAGGGCGTCGGGCGGCGCGGCCTGGGATACTGGATCGCGAGGACTGAACGATGGATGACCAATCGAGTGAGCAGAAGGTTTGCTATCGCTGCCTCGTCGGCGGGCGGGTGCAGGGCGTTTTTTTTCGCGGCGCCACGCGAGAGCAGGCGATGCGTCTCGGCGTGACCGGGTATGCGCGCAACCTGCCCGATGGACGGGTCGAGGTCATGGTATGCGGTGACGCGGTCGCCGTGTCCCATTTGCGAGATTGGCTGCGAATCGGCTCGGCCCATGCCGAGGTCACCGGGGTGGCGTGCGAGACGCTGGATTATCAGCCGCACGCCAGTTTTCTGATCGACTAAGACGTTTGCCGGAAAAGCGCCTACCAGATGGCGCCGGATCGCGGTTCGCCTTCAAGGCGTGCCGACAGGCGCATAGTCAAGCGATGTGACTGTCGGTGCGACACGGAAGGCGGGCCGCGAGACCCGTCAGGTGGTATGAGATTGTGACAGAAATCGCCTAATAGCCTTGTGCCTGATAGATCGGTAGTTCCTCGTAACTGTCGAGCCTCTGGACCTCTGTCTCAAGCCGCCCATCCGCATGGAGGGAGAGCGTGCGGTAGCCCGGTGGTGTTGAGTCGAGCGCGAAGCACTGGTTTCGCGGTAAGAACTGGATGCAGGTCGAGGGCGTTCCTAGGATCTGATATCCCTGGCGATAGCTGGAGAACTCCTGGTGGATATGACCGAAGATGATGCCCTTGACCTGCGGATTGCGGTCGCAGGTCGCGATGAGTGAATCGCCGTTGTCGATACCGATGCCATCCATCCAATCGCTCTGGACCGGGATCGGGTGGTGGTGCATGAACAGCAAGGTCGGCGCCCGGTCGTCGGCCAGAAGATCCTCCAGTTGTGCGATCTGCTCCGGTTTCAGGTGACCTCCGTCGCTGTCGCAGCGGCTGGAATTGAGGAAGACCAAATTCCAGCCCTCCAGGCGGCGCAGCGCGAATGGGCCGACCGCCGCCGCTCCGAGATGCTCGTCCATCAGTCGCTGCTGGTCGTGGTTGCCCGGTGTGCAGAAATAGGGCAGGCCGGTGCTGTTCAGCATGTCGTGCAGATAACGGTAGCCGGCGGTCGATTCGTCATGAACCAGATCTCCGGTGAGCACCAGCGCCTGTGCGCCCGATGAGCGTTCAAGCGCCATCTCCAAGACAGATTCGAAGCTCCTGCGGGTCGTGATGCCGAGCAGACGGCCTTGCGGGGCGGCGAATAGATGCGGATCGGTGAGCTGAATGAGTTTCAATGGATCTGTCGTATGGTTGCGTTTCCCAGAGTCCTGATGCAGCCAAAGTGGATGGCCAAGGTGACGGGTTGAGGACGTGTTTGCCGACATATGATATCCAGTGTTTTTTGTCCGAATCCGCGATTTCAAGGGAAATCCGCGATCGCATGCAGTTTTACCAGCCGCAGTCCTCGTCAGTCGGGAACCTGTTCACGTGCGCTGCAACCGCGTGCGGAACGCGCTTGTCGTTTGCGAACCAGTTCACATGCTCTGTGTTTTTCCTCGCTCTATGAGGAGGGTCCGTGGAAAACTCGATGTTTGCGCGCGCTGCTCGGTCGAGAGTCATCCGTCCAGCCAACCCGTTACAACCCAATCGTCGTCGATCATGAGGAGAGCACAATGGAACTCAAGGGCAGCAAGACCGAGCAGAGTTTGAAACAGGCCTTTGCGCACGAATCTCAGGCGAATCGGCGCTATCTCTATTTCGCGGCCAAGGCGGACATTGAGGGATATAGCGACGTCGCTGCGGTTTTCCGCTCGACTGCCGAGGGCGAAACGGGTCACGCTCACGGCCATCTGGAATATCTGGAGGCGATCGGCGATCCGACGACCGGCCTGCCGATCGGCGCAACCGAGGCGAACCTGAGGGCGTCCATCGCCGGAGAGACTCATGAGTACAGCGATATGTATCCGGGCATGGCCAAGACGGCGCGCGAGGAGGGTTTCGATGAGATCGCCGACTGGTTCGAGACGCTCGCCAAGGCGGAGCGCTCTCATGCCAATCGGTTTCAGAAGGTATTGGACAATTTGGACGCCTGAACATCCTTGGCTCAGAGTCGACGAAAAAAGGGGCGCCAAGCGCCCCTTTTTCATTCCGTCTCTCCATCCGAAGAGACAGCGCCCAGTCAATGCGGTTGGCGTTCCCAGGGCCGCTGGGTCAGATGCCGACGAGCAGGCGCTGACCGACCTGAATATGGTTGTCGTTCGGTCGCATCTTGTTGAGCTTGCGCAGTTTAGCGACCGAAATGCCATTTTGGAGTGCAACCCGGTAGAGGGTTTCCTTAGGTTTTACGGTGTGGTAACGAACCTTTGCGGTCTTCGAGTGGCGCTTGGTGGAGGTCCGGGCGGTTTTGGCATCGGATTTCCGTGCGACCTTGGCGAGCGCCTTGCGCGAGACGGTGGATTGAGTCCGTTTAGGCTCGGCGCGTGCGATCATGGTCGGGACCGGAGGGGGCGGTGTGGAGACGCGCTTCTTCGAGCCATGCGGCAGCCAGACGGTGGTTCCGACCGGAATGTTTCGAGCCCCGTTGCGCAGCGCGTTGCGCCAGTGCAGGTTGAGGTCGGCGAGAACGCGCGGAGACGTTCCGTAATGTCGGGCGATATGATCCGCCGGCATGCTCGATGCCAGGATGAGGCGATCATGTGGCCAGGGGGATTCATAGTGTATCCCTTCGGAAAAATATCGCTTTGGATGCGATGCAACCTCACGGGCGGCAACGAACTCGGAGTAGAAGTTGCGCGAGGCGAAACCGAAATACCGCCCCTTGTAGCTGCTCACGATCCGGCCGATATCGTTTCCGAACTGGGATTTTGCCTTGGCCATACCGCCTTGGCCGTGGTTGTAGGAGGTGATGGCGAGCGGCCAGCTACCGAGCTTGTCGTAGGCCTGTGCGAGGTAACGGGCGGCACCGTCTGCGGCCAGGATGGGATCGTAGCGTTCGTCCACCGAGTTGTTCACGGTCATGTACAGACGGCCGGTGGAGGGCATGAACTGCCAGACTCCACCCGCGCCGACGGAGGATCTCGCGTTGGTCTGAAAGGAGGACTCCACGTGGGGCAGATAGGCCAGATCCTCAGGGACGCCGTGACTGCGCATGATTTCGCGGAAGATGGAGTCGTAGCGCCCGCTGATCTCCAGACCGCGCTTGAAGCGCTCGCGCAGACCGCGTTGAGAGCGAATGCGATCGGAGGCTCCATAGATATTGCTGAGTCCGCCGGATTGCTCGAATTTGGCGACCAGATCCTTATCCGCCGAGGTCGGTTTCTGACCGGAGCGCAAACGTTGTTCGAGGGATCTTACGCGGTCCGTGTAATAGTGGGTTCGGGTTTCCAGCCAGGCCTTTTGGGTGGCGCTATAACCGGCCTGGACCGGACCGGGAAGCCTGACGACCTCGTACACGACGCCTAGATGGTCGCTGTCGTGAATGGCGACGTCGGAGCGGCTCCAGATGCCATAGACATGACGCCAAAAATCCACGTTGTCCTGAATCTCATCCGGCACGGGGAAGGTGCTCGCGTTGCCGTAATCGATGTGCTTGTGGGTGAGTTGACGCTCTCCGCCAGTCCCAGCGCATCCGGCCAGAAATAACATGGCGAGCAGGGCGAGCATTCCCGCTGATGTGCGAAGGTGGGTGAGGTCAGGTCGCATTGTTTGAAAATCCCCCTGGAAAATCGAGGCCCTATGCGGGGTCTCTCGTGTATAGCATGAAGTTTGGACTAGGGTTTGAGGTCTTTCAATGGGCAAATTCCCTAGTGACGGGGACGGTGCCGCGAGGCCGACGTTCAATCGCCGAGGGGATGGATGCCTGCTGCTTCGAGGAGGGGGATGAGACGGATGAGCGGGAGTCCGACGAGCGTGTTCGGATCCTCGCCCTCCAGCCGTTCGAACAAGGCGATGCCGAGGCCCTCGGACTTGAAGCTCCCCGCGCAGTCATAGGGTTGTTCGCGGTCGAGATAGCCTTCGATCCGACGGCGTGAGAGCGCACGGAAATGAACGTGAAAGGGTTCCACCAGGGTGTGCGCTTGGCCTGTTCGGGCATCGAGTAGACAGAGACCCGTCTGGAAGAGGACACAACGCCCCGATGCCCGCTCCAACTGGGCGATGGCTCTGGTGCGATCTCCCGGTTTGCCGAGAATCTCTTCATCGATACAGGCAACCTGATCGGAGCCGATGATGAGCGCGTTCGGATGGCGTTCGGCCACGGCCCGCGCCTTGGCCTCGGCCAACCGCAGAACCAGCACCTGTGGCGGTTCGTTCGGCCGTCGACTTTCGTCGATTCGGGGCGAGTCCGTCAGGAAGTCCAGCCCGAGCTTTTCGAGCAAGGCGCGACGGTAGGGCGAGGTGGATGCAAGGACGAGCGGGAGGGACGATGACAAACGGATCGACTCCTGGTGTCTGGCTGATCTATTAGGAACGGTCTCCTTCGCTGTGCGAAGGGCGTCTGGTTTCAGTGTGCGAAAAGCACGATGAAATGCCGATTTCAGGCTGGTCTGGCCTCCAGAACGACGACGCTAAAGGGACCGAGCTGAAGTCGGTCTTCTGCTATCGGGCGTTGGTCGGCGGGCTCCACGGCGGGTCTTTCGGACGAGGTGTCGAGTGCGAGTCCCCATTGCAGTCCGGCGATCGGCGGTAAGGCAAATGCGATGGGTTCGGATCCCATGTTCAGCATCACATGGAGTGGCTGTTCGTCGTCGACGGATCCTTCCAGCGTGAAGGCCAGTTGACGGCTTGTGGCATCTGTCCAGTTCGGTTGTTCGAGATCCACGCCGTGCCAGATGATGTCCGGCCGGCTGTGGCCGTAATCCGGTTTGCCCCTGAGAAAGCGGTCGCGCGTCAGCGTGGGATGGCGCCGACGCAGGGCGATCATGGAGCGGACGAACTCGAGCATTTCGCTGTTCGTATCGACCAGGTCCCAATCCGACCAGGACAGTTCGTTGTTCTGGCAGTAGGTATTGTTGTTTCCGGACTTGGAGCGAAAGACCTCGTCGCCCGAGAGCAGCATGGGCACGCCCTGGCTCAGCATCAGGATGCTGATGAAGTTGCGCGCCTGGCGACGGCGTAGCGCCTGGATTTCGGGGTCGTCCGTAGGGCCCTCGATACCGCAGTTCCAGCTCAGATTGTGGTCGTGGCCGTCGCGATTGTCCTCGCCATTGGCCTCGTTGTGCTTGGCGTTGTAGCTGACCAGGTCGCAGAGTGTGAAGCCGTCGTGACAGGTGATGAAGTTGATCGAGTTCATGGGCAGGCGTCCGCGCCCCTCGTACATATCGCTCGACCCGGACATGCGGGTGGCGACCTCGGGCACCATGCCGGCATCCCCGCGCACGAAGCTGCGGATGACGTCACGGTAACGACCGTTCCATTCCGCCCAGCGATAGCCCGGGAAGTCCCCCACCTGGTAGAGACCGGCCGCGTCCCAGGCCTCGGCGATGATGTGTGCGCGGTTCAGGGAGGGCGAGAGCTCGATCGCCCAGAGTACCGGTGCATGGTGATGCGGATTGCCGTCCTCGCCTCGGGCGAGCGCGCTCGCCAGGTCGAAGCGGAAGCCGTCCACATGCATATGGCGCACCCAATAGAGCAGCGCGTCGATCAGGAATCGCGTCACCATGGGGTGGTTGCAGTTCATGGTGTTGCCGCAACCCGTGTAATCCCGGTAGAGGCTGCGGTCTTCGAAATCGAGGTGATAGAAAATCTCGTTGCCGAATGCCTTGAAGCTGATGACGGGGCCGTTTTTGCCGCCCTCGGCCGTGTGATTGAAGACAACGTCGAGGATGACGCCGATCCCCGCGCGGTGGAACGCCTTGACCATGTCGCGGAACTCGTCGCGCGCGTTGATGGCGGTCACCGCGAAACCAGGGTGCGGGGCGAAAAAGCTGTGGGTGCTGTATCCCCAGTAGTTTTCCATCCCCATCTTGGCGGTCTGTGGTGGAACGTCTTGGGGATCGAAGGCCATGACCGGCATCAGCTCCACATGGGTGATGCCAAGGTCCTGCAGATAGGGAATTTTCTCGGTGACGCCCTCGAAGGTCCCCGGATGGACGACGCCGGAGGACGGATGGCGGGTGAAGCCGCCGACATGCATCTCGTAGATGATGGCGTTGTTCAGCGACACGTAGAGTGGCTGGTCTTCCTCCCAGTCATAGTCGTCGCGGATCACCTGGGCGCGCATCGCCTTGGCGACATTGTTGCCTGGGCGGCATGCGGTCGCACGGTCCCAGAGACGGTCGCTGATCGTCGTAGCCCAGGGGTCGAGGAGCGCCTTCTCCGAGTCGAGACGAGAGCCGGTCTCGCTGGTGTCGCCCGGTCCCGTGGCGCGCCAGTTGTAGTAAGTGCCGTCGGGTAGATTTTCGACGAAGATGTGCCAGAAAAAGAAG
This sequence comes from Thiorhodococcus drewsii AZ1, assembly GCF_000224065.1. Lineage (GTDB taxonomy): Bacteria > Pseudomonadota > Gammaproteobacteria > Chromatiales > Chromatiaceae > Imhoffiella > Imhoffiella drewsii. Next base: position 90,317 of record NZ_AFWT01000008.1, read on the forward strand.
GTGCGGTTGATGCGTGGATTGAGGTGGAGGACCTCGTAAGGTTCCTTACTGGTCTCGCGCTCGAACAGCAGCAGGGACATGCGCTCCGCGTAACGCGAAAAGACGCAGAAATTCACGCCGTCATTCGAGACGGTTGCGCCGGCCGTATCCCAGCTGCCTGGTCTGACGCGATATCTAGGTGATCTCATTGGACGATCTCCAGCGGGTTCTCATCGACCTGACATCAGGGGCCACTGTCCGGTCGACAAGGATAGGAAGGCGTTGTTTTGTAACGCCATGTCTCAATCCTGCCAATTCACGCTCGAGGCCAACGTGTCACTGGCAGGGATGTCTGCCGCCATCCGCCACGGCGGAGGCGGCGACACAGCGTCAGCCTTGGCTCATTTGAGCATCCCTGGGACGAGGAGATAGCCGATGATGGTTCCGACGATGGTGCCAAGCATGGCGCCCAAGAGAATCCCATACCATTTCACGAGGTCACCCCTCTCGCTTCGATCCAAGCATCGGCTATTGTGATCCGCATCTGTGTTGATAGACAAGTCGCACGAATCTCTTTGGGAGCCAAATTGCGACACGCGTTCCGCCCGTTTTCGGGGTTTTCTCTCGTTGGCCCGCGCTGTTAGAGTGATCGGTCCGGTCGCTCGACCGGTTGCCGTTTGTCACCAAACCTGAATACAAGGCGACCCGATCCATGAACGCACCACTGTCTCAATTTGACATCTCCAACCTCTTCGGTCTGCCGGCCTCCGAGCGTTACACCTATTTTCTCACCGAGGTCGCTCAAGCGGGAAAGGTTTGGACGCTGTGCGGTGACGGAGGATTCGTCGCCTTCTGCGACGAGGAGGGGCACGACTGCTTTCCTTTCTGGCCGGCTCCGGAGCTTGCCCGGGCGCTCGCGGATGCGGATTGGTCCGATTGCAAGCCCGAGCCGCTCGAACTCGACGTTTTCATGAACCGTTGGCTCAAGGGTATGGCCAAGGATGATCGTCAGGTCTCCGTCTTTCCTGCGCCGGACGGAACGGGGATTGTCATGGATCCCTTGGCACTGCTCCAAGACCTCGAAGAGGAGCTGAGTCAGCCGGACTGAGGCCGCGAGCTGCCCCCGGATGCCGTCGAGTGGGCGGGTGATCGAGGCGTTGGCGTTGAATGCATCCTGGTTTTCGCCGCGCTTCATCCCGGGCTATGGGGTTGTGGGGATGCCGGTCGGATCGATGGCTCGATGTGCCTGATCCGTCAATAGGCCTCCCAGGGCTCGGGTCGCGGGTCCCGCTCCGATCGGATCCGCATAGACCAGATAGAGTGTCTCGTGACGTTCGCCGCCTTGCGCCAAGGGGAGGGCGACCAGCGTTCCCTGTTTCAATTCCTCTTGGATGTGCGTGCGTGGGATCCAGGCGAAACCGATGCCGCGCTTGAGAATGGCGATGGCCGTGAGCAGGTGGGAGACGGTCCAGCGCTCCTCGGCGCCGAGCCAACCGCTGTCGACCTGACGGAAGCGCCCGGTATCCCGAATCACCAGTTGGCGGTGGGCCCGCAGGTCTTCAAGCGTCAGGGGACGACTCGATCGGCTCAGAGGGTGGTCCGGGTGTGCGACGGCGAGGAAGGTCGCCTGAGTCAGCGGGGTGCCGAGGAATCCGGGTGGAACCAACCCAGTGACCGCGAGATCCGCCCGCTGCGACAACAGCGCCTCGTTGGTTCCGGATAGCACCGTCTCCATCAGTTGAACCCGTGTCTGGGGCGCCTCTGCGCTGAAGGCGGCCAGCGCGCACAGCAAGGGTTCCGGCGGCATGGCGATGTCGACCGCCACACGCACCTCCGCTTCCCAGCCCTGAGCAAGCGTCTCGGCGAGCTGCTCCAGACGACGCGCCTCCTCGAGCATGAATCGAGCGCGCTGCAGCAGGACCTGTCCCTGTGCGGTCAAAACCGTCCGCCGTCCCTGGGCGGAGAGGATGGAGACGGGAAGTTGTTCCTGCAAACGCTTGAGGCTGTAACTCACCGAGGATTGGCTGCGTCGCAAGGCATCGGCCGCCGCCTCGAATCCACCCCGATCGATGACGGCCTGGAGCGTCGCCCATTGCTCCAGTGTCGTTTTAGGTGCCTGGTTCTCCATGATTCATCGAATTATTTGATGGGAAAGCGCCGAAATTAGAATAAATAAACCGATCAGTCGATCCCATCTTCTTCCTCGAATCGTTCGAAACCCTTCAATACCTTCGAGGACGTCAACATGAAACGCATCCTGCACATCGACAGCAGTCTCTTCTCCGGCGACGGTGTCTCTTCGACCCTGGCGGGCGACTATGTTTCGCGTCTGTTGGAACGCGACCCGCAGTGGCAGGTCACCCATCGAGATTTGGGGCGTGACCCCATCGCGCACCTGGATGCAACGCGTCTGACGGCGATCATGACGCCCGAGGCCGATCGCTCGGCAGAGCAGCGGACGATCGCCGAGGAGGCGGACACCCTGATCCGCGAGGTCCAAGAGGCCGATCTGCTGGTCCTGGGCGTCCCCATGTACAATTTCGCGATTCCGAGCGTGCTCAAATCCTGGTTCGATCATATCGCCCGGGCCGGCGTGACCTTTCGCTATACCGCCGAGGGATCCGTCGGGCTGCTCGAAGGCAAGCGGGCGGTGGTGCTCGCCAGTCGCGGGGGCCTGCATCTGGGGCAGCCCACCGATACCCAGACCGACTACCTGGCCACGATGCTGGGATTCCTCGGGATCGACGATGTCGAGTTCGTCTATGCCGAGGGGCTCAATCTGGGAGACGATGCGCGAGAGCAGGCCCTGGCTTCCGCCAAAGACGAGATCAATCAGCTGTTGGCTGCCTAAGGAGAGACATCATGAACAGACGCTCGATCGAGCGCATTTTGACGGCGGTTCCGGCCTCCGACGGCGGCGGAGTCAGCCTCTATCGCATCCTGGGTCCGGACGGGATGCGTGGTCTGGATCCGTTTCTGATGCTGGACGATTTCGGCTCGGACAGCGCCGAGGACTATATCGCCGGCTTTCCGCCGCATCCGCATCGTGGCTTCGAGACCGTCACCTACATGCTGCAAGGACACATGCTCCATGAGGATCACCTGGGCAATCGCGGTGTTCTCGCCTCGGGCGGGGTGCAGTGGATGACGGCCGGTCGTGGCGTCATCCATTCCGAGATGCCGCAACAGGATTCTGGGTCCATGCACGGTTTCCAGCTCTGGCTCAACCTGCCTGCGTCCGAGAAGATGAAGGATCCGGCCTACCGCAACCTTCCGGCCGAAGAGATCCCCGAGGCCATCCTGGACGATGGCATCCAGGTCAAGGTCGTCGCCGGTGACTTCGCGCAGGGTGACGCACATCTGGCGGGTCCGGCCCAGGGAATCGCGACCGATCCGCTCTATCTGGATCTGAGCCTACCGGCTGACGCGCGTCTGGAGCTTCCGATCCAGTCTGGCCATCGTGCCCTGGTCTATCTGATCGAGGGTGAGATCCTGTTGGATGACCGGAATCTCGTTCGGCGTCAGATGGCGGTCTTCGACATGGACGGCGAGTGCATCGCCTTATCGGGCGGTCCGGGTGGTGCACGAGCACTGGTGCTCGCCGCACGTCCATTGGGTGAGCCGATCGTCCATCATGGCCCCTTTGTGATGAATACGCGCGATCAGATCCGGCAGGCGATCCGGGACTACGAGTCCGGTCGACTGACCGGTTGACGGCGTTCGCTCGAACCCCATCGGGCACCGGGCCACCGAGCGTTTATGCGGTATCGGTGGCCAAGTGCCGATGGTTTACCCCCTTGGAGTCCGAGTCGATCGATTTCTCTGGGGCCGTCTCATGCCACGTCGAGTCGGGCAACGTGTTTGTCCGACCTTGCCGATGTTGTCTCAGGGTCAGCCCGGAAGCGCTCCGTTTCGCCTGACTCTTCATGGTCGCGATGATGCGTCCCAACTCGTCGCCGCTCCCGTAGTCGTCTCCGGGCTGGATCTCCAGAATGGCACCGCTGCAGCGGATCAGCGGAATCTGACGCTTCTGACCGAAACGGTCGCGTGCGTTCAGATGGCCCTGGGCGCGGTCTTCGGGATCATAGAGACTTTGGACGTCCGAGCGGAATTTGGTGACCAGCCCCTGCACCTGCTCGATCACCCGATCGAGATCTGCGTTGCCGATCGCGGCGAAGAAATCGTCCCCTCCGATATGCCCGATGAACCAGCGCCCGGAGTTCAGGTGTTGGCGCATGGCCTCGGCGAACATGAGGATGACCCGATCGCCGCGTCTGAAGCCGTAGTGGTCGTTGAATGCCTTGAAATTGTCGAAATCCAGATAGACCAGGTGCCATGTCTCGGAGCGCACCGATAGCGTCCGCGACAGATACTCGTGGATCGTGTTGTTTCCGGGGAGCTTGGTCAGCGGGTTCTGGTCGCGCGCGGCGGCCAGGTTTTTCTCCTCGATCAGCTGCAGTAGCGCCATCGTGCTGACGAAGCCGTGATAGCGCCCATCCAGCGTGACGATGAGTCCGGCCGGATTGGCGCTGGCGGAGAACGCCTCCAGAAAGCGGTCGGCCGAGTCGTGGATATCGATGGTTGGGCAGGGCTTGACGAAATGCTGCAGCGTGCGACCGAAGGAGCGGTTGGCGATCAGATCCCGTCCATAGTTGGAATAGATGTATTCCTTCATGTCGGTCTCGTGGATCAGGCCGATCGGTCGGTCGGCCGAATCGAGCACTGGGATGATGTTGTGCGTCTTGTCGAGACGGAAGGCGTCGAACAGACGCGAGATGTTGTCGCTGGCGTGCAGTGGGGGGATGCGCTCCAGGCAGCGCTCGATCAGTGCCACGTCGCTCGGGGTATCGCGGCGGTTGTTCGCATGGATCTCTGCGACCCGGTCGTAACGGGTCTGCAGCGATTCGATGTGCGTCTGCGGGTGCGCGATCAGATAGCCCTGTACCAGATCGCAGCCGACTTCGCGGCAGGCCAGCAGCTCGGTCTCGGTCTCGATGCCTTCGGCGATCACCTGGATGCCCATGACGTGCGCCAATTGAACCATGTTGGTGACGAAATGACGCTTGCGATGGTCCTCGGGCATGCCGCTGATGAAGAAGCGGTCGATTTTCAGCAGGTCCGGCGGATGCTCGTACAGCAGTCTCAACCCGGCATAGCCGGTGCCGAAATCGTCGATCGCGAAATGGAATCGGTGGTCACGGTAGGCCGAGATCGCTCGCGCGACGGCCGGGTTCGCGGTCAGATCGACGTGTTCCGACAGCTCCAGGCAGACGGTGTCCGGGGTCAAACCCTGTTGGCGTAGAAGTTCGACCATGGTCTCCGGGTCCTCCTCTTCGATGAGGTGCGGATCCAGGTTGAAGAAGAGTTTGTGGCGCGCGGATCCGGGGATTGCGATAAAGCGTTCCAATGCCAGCGCGCGCAGGGTTCTGTCGAGTTCGCGTGAGCAGCCCAGCGCCTTGGCCAGGTCGAATAGAGACAGGATAGTGGGGATGCCCAGTGTCTCCACGCCGCGCAGGAGCGCCTCGTATCCATAGACGCTGCCCGTGTGCACGTTGACGATCGGTTGCAGTGCGTAGGTCAGATGGTCGCGTGCCTGCGCAAGCAACGTCTGCGCGTCCTGTTTCGATCGATGATGGGTGGGATCGATCATCGCAGGCGCTGTGTCGATCTCCTGTGCTGGATCGCCGTTTGGGATGCGGTTTAGATGCATGACAACCTCAATGGATGCGGAAGGCGGCGACATGCTCCGAGAGCCGGCTGGAAAGCTGCTGAAGTTGGGCGCTCTGGGCGAATCCGGAGTCGGCTGCGCCTGAGTTCTCGGCGGCGAGTTGGGAGATCTGGTCGATGGCGCGCGCGATCTCGTCCGCCATGCGGCTTTGCTCCTCGGCCGCGTCGGCGATGCGGCGAGTCATTTCGGTCAGGCTGTTGATCGATTCGCCGAAGGCATCCAGGTTGCCCATCGCCTGGCCGTAACGGTCGAGGCTCTGCTTGGCGCGATCGCGGTTGGCGTGGATAACGCCGACGGCGTCGGTCGAGCGGTTCTGCAGGGATGCGATCAGGGACTCGATATCCTGGATCGAGTGCTGTGTGCGCATCGCCAGTTGGCGCACCTCGTCCGCGACGACGGCAAATCCTCGACCGTGCTCTCCCGCGCGGGCCGCCTCGATCGAGGCGTTCAATGCCAGGAGGTTGGTCTGACTTGCGATGGCGCGAATGACTTCCAGCACGCTGCCAACCGCATTGCTCTGATCCGCCAGGCCGATGACGACCTCGGCGGCCTGATCGATCTCGGTCGCCAGCGTGTCGATCAGCGCCGAGGTTTCCTCTAGGATCTGGCGGCTGTCGAGGATGCGCTGATGGGCATCGGCGGTCGTTCCGACGGCATGGGTCGTGTGGTTGGCCACGTCTTGAGCGGAGCTGGCAAGCAGGCTGACGGCCGCGTTGACATGATGCGTTTCCGCCTTGTGCCGATCAAACTGGATCTTGCTTGTCTCCGCACGCTGGGCCATGTGACTCGCCGAGTCCTGCAAGTTCCCGCTCGCCTCGCGCAGATGGGTCACGATATCCCGGATGTGTTCGACCATGGTCTGCATGGCGCGCATGAGTTCGCCGACCTCGTCGTGGCGGTTGCTGGCGAATGCGACGTTCAGATCGCCGTCGGCCAGTTTGGATACCATGCCGATCGCCTGGTCGAGCGGACGGGTCGCCCGACGCATGTACCAGTAAAGCGCAAGCGTGGCCAGGATCAGGGTCAGAGCGATGCTGGAATAGGCGATCGTCTCGAAGTGGCTCTGAGCGGCGTAACCCGCCGAGAAGTCGCTCAGACTGACGAGACGCGCCACAGGGTTTCCGTCGATTCCTTGGACGTCGATTCGGGTGGCGTTGAAGACGCCCTGATCCAGGTTGGCCGTGCGCCGTCCCTGCTCGCCGAGCCGGCTCAAGGCGTCACCCTTCAGTTGATCGAAGAGCGTGGCATTGGTGTCGCCGAGACGCGCTCCATCGAGACCGATCAGCGCCGACTCGGTCTCGTCCCACTCCTTGACGCGGTCGAGCAGTGGGGCGATGGGCTGCTCTAGGACCAGCGTGCCGATCTGTGCGTGCCGAACGTTCAATGGCGCGGTCAGCAGCGCGATCGGCGTTCCGTCGGTGTCGCGACCGATGCCCCGATGGCGCTCGCCATCGTCGGCGGTCTTTGCCGCCAGGGCGACGGCGTCCTGAGAGACGCGCGCCGGGTCTCCGCAACAGAGAACGGCGTTCTCCGTATCGAAGAGATGGACATGTTCGAAATAGCCTTGCCCCCCAACCAGGTTTTCGAGCGAGGCGACAGCCTCCTTCAGCGCCGTGGCGTCCTTCTGCTTGATGGCCTGTCGGAGATAGAAATCGTCCTCGAAGCTCTTGGCGCCCACAGCCATGTGGGTGAAAAGGCGCTCGCTGACCTGGCGCCAGATGAGTTGTTTGGCGTCAGCCATCTCCGTGGCGACCCGGCTCTGTAGACGCTGGTCATTGAGGTGCGAGACGAGGATCAGCAGTGCCGCCACGACGAGGGTGACGGAGATGGCTGCGAGAGTGACGCTGGTACGGATACGCATGAGGTTCGGTCTAAAGGTTCCTGCAGCGGGCGACGTTGGGTCCGCCAGCTGCGTCTGGTTGGGATCCGTTCAATAGGTAGCGCGGGTCCTCCGCGTTCTGCAGTAGATTCGCCAGGCGCGTTTGCATTCTCGGGATGTCCAGGAACGCCCGGAAGCTCCGTTTGCGGAATCCCTTCACCAATGACGAGGGGTCGAAATAGTCCTTGGCGTTTTGCTCGGTCAGGATGAATGGGGGTTTGCCGCCACGCAGCAGTACATGGTTCATGAGGAGCGTTCCGGTGCGGTGATTGCCCTCGAAGAAGAGTTGAGGCTCGGACAGAATCTGGATGTAGACGCCTGCCGCGCGCCGCCAGATCGAGGGTTCGGGGTGGTCCGCGAGATAGTTCATCAGCGAACGCACGCCCCCGGGATTGCTGTCGTCGTAGAAACGCCGTTCGGTCTCGCTGAAGTGCGGTTTGCAGCTCTGGGACTCGGTGTCCGTGCTTCCGCACAGCACCAGGCAATTGAGCTGGAGCAGAAGCGCCGAGTTGCCGATCGCGAACAGATCGATGTCGGCCTCCTGGAGCCGGTCCAGGAAGGCATAACCGGCGATCAGGTTGTTCAGAACCTCTTCGCCGAGCGGATCGCGGCGACTGGTCAAGTCCGCATTGATGTGGGCGAAATCGCGTTGAACCTTCCGCAGTGCGGCCTCTATCGCGCTCAGATCGAGACGCAGCGTGGATTGGATCCGTTCCAAGCGGGTTCGGCTCCGATGTGCTCGATTCGCGTCATGCCGATTCGAGTCATACTAGGTCTGTTGTTCTATAAGGTGCCGGAGGCGTTCACCTGGAATGCCTCCGGCTGCCCGTATCCTCTGCGCTCCCGTTGGGCGCGGGCATTCGGCACATGGGGCTCGCTGTCAGCTGAATTCGCCGGAGATGTATTCCTTGGTCAGCTGCTCGCGCGGATCTTCGAAGATCTGGCGCGTGGGGCCCATCTCGACCAGATAGCCGGTGCGACCGCCCTGCGAGATATCGACCGAGAAGAAGGCCGTCGTGTCGGCCACGCGGGTCGCCTGCTGCATGTTGTGGGTAACCATGGCGAGCGTGTAGTGCTCCTTGAGCTCCAGCATCAGCTCCTCGACCTGGCGGGTCGCGATCGGATCCAGAGCGGAGCAGGGCTCGTCCATCAGCAGCACATCGGGTTCGGTGGCGATGGCGCGCGCGATACAGAGTCGCTGCTGTTGACCGCCGGAGAGCGAGAGACCGCTGTTCTTGAGCTTGTCCTTGACCTCGTTCCACAGCGCGGCGCTGCGTAGTGCCTTCTCCACCCGCTCCTCGACGTCCCCTTTGAAGCGATTCAGACGCAGTCCGAAGGCGACGTTGTCGTAGATGCTCATCGAGAAGGGATTGGGCTGCTGGAACACCATGCCGATGTAGCGGCGCACTACCACAGGGTCGACCTTCTTGGCGTAGATGTCCTGACCGTGATACATGACGTTGCCTTCGAACCGGAAGACCTGAATCAGGTCGTTCATGCGGTTGAGGCTGCGCAGCACGGTGGATTTTCCGCAGCCCGATGGGCCGATGAAACCGGTGATCTTGTGCTTTTCGATGGGGACGATGCTGTCGCGCACTGCGAGAAAGTCACCGTAGAAGATCTTGTCGACCTTGCAATCGATCACGACGTCTCCGCTCGCCTGGAAAGGCTCGGCGACGAACAACGCCTCAGCTGTTGCGTTCATGTCTTAAATACCTATGTTGCGAGCTTCAGTACTTCGATCGGCCGAGGATGCGTGCCAGGATATTGAACATCAGCACGATCAGAACCAGGGCCAGGGAGGCGGTCCAGGCCAGTTCGATCTGGTTCTGGAACGGCATTCCCGAGAAGTTGTAGATGAGGATCGAGAGCGAGGCGGTTGGCTCGTTCAGCTCCGAGATGTAGTAATTGCTGAAGAGCGCGGTGAAGAGCAGTGGCGCCGATTCGCCCGCCGCCCCGGCGATGGCCAGCATGACGCCGGTGAGGATCCCCGTCAGCCCTGTCGGTAGCACCACCTTGAGGATGACCTGGGTCCGGGTGCAGCCCATGCCGTAAGCGGCGTCCTTCATGCGTTGCGGAACTTGAGACATGGCCTCTTCGGCGGCCAGCAGTACGGTGGGGAGCATGAGCACCGCCAGTGCGATACCGCCCGCCATGGCCGAGTAGCCGAAGTGGATGACGATGACCGCATAGACGAAGACGCCTGCGAGAATGGACGGGAAACCGGTCAGGACCTTGGCCAGAAAACGGGCATTGGTCGAGATTCGGCTGCTCGGTTCGAGTACGCCGAGATAGATGGCTGCGAGGATGCCGATCGGGATGCTGATGAGGGCGCCGATGCCCACCATGACCAGGGTACCGACGAGTGCCGGCCCGATGCCGCCACCCATTTCGAAGCCCGCCGGAGGCAGTCCGGTCAGCACCTCGCCGATCGAGGAACTGAAGAGCCGGCTGCCGCCCTTGAATATCAGCATGTAGATGACGGAGAGCAGCGGGATGGCTGCGAGTCCGGCGGCGATCCAGGTAAGCCAGGTCAGGAGACCACTCTTGAGGGCCCGGATCTCGAAAGTTTGGTGTTCGAGCCGAGGTAGGCGAGGGGGCTCGATCGCGCGGGTCGTGAGGTCGATATCGCTCATTTCTTGCCCTCGAACTTACGCAGGGTGTATTGCTGAATGCCCAGTCCGAGCACGTTGACCAGGAAGGTGATCGCCAGCAGGACCATGGCGGCGTACATGAGTGCATGCACCTCGACCTGTCCGGCCTCGGGGAAGTTGGAGGCCAGGAGCGAGGCGAGCGTGTTGGCCGGCGAGAAGAGCGAGAGGCTGATCTGGTTGGCGTTGCCGATCAGCATGGCCAGTGCCATGGTCTCTCCCAGTGCGCGGCCGAAGCCCAGAACCAGGGCGGCCAGCAGGCCGGAGGAGGCGGTCGGCAGCATAACCTTGAGAATGGCCTCCCAGCGCGTCGTCCCCATGCCGTAGGCCGCTTCTTTGACCTTGTAGGGGATGCGGCGCAGTGCATCCACCGAGATAGCGGCGACCGTGGGCAGGATCATGATGGCCAGGACCAGGGCGGCTGGCGCCATTCCGGGGCCGGAGAGATCGCTGCCGAACAGCGGGATCCAGCCGAACTCGTCATGAAGCCATTCGGCGCCCGGCTTGAGCAGCGGGATGAGGACGTAGATGCCCCAGAGACCGAAGACGACCGAGGGGATGGCCGCGAGCATTTCGATCAGGGTGCGGAAGATCGTCGCGAGCCGGTGATTGATGAAGTCCTGGGTCAGGAAGATGGCGATGGCGATCCCGAAGACTCCGCCCAGCAACAGAGCGAGCAGCGAGCTGTAGAGTGTGCCCCAGATCTCGGGCAGGACCCCGAAGGTTCCCTTGTTGACATCCCATTCGGTACCGGTGATGAATCCCAGCCCATAGTCGCCGATGGCAGGCATGGCCTTTCCGGCGACCTCCCATAGGATGTAAGCGGTCAGGATGATGATGACGGACGCGGCGCTCAGCGCGATGGCGCGGAAGATCCGGTCGCTGGCGTATTCGAGTGCGCTCGGCGGCCCGGAGATGGGACTCGCGGACTGGGCGTGTGGAAACGGATTGGCCATGGCGTTCTCTTGAGAGTGCGGAAACGGCTGACGGTGGCGTTCGGTTCCGAGCCCAGCTGCCACCAGGCGCGGACGAATCCCAGGCGGCTGCCTGGGATTCATTCCTCGCCTAAATCATCAGCGGATGAACAAAATCAGCGGATGAATTCAACCGTGGAGAGGACACGCTCCTGAACGCTCTTGGGGAGCGGGATGTAGCCCATGGAATCGGCGATCTTCTGGCCCTTCTTTACGCCGTATTCGACCATCTCACGCAGCGCGGCGGCCTTTTCGTCGTCCTGGTCCTTGTAAAAGAGCATCCAGGTGAAGGTCGCGATCGGATAGGCGTCCTCGCCGGCCGGATCCCAAACCCAGGCGATCAGGTTCGGCACGTCGCTGTTGGGCAGGGTGCCCTCGGGGAACTCGGCGGAGGCCAGCGCGGCTGCGCCAGACTCGGGACCGGCGGCGATGAACTTGCCGGACTTGTTTTCGAGCTTGGCGACCTGCTTCCAGCCGGTCAGCTTGGCGTAACCGTACTCGACGTAGCCGATGGAGCCCTCGTTCTGCTGCACCTGAGCCGTGACGCCATCGTTTTTGGGCGCGGCGATGAACTTGCCGGTATTGGGCCAGTTCGGGGCCTTGCCCTGACCGACGGTTTCCTTGAAGGTTTCGTTGATAGCCGAGAGATGTCCGGTGAAGACGAAGGAGGTCCCCGAGGAGTCGGAGCGGGTCACGACGGTGATCGGCTCGTCCGGGAGATCGACGCCCGGATTGGCCTCGGCGATGGCGGGATCGTTCCACTGGGTGATCTTGCCGGAGAAGATCGCCGGATAGACGTCACGGGGCAGATTGAGCTCCTTGACGCCCTTGAGGTTGTAGATGATGACGACCTCGCCAGCGGTCATGGGCAGCAGCACGACGCCCTGCTTGACCTGGGCCATGTCCTTGTCGTTCATGGCGGCGTCGGAGGCGGCGAAATCGACGGTGCCGTTGATCAGATCCTGAATGCCGGCACCGCTACCCTTGGACTGATAGTCGATACGGATGTCCTCGTGCTCGGCGCTGAAGTCCTTGAACCACTTTGAGTAGATGGGGAAGGGGAAGCTCGCGCCAGAACCGTTCAGCTTGACCTCGGCGTGGGCGGCGACGGAAACGGCGCAAAGGGAGACCAGCCCGGCGGCGAGCGCCGACTTGATATAGGAAGGTGTTTTCATGACAGAACCCCAGGGGATGATTGACGGCCGGGGCGAATGCCCAATCGGCCTGCGTGGAAAGCCGCTTAATTTTCCCGCTGGACTGCGAACGCTATGATGACGTTTTCAAGAACGTTTGATGACGGCGAGGGCCTCTGGCCATCAAAATCTTGGGGGTGCTGCATGGATCAGGCGATCAGATCCTCAAGATGACCTGTGTCCGTGTCGCCGCGTTTCGACTTGCCGTGATTGGATTCGATCAGACGACGGAAACGCTCTGGATCCTCGTTCAGCATGTGCACATAGTCCTCGACCAGACTCTGCCAGCCGCGTCGGTCGTGCTCCTTGAGTTCGAGCAGGGCGATCATGAGGAGTTTGGAGGCCGCCCGGACCTCCCTGTCCTTGCCTTCTCCGTACCAGGCGACCAGTTCCTCGTAAAGCGCTTCGACCTTTTCGAGCGGTGTCATGATGGCCTCTTGGGCCTGCTGGGCAGGCAATGATGAATGGGCTGATTCGCTCGGGCAGCCGCCGTCGTTCCGATCGGTGCGGGATCAGAGGAGAGACTCCAACCTGTTGAGCGATTCCCGTCCCGAGCCGACATATCCTAGTGCCGGATTGTTGCTCTCGGATGACGTTCGTCGACGCCCTGTCTGCGGGCGCTAGGCTTGCCCGCAGACACGCGCGCGATCAGGGGTAATCTTGGCGGGTGGGGCGAACCACGATGTCGCTGATATGGACATGCGGCGGCTGGGTGACGATGTGATGGATGGCGTTGGCGATGTCCTCGCCGAACAGTAAGGGACCGAACTTCTCGTCGAATTCACGCACCAGATCGTCGCTGTATCCCGCCACCGCTTGGAATCCGCTGACCACGATCCCCGGTTCGACCAGCGAGACGCGTACCCCCTTGGGGCCGATCTCGCGTCTCAGCCCCTCGACCAGTGCATGGACGGCGAATTTGGTAGAGCCATAGACGGCGCTGAAGGGTGAAATGTGGCGTCCGACGACCGAGCCGATGACCACGATGTCGGCGGCTTTCTTGGGATAGGTGTCCTGCTGGGCGGCGACCATGTGTCGTCCTGCGGCCTGCATCAGACGCATTGCACCGCCGATGTTGATACGCATGACCTCCTCGAAGGCGTCTGCGTCGGCACTGGTCACCGCACCGCCCAGACCGCGTCCGGCATTGACCACGACGATGTCGGCTGGGCTTCCGAATTGGTTCTCGGCGGTCTCCAGCATCTGTTGGATCACGTCGGCCTCACTGGCATCGCCCGCGACGCCGACGAAGGATGCGCCGAGTTCGCTCTCCAGGGCGCTCAACTTGTCGGCGGTGCGACCGTTTCCGACCACTGCGAAGCCGGCGGTGACGAAGGTTCGAGCCGTCGCCTCGCCGATCCCGGAAGTGGCGCCGGTAACGATGGCGATACGTTTAGGGTGTGATGACATCATTGCTGCTCCCATGGTTTGGAGGGTCGGAGTGACGTGGTCTTCGTGCCCACGGACATCCCGTTTAAGAGCGCATTTTCTCAACGAGGTTCATTGATCCCTTAGTCCCGTGCCGTTGCCGGTCGAGCGTCTTCAGAAAGCGAAATCGACGCCCGAAGTAAATCCGACATTGGAGTAGTCGTCGCCAGCGCTGACATATAGAGCGGCTTTGACCATCGCGTTTTTGGTCAGTTTGTAGGAGAGACCCGCCGTCATTCTGGCCTCTGGGCCATCCGCCGAGCGACCCTCCAAGGTGCCGTGGCTACCGTCATCGTACGCGTAGGCGATGTCGGAGTTGTCGAGATCCAGGTGTTGGAACAGATCCAGGCTGAGCGAGGGTGCCACTCGCTTGAGCGTGGGTGTAACAGACGCCGTTGCGCCGATGCCGAGGCGCAGCCGCTCGTAATGGCGTCCGCCAAACCGTGCCGGAATGCCGAGTTCGCTGGCCTCGGTGAACGCGGACTCGCTGCCGCGCATGTAGGTCAGATTGGCGAGCCAGTTCCAGTTCCAGCCCCGCACGACCGTGGTGCGCGAGACTTCCATTCCCAGGATCCAACGCTCGTGATCGGTGTCTCCTGTTGCCATCGCGCTTCCCAGATCTCGCTGATAGTCGATATCGCCGAAACCGTAGGCAATGCCCAGACCGAGGTCGACGAGATCCAGATCCAGCTTGGCCGTGATGCCGATCATGGAGGTGTCGAGCTTTTGCTCCCGGTGCGTGTCGTCGATTTTGGCCTTTTCGGAGGTTTTGGCCAGAGAGATCGCCCAGACTCCACGCTCTCCGAGCGGGCCGCTGAGGCCGGCCAACATGCCGCCGATCCGGATGTCATAGCCGGATACGCCATCCGCGTCGTCGAATGAGAACTCGTCTCCGAGCGCGGAGACGACGAATCCGGACAGCTGTTTCTGTTGCTTGGCGGAGGTAGTTCGTGCGAACGTCAAGACGCTATCCATGACGGCAAGCGAGCTTCGATACGCCGTTTCGGCGGTCCCGTCGAAGATGGCAGGGCTGGTGCTCGTCAGCGTCACCGCGCTGGATGAACTCAGCACATCCAGCGCGGTGCGGCTGGAAGCGGCGCTCATCCCGTCGGGATCTTCAACCCTGGCGAAGCGACCGCTAACACCGTTGGCTGCCGTGAGGATCGGCAACTGCACGTCTCCCTTGAGCGCGCTTCCCTTCAATCGCAGCGTTCCATTGCCGAGGATCGCCACTCCTGTGTCCGCGACCGCGTAGTTCTCGACGGTTGCGGTTTGCTCGACGACCGACAAGAGGTCCGCTCGGCTCGAAGCACCATCGACATCGATCTCTAGGACCCCATCGGCGGCCTCGTAGCGCGTGACGGTCAGCGTCCCAAGCGTGTCGCGGTCACCAGGAGTCATGGTGCCGGAACCGGAGACGAGCCCGTTGATGCGTCCGTTGCCGGACAGACGCGAGGCCGCTCCTGTGGAGACATCTCCCGTGAGGATCCCGTTGACGGTGAGTCGGTCGGATCCCCGGGTGATGTCGATACCGCCGCTCACGCTGCCCGTGGGGCCTATGTCGATCGTATCGTTCGATGGGGCGCTGGCGTCGATTGCGATCGTATTGGCTCCGATGGTCTCGATCTTGCCATCGACCTGTACGCTGTTTTCGGTGCCTTCGAGCCGGATCAGGGTCAGATCGTTGCCATAACCTTTCAGAATCCCTTGATCTTCGATCCTGATCGAGCCATTGGTCATGCGTGTGGCGGTCGTGTCTTGGCCGTAGAAGACATAGGTGGGCACGGGCGCGTCGAAGCCGATTTCAGGGCTCACCCAGCGGTATCCCGAAGGTTGGACCGTGAAAGCAGTCGTCATGTTGCGCTGTTGATCCGCAACCGTGGTGCCCCGACAGAGGGTGCCGCTGTCCGAGGTCGAGCAACCGTTCGGATCCCTCACAAAGGCATCGAAAATGGCGACCGTCTCCTGCAGATCGTAAAAATAGTCGTTGATGTCGGCTGGCGTGAACTGGCGGTTGCCAGGAAAGCTCAGGAAGGTATTGAGATCCGATACGATGAAGAGATCGTCCGCCGTGGTGTCGGGGTCGCCGGGGAAATGGAACATCAGGGTCTGATAGCCGCTCAGCTCGCCACCGTGACCCAGCATGAAGACGCCGGTCTCGGTACTGTGCTGGCCATAGATCGCAAAGCCGTAGCCGCCTTCGATGATGCCGACCTCGCCATTCATGATGTTTGTGTTCTTTAGTCGCTCTGCAAAGACTGCCGGGGCCAGGGTGCCATTGCGGTTCGTTGTCAGCTCGATGAGCCAATCCAGTTGGTCATGAACATTCGAGATCATGGCGCCGGCCGAGTTGGGCACCGAGGGGGTCGTGAAGGTGAAGTCCGTCAGCGCGCCGTATGTATTCCATGTCCCGTTCGTATGCTGGTCGGATCCCCACTCGGTGCCGGTGGGATACAGCGTATTGGTCAGACCCAGCGGCTCGATCACACGCTCGGTGATCAGTTCGCGGATGGTTCTGCAGTTTCCTGTCTCGCAGCTGGCCGCCTCGGCGATAATGCCTGCCAGCGTGAAATTGGTATTGGAGTACTCAAAGGTTCCTTGATCTCCTGGTGTCATCGTCGATCCTTCGGCGAGAGCTGCAGCGATCAATTGGGCGCGCGCCAAGTCGTAGTCGCCATTCTTGGCATTCCATGTATCCAGAATGGTTGCGCCTGGGTGGTTCGGGTCCTCGCCTGACAGATATTCCGCGATTCCGCTGCGCATCGAGATGAGGTCGCGAACGGTGAAGGTCTCGCGCTGCTGCTGGCTCATGACGCTTAGGGCCTGTGTCGCGGCGGGTTGGCGCACGTACCATTCCTGTAGCGTATCGTCCAGGCCAATCACACCCTCTCCGACGAATTGGAGCACCACGGTCCCGGTATAGGTCTTGGTCTGACTACCGATGTGAAAGCGGTCGTCGACCGTCAAGGCCCGTCCGCCCTGGGACGCCGTAGCCGGGCCTGTCGTCCCTGTCGCATGGGTCCAGCGGCCTCCGTTTCCGAACTCCATCCCAGAGACCACCCCGTAGAAACCATGCTGTCCGACCAGCGCGTCTTGGGTGATGTCCAGGTAGCGGGAGAGCGCTTCGACGTCCTGGGCTTCAGCTCCGCCGCACATCGCCAGTGTCAAGGCTGTCGCGAGTGCTTTGCGTGTGTCATGAGTGCCGTTCATCGTGAATGTACTCTCTCGCAGTGGTGGAAATTAGCCATCGGATGTGAGTTCTACGAATCGTCAACCATATTTGGGCAAGCGCAATGGAATGATGAGGTCGAATGAGAGGTAGCCTTCGGGCCTTCCGGCGGTTGCGACAATGGATAGCCCGGTCTGCAGCTTGAATCCGTCGTGCCAGTCATAGTCAATGCCAACCGATATCAACGATGTGTTGCTGCTTTGTGATAGCCGGCGATAGGCATAGGTCAGTGAGAAGGTGAGTCGTTTGTACTGGTAGGCGGTATTCAGCTCGGTGTATTGGGCGCTTTGGTTCATTCCTTGATAGCCGTCGAAGGCGGCGACCTCGGCATAGAGCGACCAAGCGTCGCCGATTTGCCGTAATAGGCTGGCGACGCCTCCGATTTCATCATCTTCGGATGTGCTCACACCCGGAAGATAGCGTGCGCCTAGTGAAAGGCGTCCCTTGTGAATCGTATGAGCCCACTCCAGCGCAACATTGTTCAGGTGGCCAGAGGGATAAGAGCCGACGGCATCGAAGGAGACATTCTTGCCCAGCTTGCAGACTGCATCGGCGGGCAAGACAGTGTCTGCGGACGAGAACAGAGAGACGGTCAATGAACCGTTTTCGGTCTTGTGCGCTAGGGAGGCGCCAAGGCACTCGGTGAGTTCATAGTCTTCGGCGAGGTAGGCGGCCGCGACCCCCTTCGCCAGGGACCAGCTGTTTCCGAAGACGGGTGCGAATTTACCGATGCGTAACCTGTTGTCAGCTCGATCGAATTCGGCGTAGACCTGGTAAACGACATGGCTCGGCGCGCCGAACTGAGCGCCACTGGAAGACTCGGTGTAGTCGATCTCGTTTCCGTAGAGCCCATAGAGCTGCGTGCGGTTGGAAAAATACCACTGGCCTAGAATGAACAGTTCGATATCGCCGTCGTTCGTGGCCGCCTGATTGAGGGCTAAATCGAGCTCGGTCTCAACGGATACCGCCCAATCGAAGCCATGCCGCTCCTGTGCGTCTTTGGCATAGACTCCCGAAGGTGACGCGAGCGTGAGTAACGCGAGAATGGCGGGTCGTGCCGCGTCGTGAAGATGGTTGGGGCGCTTCCTGTCGCGAGGCGCTGTCCAGGATGCGCTCAGAGGCTGATCGACAGTCATCGCAGCGACATCCGGTGATATTGACAGGGGTACGACCTTCTCTTGTGGAGAGGACCAAATGCCCGATGGGGCAGTGGTCTCAGCCGTAATGCGGGGTGCTGCCCGTTTTTAAAGGTCGGTCAATCGAAGCCAGTCTCGGACGATTTCGTTCACGTCACGTTGACTGTAGATCACGCCGGCAATCGCTGCCAGCCGGGGACGTGGTGAGGTGCCGTCCCCTGGGTTCGCTGCACTGTACCCGGGCTATGTCTGTCGCCCGGATGGAGCGGGAGCGCAATCCGGGGATGTCGTTGAGGTGGGGTGGTCGCCTGGGTTTCGCTGTGCTCCACCCAGGCGACGGACGGGCGTCAGGCTGTGAGGATGCGTTTGGCCTCGTTGACCTTGGCGGCGAGGTAGTCCGAGCCGCCGCGGTCCGGGTGGATCCGCTGGATGAGTCGACGGTGCGCGGTCTGGATCTCTTCCGGTCCGGCGTCGCGCTCGATGCCGAGGATGGCGCGTGCCTCGCTCTCGGTCATGGGGGCCGACCCCGGCTGTGGCGCGGCCTCGGGGCGGTGACGCGGCGGTGGTTCTTCCACCTGGTGTCCGCGCGCGCGGGTCAGGTAGACCTCCAGCGCCTCGGCCGATTCGGCGTCCGTTCGATAGCAGGTGGCCAGGAGGTCCAGTAGCTGCTCGGTCGGGATCTGTTCGAGCGATTGTCCGCGCAGTGGGCCGAGCAGGATCTCGCCGCTCATGGCGCCCGAGAGATGGTCGATGACCAGCAGCACGTAGCGGGTTGCGACCCGTGACTGGTTGGGATCCTGGTAGTTGCTGGCGCTCCGGAATTCACGTACCCACATGGCCGTGGCTCCGGCGACCGCGCTCGGCATCATGATGAAGTTGACCACGGGGATCATCCCGAGTCCGGCGGCGGTCGCGCCGAAGCTGAGGCTCATCGTGCGGCGGCTACGGAGCTTCTGGCGCATCTCGGCGAACTTGAGTCCGTGATTGCCCATCGGGTAGTCGGAATATTCCACCGCCAGCATCCAGGCTGTATAGAGAAACCAGATCGCCGGACCCACGATCGGGACGAACAGCAGCACCAGGAAGGGGATGGCCCAGAGCAGCGCATAGAGGATCTTGCGCAGTTCGTCGAACAGGGTCGGTACCAGCTCTGCCAGCAGTCGGCGGAAATCGCCTTCCTGCTCGATCGGGCGTCCGGTCAGCAGGAGTTCGACCTTCTCGGCCAGCAGGCTGTTGAAGGGTGAGGCGACGAGGTTGGCGACCATGCCGAAGGTGTAGAAGACCACGACGAGTAGCAGCACGATGAAGATGGGCCAGAGGATCCAGTCCAGCCAGCCGAGCCATTCGGGGACGTGCGACTGCAGGGTCGCCATGAGTCCCTCGAACTGGGTGACACCGAAATAGATGCCGCCCGTGAAGATGAGGATGTTGATCAGCAGTGGGATGAGCACGAATCGCCTGAGACCTGGGCGTACGATGAGGCGCATGCCCTGCAGCAGGTATCCGGCACCAGAAACGGGATTGGTGACCATAAGAAGACTCTGAATGATTGTCGATGATGACTCAGCGCGCGCTCTGCATCCGGCGGCGCGACGTTCCGGTGCGCGCTCGGTCGGGTGCCGAGCGGCGCGGGCGATAGGTTCGCGAGCGAGCTGAATCCTTCACTGATGAGGTGCGACGGGGAACGGCTGGACCCGCGTTGAATGGGGTCCAGTATACCCTTCGAATCCCGGCAAATCAGGCGCGTTCTGACACATCGGCGTGCCTGCGTCGCGCTGGAGCGACGTGGTGCGGATCGCCCGAAATCAATCGGACAATAACTGGGCGAGTGCGTTCGGCGCTTCCAGGAGCGGATTGTGCCCAACGCCCTCGATCAGGTGGACCTGTGTCGCCGGGCGGCGCTCGGCGACCTGGCGTGCGATCTGGATGAACTTGCGGTCCTCGCCTCCGACGATCCAGGTCAGATCCCCAGGATAGCGATCGAGGTCGTCCCAGGTGCTGGGCATCTCGGCGAGACCGAGGCTGGCGAGACAGCGGGCCAGTCCTCCCGGGCGATGGCTGAGTCGGATCCGGCGCTGGCGTTCGAGTGTGGTCGGCGGTAGCGTCTGCTGGGTGGCGAACAGCGGTTGGCGCTCCCAGGCGCGCACGAATGCCTCGATGCCCTGGGTGTGCAGGAGCTGGATCCAACCCAGATCGGTTGCGCGACGCTGGTGACGCAGCTCCCGATCCGTCAGTCCCGGATCTGCCGAGATGATGGTGGCGGCGCGAAAGCGCTCGGGCGCGGCCTGTAGCAATCCGAGCGCGACTCGCCCGCCCATCGAGTAGCCGATCAGTGAGTCGATGCTGGCCGGAAGCCTGGCCAGCAGCATGGCGACCTCTTCGCTGAAGGTACCGATGGGGGCGGGCTCGTGCCTATGGCCTGGCAGATCGATCGCGACCCTTGATGCGTCCTCGGGGAGGCAGGCGGCCCAGTCGGCCGCGCAGCCGGTGAATCCATGGAGCAGCAGGGTGCGCGGTGCGCTGGAGTTGGAGGTCAGAGCGATGCCTCGGCCATGCGAGCCTCAGCCTGCTTGTCCCTTTCGATCAGGGCGTAGGCCGAGTGGTTATGAATGGACTCGAAGTTTTCCGCTTCCACCACATAGGAGAGGATGCGGTCGTCCTGGTTGAGCCGCTTGGCGACGTCGCGCACCAAGTCCTCGACGAACTTTGGATTGTCGTAGGCGTGTTCGGTGACGTATTTCTCGTCCGGGCGCTTGAGCAGGCCGAAGAGTTCCGAGGATGCCTCATGTTCGATCAGTTCGATCAGCTCCTCCAGCCACATGAGTCCCTGCATGCGCACCTGCACCGTGACGTGCGAGCGCTGGTTGTGCGCGCCGTAGGCCGAGATCTCTTTCGAGCAGGGGCAGAGACTGGTCACGGGCACCACCACCTTGATCTCCAGTCGCGGTTCGCCGTGACGGATCTCGCCAATGAAGGTGACGTCGTAATCGAGCAGACTCTCCACTCCGGAGACGGGCGCCTTCTTGCTGATGAAGAAGGGGAAGCGCATCTCGATGTGGCCGGCCTCGGATTCCAGCCGATGCGACATCTCGGTGAGCATCTCCTTGAAGGACGAGACGCTGATGTCGCGCTCGTGGTTGTTCAGCACCTGCACGAAGCGGGACATGTGCGTCCCCTTGAAATCGTGCGGGAGATAGACGTTCATATTGAAGGTGGCGACCGTGTGCTGCTCGCTGCCGCCACGCTCGCGCACCCGCACGGGGTGGCGGATATCCTTGATGCCCACCTTGTCGATGGCGATGCGGCGGGTGTCGGCGCTCCCCTGAACGTCGGCAATATCGGTCGCCGCGCGCGCGGCGCAGCAATTGGGTTCGAGCGCTTGCTCCATGGGTCAACTTCCTCGGCGGATCTGCACGGCCTGATGCCGGACGATTTGGGTTCTATTAGACCGAAAATAAAGCGAGAGTTGCTCCCGCCGGTCGTGCGATGCGGTGTGCGTTCAGGTGGATTCGGTTCGATCCATGCTTGTTGGTCGGACTCGAAACGGACAGGCTGCAGACCTGGGTGTCCAGTGCATCCCGTCCGAATCGCGTCCTCTGGCCTTGATGTCGATGTTCCGGTGGGTGCGGTGCCTCAGCTCTTGCGTCCCAGCAGACCGCCGGCGATCCAGCGTAGCGGGTCGGCCCCGGCCGGGAATATCTCGATGGCCGAGAGTGCCTCGGCGATGAGATTGGCCGCCATCTCCTTCGCCTCGGTCAATCCGACCAGGGAGGGATAGGTCGCCTTGTTGAGCGCCTGATCGCGGCCTGCGGTCTTGCCGATCTCGGCCGTGTCGCCCTCGACATCGAGTACGTCGTCCTGGATCTGGAAGGCCAGACCCAAACATTTTGCATAGCGGTCCAGGCGCTGGGAGTGATCCGGGTCGAGCGATCCGTGGGCCAGCATGCCCATCTGGACCGAGGCGCGGATCAGTGCGCCCGTCTTGTGGATATGGATGTGTTCGAGCATGGCGACGTCGAGCGGTTTGCCCTCGGCGGCCAGGTCCATCGCCTGTCCTCCGACCATGCCGCGTGCGCCGCTGGCGCGTGCGAGCGCCTCGACCATGAGGACGCGATTCTCGGCGGCGATCCCGGGGGCTTCGGACAGTGCCTGGAAGGCCAGGGTCTGGAGCGCGTCGCCGGCGAGGATGGCGGTCGCCTCGTCGTAGGCCTTGTGGCAGGTCGGGCGACCACGGCGCAGATCGTCGTCGTCCATTGCCGGCAGATCGTCGTGGATCAGCGAATAGGCATGGATCAGCTCCACGGCGCAGGCCGGGCGGTCGAGCAGGTCCGACTCGATGCCGAGCGCGGCGCCCGCCGCGTAGGTCAGCAGCGGACGCAGCCGCTTGCCGTTGGAGAGCGCCGAGTAGCGCATGGCCTCGTGCAGCCGCGCGGGCTCAACGCTCACCGGGGGCAGCAATTCATCGAGTGTGGTGTCGACGCGCGCTTGACAGCGCGCGCGGAAGGCGTCCAGGTTCTGATCAGTCATGGATGTCGAAAGGCTCTGGCTCGGCGCTGGGCCGTGCATCGGTAAGGATTCGCACCCGCTGCTCGGCCGCTTCGAGCGACTGTTGGCAGAGTCGGGTGAGACCAATCCCGCGCTCGAAGGCCGCCAGCGATTCCTCAAGGGGCATCTCGCCCTTCTCCAGTGCGTCGATGAGTCCTTCCAGTTCGGTGAGGGCTTGCTCGAAGGTCGGTTCGGGCGGATTGGTTGTTTTCTTCATGGGGTTTGAATCTGAGTTTCCAGGTACGGTACCGTAGGTCCTTTTGGCGGTCAAACCAGCCTCGGTCGAACCAGGGCCTCTGGATTGGCCATTCTCCCTCATCCACGTCCCTCCTTAGGAAGATCACGCAGCGCCATGACCGGCAATTACGACGCTTCAGCCATCGAGGTCCTGATGGGCCTCGATCCAGTGCGCAAACGCCCTGGGATGTACACGGACACCAGTCGTCCAAACCACCTGGCCCAAGAGGTCATCGATAACAGCGTCGACGAGGCACTGGCCGGCCATGCGCGGGCGATCGCCGTGGTGCTCCATGCCGACGGCTCGCTGGAGGTCGCCGACGATGGTCGCGGCATGCCGGTCGATATCCATCCTCAGCAAGGGTTGCCGGGCGTCGAGGTCATCCTTACCAAACTCCATGCCGGCGGCAAGTTCAGCAATGACAATTATCGCTTCTCCGGCGGTCTGCACGGCGTGGGCGTCTCGGTGGTGAACGCGCTCTCGGGCCGTCTGGAGGTTTGGGTCAAGCGCGGCGGGCATGAGTACCAGATGGCCTTCGAGCATGGCAATAAGGTGAGCGATCTGGTCCAGGTCGGTACGGTCGGGCGCGGCAACACCGGGACCCGGTTGCGCTTCTGGCCGGATCCCAAATATTTCGACAGCCCCAAGTTCGCCACCCGGCCGCTGACCCATCTGTTGCGGGCCAAGGCGGTGCTCTGTCCGGGGCTGGAGGTGCGTTTCCGCGACGAGGTTGCGGCGGACGAGCAGGTCTGGTGCTATCGCGAAGGGCTCAAGGACTATCTGGTTCAGGAACTGAAGGGTGCCGAGACCATCCCCCCCGAGCCCTTCGTCGGCGATCTGCAAGGCTCCACCGAGGCGGTCAACTGGGCCGTCGCCTGGCTGCCCGAGGGCGGCGAGCCAGTGGCCGAGAGCTATGTCAATCTGATCCCGACCGTGCAGGGCGGTACCCATGTCAACGGGTTGCGCAGCGGTCTGACCGAGGCGGTGCGCGAGTTCTGCGAGTTCCGCAACCTGCTTCCGCGCGGGGTGAAGCTGGCGCCGGAGGACATCTGGAACAAACTCAGCTACATCCTCTCGGTCAAGCTGCTCGATCCCCAGTTCTCGGGCCAGACCAAGGAGCGGCTCTCCTCGCGCGAATGTGCCGCCTTCGTCTCGGGCGTGGTCAAGGATTCGTTCAGCCTCTGGCTTAACCAGCACGTGGCCGAGGGCGAGCGCATCGCCGAGCTGGCGATCGGCGCGGCCCAGGCCCGGCTGCGCGCCGGGCGCACCGTCACCCGCAAGAAGGTCACTCAGGGGCCGGCATTGCCGGGCAAGCTCGCCGACTGCACCGCGACCGATCCCGAGCGCGGCGAGCTGTTCCTGGTCGAGGGCGATTCGGCCGGCGGCTCGGCCAAGCAGGCGCGTGATCGCGAGTTTCAGGCCATCCTGCCGCTGCGCGGCAAGATCCTCAACACCTGGGAGGTGGATCCGGCCGAGGTGCTGGGGTCGCAGGAGGTCCACGACATCGCCGTCGCCATCGGGGTCGATCCCGGCACCGACGACCTCTCCCGGCTGCGCTTCGGCAAGATCTGCATCCTGGCCGATGCCGATTCGGACGGCGCCCACATTGCGACCTTGCTGTGCGCGCTCTTCCTCAAGCATTTCCGACGACTGGTGGCCGAAGGGCATGTCTATGTCGCCATGCCGCCGCTGTATCGGATCGATGTCGGCAAGCAGGTCTTCTATGCCCTGGACGACGGTGAAAAACGGGGCATCCTCGATCGTATCGCCGCCGAGAAGATCAAGGGCAAGGTCAATGTTCAGCGCTTCAAGGGCCTGGGCGAGATGAACCCGGCACAGTTGCGCGAGACCACCATCCATCCCGATACCCGGCGCCTGGTTCAGCTCACGGTCGATGCGGACGACGAGAGCGAGCGTCTGCTCGACATGCTGCTCGCCAAGAAGCGGGCCGCAGACCGCAGGGGCTGGTTGCAACAGAAGGGAGATCTGGCCGAGGTGTGATCCCTTCCTGGTCATCCGGTCGCGGCCCAGGGCGGGGGTGTTAGGCCGCGAAGGCGCAGATGAGGTTGTAGCAGACGTGAACGTCCTCGGACATGTCGAGGAAGTTCATGGTCCGTGCCCGCCAGCCCCTGTAGTCGAACCCCTGGTCGAGATGATCCATGTTGCGGAATCCCATGCTCCAGTCGCTGAAGATGCGCTTGTCGATTCTGCCTTCGTAGAGACGGGTGACGTTTCGATGCCGAGGGTCGGCCTCGATGCGCTCCATCAGGCGCTGGATGCGTGGATAGCTGCCCTCGATCATCTGCATGAAGGAGCCGTTGAGATAGAGCAGGAATCCGGTGATGCCCTGGGCCCGGTTCGTCTCGCGCGCGAAGCCGAGCAGATCCATGAGGGCGTCCTGACTCATGGGCTGGGTCGCCAGGCTCACGTAGAGCACGGCATGGAGATCCTCGGGCATCGCTTTGCGTTCTTGCGCGTCGCTTTCGAGCAGTAAGGAAAGGAATTCGGACGGCGGCAGGGGGCGGTGAAAGAAATAGCCCTGGACATAGTCGCATCCGATGTCGCGCAGATAGCCGTGCTGAGTTTCGTTCTCGACCCCCTCGGCGACCACCTGGAGCTGCATGGCGCGGGCCATGCTGCATACGGCCGAGACGATGGCCTTGCTGTCGTGCCGCTTGTCGAGCCCGTCGACGAATTCGCGGTCGATCTTGAGAAAGTTCACCGGCATGCGCAGCAACTGGGCCAGAGACGAATAGCCGGTGCCGAAGTCGTCCACGGCCACCCGCAGGCCCAGATCGGCTAGGCGGTGGAGCAGACGGAGATTCGAGGTGACGTCGCTCATCAGCGACGTCTCGGTCAGTTCGAGCAGGAGGCGGCTCGGGTCCGCCCCCGTGTCACGCAGGATTTCGGAGAACGCCTCGACCACCGACTCGTCGTTGAGCTGACGTGCTGAGATGTTGACGCTGACATAGGGGGCCTGTTCGCCGAAGCGCGCGAACCAGTCGCGCTCGGCTTCGCAGGCGGCCTGGAACACCCATTTGCCGATCGGCACGATCGAGCCGCTCATCTCGGCGATGGGGATGAAGAGCGAGGGCGGGATCTCGCCTGTGGGAGGCATCCAGCGCAGCAACACCTCCGCCCCTCGGATGATCTGGCTCTCGGTGCAGAGGATGGGCTGGAACCGGATCTCCAATTCCGCGTTCTGGATTGCCTGGCGAAGTCCGTTACTGATGTCGAGCCGTTTGCGCGCCTGTTCGTGGATCTCCTCACTGAAAAAGCGCCAGCCGTCGCGTCCTTGCTCCTTGGCCGAATACATGGCCGTATCCGCGTTGCGCAGCAACTCCTCGGCGCAATGGGTGCGTCCGTGTCCAATGGCGAGTCCGATGCTCGCGGTGGCGAAGAGTTGCCGTCCCTGCAGGTCGAGCGGCTCGCGCAGCGCGTCGTTGAGCCGTTCGGCGAGGCTCACGATGGAGACGGAATCGTCGACCTGATCGCAGAGGACGACGAATTCGTCCCCGCCGAGTCGGCCCACGGTATCTCCAGGTCGGACGTGCTCGACCAGCCGCGTGGCGATCCCTTGCAGCAACGCGTCTCCGACGCTGTGGCCGTGCGTGTCGTTGATGAGCTTGAATCCGTCGAGGTCGATGAAGAGCAGGGCGACCGCGTGGCCCTGTTTCTTCGAGCGGGCCAGGGCGTGCGCGAGACGCTCCTGCATCAGATCGCGGTTCGGCAGCCCGGTCAGCGCGTCGTGCGAGGCGCGCCAGACCAGTTCGGTTTCGGCGGTCTTACGGTCGGTGATATCGCGCAGTGCCGCGACCAGGATTGTATCGCCGTCGGCGTCGAATCGGGAGATGGCGACCTCGACCGGAAAGAGCGAGCCGTCACCTCGATAACCGTGGACCTCGGTGCGCATGCCCATGCGTCGTTCGTTGTCGGCCTCTGCCTGGAAGCGCCGGATGTTGTCGGCGTGCCGGCGGCGCGCCTGGGGTGGAACCAGTTCGTGGATGGAGAGCCCCAGCAGTGCGCCACCGGCGTAGCCGAACAGGTCGTTGGCCCGGTGGTTGGTCTCGATGATGGTGCCCGAGGAATCGGTGGCGATCACGGCGATGTCGGCCATGGCCAGGCACTCATAGGAGGCGATGGTCTGCTGGAGTCGGACCGCATGGGTGTCGACACAGCTCAGGATGTATCCGGGCCGCTCGGCGTGCAGATGTGGGCTGATCTCTCCGATGACCCTCAGCCGTTTGGGGGTGCCATCGGCGAGTCTGGCCGTGAGAGCGTCTTGCCATTCCGTGTGATGTTGGTGCCGAGTCATGAACTCGGCGAATGCCTCCGCTGACTGCCAGAGCGTTTCGACCGGGACGCCATGCAGTGTATGCCGTTCATCGAAGCCCCAGAGCCGCGAAGCGGCACGATTGACGAATGCGATCCTTCCATCCGCGTCGATGCCGATGACGGCGAACTCCGGCATGTTGTTCGCCCCCTGGGGCGGCGCTGTCTGGTCCTGGGCTGGGGCGAGTGGCTGTTGGTCTGTTGGCTCGGACGCGCTGGCTGGCTCTGGGATGGGGTCGAAGGATTGAATGATGCTGAAGGTGCCATCGAACCTGCAGCGCGCCAGATGGGTGGCGAGACGGACGCGGTGGCTGACCGGGTCCATCCGCACTGGACCCTGTGGACCGTCCAGTTCGAGCCGCTCCAGCGCGCTGATGAGCGCGGAAGGCTCCAGGCTGCCGGCTTGCTCGGCGGCTCGGGCGAATCCTCTGACGCAGAGATAGGTGGACGCCCCGACTTTGGCAACGGGTGGCAGCGGGGTCTCGGTGTCCCCCAGTTGGTTGCCGAGTGCGGCCAGATAGGCCCGATTCGCCGGGTTATCCAGGCAGGTGAAATAGCTGCCGCAGGCAAAGACGCCCTCGCGCACCTCGGGTGCGAGCCGTGCGGCGACCGATTCGTCGAGCCGGCTTGCCAGGACCGCGATACGCCGCTTCAGTCCGCGCCGGGTGAAGCGAGTCAGGAGCGCCGGGAGATCCTTGCGGTCGAAACAGGGCAGGAAGACATCGACGCCGGATCGCTCGACGTGATCTAGGAGCGTTTCCATCTGCACCCCATCCAGATCCAGATGTTCGGTCGAGACCAGCTCGCCGCCGATCGCCTCCAGCGCCCGGGACGCGGCCTCCGTCGTGCCGCACGACCAGGCATCCCGGCCGCCAGCGATGAAGAATTTCGGACCGGCGATCCGGGCCATGCGCTCAAGCACGGGTGTGACGTTGTGCACGGGCAGGGGGGTGAATCGAAAGACCTCCTGCGATGCCTCGTCGAGGGTTGCGCCATGGTCGAGCGCGATGCGTGGACGGCTCGGCGCGACCGAAGTGCTTGGGTTCCCGATCAGCGCGTCGCAGCCGAGCACCTCGGTCAGGTGTCGGGTTGCCGCTTCAAGCCCGAGGGTCGGTGCTGCTTCGATCAGTTCGATCGGACGCCCGAGGAGACCGCCTGCGGCGTTGAGTTCGGTGCAGGCCGCCTGCGCCGAGATGCGGATTTTACCGAGCTGGCGGGCATCCACGACCTTTGCGGATGGAAGGAGACCCAGTCTGATCGGCTGTGGCGGGCCGCTTTCGATCGGACTCAGTGGTTTGCTCGATGACACGGTGGCAGACCTCGGGTTTGGGTTGCACGTGACGCTGGGAGGCTAGCGTTGATCCGAGAATCCGGTGAGTTCCCACAGCCGATCCAGCTCGTCGCGTAACGTGGCGACCTCGGCTTCCAGCGCCGCGACGCGATCCTCCGCGTGCGTCGTTCTAGACGTCTGTCGGTTCGGCGCGGGTGCGTCCTGGGCTTCCGGCTCGGGATGTCCGCACAGCAGATGGGCATAGCGCTCCTCGCGTTTTCCAGGTAGGCGGGGCAGTTCGGTGACGAGCGCACGCTCATGCCCAGACAGTCCCTGGACCGTTTTGGCGACGCCCTCCAGATCGGTGAAATCGGCCATGCGGGCGCAATTGACGCGCAGTTCGCCCAGGGTCTGCGGCCCGCGTAGCAGCAGGACGCAGAGCACGGCCTGTTCCTCGCGGCTGAGAAAATAGGTGCCGACCATCTTGTGGTCGTAACGCTCGGTCCGTCCGTTGGAGCTTTCATGGACCAGGCCCCGGTCGCGTAGCCGATTGACCGTGTTCCCGACCTCGCCCTGGGTCAGATGCATGACCGGGTGACGGGCCGTCTTCTGATTGCAGGCGCTGACGAGACCGTTGAGTGTGAGCGGGTACTGATCCGGGGTCGTACGCTGCTTCTCCATCAGACAACCGATGACACGCGCTTCGAGTGGCGTCAGCTGAGCGGTCGAGCTGGATGAGTCGTCTTGGGGCATGGTTTCGCCTGTTCGTTGAGAGTCGATGGGGCTGGAGACGGGATCTTCACGCGGAATGCCGGTCGAGTCACGGATGCTTGGACTGGTCGCATGCCTGGAACCCGCCATCGGCGTGCGGCTCGATCCAGAGACATTCGCCATTCTTGCGCTTCATATCGAGAACGGTGGTTCGTGGCAATCCCATGACCTCGCGTGTGATGACGTCCATGACCCAGCCGTGGGTGATGACCAGTATATGGGTGCCGACGTGGTCGCAAGCGATGGCGTTCAATGCATTCATTACCCTGTTTGCGAAGGGGTCGAGCGCCTCGCCGTCTTCGAAGTCGCAGCAGGGATTGCGGCGTGCGATCTCCTCGTGCAATCCGGGATGGGTCAGCGACAGCTCCTGCTTCGGCATGCCCTGGATGTGCCCGAAATGGCGTTCCTTGAGACCCGGATAATAGTGCGGCGGACCCAGGCCCCAGGTCGCGGCGATGATCTCGGCGGTCTCGGCCGCCCGTTTCAGCGGGCTGGAGCAGATGTGCGAGAACGGGTGACGGGCGAGCTGTTGGGCGAGCTCGCGCGATTGCGCTCGTCCTCGCTCGTTGAGCGGGACGTCGGTCCAGCCTTGCAGAATGCCGGTAAGGTTCCAGTCGGTCTCGCCGTGACGGCTGATGCACAAACGTGTCGTATCGCTCATGCCGCGCCCGCCATCAGTCGTCCGACCGCGCGGCGCAGCCGGGTCAGGATCTCCTCGCGTCCGCTGGCGTCCAGGCAGCGGGCCAGGTCTCGCGCTGGGCGAAGCTGCAGACAGACGGCGACCAGGATTGCCGCCTCATCGGCGGTGACGACCCCCTGTTGCATGGCGGGTGCGAGGCGTTGCTGGGTGAGTTGGTGAAGCAGTGGCAAGCTGGCCTCCAGTGTGCGATGGCCCGCGACGAATCCTCGGAGCTCGTCGCGGCTGTCCGAATCCAGATCCGTTGGGGCGAGATGCGGTGGCGTGTCGAGGGTGCGGATGAGCGCCGCCGCGATCGAGGGGGCCAGTCGCCGCAACGGTCCGGCGAGCAGGACCGGAAGTCGCGCGGTCAGGCGCCCCTGGGCGCGGCGGATGAGTCGGTCGCCCCGATCGCTCGTCGCCCCGGCGACCACGACCGCATGCTCGCCGCTCGCCGCGTTGCGGCTGGTGCCGATCTGTAGCGTCGCATGGCCGCAATGGTGCCAGAAGCGCAGTAGCTCGGGGGTGGCGCCGAAGCTGGCGCCGACCAGGTCCAGATCCTCGCTCACCGCCTGCCGCTGTACCAGATGCAACAGCATGCGGCCGAGACCTCGGCGCGCGGCCGCCGGATGCACGGCGATGCGGATCACCCGCAGATAGCGCAGTTGTGGTGCATCCATCAGACCGGCATGGGCGGAGAGCGTCTGAGGCAGCAGATGGCCGCGCGGACGGCGGTGTCCCATGAAGATGGCCTCGCGTAGTGAGGCGTCCTCGAAGCCGCCTTCCTCGGCCGCGAGCAGCGTGGCGGCGACATGCCCGTCGTGACGCAGCACCAGCACCCGAACGTTGGGGCCATCCAGGAGCATACGCAGATCCATCGGGCGGGTTTGGTAGTGGGCCAGCACCAGGAGTCCGAACAGTTCGCTGAGCGTTCTTTCGTCCTTGACGAGCGCGTCTCGGTCGAGTCGCTCGAAGCGGCAGTTCCCCGGGCTCGCCGAGGCCAGTTTGTCGTCGGGTGCCGGGGTGGCGTCGAGCAGAAGCGCGCGCAGTGTCAGGGCCTCCAGCGGATCCTCGGGTGCCCAGCGGATCGGCGTGGACAGCTCGATCGCGCGCCAGTTGGGTGTGAGATGGTCGAGCGTTGCGCGAAAACGGATCTCGAAGCCGCGTCCGGTGCCCTCGTAGCCGTGAACCGTGGTCGAGAAGACGATCCGGCGATAGTGCGCGAGCAGGGCGTCGAGCAGCGGGGTCGGAATGGCGGCCGCCTCGTCGATCAGCAGCAGATCGGCCTCGGGGCGCTCCTCGACGATGGCGTCCGGCGAGAGGAATAGAATCCGCTCCCTGGCGTTCGGTCGCTCGGTCTCCGTCAGCACGCAATCGAGATGGGCGAAGACGCTGTCGACGCTGGCGCGTTTGGGTGCGGTCAGCAGGATGCGCAGCTCCGTCTCGCACAGCAGACGTCCGGCGGCGATGCCCAGCGCGGCGCTCTTACCGCGTCCGCGATGGGCCGTCATCACCAGCGGCCGGCGCGCGCGGCCGCGTGCGGTCTTGAGGATGGCCTCGACCGCGAGCCTTTGGTCGGCGGTGTTGGGCTGGCTGCCGGTCGTTCGGTGCTCTGCCGGAGCCGGTTGCGCGCGCGGTGTGTCGGCTGTCCATTGGGCCGGCTCGGTGTCGGATTCGCGCAGATGCAGGATGCCCTCGGCGTCCTGGAGCGTTCGGACCAAGCGGGCCAGGAAGCGTCCGCCGACCGCTTCGGCGCCGTGCGGCCAGACGGCGATGCGCTCGGCCTGGGGATCCGGCAGAGTGGGCCAGACGTCGAGCGGCGGGGCGAGCAGGATCAGCAGCCCGCCGCCGCGAATGGCCCCGGTGGCGGCACCGAATCCGTCCGGATCGAATCCGCTGTGGGCGTCGAAGACCAGCAGGTCCAGGTCTTGGCCCAGCAGGGCGAACGCGGAGCGCATCGGGTGCACCTGGGGCGCGATGGGGCGCTCGGAGAGCCAGACGGTTTCGACTCCCACGAGTCCGTCCACCAGCTCCCGCGCCCGCTCGGCCGTCCAATCCGCCGAGCCGCTGAGGAGCAGGGTGCGTCGTTGGTTGGCCGAACGGGCCTGTTCGATCAACGGGATGAGACGGTCCTGCCGTTCGTTCATGTCGGGCTATTTGAACAGATCATCGGCGGCGCTGCGTAGCTGGTCCGGGTCCGTACAGCCGTTTCCAGCGTCATTGGGCGAGGTCGGCTCGAACAGCTCGCAAAAATTCGCCCGGGTCTTGTCCAGAACCCGCTCCACCATGGGTTCACGACATGCGTTGGCCAGTCCGGGGGCGTAATGGGCGCAGTTGCGGCAGCAGCGGGTCGGTTTGTCGCATGCGCGGCAGCTTGCCTCGCGTCCGTAATCGGCGGCGGTCAGGGCGCCGCCGCAGTTCCAGCAGTGACCTAGGATGGTGTCTGGCATCGTTCGACCTCCCAATAGGATCGGTTCATGAATGTGCGCCGATCATAAGCAATCGGGAGGCGGCGGACATGGACTCCTGCCCATCGCCGTCCATTCAGGACCCGCCGAGCGTGATGGCCGCGAGTACCAGATAGCGCCCGCCCTTGGCGAACGTCACCAGACAGAGCAGGCGCCAGAGCGGTTCGCGCAGGACTCCCGCGACCAGCGTGAGCGGGTCGCCCACGACCGGGGCCCAGCTCAGCAGCAGAGACCAATGGCCCGCGCGGCGATAGAAGGACTCGGCCCGTTCGAGTTGTTCAGGGCCGATGGGGAACCAGGGGCGGTCGCGCCAACGTACCAGGGAACGCCCGAGCCACCAATTGACGACCGAGCCCAATACATTGCCGGTCGTGGCGACCGCCAGCAGGCTCCAGGAGGAATAGTCGTCGGACAGCAGCAGTCCGATCAGCAGCGCCTCGGACTGCAACGGCAATAGTGTGGCTGCGCCCAGTGCCGACAGGAACAGCGCCAGATAGCCGGACAGTTCCAGCATGAGGGAGTTCGGGCCTCAGTCGCCTTGATTCGGCGCGGTCTCTATGCGCGCACGCGGATCGACGAACGCCTGGTCGATGTTCGGTGCTTTTGACGTCCTGGAGATCTGTTGCGTGTTGGAGCGGGGTTGCGGTGGCCGCGACCCGCCTGAGGGTTTTCTCGGACGGATCGCGCGCGTGCGCCTTATTGGCCGTTATCCGGATTCTGCTCGTGTTTCGTCGGGGCCACAGGGATGCAGCGAATTCCGACCGCGCGGCGGACGACGCTGGTCGTCATGGTGCCGTCTGGTTTGAGTGCGTCTTGCGGCTCCTCGGATGCCACTGGCGCTTCGTCCGGGTCGTCTCGGGGGGTGCAGCGGATACCGAACGCGTGGCGAACGATGGTGGTCTTCATGGTGAAGTCTGGCTCCAGTGAATGCCGGTTAAACCGGTCTCGACGGCTGTTCGAGCGGTCTTCCAGTCGGGTGGTTGAGTCTGCGCCGCCTTCATGGCTGCATCGATCGCTGTCCGTGACCGGTTCAGCGGCAGCCATCCGAGCCTGGTCTCGGCTCGATAGCGTTCGGAGGCGCTGGCTTGCGTTTCGAGCCGGATGGCGATCCAGCGATCCCCATCGGCCTCGCGTCCCAGCGAGGACATGGCCTCGTCTTGTTCCTCCTGGATTTCCTCATCCTCCGCCGGAAGCCCCAGTAGGGTCAAGTCGTCGCGCGCATTCTGGATCGCGACCCGCAGTAGGCCCGCCTCATGGTCGGTGATCGCCGATCGGGCCCGTTCGAGATTGTCGTGGATGTCGGTGGCGAGCGTTTGGACCATCGGCCACTGCTGCTGGTCAGGGGGCGGCTGCACCTGACCCGATGTTGGGGACGCGGCGAAGGTGCCAGCGCAGTTGACGGCCAGGAGGGCGGTAAGGATGCACGCGAGGGGGCGGTTGAGGTCAGGCATGAGTCGAGCTCCAGGGAGGATTCCAGCCATTCTTGGGCAAATGATGGGCCAAGGCTCGAGTGTCGTGAGACCGGTGAATGCATCCTCACGAGAGGGAGGCGTCGGGTCTTTATCACCATCGTGACTGGAAACGTTGGTCCATATGCACCAAAGGCGATGCTGCCGAACTCGGCTCTCCCTCGCGCTCGGGCGCAACGCCGTGCCTGTAGTTCGGGCGACCCAGTCTGTCGGCACAAGGATGTGCCGAGATTACGCTCGTCTGGCGCTGGATGCATTGGAAGAGGATGTGGGGCGGTGCGCCGACTTGGGTGGCGCCTTGAGAGGGCGGCCCCCTGGGCCGGGCGCCGGTCCAGGGGCTGGAGTTTGCGGGCGAACCCGTCGATCAGGGCTTGATGTAGGTGAATCCCATCTGCTGCAGTCGCGAGAGCTCCGCGACACCGCTTGGGACGATGTCTGCATCCTCCACGTCATAGAGCGCGTCTCTGGGGATGTTGCGTCCCTTCAACGTGTTGGCGCAGACCTCGAAGGCGACGCCCTGCTGTTTGAGGCCGGCGATTCGGGCCTGCATCTCAGAGGTCCCGTTGGCGACCTTCATCTTGGTCCCTTCCAGATAGTCTGGGTCCATCACCAGCGAGACGCCGTCGCCATGCATCACGATCTTGAGTTCGATGTTGTCGGCGCCGACGGCATTGACGTGGTTCTGCACGTTGCGCAAGGCGGCGACCTGTGCTTGGGCGTCGTCGCCGTTGATGTGATAGACAACCTTTTGTTTTCCGTAGCGGTCGTTGGCCAGGAGCGGGCTGCTGAGCGTGATGGCGATCAGGATGAGGGCGAGTGTTGTGAGTGGGCGTTTCATCATCTTCTCCAACGGTGGATCTTTATTGGTTGTCGTGGATGACGCCGACCTTGCCCGTCCGGAGCGCAGCCGACGCGGGACCCGCGAGAGACGCCGGATCCTCCCGGAGAGACGCGCGGAGCGCGTCTTCCAGGCTCTGAACTGCTCCTTGATGTGGCGAGCCCTCGCCCGATGATTCCGCTCCCCTAGGAAGAGATTCCTGCGATGAGGCGGCGTGAAGGCGGGTGGGTGAAGGCTCTCGACGGCCCGAGTGCAGGGGCCGATCGTGGCGAGATAGGGGCGCGATCGAAGGGTCGCAATGCTGGTGTGGTCTTGGGAAGTGGCATGCTTCGTGCTTTCGTTATCCCGAATCCGAATGGTTGCGCGGCCTGTCACGGTGGCCCTGTTTCCAGTTCGGACTCGGGTTTTTCACGACATCTCGCTGGAGGTACGTACCATGGGTATCATGATGATTTCCCCATTGCTTTCGCTGCTGGCCGGGGTCGCTATCCTCGTCTGGCCAAGGCTTCTCAATTACATCGTCGCCTTCTATCTCATCTTTTTCGGTCTGCTCGGCTTCGTGGCTCAGATGCAATGAGACGCGTGCGGCATTCGTACAACGGACTCGGCCCGAGTCGGGCCGAGTCCATTCCTCGAAAGACCACTGCGGATCGGTCGTCACGGCGCTGGAGCGCCGTGCGAATTGGATGGCGGGGTCATGTCTGAAAACGGGATACGAGGTCGATCGGCAATCGTCTAAGTTGAGCGCTTCACGCGCTTGTCGGTGATGTACACCTGCCCATCGAGTTCTGTCGAGCGCAACGCTTCGAGTTTTTCGCCGGCGCAGAGGACGCTCAAGGATTCGCCTGTTGTCGGGTCGTAGACGATCCCATGCATCGAGCAACGCAGGCGTTCCCGCCCCTCATCGAAGATGGCGTCGTGCATGCAATCCAGACGGCGCACCATATGCACGCATTGATTCAAGTAGGCGTAGACCTGGCCTTCATGCCGCAACAGGATGGCGGTGTGTGGCTCGCCCTTGAATAGCAGAGGCACGATCCGGTGTTGCTGATCGTCCAGATCGGCGCTCGCGCAGACCGCCAGCTTACGTTTCTCTCGTATTGTATTCACGGATCAGAATAGGGCCTTGTAAGCCGGTCTGTTCAGAAACGAGCGGGCACTTTTCGAGTCGATTGGAGGCGTGCTCATCCGAGCTGCTCGCGGCGGTAGTTGATGGTTTTGAACAGCTTGCGAGTGACGTAGGTCGCGAATTCTTCGCTGTTGTCGTAATCCCGTTCGATGGCCAGCGTGGCCAAGGCATCGATCGCGTTCCGCAGCCGTGCGATTTCGTCCAGTCCCCGGCCGCAGGTCAGACAGCGCTCGCCGTCATCGCGACAGGCATTCTTGCCGTGGCAAGGCTCAAAACGGGCCATCGTTCAATCCTCCAAGAATGCCGTGCAAAGTCTTGCCGTCCGGTGCCTATCGATGCTCGGGGACCAACGGAGGGCGTGTTTTGCTTTGGCGTTGTTGGTAGCACTAAGCAAACCGCGAGCCAGTATTGATGTTTTAGGATTTCAATGACTTGGGAGTTTTGCGCGCCCTGTGCTACAGCGAATCGTCGTGTTTGCGACAGAGCGCTGGCGGGGGCGCGTCTCTCAGGCGGCTCCTGAGTGCCTGTTGCCTCAGGCTTCGATTGGATGCTGGGTTTTCTTCGGTGCCGCGAACGGTAGCAACAGCGGTGCGATCTCCGTCGCCGATACCGGCCTGCCATACAGGAATCCCTGGACTTGGTCGCAGTGCTTGGTCTTGAGGAATTCGGCCTGTGCCTCGGCTTCGACTCCCTCCGCGATGATGATCTGCCCCAAGGCATGTCCCAGTGCGATGATCGATGCGATGATGGCCATGTCGTTCGGATCCTCGGGGATATCGTGCACGAACGACTGGTCGATCTTGAGCTTGTCGATGGGCAGCTGTTTGAGATAACTCAATGAGGAATATCCGGTGCCGAAATCGTCGATGGCGATCTGAACGCCGAGTTCGCGAATGCG
The DNA here is from genome assembly GCF_000224065.1 of Thiorhodococcus drewsii AZ1. Classification (GTDB taxonomy): domain Bacteria; phylum Pseudomonadota; class Gammaproteobacteria; order Chromatiales; family Chromatiaceae; genus Imhoffiella; species Imhoffiella drewsii. The sequence continues at coordinate 127,148 of NZ_AFWT01000008.1, forward strand.
GTTCAACTGCACCACGGAATGCTCCAGGCGTCGCATCACGAAGCTCTCGGTGATCTCCAATTCGATCCAGCGCGGCTCGCAATCGGCCTCAAGGAGCACTTCGTGTACCGTTTCGGCGAAACCGGCTCCGCGAATCTGATTGCCCGAGATGTTGACGGCGATGCGTCCAAAATCGAGTCCCGCATCGTGCCAGGCCCTGGCCTGTCGGCAGGCGGTCAGCAGGACCCAGCGCCCGATTTCTAGGATCACTCCATGTTGTTCCGCGATGGGCACGAAGCGCGCTGGTGATATGTCTCCCAGTTCGGGATGCCGCCATCGTAGCAAGGCCTCGACACCGCTCAGCTTGCGGTCAGCGAGGTCGAACTGCGGTTGATACACCAGTGCGAATTCTTCCCGTTCCAACGCCCCCTTCAGCGCAGTGTCGATCACGGCATGCTCGATCGCCACTTTGGTCAGTTCCGCGCTGAAGAACTGATAGCCGTTGCGACCGTCTTCCTTGGCGCGGTACATGGCGATATCCGCGTTGCGCATCAGCTCGTCGACCTCTTGCCCGTCCTGGGGGTAGATGCAGATGCCCATGCTGGCGGTCATGAGGATGGGGTGTCCCCGAACAGGGAACGGCGTCTTGAAAACCTCGATCAACTGTTCGACGGCGACCCTGGCATGCTCGGTCGGTCCGACGCCCTCCAGCAACACCATGAACTCGTCGCCACTGATACGGGCAACCGTATCCTCCTGACGGACGGCCTTGGCCAGGCGGTGTGCGACCTGTCTCAGCAGCTCATCACCTGCCGGGTGACCTTGGCTGTCATTGATGTGCTTGAACCGATCCAGATCGACGAAGACGAGCGCCAGTGAGCCCGAGCATCTTTCCGCGCGTTCGATGCTCTGCTGCAGTCGGGCGTTGAACAGCAAACGGTTCGGGAGCCCTGTCAGTGCATCGTGATGCGCCAAGTGATCCAAGCGTTGCTCGGATTCCTTGATATGGGTGATGTCGAAGAAGGAGATGATGATCTCGATCAGTTCCCCTCGTGCGTCCGACAAAGGGCTGCCGTTGGCCAGCATCCAGGTGGTGGTCTCGCGGTCCGGTCGGACGACGCCCAGTAGCATATTTTCCAGCGGTTGTCGGGTGGCGAGAATACGGCTGACGGGATACGACTCCACGGGCAAGGTTTGCATCTGTCGGTCGACGAAGCGCCAATAGGGATCGATGGCCAAGCGCCCCGCCATCTGCGCCTCCGAAAGTCCTAGCAGCGTCTCGGCGCGGTCATTCGTCAACAGGATCGATGTGTCGGGCGCGTGCACGACGACACCGGAATCGAGATGGTCGATGAGGGCGCGCAGCCGCGCCTCGCTGACCTGTAGCGCCTCGTTTTTTGTCTTCAGTTCCTTGGTGCGCGCCATGACCGTCGCATCCAGCTGATCTCGCGCAAGCCGCAAGCGTTGCTCGGTGGCACGGTGTTCGAGCACGACGCTTTGCAGAATCAGGGTTGAAATCACCTGGATAGCGATGAAGAGTTGCAGCTCGATGAGATTCGCGTTGGCATCGGCGCCGATGAAGTGGCCATGACCGATGAGGAATGCGGTGATCGCCGCAGCGGAGATGAACACGACCGAGGCGAAGGTGATGCTGGGAGTCAGGCGGAACAGGGACCACATGACCAGCGGCGTCAGGCTGACGAGGGCGATGTGACCCGCGACATGTTCGGGCAGCATCAGACCATGGAGCGCGGTAATGCCCAGCACCACGGCGAAGAGCCAAGCCTCGGGCAGAATCCAGCGTGAGAGCGAGTGCCGCTCAAGCGATAACAGGAACGGCGTGATGACCAGCACGCCCACGGCGTCGCCCGTCCACCAGGTGGCGAAGGTTGCGCCATAGCGTGACCAAGGGATGAAGCCGGTGGCACAGAGGCCGGTCACACCGAATAGTGCGCTGAGAAAGGTGCCTGCCACAACGCCGAAGAGGATCAGGGCGAAACCCTGAGCCGCCGTCTTGTAGGGGCGTGTGGTGTGGGTGGTTCGCTGGATCAGATAGGCCCCGAGGACGGCGCTCAAGACATGGCCGACACCATTCGCGGTGCCGGCCATCAGCGCGTTCGAGAGGCTCTGCAAGGAACTGGTATCGAGGTAGGCCGAGACGTTTACAGCAAAGGCGCCGAGGAAGATTCCCGGCCAGATCCAATAGCCGCGCCGCAGCACGGCGGCGAGGATGATCCCGGAAGGGATCCAGACCGGAGAGACGTAACCTGGCGGAAGCGCCAAGCTGTGTCCGAGCTTGGCGGTGGCAAAGTACAGGATGGCCAGGACCAGGATGTCTCGCCAGCGTTGATACGTTTGCCCTGAGAGTAGGGCTGTCATGGGTGTCTTCCAGCTTGCGCAGTCTATCGTTGGCGCTAAGGATACAGGGACGACGCAATCCGCTCTCTCATTCTGACGTTTCAGCACCAGGGACTGTGCTATCGGTTGTATCGGTTGAATGCTGGCCGCTGGCAACCGGATGCGCGGTTTCCTTCTCGCCCCTCAGCTTCAGAACGACCCGATGCCCACCAGACCCGGCCTCGTTCACATACCCCCACCCAAGTCGCTCCGTCAGCTGTGCGGTCAATTGCAGACCCAATCCGAATCCGAGCGATTGTTGCGTTTCCTCCTGGGACTCCGGGCGGCTGTTGAGGATCTCGATACGGCCTTCCTGTTGTCGGATCGAGACCCATCCGTCCCAGGTGTGCTGGAAGGCGTTGCGGATGAGGTTGCCGAGTACGATGCGAGCGGGAACCTCGGGGACAGAGAGGTTGTACGGGTGGGTGTCCAGACAGATGCAAACGCGCTTTTCGTTGAGCAGATAGCGCATTTCCTCGACCAATTCCTCGACGAGCGCGTCAAGTCGTACAGGGTGCGACGAGGGTGCCTCTCGACCCTCACGGCTCAGCCAGAGCAGGGTTTCGGTCAGGTGCTGCATGTTGAGGCTGGCCCGGTTCATGCGCTCGAGCACTTGGCTCTGGCGGATATCGACCGGGTTTTCGCTCGTTTCCCGCAAGCGAGACAGCAGCTCCAGATTGCTGCGGATGACGGCGATTGGGGTGCGCAGCTCGTGACTGGCGTGACGCAGAAAGCGGTGCTCGCGCTCCAGGCTCTCCTGCACCGAGGAGAGGCTGGTCCGGATCAGTTCGGCGAGCGCGTTGAGCTCGGGGTAGGAGAAGTCAGGCGGCGGCTCGCGCAGACGCTGGGGATCGAGCGCTCCGGTCCAGCGTCCGAGCGCGGCGACCGGGCGCGAGATGCGCCTCAGCAGCAACCATATGATGAGACCGAGCGTCGCCACGATGAGGATGCTGATGATGATCAGGGTATGCATCGACCGGGCGGCATTGCGGCCGATGATCTTCGGCGAGGTTGCGGCGGATACGGTCTTGGCGATGAAGAGCGTTTGACCCTGGCGCTCCAGACGCATGGCGAAATGGATGATGTCGGGGTGTTCCAGCCAGCGCGATGTGTGCTGCTTGTAGAGTAGGCACTGGGCCTCGGGCGGCTCGGGGAAGGCCGCCTGGATCTCGGGCGGCATTCGCCCCCAGTTGCGGGTGATGTGATAGCCGCTGAAGAGACTCGGCGCCTCTCGCTGATCGAAGGGCACGCCATTCAGATAGCGCTCGGCGGCTCGCTCCATGTTGCTGGCGACGATGTTGTCCATGCCGCGAATGAAGAACTGGACCGAGAGCCAGGAGTAGCCGACCACCAGGACGCAGCCCAGGGCCAGGAAGGAGAAGATCAGGAACCATTTGAGACTCAGCTGCCCGCGCGCATTGCCCGGTATCGGCGATGCCTTCATGGGTCCGGTCCCTTGATGACGAAGCCGTGACCGGGAACGGTCTGAATGAGCTGAGTGGGGAAGGGCGCGTCGACCGCCTTGCGCAGATGGAAGAGGTGCACCTTGAGGCTGTCGCTGTCCGGCATCTCCTCGCCCCAGACCGCCGACTCCAGCGCCTGCCGGGAGACCACGGCAGGTGAGGCGCGCATCAGCGTCTCCAGCAGCCGCCAACCGGTCGGAGTCAGCTTGAGGGACTGCCCGGCGCGGGTCGCCGACCGCTCGGCCAGGTTCATCTCCAGGTCCGCGCAGCGCAGACACTGAGCCTGGCCGCTGCGGCGCCGGGCCAGGGCCTGGACCCGCACCACCAGTTCCTGGAGGGCGAATGGCTTGACCAGATAGTCGTCGGTGCCGGCGCGGAATCCGTCGAGCTTGTCCTCGAGCTGGTCGCGGGCGGTGAGCATCAGGATGGGGGTGTCGTTGCCGTCCGTGCGCAGACGTTGGCAGACGCTCAGACCGTCGAGCCGGGGCAGGTTGAGATCCAGCAGCAGTGCGTCGTAGTGCCCGCGCCGCATCAGCTCCAGTCCGGCCATGCCGTTGCTGGCATGGTCGCAGCGGATGCCTTCCAGATCCAGATAATCGACGAGGGTCTGGGCCAGGTCCAGGTCGTCCTCGACCAGCAGCAGGGTCAGCATGGCCGCCTCCGCCCGCGAGCCCGGCGTAGGGCGCAATAGCGATAGCGTATTGCGCCGCATGATCGCATGCGGTTTGCGCTTCGCTGTGATGGTTGGCGGAGAGGTGCTGAACAATCGAGGAATAGAGGTCGAAAGAAACCTGCCGCGTAGGGTACGGGTTGCCTTTCGGCGCAATACGCTGCGCTATTGCGCCCTACGTGTTGCTTATCCCTGCGAGCCCGGTGTAGGGCGCAATAGCGATAGCGTATTGCGCCGTATGATCGCATGAGGCTCGCACTTCGCTGCCGAGGTTGGCGGAGAGGCGCTGAACACGCGAAGAATGGAGGTCGAAAGGAACCTGCCGCGTAGGGTGCGGGCTGTCTTTCGGCGCAATACGCTGCGCTATTGCGCCCTACGTGTTGCCTATTCTCGCGAGCCCGGCGTAGGGCGCAATAGCGATAGCGTATTGCGCCGCATGATCGCATGCGGCTCGCGCTTCGCTGCGATGGTTGGCGGAGAGGGGCTGAACACGCGAAGAATGGAGGTCGAAAGGAACCTGCCGCGTAGGGTGCGGGCTGCCTTTCGGCGCAATACGCTGCGCTATTGCGCCCTACGTGCTCGACCAGCAGCAGGGTCAGCATGGCTGCTGCTCCTCCTTGCGATGCGACAGTAGGCGCCGGCGCAAGCGACCGATCAGACCGGCGACGTCCTGCTGGATCAGCAGCAGGGCCGGGATGAAGATGAGGGTGATGAAGGTCGCGAACATGATGCCGTAGCCCAGCGAGACCGCCGCCGGGATCAGGAACTGCGCCTGCAGCGAGGTCTCGCCGAGCAGCGGCACCAGGCCGGCGAAGGTGGTGAAGGAGGTCAGCAGCACCGCCCGCAGCCGGTCGAGTCCGGCGTGCGCGGCTGCCTCGCGCACGTCGTCGGCATGTTTGTGCAGCTCGTTGAAACGGGCGGTCAGCAGCAGGCTGTCGTTCACCACCACGCCGCTCAGGGCGATGATGCCGTTGAGCGAGAGGATGCCGAGCGAGAGCCCGTTGATCCAGTGTCCCAGAATGGCCCCGACGATCCCGAAGGGGATGGCCGTCATGATGAGCAGCGGCTGGACGTAGGAGCCCAGCGGGATCGCCAGCAGCAGATAGATGAGCAGCATCGCCAGCATGAACATCTGGGCCATGGACGCCTGGGTCTCGGCCTGTTCCTCGGCCTCGCCGGCGAAATGGATGTCGAGCCCAGGATACTGGCGCTCAAGTCGGGGGGCCACATCGGCCCGCAGCTGGGCAACCAGCTCGGTCGACGAGAGCTGCTCCTTGTCGACGTCGGAGGAGAGGTAGACCGCGCGCTTGCCGTCGATGCGGGTGATGGTGTCGCGGGTGTAGCCGAAGGTCAGGGTCGCCACGCTGGCGAGCGGCACCACGGATCCGTCCGGCGTGCGCACCCGTGCCTGGAGCACGTCGGCCGCGCTCTGACGGTCGGCCTCCGGATAGCGGACCTTGACCTCGATCTCGTCGCTGTCGCGCTGATAGCGCTGCACCACCTGGCCGCTGAAGGACTGGAGCACCTGGACGGCGAGGGAACTGGTGGTCATCCCCAGCGCGCGCCCCTGCTGGGTCAGCTCCAGTCGCAGCTGGGGCTGGCCGGGCTCCAGGTTGTCCTCGATGCCGAAGACGGCCGGGATCTGTTGCAGATGCGCCTTGAGCGCCTCGCCGGCCAGGGTCAGCACCTCGTCGTCGTTGGCGCGCAGCTCCACTCGCAGCGCCGAGACCATGCGCCGGAAGCTCTGGATGTTGAGCGTGCGCACGCCCTCCGGGAGTCCGGCCGCCTCGCGCCAGCGCTTGGTGAAGACGCGGATGTCGTAGGGCGGATCGGCGTGCAGCTCGACCGTCACCCGGCCGGACTGGTCGCCCGAGGACAGCACCTGCAGATTGGCGATGCCGCTTTCGCCCTTGTCCTTGCGCAGTTCGCGGTCGACCGCGTAGGCCAGCGACTCAAGCCGGTCGAGCGCCCGGTGGGTCTGGCCGAAGCTGGCGTCGTTGCGCATGGTCACCTGGGCGCGCACCGTGTCCCCGAGGATGTCCGGGAAGAAGCTGAGACGGACCGCGCCGGTGAAGGGCATGGAAATCACCAGCACCAGCACGGTCAGGAAGATGAGGACGGTCGCGTAGCGATGGATCAGCGCCTGCTCCAGCAGCGGCCGGTAGAGGCGGTCGCGGAAGAGTGTCATCCCCAGATCCGCGCCGCGCTGCACCCATTGCCAGCCGCGTAGCAGCGGGTTGCGGGTCGGTCGGCGATGGGTCTTGAGATGGGCCAGATGGGCCGGCAGGATCAGCTTGGACTCGACGATCGAGAGGATCAGACAGATGGCCACCACGTCGGCGAACTGGGCGTAGAGCTCGCCCAGGTGGCCCTGGATCTGGGACAGGGCGTAGAAGGCGGCGACCGTGGTGAAGACGCCGAAGAGCGTCGGCACCGCCACCCTCAGCGTCCCCCGGATGGTGTTGCCCAGGGTGTCGCCGCGCTCGGAGCGCAGTGTGTAGACACTTTCGCCGACCACCACCGCATCGTCGACCACGATGCCCAGGGCCATGATGAAGCCGAAGGTGGTGAAGGCGTTGAGCGAGAGCCCCATGAGGCCGTCGCCCATGAAATAGAGGGTGCCGAAGAAGATGAAGGGCAATCCCATGGCGACCCAGAAGGCCAGGGTCAGATCGAGAAAGGCGGCGAGCAGCACGAACACCAGCAGGATGCCGGTCAGGGCGTTGCGCACCAGCAGTTCGAGCCGGCTCTGGATGCTCTCGCTGCGGTCGTACCAAGTGGCCAGCTCGACGCCTTTCGGTAGCTCGCCGCTCGTCTGCCAGGCGTCCGCGACCCTGCGTGCGGCCTTGACCGTGTCGATGATGTCGTCCTGCCCGGTGGTGATCACCTGCAGTCCGATGCTGTCTTGCCCCTGATAGCGCAGGAGCGAGGAGGTGAGGTCGTCGTAGGCGTCGCGGATCCGGGTCACGTCCCCGAGACGGATCTCGCGCCCGTCGGCGCCCGTGATCAGGGGGATGGCGGCGAATTCCTCTACCCGGTAGGCCTGCTCCGATGCCTTGAGCTGCAGATAGAGATCGCGGTCGCGCAGCACCGCCGTCATGGTGTTGGAGGATCCGGCGTTGACCGCCTCCTCCACGTCCGAGAGCGAGAGTCCGTAGGCCTGCAGCCGGCCCTCGTCGATCTCGACCACCATCATGGGGTCCAGCCAGCCGGAGATGGTGACCCGGCTGATCTCGGGTGTGGCCATGAGGTCGGACTTGAGCTCGTCGGCCAGGCGCTGAAGGGTGTGGCGATCGGCGTCGCCGTAGAGCTGCAGCCAGAGCGAGTGTTCCTCGCGCTCGGCCTTCTGGATGACCGGATTCTTGGCGTCGGCCGGGAAGGTCGAGATGGCGTCGACCTTTGTCTTGACGTCGGTCAGCAGGGTGTCGAGGTCGTAGTCCGACTGCTTCTCGATGGTGACGGTGACGCCGCTGCCGGTCGAGCTGCTGGTGATGCTGTCGATGCCGGTGACGCCTTCGAGCTGATCCTCGATCTTGATCGCCAGCCCTTCCTCGGACTGCTGGGCCGAGCCGCTGTCGTAGGAGACGGACACCGTGATGCTGTTCGGCTCCAGGCTGGGAAAGGCCTCCTTGCGCAGATCGCCGGCGGAGAAGACGCCCGCGAGGATCACCAGGATCATCAGCAGGTTGGCCGCGACCGGGTTGCGCGCGAACCAGCCGATGATGCCGCCTCTGTCAGTCCTCATCGCGCGATACCTCGACCGGATTGACCGCCATGCCCGGCAGATAGCCGTTCAGCGGATGCACCAGCACCTGCTGCGCGCTGTCGCTTAGCGTCTCGGGCGCCTCGATATAGATGCCCTGGGCATCGCTGAAGACCGGCTCGGCGGTGAAGCGCTCCAGACTGCCCTCGGGATCGACTCGCCAGATCTCGCCGCGCTGGCTGAGCGCGGCGCTCGGCAGACGCCAGAGCCCGTCGAGCTCGCGGCCTGCCACCTCGGCCTCCACGAAGGTGCCGGGCAGCAGCGGCAGCGCACGGTCGAGCGGTCGGTCGACGGCGATCACCAGTGCGCGCTGGCGGGTGGTCTCGTCCAGATGGCGCTCGGCGCGCAGCACACGGCCGGTCCAGACCTGGCCGTCCTCGACGCTGGTGAGCCTGGCGGGCCAGTCGCCGCGGGTCAGGGTTTGCGTGTCCGGCAAGGTGCTCCAGTCGCGTGCCGAGAGCGCGACCGAGACCTCCAGGCGGTCCAGGCTGTAGAGCGAGGCGACCTGGGTGCCGGCCTGGACGTAGCTGCCGGGCGCGACACTGCGCTCGACCACCAGGGCATCGAAGGGGGCGGTGATGCGGGTCTCGGCCAGATCCTCGCGGGCGCTGACCAGGGTCGCCTCGGCATGGGCCACGGCCGCCTTGGCCGCCGCCAGCTGGGGCTTGCGCAGGACCAGCTCAGAGTCCGGCTTGCCGCGCAGCCCGGAGGCCTTCCATTCGGCCGCCGCCTGGACGCCCTGGCGCTCTTCTTCGAGCAGGGCCAGGCGCGCCGAGGCCAGATCGTTCTCGGCGCTGGCCACGGCGGCGCGGTAGTCGCTGTCCTCCAGCTGCACCAGGACATCGCCCTTGGCGACCCGCTGACCGGATTCGAGATGTTCCGACAGCGCGTCGACCCGGCCCGAGACCTGGGCCGTCAGGGTCAGCGCATAGTGCGCCCGGGCCTCGCCGTAGCCGCTCACCTGGGCCTGATAGCGCGCGGGCGTCACCCGCACTACGCGCACGTCCGGACGCTGGGTGGTCGTGCCGGATCCCTTCGGTGCAGCTCCACCGGGTGGCGCCGATTCCGAGGGTCCGCCCTTAGGCTCGGGCTTGGAGCCGGCTTGGCTCGGCGGTCCGCCGGCCCCGGGTGGTCCACCCGATCGGCCACCCGGGCCATGCAGGTGGGTCTGTACATAGAGTCCGGCGCCGGCCAGTAAGACCAGAGCGGCGATGAAGACCAGCCATTGTCTGGAGCGCGAACTCATGCGCGCGTCCCCAGCCCAAGGGCGAGTCCGAGCACGACACGGTTTGTCAGGCGTTCGTAACGAAGGTTGTCCAACTGCGCCTCCAGATCATAGGTTTGCTGCTGGACGCTCAACAGATCCAGGATATCGACCAGCCCGGCCCGGTAGCTGCGTTCGTACTGGGCCAGATTGTTGCGTGCGGCGGTCAGGGCCGTCTCGACATGGGTCTGACGCTCGGCGAGCGTCCGTTCCTGGCCCAGGGCGTCCTCGACCTCCTGCACGGCGGTCAGCAGGGTCTCGCGATAGGCCTGATAGGCCTGGGCCGTCTGTAACTTGGCGATCTCGGCGGCCGCGCGCAGTTGTCCGCCCCGATAGAGTGGCGCGGTCAGCTGACCCAGCAGCGACCAGAGCGGATCCTGAAGCAGGGTCGCACTCGGTTTGGCCGCCGCATCGGAGAGGGCCGCCTGCAGACTGATGCTGGGCAGCAGATCCTTGTAGGCGACCGAGGTGCGCAGATCGGCCGCCTGGATCGCGGCATAGGCGGCCTGGAGGTCCGGGCGGCGCTGAAGCGTCTGATCCGGCAGGGCGGCGAGGGGAGGGAGCACCTGCGGATAGTCGGCGGGAAAGTCGATCGTCTCGGTCCCGCCGACACGTCCCAGCAGCACCCTGAGCGCGCGCTGGCGCTGTGCCAGGGATTCGCGATACCGGGCGAGCGAGGCCCGCGAACTGGCCGTCGAGCTGCGTGCGCTGTCCAGATCCTCCAGGCGGCCGAGCCCGCTGCGGTAGCGCTGCAGGATGAAGTCGGCGTTCTGCTCCAGGGTGGCGAGCCGGCGCTGTTCGATCTCGATCGCGTGGCGGTCGGCGATGAGACCCAGCCAGTTCTCCATCAGGTCCGCCGCCAGTGCGTCGCGGGCCGACCGATAGAGCGCCTGCTGTTCCTCGACATCCTTCTCGGCGGCCTGATCGTCCTCCGACAGCTTGCCCCAGAGATCCACCTCCCAGCTCACCGTGACCGAGCTGCGGTAGGCGGGATCGCCGAACTGCTCGCGCGATCCCGAGGCCGAGCCTTCGACCGACGGCAGCCGCGCGGCCCCGGTCTGGCGGCGCTGGGCGCGCGTGATCCGCAGCGTGGTCAGGGTCTGCTGCAGGCTGGGATTGGCCGCCAATGCCTCTTTGACCAACGCATCCAGCTCGGGCGCTTGGATCAGATCGTCGAGATACGCGGACGGCACCGCGTCCGACTGCGGCGACCAGGCCGGAACCTGGTCGGTATCGCGCACCGCCTGGGCGGCCAGATCCGGCCGCGTCGGTCCCACGGCGCAGCCGCAGACCAGAGCGGCCAGGCCGAAGGCGATGCCCTGCTGTATGAATAACTTCGATCGCATTGATGAGCCTGAGAAGAACTGCCGAACCTCTAAGAGCGCAAAGCGCGCAAAGGGTTTCAATGGTTCACGCCCTTGGCGAAGCCCGGCTAGAGGTCGAAGGACGCTGAAGATTCACGACCTCGTATTTCTTAGCGTCCTTCGCGTCTTTGCGGTTCAAATTTTCCGATATCGGAAAGATACGCCTGGAGGGGTTAAGTGCGGGTTAAGGGCAGGTGAAGCAGCTTAAAGTTCGTCGACGGGGCTCTTCACTGGCCCCGCGTCCCGGCCAACTGGTCGAACAGGGCGCGGATCTCGTCACGGGTCAAGACGACTGGCATGCGCGGCGGACGCCGGCCACGGGTGAAGCGCAGCTCGTCCAGAGGCCGCTCCAGGACATGGCGAAACAGGAACACCAGCGCATTGAGCGCCTGGTTCTGGGTACTGGCCGCGACACCCCGATCGGCCGCCAGATAGGCCAGGAAACGCTCGACGTCCGCTGGTCCCCAAGTTGCCGAATCCGAATTGCCACAGAAGCGCATGAAGGGGTGACACCAGTCGACATAGGTCTGCTCGGTCCGGATGACATAGCGCCTCGCGCGCAGTGTGCGTGCGAGCGACTTCAACAGATCGAGATCCTCGGCCGAGCGTTGGAAATAGGAGCGGTTCTCGACGGCCTCCTCAGGCGTCACGGTCCGTGCAGGGTCGAGTGATCCGATGCCAGATCCTTCGCCGCCGATTTCCAATAGTCCCAATCGACCTTTTCCGCGCTCGGATTATGCGCTAGATCAACGAGGAGCAGTTGCACGGCATCCACGGTTTGATGAAACTGCCAGTCAGTCAAACGCTGCTCACGGGCATAACGAGGGAAAAAGGCCGTGATCTGCTCCTCCGTCACCTCCCGCATACGTGTCGGGCGCATCGCCTCGATGAATGCCTCTGCGCGTTTGACGTACCACTCGCGTTGTTTGTGGGGGATGCGATGGCGTTCTAATAGAGATAGGTATCGATCCCAGCCGGATGGATTCCCGGTTTCGCGCCGGGTATTGGAACCATCGGAAGGTGCAGAACGAGAATTAAAATGGCGAGGAATAGCGGTCCTGAAATATTGTGCTAGGCTGACTTCAGGTTAGCACAATATTACCGGACATCAGTCCATTTCACTGTTATGCGTTAAAAAACCGACAACCATTTGTTCTGAAAAAATGAATCTTGAATTGATATTTAGTGAGTTCAATGACGATAACCAATTTCGTTTTCACCTCGCCAAACAAGAGCCTGAAGGAACAAGGCCTATAGATGTTTTGGCCAGATCTAGTGAGGAATGGTTAGGTTGGCAGGTGTATAGGGGGACGAATAAGGAACGATTTGTGAAAGACAGGATCGTCAGCTTTGCTCAAATATATGGAAATAAATTCTTGTACGGTGGCGTGTTCAATATTCTACGCAGAGACCGAGAAGAATATGACGTTGCCCACTCTGAAGAACACAGTGATTTAATAGGCCGCTTGATAATTGAATACAAAGGCGGCAATTCACGGGGCACGGTATTTACTCCAAGTTATATTTTTCAACATTCTGTGGTCTCAAGTATATTAGAGTACAAATACCAAGGAGAGCCATTTTGTTCGTATGATGAAATTAATCACAGCTTTGAGCAGATGGAGATCGTTATAAAAAATCAACTTAATGACTGGAAGGTAGCGCTAAGCAACGTGTTTGGGGTGTATCTTCTAACAGATAAGAAAACTGGAAGGCATTATGTAGGTTCTGCCTATGGTGCTGAAGGGATATGGGGACGATGGAGCGAATACATTTACGGTGCTCACGGTGGGAACAAAGAGTTGGTCGAATTATTTAATCAGCACACCGAGGCATATTTTAAAAACAACTTCAAGTTCACTATTTTGGAAATATTGCCAACAACAAAAACTCCAGATCAAGTTATTCAGAGAGAATCTTTGTGGAAGAAAAAACTGCTTTCCATAGAATTTGGTTACAACGGCGGGTAGCGCATAACAATGCCATAAACTCGGACCCCAAAAAGCGCCGCTGCTTCGTCGCTCTTCTTTTTGGGCTCGGTTATGGCAGGCGTTAGGTTTCTTCGTATGTAGGTTCACTCATGGATATTTTGTCGGTTGTCAGTGTTGGGCTTGGCATCGCCGGATTAGGATACGCGCTATATCAAAGTCACGAAAGACGAAAACTTCAGGATTATAATCGTTCTGAAGCTTGGTATTTGTATGCCAAGACGAACAATATGACAGGGATTTCACAAGTCGCTTTTGAGCGTTACAAGGAAATTCACGCAGACACATTGAATCCAGAGCTTATCGAGCTTATGGCAAAATCTTCTGCTTTCGGTCTCGACCTATTTCGAGAAACTGTACGTTTGATCCAACTATCTGAAACGGATTTCGATTACGCATCTATAGATAGATGGGCTCAGCATGGGAAAATTGATGGGGAAAGCCATAAATCCTTGTTCACCGGATTGGTTGTTGATACCAAGGACACTGAAAGTGTATTTCAAAGAATGTGGCGGAGGGCCGTAGATTGGCGTGAACGCAGGCAAACCAAGAGCAAAAATCGTTGAGTCTAGAGAACAGTGTGCATCACTCCTAGAATCCGCCGGAGAAATTGACGAGAAAGAATCGCCTAACACGCTCATCAAGCCGAGGCCATTCTGCGCAACGAACTCAGAGCAATCCCGTAGTGTTGTCAGAGCGCAGTATGGCCCGGCTTATGGGTGACGTTAGGGTGCAAACCCAATCAAATCACCGTGTACCACAAGAACGAAAAAAGCTGCAGTGATAAGTGCTTAATAAAATGACACTATTAGAAACAACGGCCGGAAGCCTAATAAAGAAGCTACTTGATCGCGCGCTGGAATACCCAGCCCATATCTCTTTAATGATTTTGGTCATTCTTCTCTCACCCATGCTGGTTTGGCTAGAATCCCAAGGATTAGCAACTTGGATACCGGATACAGTGCCAACATGGCTATTAACATTATTGCTATTACCAACATTTGTTGTGCTCCATGCTATATATAGCAAGCTGAAAAAATACACTAGCTTTGAGTTGCTTTCATACACAAATAAAAACATATCGGTGATTCCAGAAGGAATCGTTGTGTATTTAACCATCCATCCAAAATTCGACATTCTTGACCCGGAAGATGTTGTTTGTAAAAAGTGCGATATGTTGCTACGGAAAAACTCTATTCAAGAAAACCCTAATAATCCTACCGGATGGTCATGTATGCTGTGCAGTATAGACATTACCGGAGCCGAATATAACAAATCTACAGAGGCGGCGAGGAATCAAGCTATTGGCTATTTTTATAAAACAAGGCACAGGATGCCTGGAATCAAAGACCCGCTTACGCTAGAAGATATTGACCCTAACAATTGAATCAAGCCGACCCAAAAAGCGCGCGTCGTACTCGGCGAGAGCATCTGAGCTTGTGGTAGCGCGCTTTTAGGTCGGCTTATTGGCAGTTCTGGGGACAGTTTACGTAATTCGCTAGCCGGGACGTAACAGCTAATTTCAAATGAAGTGCCTTGTTGTAAAAGCTCATCCCCTTTCAGAAAGCCTGTGCACATCACTTACTCACCGGGCCAGTGATGTGCTTCGTGCTGCCGGTCATGTGGTTGAGGCGGAAGATCTCTACGCTGACGGGTTTGCTGCTTCTCTGACAGAAGCAGAGCGAGCCAGTTATTACGCTGGTCCCTATGCGGCTCAGCGAGTTGCGCCGCAGATTGAGAGGCTGCTGGCGGCAGAAGCAATCGTTCTGGTTTTTCCCACTTGGTGGTTTGGCTTTCCTGCCATTCTCAAGGGATGGTTTGATCGGGTCTGGGCGCCAGGCGTGGCATATGACCATGCTGGTTATTACGGTCCCATCAAACCCAGGCTCAAGAATCTCCGCCGTATGCTGGCCGTCACTTCGCTTGGTTCTCCATGGTGGGTAGATCGGTTTGTACTACGCCAGCCTGTCAAGCGTGTGCTCAAGACAGCCATCGTCGGCACCTGCGCCCCACAGTGTCGTCTGGACGTTCTGTCGCTATACAAGAGCGAGCAGCTTACAAGGGCACAAGTGGAGCAGTTTGAGTTGCGAGTAGAACGGTCACTGCGGCGGTGGCCGGTCTAATTGACAAAATTGAACGGTGCTACCGGAAGCGGTGGTGCCTCCGCGAAAAGGGGACAGATTTATTTTGTCTCGATCGGATAAAGTGAAAAGCGCCTAACACGGCGGTAAAGCCGACCCCGCGCGGCCGGCGTCGTGGGCTAATCTCAAGCGTGGTGCCGCGCGCGGGTCGGCTTACCTTGGTCGTTAGATTAATTAGCAATGGACAAGTCAAACGTTAAAGACGAAATTAGATCAGCTTTTGAGGGCGTCAAGCTAGGCGACGGTATTGGCCTGTGGGAGGCGCAAGCAATCGACGATTACGAAACGGTAGTCACGCAAAAAAGATTCCGTGAGAAAGACGAAAAAGAAGACTGGACTAAATTTAATAAGGATCAGTTGCAGAGATGCCATAGCAGTCTTTCATTCTTTGATGCAAATGGCATGCGGTTTCATTTGCCTGCGTATATTTTAGCAAGTCTTGACGAGAAAGTGGATGATCCATTATTCCATTTAGAGCAGCTTGATGATGATTCTCTTTCGAGGTTTAGCACATTTTCAAAAACCCAGAAATTGGCGGTCGTGACGTACTTGAAATGGTGCCTTAACCAAGACGACTACAAATTTGACCACCCGGCAATCGAGCGGGCTTTGAGTGAATACTGGGAGAAATAATCTAACGAATAAGGTTAGATCGTCCGAGCGAAGCGAGCGACGATCTGAACCGGTTGTTAGGTTTTACGTCCCGTGTGATTATTCTCATTGTGAAATTTAAGAGCCTTGCCATGAAAAGACTCATCCTGCTTATTTTGAGTGTGTGCCTCATTATTGTGCAGGCTTCAACGGCTGCGGCTAAGGAAAACCATAGATCCTATTCTGCTTTATTTGATGAGATCACTGATCTTGTCGAAGAGAATTTTTATAACCCAGACCAGGTAGCCAAGGATTTTCCTGTAATTAAAGCCGACTATCTCATGAAGCTGCAAAATGTTCATTCTCAACAAGCGTTTTCCAGTTTGGTGAATGCCATGCTTGGTGAGTTGAATGCTTCTCACACGTACTATTTAACGCCAGATGATTATGAGTATTACCAGCTGTGTGCGTTGTTTTCAAAAATTCCAGAGATCGGCGAATTATTCGATGGGAAAGAGGTTTTGTATCCAACAGTTGGTATTTTAACCCAAGAAATCGAGAAGCGCCTGTACATTGCCTCTGTTCTTGCTGGAAGTGTGGCCGAGAAAGCGGGGCTGTTAAAGGGTGATGAAATTCTTTCCGTCAATGCTGAACCTTACTCGCCAATCGCTTCACTTCGTTCGTATGTCGGGGAGGATGTGGTTTTTGAAATACGACGAAAACAGATGGGCGAGCCATTCACGATTGCAATGAAGCCTGTGCTCGTTAATCCCAAGAAGGAGATGTTGGAAGCACAGAAATCCAGCGTTCGGATTATTGAGCGAAATAAGAAGCGCATTGGCTATATTCATATTTATTCTTACGCGGGTTATGAGTATCAGCAGGAATTACTGAATACCATTCAGTGGGGTCAATTGAAAGAAGCCGATGCGTTGATCATTGATTTGCGATATGGCATGGGCGGGGCGGCGCCATCTTATCTTAATATCTTCAATACGAATATTCCTGTCCTCAAGATGCATCATAGAGATGGCGCGGAAACTGTTTTCGATTCCCAATGGCGAAAAAAAGCGGTTTACTTGGTTGACGGGTCTAGTCGAAGTGGAAAAGAAATATTGGCATATGGTGCTCGAAGATATGAACAGGTAAAAGTCATTGGCGAGCGGACGGCGGGGCAGGTCCTTGGAGGTCGGCTTTTCCCATTGTCTAATGGCGCCGTCCTTTTTCTTGCAGTGCAAAGCGCCTTAGTCGATGGTGTTGATCTGGAAGGAATGGGTGTTTCACCAGACATTGAAGTTCCATTCGATGTTCGCTATTGCGCCGGACAGGACGCACAGCTAGAAAAAGCCCTTGAGTATCTTGTCGAGCAACTGTCGACTCAAGCAACACGCGATTTGTGAGCAGGTGTCGAATCGGGTAAGGGCGAGTATTGCGTCAGCACAAGCCCCCGCAACAACTGGTGGCAGGCGCACAGCAATGATGAGGGGGAAGGGACTATCTCGTAAGGATCCGGACCTGTCCGCGCAGGCCCGGATCGCACACAGACGGCGGATGTGCCGCCTCGGGGTTAGTAGCGGATGGTGACCGACTTCAGCTCGGTGAAGTCATCGATGAAGGCGGAGCCGTACTCGCGTCCCACGCCGGATCCCTTGGCGCCGCCGAAGGGCACGGCCGGGTCGACCATGGTGTGCATGTTGATCCACACGGTCCCCGCCTCGATGCGCGGCACCAGACGCAGCGCCTTGGAAAGGTCGTTGGTCCAGAGGCTTGCCGTCAGGCCGAAGGGGGTGTCGTTCATCATGGCGATCAGTTCGTCCTCGTCGTCATAGGCGACGAAGGCGCCGAAGGGGCCGAACACCTCCTCGCGGAAGGACGCGGAGTCGAGCGATTTGGGGCGCACGATCGTCGGCTTGATATAGAGGCCGTCGCAGTCGTAGGC
The DNA here is from genome assembly GCF_000224065.1 of Thiorhodococcus drewsii AZ1. Taxonomy (GTDB): domain Bacteria; phylum Pseudomonadota; class Gammaproteobacteria; order Chromatiales; family Chromatiaceae; genus Imhoffiella; species Imhoffiella drewsii. The sequence goes on from NZ_AFWT01000008.1 coordinate 144,707, forward strand.
CTCGCCGCCGGTCACGATCTCGTCGCCGTCGCGCCGTGCCTTCTCGAATGCCTCCAGGCATTTCTCGTACTGCGCCTTATTGGCCACGGGGCCGACCATGCCCGTCTCGTCCATGGGATCGGCCGGAGCGAAGCTCTCCAGGCGTTCCTTCATGCGGGCGAGCACCTCGTCGATCTGAGAGCGGTGGACGAAGAATCGCTCGGCCGAGGCGCAGACCTGCCCGCAGTGCAGGAAGCCGGCCTCGACGATGCCGTCGAGGATCTTATCGATCGGCGTGTCGGGCAGGAAGGCCGCTGGGTTCTTGCCGCCGAGTTCGAGGGTGAAGCGGGTGAAGTTTTCGTTTACCGCCTCGCGCCCCACGATATGTCCGGTCTGCACCGAGCCGGTTAGCGAGACCTTGGCCACCCGAGGATCCGAGATCACTTGGTTGCCGATCGCACCGCGGCCGTTGACGACGTTGAGCACGCCTGGCGGCAGGCCAGCCTGGGTGCCCAGTTCGGCCACCCGCATCAGCGCCAGGGGCGTGTGGCCGGAGGACTTCAGCAGCACCGTGTTGCCGGTGGCGAGCGCTGCGCCGAACTTCCACACCGGGATCATGACCGGGAAGTTCCAGGGAATGATGGCGAACACCACGCCCAGCGGCTGACGCAGGGTCATGGAGGTATAGCGTTCGCCGCCCATGCTGGGATAGGAGGGCGAGAGCGTCTCGCCCGCGATCTTGGTCGCCCAGCCGGCATAGTAGCGCAGCCAGCGCGCCGACCAGCCGGCCTCGATGACGCGCGAGAGGCCGATCAGCTTGCCGGACTGTGCGGTTTCGATCTGGGCGATCTCCTCGCCGTGCTCCTCGAGCAGATCGGCGAAGCGCATCAGGATGCGTTCGCGCTCGGCCGGAGTCGTCTGCGCCCAGGCGCCCTGGAAGGCGGCGTGCGAGGAGGCGATCGCCGCCTCGACCTCCGCCTCGGTGGCCACGGCGACCGATCCGACCACCTGGCCGCTGGCCGGGTTGGTGACCTGGATGCGCTCGGTTCCAGAGCCCGCGATCGCCTTGCCGTCGATGTAATGCCCGTGGTCGCGGGCCAGGAACTGGTCCACTTCCTCAAGCCGTTTCACGAGAGCCATAGTCGTTGATTCCTCTTGCTTGGATTGCTCGGGCGCTCAGGCCGCCTCGCAGATGAGATCCGCCGCCTTTTCGGCGAGCGCGATGACCGGCGCGTTGGTGTTGCCGCTCGGAACCTGGGGCATCGAAGAGCTGTCCGCCACGCGCAGATTGGCGATGCCGTGCACGCGCAGCTGCAGATCGGTGACCGAGGTCTTGGGATCTGTGCCCATGCGGCAGGTGCCGACTGGGTGAAAGACCGTCTTCGAGGAGTTGCGCACCCATTCCTCGATCGCGGCATCGTCGTCGATGGAGCAGGCGGGATTGAAGACCTCGTCGATCATGGCGCGCAGCGTCGGCTGTTCGAGGACCTGTAAGGCCAGCCTGGTCGCGCGCACCTGTCCCGCCAGATCCTCGGGGTCGGAAAGATAGCCGGCCTCGATGCGCGGCAGCGCGTTCGGGTCGTTCGAGCGCAGGGTGACGCGTCCGCGCGAGCGCGGCTGCAGATGGCCGGTCTTGATCGTCAGGCCGTGGGTGCGTCCAGCAGTGGCTCCGACCGGATCGTCGAATGAATCGATCACCGGCAGGAAGTGCAGCTCCACGTCCGGGCGTCCCTGATTGCAGGTGTCGGCGAACAGAAAGCCCTCCAGGATGGTGGAGGTGAGGATGCCGGTGCGGAACAGCAGCCACTGCGTGAGGTTGCGCAGCGCCCTCAGTCCCCGATCCTGTCCGTACAGCGAGATCGGATGACGGGTCGTGGCGTTGACCGACATGTGCATGTGGTCGTGGAAGTTCTCGCCCACCGGCAGCACCAGTTTGGGCTGGATGCCGACCGCCTCGAGCGCGTCCACGGGGCCCACGCCCGAAAGCTGCAGCAGCTTCGGCGAGCCGATTGCGCCTGCGCAGACGATCACCTCCGCGCGCGCCGTGGCGGTGTGGCGGGCGTTGCTGCGGCGCCAGGTCACCCCGGTGGCGCGCTTGTTCTCGATCTCGATGCGCTCGACCAGCGCGTCGGTGACGATGCTCAGGTTGGGGTTCTTCCTGACCCCGCTGAGATAGGCGACCGAGGTCGAGCAGCGCCGGCCGTTGATGGTCGCCGCCTGGAAGAATCCGCATCCCTCCTGGCGCCAGTTGTTGTAATCGGTGATGTATTGGTAGCCGAGCTGCTGCCCGGCGCGAATGCATGCCTGGGTCAGGGGGTGACGATAGCGGTTCTCGCTGACCCTCAGGTGTCCATCGTTACCGTGGAATTCGCCGGAGAGCGACTCGTTGTTCTCGGACTTCTTGAAATAGCGCAGCATCTCGCCCGCGTTCCAGCCGGTGCATCCGAACTCCGTCTCCCAACGATCGTAATCCTCGCGCTGGCCGCGAACGTAGAGCATGCCGTTGACCGAGCTCGAACCTCCCAGGACGCGTCCCTGCAAGACCGGCAGGACGCGTCCGTTGGTTTCCTCGGCGGGCTCGGCGGCATAGGGCCAGGTATGGCGCGGAATCGCTTGACCGACCGCCGCTGGAATGTGGATGAGTGGATCGCGGTCGTTCGCGCCCGCCTCGAGCAAGAGGACGGTCCCCTTGCGCCGCTCGATCAGGTTGGCGGCGATGGTCGCCCCGGCGGAGCCGGCGCCGACGACGATGTAATCGAAACTCTTCTCGGCCAATGAAGGTGTCTCCAGGTATCAGCATCGACCACGCGGCAGAGCGCGCGGCTGCGTCAGTCGGAAGCTCTGGCGGGACGATTCGGTGAATGTCGGAAAAGCGCGGACATTGTACGTTGCCGGTCTGCGGGGCCGAATTGATACTTTGTGTATGGATCCGCCAAGAAATAGGCGTCCAGGGCGCTTGTGCGAAAAAAACCGGACACGATTAGCGGGTATTCGTTTGAAGCGTTGGGAGTGCCGACGGGTTTGTCTCCCTGGCAGGCAACACTCCATGCCGCGCTCTGGCGAGCGGCATGGGGACTTTCCGGGGTCCGAGGTCATGTCGAGCCTGACACCGAGGTACGAGCAATGACGTCCGGTAACGCGGGCCGATTCCTCGTACCTCGCTGTAGTCAACGAAAGTCGGTTCGCCACGTGTGCCTGTCAATTCAATCGGTTACAGGACCGCGTATGGCTTTGAGGTCACCCTATTGGCAGGGACGTTCTGCTTGGTTTTTGCTGCGATAAACTGGGTTTCTGACCCCATATGTTGCGAAATTGATGATCGAGGTCATCTGGTTGCGTCATAGTCGAGTTGTGTAAAACAGCCCGAAGTCTCTAGTATCCACACAGGTGCTCTATGTGAGCACTCGATAATGCACTAAAAAACCAAGAAGTTTTTCGTTAGGGCCGAGTGTCCTGAGATCTCGAAAACGGTTTCCGATCCCGCCGAAGGCAGGACGCGTCACAGTTGAAGGCGGTCTGTCGCCGAGCGGCACAAGAACGGATCCGCTGAAGCAAACCGAGTGTGACGCTTCAGGGTGCCGAAAAGACGCTGATCGGGTGCCGGATTGCCATCCGGGGTCTTTCCCTAGGCTGTACGCTAATCCATAACGGAGGCCAGCTCATCATGATCGCCAATCCCTTCGCCGAGCTTTCGGCGCTCATCTCGCCTGCTGTGATGCAGGCCTATGTCGTGCTGATGATCCTTTTGGTCATCGGTGGCACCCTGCTCGACGTCATGCACAAGAAGAGTGCAAAGTACTTCTTCGAGAAAGGACAGACGCTCAAGAAACTCGCCAAGCGTGACGTCAAGGGCGCAGAGAAGGTCAGCATCGCCCTCGGTACGCTCGCGAACGAGGTTTTGGCCTCGGGCGAGTTCGAGAATCCCGACCGGCGCAAGTCCCACCTGCTCATCAGCTACGGCTTCGTCATCTTCGTGGTGACCACCGCGCTCCAGATCTTCGCCCTGCCGCTCGCGGAAGGCGAGGGCTCGGCCTTCATGGCCCTGCTCTGGCATCTGGGTGCCCTGATGGTCTGCATCGGCGGCTACTGGTTCTGGTTCAAGATCCGCGTCGACGTGCGCTCCGAGGGCCACGAGTGGTACGACGTGCATCTCTCCGATCTGTTCATCGTTTCGCTGCTGCTGACGGTGACCTTCGCGCTGGTGTGGTCCCTGTTCAACTCGACCATCGCGCTGGTCATCTTCATCGGCGCGGCCACCACGCTGTTCAGCACCGTCTTCTGGTCCAAGTTCGCGCACATGTTCTACAAGCCCGCCGCCGCGTTCCAGAAGAAGGTCGCCAAGGCCGACGGTTCGAGGGACAAGTTGCCCGATCTACCCGAGCTGACGGATCCCAGCGTCAAGCAGCGCTATCCGGATATCCCGGAGTACATGGGCGAGACCCCGCCCTACATGGGGCTGGGTATCAAGCGCGACGCTCCGAGCCATTACTGAATCCTGATTCGCCGAATCGAATCACGAAGAGGACTAGAAGATGCCAACTTTCGTCTATATGACTCGCTGCGATGGTTGTGGCCAGTGCGTGGATATCTGCCCCTCGGACATCATGCACATCGATACGACCGTCCGACGCGCCTACAACATCGAGCCCAACATGTGCTGGGAGTGCTACTCCTGCGTCAAGGCGTGCCCGCATAACGCGATCGACGTGCGTGGCTATGCCGATTTCGCCCCCTTGGGCCACTCGGTTCGTGTGCGCCGTGATGAGGAAAAGGGTGTCATCGCCTGGCGGATCATCTTCCGCAACGGCGAGAAGGATATGAATCTGCTGGCACCCATCACCACCAAGCCTTGGGGGACGGGCATTCCGAAACTCGCCGATGTACCCGCGCCTAGCACGGACATGCGCGACAGCCAGCTGTTGTTCAACGAGCCCAAGTACATCCGCCTCGATGACGGCGGCCTTCATACGCTCGAGTCCAATGGCCTGAAGATGAAAGCAGGGGTGTACTACTGATGGCTTACAAGACAATCATCGAAGACGGTATCGACATCCTGGTCGCCGGGGCCGGCTTGGGCGGCACGGGCGCCGCCTTCGAGTCGAGGTACTGGGGTAAGGATAAGAAGATCGTCATCGCCGAAAAGGCGAACATCGATCGCTCCGGCGCCGTGGCGCAGGGTCTGTACGCCATCAACTGCTACATGGGAACCCGTTTCGGCGAGAATAACCCGGAAGACCATGTCCGTTACGCGCGTATCGATCTGATGGGGATGGTGCGCGAAGACCTGCTGTTCGATATGGCCCGTCACGTCGACTCGACCGTGCATCAGTTCGAGGAATGGGGGCTGCCCCTGATGCGCAACCCGAAGACGGGGGCCTATCAGCGCGAGGGTCGATGGCAGATCATGATTCACGGCGAGTCCTACAAGCCGATCGTCGCCGAAGCCGCGAAGAAGTCCGCCGACAAGGTCTTCAACCGCATCTGTGTGACCCATCTGTTGATGGATGAGGCCAAGCCGAACCGTGTGGCCGGTGCCGTCGGCTTCAATGTGCGCACCGGTAACTATCACGTCTTCAAATCCAAAACGGTCATCGTTGCCGCAGGCGGCGCCTCGAACATCTTCAAGCCACGCTCGGTGGGCGAGGGTGCGGGTCGTGTCTGGTATGCGCCCTGGTCGTCGGGCTCGGCCTATGGCTTGCTGATCGGCGCCGGCGCCAAGATGACCCAGATGGAGAACCGGATCGTTCTGGCGCGCTTCAAGGACGGTTACGGTCCGGTCGGCGCCTACTTCCTGCACCTCAAGACCTATACGCAAAATGGTATCGGCGAGGAGTACGAGTCTAAATGGTGGCCGCAACTGCAGGAAATGGTCGGTAAGGAATATCTGGATCCGGAGGCGTCGCACCGGACGCATCGTCCCATCCCGACCTGTTTGCGCAACCATGCCTTCATCAATGAGGTCAATGCCGGTCGCGGTCCGATCCACATGGTGACCATGGAGGCGTTCCAGGACCCGCATCTCGAAGAGATCGGCTGGCACAACTTCCTCGGTATGACCGTCGGCCAGGCGGTGCTCTGGGCCGCGACCGATGTCGACCCGAAAAACGAGAACCCGGAGCTGACCACCTCCGAGCCCTATGTCATGGGCTCGCACGCGACCGGCTGCGGCGCCTGGTGCTCGGGGCCGGAGGATGTCTCGCCGTCGGAGTATTTCTGGGGCTACAACCGCATGACCACGGTCGAGGGTCTGTTCGGTGCCGGTGACGCTGTTGGCGGCACGCCGCACGCCTTCTCGTCCGGCTCCTTCACCGAGGGCCGTCTTGCCGCGAAGGCGGCCTGTCAGTACATCGACGACGGCAAGGCCGAAGGCATCCGTGTCTCCGACGCGCAGATCGAACGTCGCAGGGAAGAGATCTACAAGCCGTTGGAGCATTACCGGGTCTATCGGAACGAGATCACGGCCGGTTCGGTCAACCCGAACTACATCAATCCGCGCCAGGGGCTGGATCGCCTGCAGAAGCTGATGGACGAGTACGCTGGCGGTGTGACGGTCAGCTACATGACCAACGAGAAGCTGCTGAACATCGGCCTGAAGAAAATGAAGATGATGGAGGAGGATCTCGAGAAGATCGCGGCAGAGAACATCCATGAGCTGCTGCGCGCCTGGGAACTGAAGCATCGTCATCTCACGTCCGAGGCCGTCATTCAGCACACCCTGTTCCGCAAGGAAACCCGCTGGCCGGGTTATTACTACCGTGGCGACGCAATGAAGCTCGACGACGAGAACTGGCATGTGCTCACCGTCTCGCGCCGCGATCCGGAAACGGGTGAATACACCATGGAAAAGGCGCCTTTGTATCACCTCGTAGAGGAGTAGTCTCAAGCGTGTCTTAAGGCATGGGCCCTTGGTCTATCCAGGGGCCTTGCTTTTTACCGGCAGGTGAATCGCGAAGCACTTTGGCGTCTTTCCCTGATCATTCTAAGCCGGTTGCTTATTTTGCTTGATGGCGATGTGAAATGAACATTATCGATAAGACTGACGAAGAGATACTCGAGATCGCGCATCCTATGTGGGACGACCTCGTCAATTATTCGAACAAAGGCCAGTATGGCAAGTTCATCAAAAAATTCTCTTACGACTTGCTGCTTGGTTTGAACGAGGTCGAAGTAGGTAATCAGTTCGCTCACAGCGAGCTGGCGCGCAATCTTGTCGAGGAACGGGACTTTCTAGGGATCATCCGGCGTGGTCAGCATGTAACGGTTCTCTACCGGGTACGGTGCAAAACGCGAGAAGGCGAGTGGCTGGGACGGATGGTCCTCGGCTACGAGCGAGGTGAGGTGCGGATCTTCGCCGCATCGATTTTCTGATCCATGAAGCGGGCTATGAAACACACCATTGCAGATAACAGGTTCGTCGAGCTGACCTATCGGATTCTGGATCAGAAGACGGGGGATATCCTGACGACCGTGGAGTTTCCACTGGGCTATGTGCACGGCAGCAACGATGTGTTGTCTCCTCAGGTCATGGCCGAATTGGAAGGGAAGTCGGCTGGAGAGACGATATCGGTGCCGATCGACTGCACCGATCTCTATGGCGCCAGGGATGAGTCGTTGGTCATCACCGATTTGATCGAGAACGTCCCCGAGGAGTATCGGGAAGTCGGTACGCGCATTCTGATGGAGAACGACAAGGGTCAGGCCAAAAGCTTTCTCGTCACCCGAATGGACGACAAGACGCTGACAATCGATGGGAATCATCCGCTTTGCGGCAGGATGGTCGTGTTCGAGCTCGAGATCCTGAGCGTGCGCGATGCAACGGATGAAGAGATCATCGCGGGCGGCAAGGTGGATAAGGGGCCAGACCTCGGTGGACTTCTAACCAGACCCATCTAAATCGAGTGCCGGCTAACGGTCCGTCAAGCGAGTAACCTGTCATGAACAGCACAGATCCCAGCGTAAAGGACGAAGAACCCTGTCGTTTCTGCGTATCCAAACCCGGCAGACATCTGCTGATCGAGAGCGAGCATGGGTTTGCCGCCTATGATCGGTATCCTGCAAGTCCCGGGCACTTTCTGGTCATCCCGTATCGACATTTTGCAAGCTACTTCGACATCAACGATGACGAGTTAATCGACCTATGGGGTTTGGTGGCCCGAGGGAAGGAGATCGTCGACGAGCGATACCATCCGGATGGCTACAATATTGGCATCAACGTCGGTCACTGGGCCGGGCAATCCATTCATCACTTGCATATCCATGTGATCCCTCGATACAAAGGGGACGTTGAAAACCCGAAGGGCGGAGTGCGCGGCGTCATTCCAGACAAGAAGCTCTATCCGATTTCACCTGATTAAGGATCCGCGCCGGTTCTTGCGGTCTTTCCGCTAAGGGTGAAACAGCTTCATCATGGCGCTATAGACATTCTCGTAGGTATAGGCGTTTTCACCGCAATGAATGAGTTCGTCCTCATCGGTACGGAACGTTAAATAGGGGTGTACCTCCACGCCATCTGTCTCGATTCCTGCAAGATCGTCAATGGTGGCGGCGATGCTCAACGCAATACTTGCGGTGAGGTCTTCCAGCTTGTCTTGTTCCACGCCAGCTTCTTGAAGCTTGATCTTGATTCGTTCAACGATCTCGGCGGTGAAAATAGCCTGTTGCTCGTCGAATTTCGAACTCGCCAGTGTTAACTTCATTTTTGATAGTCGCCGATTGATCGTATCTGCGGATGATTCTCGAGACCTGGCGGCCGCGCGAGCGATTCATGTTCACGCGGCCGTGCATCATCTAAGGACGCTTCGGGGTCTGATACTCGACCTCTTTCTGGAACTTTTCCCAAATGACATCGTATCCAACGAACCCCTGTTCATTGGGTTGCTTCTGACGGGTCACGATAAACCGGCTGTGGCCGTCAGGAACCTTGGGGCGGGTATTTTTTTGCTCGCTCATAAGTGGCCTTTATGTTCAGGAGGGGAGTACGTCTATTGCGGGATATGGCGACTAGAACCTATCGCGGCCGAGGGGTGCTGTCAAGCGTCAGCGAGGGGTACGGTGTTTTTAGGTGCGAATAACCCGTATTCTTTTGAATGAAGTGAAATGAAGCGCGCCCTGCTATTCGTGGCCGCAGTCATCATTCCAAGGTCTCGCGCTCGCCCTGTCTGCCGGGTCACCGATTTGCTTTTGGTCTGGCAGCGAATTCGGGCTCCGGCTTCATTCAAATCGAGAGGAATTCGCCGATCACCGCATAGCTTTGCGCGCAGACCTACGGGAGCAGGTCCTCAAGGTTGAGGAAGGCGTGGATGCTGCCCGCGAGCGCCATGTGGGTCGACTGAATGCCTTGGTCGAGCAATCGGCGGTGATAGAGCAGGCCCTCGTCGCGCAGCGGATCACATTCGGCGGTGAGAATGAGTGTTTCGGGATAGGTGGGCGGGACGGCCATCTCGATCGGAGAGAGCCGTTGCCGGTTCTCGGCGTGCTGGAAATAGGCGTCGAACATCCAAAGGATGCGCTCGCGTTCCAACAGGTAGCCCTCGGCGAAGGTGTCGGCCGAGGGTTGAGTGAGGCGGTAGTCGAGGCTCGGATAGACGAGCACCTGACGTTCGATGTCCAGCTCCGGGGCCAAATGCGCGAGCTGGGCGCAGAGCGCCCCTCCGGCGCTGTCCCCGATGGTGGCAAGAGCGCGGGTATGAGGCAGCCTTTCGGTTTCGAGCAGATCGAAGACGGATGCGGCGCAGGTCCTGACGTCCTCGAATCCAGCCGGGTAGGGGTGTTCCGGTGCCAACGCGTAGTCGACTGAGACCAGCACCCGACCGCTCGCCTCGGTCAGTTTGCGTGCGATGGGGTCGTAGACCTCGATGCTGCCGCCCATGTGTCCGCCACCATGGACGAAGAGCGCGACGTTAGGCGCGCGATTCGGATTCGGGTGATAGATGCGTACCTGGATCTCGTGGTCGGTTGTCTGGATCCGCGCGTCGCGGATCAAGTCTGGTGTCGGGGCATGGGTGACGAAGCGCCGGGTTAGGCTCGCCAGTGCGTCGCGAACGCTGGCCGGGGTCGTCTGAAATCCGTTGGCGCGCGCGACGGCCTGGGCCTCGCGAAGCATCTCCAGCCATTGGCGCAGCGGTTCGGGCAGGCTCGGATTCGACATGATGGGAACGGGATCCTTGATGAACGTGGCGGTGACATCCTGCCACTCCCGGGCCTTCATGTCGCGAGTCGGCTCGTTTGGGAAATCCTCACTGCAATCGCTGTCCGAACGAGAGTTCGCATTGACGCGGTTGTCGAATCGACTCAAGGTGCTGCTACAAACCGAGGTCGCCCTCGATCCTAGCCGCTATGCAATCGCGAGGATCGAAGTAGGCTGAAGTTAGATGGCAAGTCTTTGTAATCGTTAGATTCGAGCGTTGCCTTCGATCCTTTATCTCCAATCATTCTGTGGTTCCGAATTCACCAAATAGCTATGAACAATCGAAAGACGCTTGCTCTCGTTTTGACGTTTATCGGTCTGGTGCTCACCGTCGGTGGCCCTTTCGTTCCCGGTGGCGTGCACCTGGTTCCCAACCATCCGGTTGGCGCGGACCATGTGACGGATCTGATCGCGACCCCGAAGGACAGCATTCTGGCCGGCACCCAATCCGGTCAGGTCTGGCAACTCCGCGACCGTATCTGGATGCCGATCAACCTGAATCTCGGTGGCAATCCGGTGATGGCCATGCTCGGCGAGCCCGGTCGAAGCCCCATCGGGACCTCGGCCGGGCTCTACTTTGCTCCGCCGCGTGCACCTGAGCTGAGCGGACGGGTCGGCAGTCTGCTCCAGACTGCTCAGGGGCTGCTGGCCGGAACGCCGGACGGGGTGCGCTGGCTCCACGACGATCGTTGGGTGTCGCCCGGTCCCAAGGCCAACATCTACACGCTCTTCCTTCAGAAACGCGCCGATGGTAACTGGCTGCATGCCGGAACCGTCGGGGCTGGGGTCCTCTCGTCGCCGGTCGGTTCGCCTGGAGAGACCTGGCGGTCGAATGTCGAGGGATTGCCCGAGGGGGCGAACGTCTTCAGCTTCACGAGCGCTTCGAATGGCGCCCTCCTGGCAGGGACCGACAAGGGACTGTTCTGGCAGCCGAACCCCGGGGATGCCTGGCGCCTCTTGCAGCCGGAACTGGATGGGAAGCGAATCCTGGCGCTCTATTTCGATGAGCGTGGTGTGGCGGACAGCGGCGGTCGGCTCTGGATTGGGGGTGACGATGGTCTGTCCTGGATGAACCTCGCCGAGACCCCGGAGGGGTTGTCTGCCGCCAGCGCACCGATGCTGGCGGACAGTGTCGAGAATCAGCCCTCGGTCGGCGTCAGTTGGATCCTGCCGGTCGGCGACCGCCTGATGGTCAGTGCCGGGCAGGTCTATGAATACGGTCCGACCAAGCTGGCCAATTGGTACTGGATCTCATTGATCGGTTTGGCGTTGATAGTGATCGCCGGATGGGTGATGCCGCGCCCGCAGCCGGAATCCTGATCCAGGGCTGGGAGCGGTCCGCCTGAGGCGGCACGTTCCCAGCGATGGGTTCGGTTCCTTTTTGACGCCTTTCAACAAGGCGCCGCATGGCATGCGCCACAAGGCGCGTGCGGCAGGATCGATGCGAGGCGTCCGCGCGCCGGTGCGCCAGGTGCGTTAGCATGTTTCGGGATCCCGCGCGTTTCGATCGCGCACGAGCAGAGGGAATCCCGCCATGCCCGACAAGCATCTGACGATTCGCGCCCTGATCACCGGCATTCTGCTCGGCGCGGCGCTTGCTCCCTGCAATCTGTATTCCGGCCTCAAGATCGGCTGGTCCTTCAACGTCTCCATCATCGCCTTGCTTGTGGCCTCGGGCTTCTGGGCGCTGCTAGACCGATTGCGGCCCGGTTCGGCGCTGACGATCGGCGAGGGTAACATTGCCCAGACGGCCGCTTCGTCCTCCGCCAACATCATCTCGGGTGGACTGGTCGCGCCCATTCCGGCGCTCGCCATCCTGACCGGGTCCAATCTGCCCGCCGGTCAGCTTATCGTCTGGGTCTTCGCGGTCAGCTTTCTGGGCATCTGGGTCGCCTGGTATCTGCGCGATTCGCTCATCCTGCGCTCGGGGTTGGCCTTTCCCACCGGACGCGCGACGGCCGAGACCCTGGTCGAGATCTTCGATCGAGGCCGAGAGGCGGCGCTGAAACTGCGCCTGTTGCTGGCCAGCGCCTGTGTTGCCGGTGGGCTCAAGTGGCTCGACACCGGCTGGCTGCCGCTGCCCAGGCCGAGTTTGGGCTTCAGCCTGCCGGGGATGGGACAGGTGGCCGGATTCGGCGTCATCAGTGCCAAGAATCTGACCTTTACGCTGGATCCCTCGCTGATGCTAGCCGGATTCGGTGCCATCATCGGGTTTCGTGCCGGCGTTTCGCTCTTGCTCGGGAGCATCCTGTCCTGGGGACTGCTCGGACCCTGGGGGCTCTATGCCGGATTCGTGACACCGGGCGAGGCGGATCCAGACGCGGTCTGGTTCGCCTCCATGATCGAGTGGCTGCTGTGGCCGGGTGTTGCGCTCATGGTCGGCTCGGCCCTGACCAAGTTCGTGCTCCAGGCGTGGGAGAGCCGCCGTCGGGCGGGTGAGGGGATGTCCGAGGGTGCGGGCGATGGCGATTCGCTGATGCGTTTCGCTGGACTGGTCCTGGCCACCGCCCTGGTGATGATCGCTCAGGTCGTGCTGTTCGGAATCCATTGGCTGATGGCGGCGCTCGCCGTGCCCATCGCCTTCGTGCTGGCGATGGTGGCATCCCGCGTCGTAGGCGAGACCGGCATTCCTCCGATCGGCGCCATCGGCAAGGTCTCACAGCTCGGCACGGGAATCATGGCGCCGGGCGAGATGACCTCCAATCTGATCGGTGCCAACGTGGCTGGCGGTGCGGCCGGTCAGAGCGCCGATCTGCTCAACGACTTCAAGGCTGGACAGGCCATCGGCGCTCCGCCCAGATTTCAGGTGATCGCCCAGATGTTCGGAATCCTGACGGGCAGCCTCGTCGGCAGCCTGGTCTATCTTCGGCTGATCCCGGATCCTCAGGGCATGCTCATCACAGAGGAATGGCCGGCCCCGGCCGTCGCCACCTGGAAGGTGGTCGCCGAGACCCTCGGGCATGGTCTGTCATCCGTGCCCGAGAGCGCGCTCTGGGCCGTGGCCATCGGTGGATCGGTCGGCGTGGCCGCAGCCCTCCTGGAGCGGCGATCCCATCCGGTCTGGCTCCCCAGCATGCCGGCGCTGGGACTCGCCATGGTCATTCCCGCCTCACTGTCCATCACCATGTTCTTCGGCAGCCTGATCGGTCGGCTGATCGAGCGCTGGAGCCCAACGGTCGCCCAGCGTTTCCTCATCGCTGCAGCCTCTGGCCTCATCGCGGGCGAGAGCCTGGTCGGGGTCGCCAGGGCGCTGTTGGGGGTCGTCGGCTAGCGGGTTTTCCACGGCGAAGCTTTTAGCTAAAAAAAACCTTTGCTATGCGATCCTGAATTCAGCATACTATTTCGAATGCAGTGTTTCCTTGTAGTGTTCCGGTAGTACCTCTCTCCGCAGTGCGTAGCAGATCCTTCCGAAATATCTCCTCGACAGTCGTCTGCATTAACACACATTCAATTACATGCTAGGGGTATCCGAAATGGCTACAGGTACAGTCAAGTGGTTCAGCGACGAAAAGGGCTTTGGTTTCATCGCTCCTTCCGACGGCAGCAAGGACGTCTTCGTCCATCATAGCGCCATCCAGGGCGGCGGCTTCAAGTCCCTCGCAGAGGGTCAGAGCGTCTCCTACGAGGTCGAGCAGGGTCCTAAGGGTCCCAGCGCAGCCAAGGTCGTTTGCCAGTAAAACTGGTCGCCAGGTTTTAATCTGGTGAAAAAGCCCCGCTTCGGCGGGGCTTTTTTTGTTTGTGCGCCCAGCATGGGCGCACTTCTGTGCGAGCGCACCGATCTACGACTCTTCGCCACCTGCGATGAAGCTAGAGCGTGTGTGATCGACTACATCGAGATGTTCTACGACGGCCGGTGCTGCCACTCCTATCTGGGCTATGTCAGCCCAGCAGAGTTCGAGGCAAAGGCGAACGCAGCTTAACTAAAGTGTCCGCTTGGACTTGACCACTACAGCATCGGCTGGATCCTCGCCTTCGGACTCTTCCTGTGGGTGCATGCGCCCATGCTGGTGAGTGCGCGTCCTGACGGCCGACCGGGCTGAGAGGGTTCAATGGCCCTGAAGCGGGGGCTTACGTTGACGGGGCGGCATCCCTGCCGCTGGGAGAAATCAGTACCTTTGGGGCACATGCAGCTCCGGCGGAAGCGGCTCGCGCTCGTAGTCCGGATCGAAGACGCGGTCCGGCAGCGTGATCGGCTCGTGCGGCACCTCCTCGTAGGGGATCTGCTGGAGCAGATGGTGGATGCAGTTGAGCCGGGCGCGCTTCTTGTCGTTGGCCGCGACGATGAACCAGGGAGCCTCCGGGATGTTGGTCCGGGCGAAGGTCTCCTCCTTGGCCTTGGTGTAGGCCTCCCAGCGGACGCGTGACTGCAGATCCATGGGGCTCAGCTTCCATTGCTTGAGCGGATCGTGGATGCGCATCAGGAAGCGCAGCTGCTGCTCCTCGTCCGTGATCGAGAACCAGTATTTGATCAGCCGGATGCCCGAGCGCAGCAGCATGCGCTCGAATTCGGGACATCCTGGAAGAACTGTTCGACCTGATCCTCGGAGGCGAAGCCCATGACCCGCTCGACCCCGGAGCGGTTGTACCAGGAGCGGTCGAAGAGCACGATCTCTCCGCCCGAGGGCAGGTGAGGGACATAGCGCTGGAAGTACCATTGGGTGCGTTCGCGCTCGCTCGGCTTGGTGAGCGCGACTACCCGGCAGACGCGCGGGTTGAGCCGTTGGGTGATGCGCTTGATGACCCCGCCCTTACCGGCGGCGTCGCGGCCCTCGAAGATGACGGCGATCTTCTCGCCCGTGTGCTCCACCCAGTCCTGAAGCTTGATCAGCTCGGCCTGCAAGGCGAGCAGCTCGGTGAAATAGATCCGCCGGTCGAGGGTTTCGGGATGTCTGCGCTTGTAGATCTTGCGCAGCTCCATCGACAGGGCCGGCTCCGAGATCTCGAGCTCGAAATCCTCGTCGAGTGAGTCCTCGAGCTCGGCCCTGATCCAGTCCATCCCCTCGAATTGTGTGTCTTCGCTGCTCATGGGCATGCTCCGGTCGTGATTGTATTCAGCCCTCGCGTCCAGACCACCAGCAGCTGGCCGCTGGAGTCTGGAAGCTGGCGGCTCTCAATTAGAAGGCCGATCGCAGGGCCATGAAGGTCATTGCGCTCAGCAGGGCGGCGGCGGGCAAAGTGATGATCCAGGCCGCCGCGATGGGTTTCATCAGCTCCCAGTTGGCGGCGCGATTGACCAGCCCGACACCCAGTACCGCACCCACGAGTATATGCGTGCTCGAGACCGGGATGCCGAAGGTCGAGGCGAGCATGACCACCGCGGCCGCCGAGAGTTCGGCCGCGAATCCGGACGCCGGATGCATCTTGGTCAGGTTGTGGCCGACGGTCTGGATGACCTCCTTGCCGATGAACCAGAGTCCGGCGACCAGGGCGATGCCGAATGAGAGCATGGCGACCGGGGGCACTGGGGCCTTGGCGCTGATCTCGCCGTTGCGCAGCACGTCCAGGATGGCGGCGAAGGGACCGATGGCGTTGGCGATGTCGTTCGAACCGTGGCTGAAGGCGAAGCCCGAGGCGGTGAAGACCTGCATCCAGCTGAAGAGCAGGAAGGTGGAGCGATCGAGCGAGCCGCCCTTGAGGGTGCGCGCCAGGATGTAGATGGCCATCCAGACCGAGGCCGCCACCATGAGGATCACGAGCAGATTCTGCAGCTCGGACAGCTCCAGGTCGACGTGCTTGAGCCCCTTGTAGAGCAGCATGGCGGTGATGACCATGGAACCGATCGCGGCCAGCATGGGGACATAGGTCTCCAGTGCCCGGTGGGCCTGGATCTCGTCCTTTTCCTGGTCGATGCGGTAGAGGTCCTTGTAGTACTCGGTCTCGAAATCGTCCTCCTTGTGCCCCTCCTCGGTCTGTACCTGGGCGTCGCGCGCCATGGCCGTGGCATAGGAGAGCTGCTGGATCTCGCCGAGACGCTCGAAGGACGACCGGTGCTGCTCCTTGCGGGCGAGCTTCTTCTGCTTGATCTCCTGGAGCTTGGTCTGGGCCTGGTCGTTGTACTGGAGGATGAATCGCTTGATCTGCAAGAAGAGGAAGTATGAGACCAGTCCGCCCAGCACGGGCGAGACGACCCAGGAGAGTGCGATGGTGCCGATCTTGTCCCAATGGACCAGGGAGAAGGCGTCGCTTGCTCCGCTGGCGATGATCCCGAGCGTGATGGAGCTGCCGACGATGCCGCCCACGATCGAATGGGTGGTGGATACCGGCCAGCCGCGCTTGGTGGCGATCAGCAGCCAGAGTGCTGCGGCCAGCAGGGCCGACATCATGATGTAGACGAAGTCCATGGCGTCGAAGCTGGGCTCGGCGATCAGGGTCGAGAGATCCACGATACCCTTGCGGATGGTGTCCGTGACCGCACCGCCGGCGATCATGGCTCCGCTGACCTCGAAGATGGCCGCGACCACCAGGGCCTGCTTGATGGTCAGGGTACCGGCGCCGACGCTGGTGCCGAAGGAATTGGCGACGTCGTTGCCGCCAATGTTGAAGGCCATGAAGAGCCCGAAGGCCGTGGCCAGCAGGAACAGCAGTACCTGGTTGTGACTGGTGTAGTCCAGACCCCAGTAGACGAAGCTTCCGGCTGTCAACAGCAATAGCAGGATGAAGAAGAGATTCAGCTTGTCTTTGAACACGGGCGACGTTTCCTCCGCGAATAATCGGGTCAGGCCCCTTGACGGGCCGCCGCCCACCTTAGCTTCGGACTGTTACGGTACATCGGACGGCCTCCCGGGCGTCCGGTCGGCGAAACCGCTTGGGGCGTCGCCGTCATCGAAGGGCTCCAGAACTTCAGCTCCCTGACACGGAAGGCATTCAGTCGCCGTTCATCAGCCTATGGGGCCGGTACGGCATCAGCCGTATTGGCCGCCGGGATCGAACGGGCCACAGAGACGCCGGCCTATTGGGCTCGGCCATCCATGGCCCGGTTCTGGGATCGGCGCCGGTCAGCGAGCCTCGATCAGCGCCTGGCTCTCCTTCTTCGACAGGATCGAATATTCCGCTTCACCCGTCTTGGTGAGACAGGACGAGGCGTTGACCGATGGATTGAAATAGGGCTGATTGCCGTATCCCTCGCCGAAATAGGTGGTGGAGCAGATGGTGCTGTCTCCGCGTAAGGTCGAGGGGACCGGGAATTCGAAATAGAAGGCCCTCGACTCGCCGGCCCGCAACGAGATCGGCACGGGGTCTCCGGCCTGGAATTCGGTGGAGGATAGTGTGCCGCCGGGGAGATAGCCGGAGGCGATGCTCCAGATGGAGCCGCGGATCTGCTCGGGCGAGCGATTGTCCAGACTGACGCGATAGCGGCAGATTCCGCCGTCGATTGAGTCGCTGTCGCAGGGGCTGGTGACGGAGATCCTCACCGGCTTGGGATCGAGCGCGATGTCGCCGATCGACAGCGTTTCGCCCTCGACGCCCGAGGCGATCGTGGGGAGTTGCCGGGTCTCGTAGTCCGAGGCGGACGCCGTGATGCTGTATTCGCCGGGTCGCAAGTCTGGCGTGATCGTCTCGTCGAATCGAAAATAGCCGGCACGGTCCGGAGCGACATCGACTGAGTAGCAGAACTCGATGCATGGAAACTGCCGCAATCGGACGGATGCGAAGGGATATTCCTCCCCGGAGAGTCCGACGCCGGTCATGGCATCGACCAGTCGTCCCTCGATGGTTCCGATGCCCAGTGGCTCCTCGTAATAGAGCGTCGGAACCCGGTAGTGCTGGTTTTCGGCCACTGAAAAGATGTCGGACCAGGTGGATTCCTCCCGGAATCTGGCCTCGACGCGATAGTATCCAGGCTCCAGGGGCATCCCGTCCCAGTCGACGTTGAAGCTGTATGCGCCGCCGTTGGCCCCTTGGCTCGCGACCGGTGCGGTGCAGCTTTCGGGATCATCTCCATCCGTGCAGCGCAGGAGCTCGACCGATCCCTGCGGCGTGTATCTGCCGGTTATGGCGTCCAGGTAGAGCCCGCTGATCGAGCCGACCGATCGGCTGTAGGTGGAGAAGCTGAGGCGATAGCCGCCGGATTGCCGGTGATCCCCGGTCAAGGTCATGTCGCCGCTGCCCGTCACGGCGATCACGAAGGTTCCGGACGCGGGAACATAGAGCGGAAGCCGGGACATGAGGCTGAAGTAGTCGTCGTTCGAGGCCAGCAGCTCGCATCCAAGGCCGAGATAGGCCAGCATCGGATCCCCCAAGGCATCCGTGTGCTCCGAGTCGCCTTCCAGCGTGATCTGGACCGGCGTTTCGGGTGTGGCCGAGATCAGGTAGAAGTCGATGTCGCCCCTTCCCGCCCCGGGCGCCTCCAGGGTTCCGTTCAGTGTGGTGGGCATGGACGAGAGCTCGACGCGATCGGCCGATAGACAGCCGTCGTTCGGCTCGACGTCTGCGTGGGCCAGACTGGTGGCGAGGCACAACGCCGGCAACAGCAAGCGGGACGCCCAGCGTTGGGTGATGGAATATTCGGGATTCTTCATGGGACTCTCCTGTCGCTCCTTCGAGGCGGCCATCCAAGGGGGGAATTCGGCGCCAGCGGACGTTGGTTCCGCTGAATGCCCTTGGTGCATGGATCCTAACCAATCAGGAAAACCCGACTCAATATCGGATGAGACAGGACAGGGTCTCCGGCAACGGCTCGCCGCTAACCCCGGTTCGGGCGACGATTCAGAGATACAGAGGCGCCATCCGACGCCAGTGGTATCCCTGATGCGCCCGTCCATCCCATTCGTGCAGCGCATGCCAGACACCCTTGTCCCAGAGCGACCGGCTGAGATGGCGGTTGTTGTCGAGGAAGGGGTCCTCCCTTCCGATCACCAGCACGATGTCCATGCGCCGCAGGGCGCCGATCCGGTCCGGACAGCCGAGATTGGGCAGATACTGGGCCGGCGTGTGGAAATAGATCTGCTCGTCCCGGTGTCCGCTGAAGAGATCGCGGAAATGCTCGACGTTCAGGGTCAGGTCGTAGCGTCCCGAAAAGGCGGCGACCTTGCGGAACAGATGCGGGTGGCGAAAGGCGATGTTGACCGCGTGGAAGGCGCCCAGGCTGCATCCATGGGCGATGGTGCAGGGGTGCGGGTTCTTCATCGCCATCAGCGGCAACACCTCGTTGAGGATGTAGTCCTCGAAGGCGTTGTGTCGTCGAATGCGGTCGGCCGGATTGCACCAGAAGCAGTAGAGCGACTCCCAGTCCAGGCTGTCCACGCAATAGAGCTGAAGCTGTCCCGCCTCGATCTTATGGCGCACGGATTCCACCAGCCGAAGGTTCTCGTACTCGTAGAAGCGCCCGTCCCGGGTCGGGAAGACCAGTACCTTGGCCCCGGCGTGACCGAAGACGAGCAGCTCCATGTCCCGTCCGAGACGGTGACTGTACCAGCGGTGATATTCACGGTTCATCGGTTGCATCCAGTCGGCGGATTCAGTCCGACGGAATCCTAGCCAGGGATCATTTCATTACCGTGAAATCAGAGGGTTGCCTGTGCCCCATGAAGGAATCAGGCCTCGGTCGCCCGTGGGGACGTATCCGCGAGGCGCGCGTACCATCGCGCGGCAAAGATGCGGGTTCGGGACCAGAGGGTTGTCATGTCTCTCCGGTACTTGTTGGCCATTTGGTTGGGTCTCCCATCTTTGCCAGATCCCTTCCGGGCTCCTACGAGTCAAAGTGGCGCCAGAAAGTCGCCGAGTTCCTCGATCAGCTCCGCTTCCTGGCGGTTACGGTCGGGATAGTCGAAGTGTCCAGCCTCCAGTACGAACAGCGTCTTATCGCCTGGTATGGCGTTGTAGACGGCGAACTGACCGGGCGGTGCGACCGCCGGGTCGAACCGGGCGGCGGCGATGTGCATCGGCTGTCGGATATGACGGGCGGCGAGCGCCGAGTCGAAATAGCGCAGCGCATCCGGCATCCCTCCATGCTCTCGGGCGAAGGTCTGGACGGCCGCTCCGCTGCCGATGGTGGGCAGTGTCAGGCGCAGCGGCTGATGGCCGAAACTGGGGACATTGAGGTGTCCTCGGGCCAGTCGCGGGTCCCAGGCCAGGGCCATGGCGCCGAGTCCGCCCCCGAAGCTGATGCCGAGATAGCCGAGATGCCCGGCCAGATCCGGAAAGAGTCGGATCAGGGCGCTGACCCCGGTCCAGATGTCGTCCACACAGCCCCCGAGGATGTAGCGGTCGCGAAGATGGATGTCGTGAAGGACGTGCCAGATCGGATTCTCCGAGATCGGGGGGCGGCGGCTGAGTCCGATCCCACGGAAGCAGGGGACGAGATAGGCGGCGTCCTCCAGAGGCAGATCCCGCGGCGGTCTATCGATGCCGCCATATCCGTGTCCCAGTATCAGGCCGCGCCTTGGTGGCCTGAGGAGTGGCGTCAGAAACCAGCCCCGGATTCGAAAACCCTCGGTCGAGGCGTATTCGAGATCATGCACGCGAAAGCGCGGATGGGTCATGGAGGACGGGCGGATGTCTGGGCTCGGCTCCACCCCGAGCGCCCGGTCGTAACGGTCCAGCCAGAACGGCTCGAAATCCTCCGGCTCCTCAGGTGGCTCGACGGTCAATAGCCGATCCAGACTGTAGCCGTAGCTGGGATCGAAGGGGTAGGTATGCTCGAATCTCATCGGATGCCCATGGCGTTCTTTCGGCTCCAGTGTCGCCTAGCTTTGTGACGAGAATGCATCGATCCATGACGATCGGCCATGGGGCGATTCCCGTTCCCCGATGTGCGAGCCGTCGATGAGCCCGGTCGCGTCCAGCCGTGGAGACTTGCCTCATCAAAAGGTCACGGCCCTCTGCTTTCCGAGCCGCCGTCCCAGCGCGCCATGAGCCCGAGGATGCGACGGATTTGGCATCTTGCCCATCCGTCACGGTGATGTCATATCGATCGAGCAGAATGTGCCTATCGAGAGCAGCATCCTCTGCTGACATTCATCGATCTCCTGACGCTGTCTTTGCATCCGATCCCAGCTTCCACTCCCGTCAATCCCGAGTTGTCGTATGGCTCGCCGAGCCGAGTCCGTGCGCGATTCCAGGGTTCCCTACCCGGATCGCAAATCGACCTGATCGGATTGTTCCCGATGAAGCCTTGCCGAATCGTCAACGATACGAGTCCGTATCGCAGGTTAACCGAACATGAAATTGATCCATCACGCGAAAATCAAGACCAAACTGATCCTCATGGCACTGATTCCGAGTCTCGCCATGCTGCTCATCGGATTCATCTCTCTGGATCTTCTACGCGAGGTGAACGAGGGGGTGGATCGCATCTATGAGGATCGAGTCGTTCCAATGCAGCAGCTGAAATCGGTCACGGACGACTATGCCGTTCAGATCGTCGGCGCGGTGAACAAGGCCAATGCCGGTGAGCTGACCGCAGAAGAAGCCCTGGAACAGGTCGTGCGGGCCAAGGGGCGGATCCAGGAGAATTGGCAGGCCTATCTTCAGACCGAGCTGACGCCGGAGGAAGAGCAGCTGATCGAGGAGGCGCAGGCGCTCTTCGCTTCGGCGGATTCGGCGATCGAACGGCTCGAGGTGAGACTGGGCGACGAGAAGGGCAACATCGGCGGGCTGCTGGATATGTTCGATGGCCCCCTTTCCGCCCTGATTGACCCCATTGGGATCAAGCTCAACGAACTGGTGAACCTCCAGCTGCGCGTGGCCAAAGAGGAGCGCAAGACGGCCCATCATCTCTACAGCCATTCGGTGACGAACTTCGTGGGTATCGCAATGATCGCGCTGCTGCTGATCCTCGTCCTGGGCTGGTCATTCTATAGCTCGATCGTCGGGCAGCTGGGACGTTTGCGGGCGACCGTGAATCGGATTCTCGAGCACTCGGATCTTTCCGTTCGCACGGAGCTGGATGCCCGCAACGAGATCGGCGAGATCGCGCGAGACTTCGATCGGATGGTCGATCGCCTGAGGGAGCTGGTTGAACAGATCAGCGATTCGACCCTGACCCTGTCCACGGCGACCGGACAGATGTCCTCCGCCTTGGCCCAATCCCGTGCCGGGGCGAATCAGCAGCTTGGCGACACGGATCAGGTGGCCACGGCGATGCAGCAGATGACCGCCTCCTCGGAAGAGGTGGCGCGCAACACGGCCGAGTCCGCCGCCGCCGCTCAGAGCGCCAAGGACCTGGCGGATCGCGGCCGCGGCGCGGTCGGCGAGACCATCGGGGCCATGTCGACCCTCGCCGAACAGGTGAGCGCCGCCGGGGAGACGATACGCTCGCTGGGTCAGGACATGTCGAGCATCGAGACGATCCTTCACGTCATTCGGGGCGTCACCGAGCAGACCAATCTGCTCGCGCTCAATGCCGCGATCGAGGCCGCGCGCGCGGGTGAGCAGGGGCGCGGCTTCGCAGTGGTCGCCACCGAGGTTCGCACGCTCGCCAAGCGCACCCAGGTCTCCGCTCAGGAGATCGAGGCCACGGTGGCGCAACTGCAGCAGCGTTCGCGGCAGGCGGGGATAGAGATGGAGAAGAGCGAGCAGAGCTCCGCCATGGCCCTGTCTGCGGCCGGAGAGGCCGAGCATGCGCTGAATGCCATCGCCGAGGCCGTGACTGGTATTTCGGGATCCATGAGTCAGATCGCCAGCGCCGCCGAGGAGCAGAGCACCGTGGCCAATCAGGTCAGTCATCGTATCGTGGCGATCAGCGATTCCGCCCACCAGCGGAGCGCCAGCGTCAGCCAATTCGAGGCCGCCAGCCAGCAGCTGGTCCGGCTCTCGGACGAACTCAAGGCGCGCGTCAGTCACTTCCAGGGTCACGACCATGTGGATAGTGTAAGACCGCAGTTGGATTCGGTCTCCTCGGCTCCCATCGCGATGCTTGAACCGCAAACGGCCTGATCGGGGTGTCATCGAACGGACTTGTTCATTTGCAATACTCGCAATTCCGAGAGGAATCCTTCGTTCATCCCATCCGGAGGACCCATGCCGAAGGCATTGTCGCGATTGTCGGTCTCCATCGTCCTGGCGGTTCTCTTGTTTTCGGTCGGCACGGAGTCGCTGGCCGCCGGCGCGGACGTTATCTGCACACCGGCCACGGATCAGGTCGTGGTGCGCTTCACCTATGGTTCGGAGAAGAAGGCCTGGATCCGGGACCTGACCCCCACCTTCAATCAAGGCGGCGAGAAGACCGCTTCCGGCAAGCGCATCTGCGTCGAGTCCATCCCCAAGGGCTCGGGCGACAGCGTCAATGAGATCGCGAACGGCAAGGCCGGACCGAACGAGGTCCATGCCACCAGCCCGGCCTCGGATCTCTACGTCAATCTGATCAACTACGAATACTCCCAGGAACAAGGCAAGGATCTGCTCAAGGCCGAGGGGTTCCTGGTGTCCTCGCCCGTGGTGATCGCGGCCTGGGAGCCGGTACTCCAGAGTCTTGGTCCCAAGGACCAGATCGGCTGGGCCGACATCTTCGAGCACTCCAGCGAGGGCGGCTTCCGCTACGGCCAGACCAGTCCCGAAAGCTCCAACAGCGGCCTGTCGGCCCTGGTCGCCCAGTTCTACGCGGGTGCCGAGAGCGAGGCCGGGCGTCCGGTGCCCAGGCTGTCGCTGGCCAAGGTCGAGGATCCCAAGGTGCGCGACTTCGTCCGCAAGGTCCACGAGAGCGTCATCCACTACGGACGCTCGACCGGCTTCTATGCCGAGAAGATGCGCGACGGCGGTCCCCAGTACGCCGACGCTGTGGTCGTCTACGAGAGCGACGTCATCCAGGCCAACGACGCCATCCGCGAGCAGGGTCTGGGATATCCCCGACTGGAGGCCATCTATCCGAAGGAAGGGACCTTCGCCACCAATCACCCCTTCGCCATCGTCGAGCGCGACTGGGTCGACGCGGACGAGGAGGAGGGGGCCAAGCGCTACTTCTCCTTCCTGATGTCGCCCCAGAGCCAGGCCAAGGCGCTGCAGTACGGCTTCCGGCCGAGCGTGCCGCTGGACATCGATCCCGGTATCTACGGCCTGGTCTGGAACGCAGACAATGGTGTCGAGCCCTTCGATAGCGTGCACCGCTTCCTGGCGACCCCGGGTGGACAGGTCATCAAGGCCATCCGCGACGCCTTCCGCGCCATCAAGAACAGCTCGCACGTGGTGCTGGTCATCGACCGCTCCGGGAGCATGGATGCGCGTCTGTTCGACAAGGAGCGCGGCCAGGAGCGCTCGCGCATGGACATGGCGGTCGAGAGCGCGAACCTGCTCGCCCAGTCACTGCAGGACAAGGACCGGCTCTCGCTGCTCTTCTACGACTACCGGGTTCGGTATTCCGATCTGACGCCCAAGGGGCAGCCGATCCGAATGGACGCGGCCGGAAAGCAGAAGCTGGCCGATGCGCTGTCCAAGGTGCGGCCCGCCGGCGGCACCGCCATGCGCTCGGCGATCGAGACCGCCTGGAGCGATCTCTGCCAGGCCATCAAGGAGGATCCGTCCGACCGCTCGATCCGGGTCATGGTGGTCCTGACCGACGGTGTCGACAATGCCTCCAAGATCTCGGACAAGGACCTGATCGGAAAGATCGGCTATACCCAGTCGGACGGCCGAGGCGGATATCTGGGAGACTCGGCCTGCAAGATCCCGGTCTTCGGCATCGCCTTCGGGGGCGAGGCGGACGACAGCTCGCTGAAGGCCATCGGCGCGGCGGCCGGCGGCGAGACCCGGCGCGGCGACTCGGCCGAGATCCGCGACATCTTCAAGCGCTTCAGCGAGCTGCTCTGATGCGCCGGGCGGCTGGGGTGGACATCATGCGTGCATTCGAGTGCGAGCCCGTCTTCCGATCCGGTTTGCGGCACCTGCTGCTCTGCGGTTTTCTGATCCTCGCCGGTGTGGGGGCAATGGATTCCGCCATGGCGGCCGAGAAGCTCTTCAACTTCGGCGACCTCAACGTCGACCTCTCCAAGGTCCAGGCCAAGCCGGGCGGCCAGTCAGCGGAGGCCCCGGTCAAGGAGTCCCCGAAGCAGCAGCTGCCGAGCACGCCCGAGAGTCCGGCGCCTGCGGTGCTTCCCAGGGACGGTCAGGAGTCGATCGACTCCACGGTCCGGACCCAGGCGGTCAGGGTCGAGCCCGTCGAGATCGGCGCATCCAAGACCGGGCTCCAGCGGATCCTCTATCCGGTGCCCGAGGATCGGGCGGTCATCGAGGTCAAGATCGCCGCCGGATCCGAGAAGAAGGACTGGCTGGAGGAGGCCGCGCGGCGCTTCATGGCCGATCCGGCGCAGAGCAGCCTCGACGGCAAACCCATCCGTCTGGTCATCGACAAGATCGGCTCGACCGAGTCCGCGACCCTCCTCGCCGAGGGCCGGACCATGCAGGGCGGGCGCAACGAGTATCAGGTCTGGGCGCCCGCATCCAGCATATTCCGCAGCGTCGTGGAGGACGCCTTCACCGGCGGCAAGCTCTTCGAGACCGACGCGTCGATCGCCCGCAGCCCCATGGTCTTCGTCACCTGGGCACCGGTCCAAGAGGCGATCGACCGGCATATCCAGAAGTCGATGAGCTTCGACACCATCGCCGAGATCTTCTCCCGCGAGCTGGCCGGCGAGGCCATCGACCCCAACGGACGCAACTTCCAGTTCGGCTTCACCCGTCCGCAGGACTCCAACAGCGGTGCCGTCGCGCTCGTCGCCATGGCCTACGAGTTCTTCGCCAAGGATCGGGGGCGCTACAGGATCCGCCTGGAGGATCTGAAGAACCCGGACTTCCAGGCCTATCTGGCCTTTATCAAGTACATGTCCGACCAGACCAAGGACAGCACGGGCAAGCTGGCCGAGCCGCTGATGCAGGCCGGATACGGCGGCCAGCCGCTCTCGTCCATCTACGTCTACGAGAACCTGGGGGTCAAGCTGGCCTTCATTCGCCGCGTCAACGATCCCAATGGCGCCAAGCCGATCATCCGCTATCCCAAGTACAACCTGGTCTCGGATCATCCCTATTACACCTTGCGGCACGGGAACTCGCGCGAGCAGGTCGAGGCCGCGCGCCGCTTCGAGGAGTATCTGCTGACCCGCGACATCCAGCTCCTGGCGCTGCAGAAGGAAGGATTCAGACCCGTGAGCACCCAAATCTCCAACCAAGAGATGAGCGAGGTGCTGGGCGAGTTCGTCGAGGAGAACGGTCTGGTGCCCGACCTCATCAAGGCGTCCCAGATTCTGATCCCGGCCCAGAGCGGCGAGGTCATCATGGCCCTGATCCGTGCCTATGAGCAGCTGGGCGATCCGATCGGGCCGAATCTCTGAGGCCGGTAGGGCGCAATAGCGCAGCGTATTGCGCCATGCGACGTCTCATTCGGCGCAATACGCTGCGCTATTGCGCCCTACGGTCGTGCAGGAGGATTGCATGGGATACGAACGATTTTTCAAGACATCCATGGCTGCGGGCCTCATGGCCCTCGCAATGACCACGTCCGGCGTCCAGGCCGCCAGCTTCGGCGACTATCTCAAGCAGTTGGGCGCCTTCTCGTTCGGCGGGACCGAGTTCGACAGCAGCGACATGGACGGCAACCGCAAGGACTGGGCCGACCGCGAGCGCTGGGTTAAAGAGGCGCTCGACAAGGCCTATCAGGCCCTGGCGCGCTCGGACCAGGACGTGGATCTCTTCGACTTCCAGAACTACTACAACGTCCTCTCCATCCAGTGGACGCCCGAGTATCTGACGGATCCGGCGAACATCGGCAATCTCAACGCCTATGCGACCTTCACCGAATATCTGTCCCGGTATCTTGAGGTCAAGCAGAAGCTGATCACCAAGATCGCGGAGCTGAACCGGCACTATGCCGTGCTGAAGCAGGTCGATCCGCGCCAGCTCACCGGTCCCTTCCAGCTCGACACGGGTGGCCGGGTCCAGTCTTACACCCAGCAGGCATCCGGTGCGGTCGATGCCACGGCCCACCAGGCCGCGCTGGCGACCTCGGCCGGTGCGGTCGAGAAATATACGGCCGAACTCAATCGCGCCATCGACTACGGCATCAAGCTCGAGCGCTATTTCAAGCAGGCGGCCGGCATCGGGCCCGGGACCTGACTCCGATCGGGCTAGTTCTGCGGCGTCAGCTCGGTGATCCGGTAGACGTCGTCGCTACCCAGAACGGGCAGCGGGTTCAGCATGAGGTCCATCATCAGCCGAAAGGGCCAGGCGATTTGCGCGCGACCCTTGGGATTTCGTCCGTTTGTCTGGAGTGCTATCGTGCGTGCCAATAGGCTGACCCTATAGGGGGCGCCAAGCGCGCGACGTCAGATCGAACTCCGCAGCATGCCCCCTGGGGACGAGCGGGGTGCGTATTGTCGAATGTCGCGCGGATTTTCCACCAATGAGGCGGCGATAACAGCGGCGGACAGTCGCGACGCGCGGAGCATTCATGCCTACGATCGGAACCCCTTTCACTCCCTCATCCACCAAGGTCCTGCTGTGCGGGGCCGGCGAGCTCGGCAAGGAGGTCGTCATCGAGTTCAAGCGGCTCGGTGTCGAGGTGGTCGCCTGCGACCGCTACCCCAACGCCCCGGCGATGCAGGTGGCCGACCGTGCTTACAGTTTTTCCATGCTCGATGGGGTGGCGCTCAGGCGCGTGATCGAGCTGGAGCGTCCCGACTACATCGTGCCCGAGATCGAGGCGATCGCTACCGATACCCTGCTCGAACTGGAGTCTGAGGGATTTACCGTCATTCCCACCGCACGGGCGGCCCGGCTCACCATGAACCGCGAGGGCATCCGCCGCCTGGTCGCCGAGGAGCTGGGTCTGCCGACCTCGCATTACCGCTTCGCCGACACCCGCGAGGATTTCGGGCGGGCCGTCGCCGAGATCGGCATGCCCTGTGTGGTCAAGCCGATCATGAGCTCCTCGGGTAAGGGGCAGAGCCTGGTGCGTGGCTCGGACGACATCGACCGTGCCTGGGACTATGCCCAGGCCGGCGGGCGTGCCGGCGGCGGGCGGGTGATCGTCGAGGGGTTCGTCGATTTCGATTACGAGATCACGCTGCTCACCGTGCGCCATCGCGACGGCACGGCCTTCTGCGAGCCGATCGGTCACCGCCAGGAGGACGGCGACTATCGTGAGTCCTGGCAGCCCCAGCCCATGACGCCGATCGCGCTGGAGCGCGCTCGCGAGATCGCCACCAAGGTCACCGGGGCGCTGGGCGGACGCGGCATCTTTGGCGTGGAGCTGTTTGTGCGCGGCGACGAGGTCATCTTCAGCGAGGTCTCTCCGCGTCCGCACGACACCGGCATGGTGACCCTGATTTCGCAGGATCTCTCCGAGTTCGCGCTGCATGCCCGTGCCATTCTCGGACTGCCGATCCCCGAGATTCGTCAACGCGGTCCGGCGGCCTCCGCCGTCATTCTGGTCGAGGGCGAATCGACCCAGGCGTGCTTCGGCAACCTCGCCGAGGCGCTCGCCGAGCCCGGAACCGATCTGCGACTGTTCGGCAAACCCGAGGTGCAGGGGCGTCGACGCATGGGCGTGGCGCTCGCGCACGGGACCGACGTCGAAGACGCCAAGGCGCGTGCCCTGCGCGTGGCATCAAAGGTGCGTGTCACCTTGGATTGAGCGATACAGCGGCGTATCGTGCGGCGGGTCCACGCGTTCGGGAGAGAAAGACATGGGCCACCTGGCAGGCAGTAAATCGACACTGACGCCGCTGATCGATCGGCTGAATCGTTATCCCATCGGTCTCGTCGACAGCGAGCGTTTGCGCCAGATCCTCGCGCTCCTCTTCGACGAGACCGAAGCCTTCGTCGGCTCGCGCTTCCCCTTGCACGAGGCGACGCTGGAGGAACTCTCCGCGCTGAGCGGTCTGTCGCCCGAGCGTCTTTTGCCCGTGCTCGAAGGCATGGCCGACAAGGGCTTGGTGATGGACATGCCCTACGCGGGCACCACCTACTATCTTCTGGTGCCCGGGCTCATCGGTTTCATGGAGTTTACCTTCATGCGTCGCCGGGCCGATCTGCCGCTTCCCGAGCTGGCGCGGCTCATGTCCCAGTATCTGGAGGAGAACGGCAAGGCGGGTCAGCCGGGTGAGTTCTTCGGCAGTCCCACCCAGCTCACCCGAGCGCTGGTCCATGACGAGCATATCCCGGTCAGCTCCCAGATCACCTCCTACGAGGATGCGCGACGCATCATCGAGGAGGCCGACTTTTGCGCCGTCACCCTCTGCTATTGCCGCCACAAAAAGGAGCATCTGGGCGAGACCTGCCGCAAGGGCGCGCCGGTCGAGGATATCTGCATGGTCCTCGGCGAGGGCGCGCGCTTTCTGGTGCGGCGCGGCTTTGCTCAGGAGCGCGACACCGCCAGCATGCTGGAGACCCTAGAGTATGCGCGCTCGCTCGGGCTCACCCATGTCACCGACAATGTACGCGAGCGGCCGTCCTTTCTCTGCAATTGCTGTCGTTGCTGCTGCGAGTTGATGGCGGGTGTTCAGCTCGGCTTCGAGGATGGGATCGCTAAGACCCCCTTCCTCGCCGAAATCGATTCCGAGCACTGCAACTACTGCGGTGCCTGTCTGAGTGCCTGCAACGTCAAATGTATCGGCCTTGCGCCTGGTGCCCGTGCGCTCCCCAAAAAGGCGCGCTTCGCCGAGATCGATGCCTCCGTATGTCTCGGCTGCGGTGCCTGCATTCCGGTGTGCGAGCAGAACGCCATCCATCTGGTCGAACGTGCCCGACGTCCCAAGCCACCCAGGAACCGTGGCAGGATGTTCGCGCGGATCCTATGGGAGAAGGGTCGGCTCTGGCCCTTCGTGCTGGATCGGGCGAAACGGCTGCTGTCTTGAATCGAACGCCCTCGGGCGATGAAATTCCGTCGAAGAGAAGGCATCTATGTGACTGGCAGGGATTGCAGCAAGATCTGAAGTCGTTGCGATCCAGCCCGATGCACGTCTTCAGGCTCTTTAGACGTTTCAGATCAGAGCAGAGGTTACGACGATGCGAATCGGTGTCCCGAAAGAAATCAAGAACCATGAATATCGCGTTGGTTTGACTCCGGCCTCGGTCAAGGAGCTGACCGGTCGCGGTCACCAGGTCTCGATCGAAACCCAGGCCGGCGCTGGCATTGGCTTCGAGGACGATGACTACCGGGCCGAGGGCGCGGACATTCTGCCGACGGCGTCGGAGGTGTTCGACCAGGCCGAACTCATCGTCAAGGTCAAGGAGCCTCAGGCCGAGGAGCGTCGTCTGCTCAAGCCCGAGCAGGCCATCTTCACCTATCTGCATCTGGCGCCGGACGTCGTTCAGACGCGGGAGCTCATGGACAGCGGGGCGCTCTGTATCGCCTACGAAACGGTCACCGATCTGGCCGGACATCTGCCGCTCCTGACCCCTATGTCCGAGGTTGCCGGCCGCATGGCGATCCAGGCCGGGGCGCATTGTCTGGAAAAGGCGCAAGGCGGTTGCGGGGTCCTGCTCGGCGGCGTGCCTGGCGTGTCGGCGGCCAAGGTAACCGTCATCGGCGCCGGTGTGGCCGGCCGCAATGCGGTGGCGATGGCGGTTGGCATGGGGGGCGAGGTCTCCGTGCTCGATCGCAACATCGCCGCATTGCGCGTGCTCGACGAGCGCTTCGGCAATCGCATCTGTACCCTGCGATCGACCGCGCACCATCTGGAGAAGGCGGTGCTGGAGGCCGATCTGGTGGTGGGGGCCGTGCTGATTCCGGGGGCGACCGCGCCCAAGCTGGTCACGCGCGAGCAGGTCTCGCGCATGCGCAAAGGCTCGGTTCTGGTGGACATCTCGATCGATCAGGGCGGCTGCTTCGAGACCTCGCGTCCGACCACACACCAGGATCCGACCTTCGAGGTCGATGGCGTCGTGCACTACTGCGTAGCCAACATGCCGGGGGCGGTCGCCCGTACCTCGACCCTGGCGTTGAACAACGCGACCTTGTCGTTCGTGATCGCCCTGGCGGACAAGGGCATTCGTCAGGCCCTGCTCGATGATCCGCATCTGCTCAATGGCCTCAACGTCGCGCGCGGTCGCGTCTGCCGACCCGAGGTTGCCGAGGCTCAGGGGCTCGTCCATGTGGATGCGTGCGAGGCGCTGGCCGATCTCTAGATCGGGGGCGTTCCTCACCCCAGATCACCTCACCTCAGATCACCTCAAACGCTTTCCACTGTTGCGATCATTCCGGCGCCAACCGTGTCGTTGGTGCTCTCGTCGATGAGGATAAATGCGCCGGTCGCGCGGTTGTCGGCATAGGCGTCTGGGAAGATCGGTTGGGCGAGCTTGAGGCTCAGATGGGCGATGTCGTTCATCTGGAGTTGCTCGGCCGGTTCGCGCTCCAGTCTGTTGACGTCGAGCCGGTGGTGGATCCGCCCTACCTTGGCCTTGACCTTGCGCGTGGTGTGGCGAAGCAGATAGGTGCGTGCTGTTGACAGGGGCGTCTCGGACAACCAGCAGACGCAGGCATCGATCGTCTTGACCGCCTCGGGGGCCTCGTCCGGCTTGACCAGCAGATCGCCGCGCGAGATGTCGATTTCATCCTCCAGCAACAGGGCCACCGACTGCTCATGGATCGCGCTCGGAATGCCGAGCCCGCCGATCTGGATCTCCTTTACTCGGCTGATGCGCCCGGACGGCAACGCCTGAACCGCATCGCCGACGGCGATCTCGCCGGACTCCAGGCGTCCCATGAAACCGCGATAGTCGTGCAGCCCCGGATTGGCCGAGTCGCGCGGGCGGCAGACGTATTGCACCGGAAAGCGGAAATTCTCCGCGACCTCGGTGTGCGCCGCTGGCGCGGTCTCCAACATCTCCAGCAGGGTCGGACCCCGATACCAGTCGAGCCGCGCGCCGCGCGCCACGATGTTGTCGCCGTGCAGCGCCGAGATGGGGATGAAACGGACCTCGCCGATGCCGAGCCGGGCGGCGAAGTAGAGATAGTCGTCGCGAATACGCTCGAACACCCCCTGGTCGTGGTCGACCAGATCCATCTTGTTCACGGCGACGACCAGATGCGGGATGCCGACCAGATGGGCCAGATAGGAATGCCGACGCGTCTGAGTCAGCATGCCTTTGCGCGCATCGACCAGGATGATGGCCAGATTCGCGGTCGAGGCGGCGGTGACCATGTTGCGGGTGTACTGCTCGTGCCCCGGCGCGTCGGCGATGATGTATTTACGCGTCCCGGTCGAGAAATAGCGGTAGGCGACATCGATGGTGATGCCCTGTTCGCGCTCGGCCTGCAGACCGTCGGTGAGTAGGGACAGATCCATCTCGCTCAGGCCCCGTCGCTGCGAACTGGTCTCGATCGCGCTCAGGGTGTCGGCGAGGATCGCCTTGGTGTCGTAAAGCAGGCGCCCGATCAGGGTGCTCTTGCCGTCGTCGACGCTGCCGCAGGTGAGAAAGCGCAGCAGGCCATGGTCTATCTGAGGGAATGCGTGTGGGGAAGACATGGGCGTGACTCGATATGGCTGGGGTGCTGGGAGCTGAAGACGGATGTGCGGCTCAGAAATATCCGGCTCGCTTGCGTTCCTCCATCGAGGACTCGCTGGTCTGATCGTCCATGCGCGTGGCGCCGCGTTCGCTGAGGGTGGTCACGGCGGTTTCGGCCAGGATAGCGTCGATGCTGTCGGCCTCGGACTCCACCGGCGCGGTGCAGGTAATGTCGCCGACGGTGCGAAAACGCACCCGGATCTCTTCCACTTGATCGTCCGCCAAGGCGGGCGTGAGCGGGGTCACCGGACGCAGCAGACCCTTGGTCCGCACCACGGGGCGAGGGTGTGCGAAATAGATGGGCGGTAGCGCCAGTCCCTCGCGCTGGATGTATTGCCAGACGTCCAACTCGGTCCAGTCGCTGATCGGAAAGGCGCGAATGTTCTCGCCTTGGTGCACACGGGCGTTGTAGAGGCTCCAGAGTTCGGGGCGCTGGTTCTTGGGGTCCCATCCACCAAAGGCATCGCGGAAGCTCATGATGCGTTCCTTGGCGCGGGACTTTTCCTCGTCGCGCCGGGCGCCGCCGATGCAGGCGTCGAAGCCGAATTCCTCGATCGCTTCCAGCAGGGTCACCGATTGGTGCTTGTTGCGCGATTCGCTTGGATGTTTGAGCACTACCGAGCCGCGCGCCATCGAGTCCTCGACCGAGCGTACAACCAGTCGGGCGTCCAGTTCGGCCGCGCGCCGGTCGCGGAAGTCGATGACCTCCGGATAGTTGTGCCCGGTGTCGATGTGCAGTAGCGGAAAGGGCAGCGGTCCGGGCCGGAATGCCTTCTCGGCCAGACGCAGCAGGCAGACAGAGTCCTTACCACCGGAGAAGAGCAGGGCGGGGTTGGCGCATTGTCCGACCACCTCGCGCAGGATGTGGATGGCATCGGCCTCCAGCCAGTCGAGGTGGGTGAGGGTACGGGTGTTGAGGCGGTTCATCGTGAAATGCGTGCTCCTAGGCGGTAACGGCTGTCTTGCGGTGTAGTCCGCATTCCTTGGTTTCGGGGCTCTCCCACCACCAGCGTCCGGCCCGGATGTCCTCGCCGACCGTGATGGCGCGGGTGCAGGGGGCGCAGCCGAGGCTTGGATAGCCCTGGTCGTGGAGCTGGTTGTAGGGCACCTGGTAGTGCTTGATGAACGACCAGACCTCGCGTTCGCTCCAGTCGGCGAGGGGGTTGAGCTTCTCCAGTCCGTGCTCGGCGTCCCATTCGCGCGGCGAAAGCTGGGCGCGGGTGACGGACTGGGCCGCGCGCAGTCCAGTGATCCAGGCTGCCTGGCCCGTCAGTGCCTCCTTGAGCGGACCGATCTTGCGCACCCGACAGCAGGCGCGACGCGCCTCGACCGAGTCGTAGAAGCCGTCGATACCGAAGCGGCGGACATAGTCCTCGACCGCCTCGGGGCGAGGCGCATAGCGTTCGATTCGGGTGCCGTAGTGCTGCTCGATCCGACCGAGGAGCGCCAGGGTTTCGGCTGGAAGCCGGCCGGTGTCGAGGGTGAAGATGCGGATCGGAAAGCGTCCGCGCAGGATGACCTCGGTCAGTACCATGTCCTCGGCGCCCAGGCTGGTGGCGAAGACAATGGGACTCAGCTCGCGGCAGGCGTTGGACAACCGATCGGTGAGCGCCTGTTTGCGCGCTCGCACTACCTCGGCCGAGACGGGATGCCGGAGACGCTCATACATGATCCACCTCCGGTGCGTTCTGTTGGCCCAAGGCGCGGCGGAACGGCTCGGTACCGAGGCGCTGGAGCGTCTCCGCGAAGCGTTCCTCGGAATATCTGTGCCGACGGTAGGTGGTGAGAAGCGTCGCGATCGCCTCTGGAATCTCCTCGGCCGCGAATGAGGGGCCGATGCTTTCGGCCAGTCGCGCCTCGCGCCCCGAGCGACCACCGATGAGGATTTGGTAGCGTGATTCACCCTGCTTGAGCACACCACGGATCCCGATCTGGCCGAGATTGTGGTGGGCGCAGGCGTTGACGCAGCCCGAGATCCTCAGGTCGATGGGGCCGAGATCGCGCAGCTCCTCGGGATCGGCGAAACGGGCACCGATGGCCTCGGCCAGACCCACGGGATCGCCGTTTGCCAGATCGCATTCGCGCGCGCCGGGGCAGGCGACCAGATCCGTGAGCAGTCCCACGTTGGCTTGACCGAGATCCTGGGCGCGTGCCGCTTCCCAGAGGGCGAGCAGCCGTTCCTTGCGGACATGCGGCAGCACTAGATTCTGGGTGCGGGTGAGACGCACCTCGTCGCGGCTCACCGTCTCGGCCCAATCGGCGATGTGCTCCAATTGGGTCGGGGTCAGGTTGCCCGAGGGCGTTCCGGGTCGCTTGGTCGAGAGGGTGACGATGGCGTATCCGGGATGCTTGTGATCACGCACGTTGCAGCGCAACCAGTGCAGATAGGCGGGCGGACCGCTGGGCACGTCCGTTGGATCGATTGCGTCCTGCTCCTGAGGCTCGCTCGGCCCGCCGTCGACGAACGGGCGTGCCGCGCGCTCGACCTGGCGTTGCGTGAGGGTCGCCGGACCATCCCGCAGGCTGGACCATTGGGTCTCGACCAGCGCGCGGAATTCGACCAGACCAACCCGTTGGATCAGATTTTTGAGTCGCGACTTGTAGGGATCCGACCGCGATCCATCGCGCGCATAGGCCCGCAGAATCGCCTCGCAATAGGTCAGCAGATGGGACCAGTGGACGAATTCGGTCAGTTCCTCGGCGAGTCTTGGACCCCGACCCAGCCCGCCTCCGACCAACACCCGAAAGCCCAGCTCTCCATTCGCGTCGCGGACCAGATCCAGACCCAGATCATGGGCCGCCAGTGTCGTGCGGTCCTCGCTGGCGCCGCTGACGGCGATCTTGAATTTGCGCGGAAGCTCGGCGGCCGCCGGGTGGTTCAGACGCCACTGATCGATGAGGGCGCGCCAGGGACGTGGGTCTTCCGTCTCGTCGGCCGCCACGCCGGCCAGCGGATCCGTCTCGATACTGCGGACGAGGTTTCCCGAGGTCATGAAGCTGGAGATCCCGACCTCGGCCAGTGCGGCGAGGATCTCCGGGACGTCCCCGATCTCCGGCCCGCTGAGCTGGACGTTTTGACGCGTGGTGAGATGCGCGCTAGCCGCCAAGTCGTAATCGCGGACGATCCGCGCCAGGGCGCGTAGTTGTCGGCTGGAGAACCGCCCCTCGGGCGCGCTCAGGCGCAGCATGGTCGAGTCGCGCAGTTGGTAGAGTCCGTGCCGCAGACGCAGGGCGCGGAAGGTGTCTTCGTCGAGCGTGCCGTTCAGATAGTCGCGGGTCTGATCGCGGAAGGTCGCGATTCGCTCGAACGGACGAAGCGATTCGTCGGCATCCTGTAAATACATGTAAAGCTCGCAAGGGAATTTAGGGTGGGACGATCCTAGCGAGCTAAAATTGGTCTAAAAAGGAATTTAAAGTTAGATTAATATTTCTTTTTGTTATATCTGTTGGGTCTGGACGCGGTCCGTGAACGCATTTCCCGGTCGTAGGACGCAGTTAGCAGGCTCACCGCGTCCTGCGGTGAGCCTGTGTTCTGAGGAGCGACTTACTCGAACAAGCGGCGCATCAATTCCGGGGGGCGGGTACCGTTGCGCGAGGCGATTTCCTTGATCGATTGGGCCGTGCTGACGACCTTGAAACCGCCGGACTCTAGCTTCGCGACCAGACTGTCGGCGCTCTGGTCCAACAGCGGGGCAATCTCGGTCAATGGGGCCTGCTCCAAGCTCTGGAATATCCGATGTTTCACACCGCCGCCCTCTTGGCTGGCCGATAGACCGATGAGCGCAGCCGTCACCAGCGCCACCGCTGCGATGATTCCAAGCGCCGCACGTCGCGAGAAATAGCCGGTAAAGCCGCGCCAGTGCGTGGCGATGTGGAAGACGACGAAGGCGACGAAGGCCAGACCGATCCATTCGTGGGCCAGCGTGACTGGATCGCGCATGCCGAAGAACATGAGCACGCCCGAGACGGACATGAAGGCACCGGCGGAAATGACGGCGGGTGTGGACCATTGACGGGTGTTCAGAGTGAACATGGGTAAAGTCTCTCGCGGTTAGGGTGTGAAATCGGCTGGATACGTAGCGGCTCGGGATGCATGAGCGTTGGTCGCCGCGTTCCATGGGTGTCATTTCACTGCCCCCATGTGTCCGGGGTTTGCCGAGAGAGGGCGGGTATTGTGACGTTGTGTGACAAAGGCCCGGATCGACACAGACTGTCACGAAGTGATTGCCAGCCCCTCCATCTCAAACCCATAGCTTTACCCATAACTCGCCCCTGCGGAACGCTGAGCCTCAAGAGCGAGCACGAAATCAGCCGCGCGTTGCAGCCCGATCC
>NZ_AFWT01000007.1 GCF_000224065.1 Thiorhodococcus drewsii AZ1
GCTTGATGTGTTGGAAGCGTGCGGGGCGATAGCGGTGATTCCACCGAAGCGCAACCGCCTGGTCCAACGCGCTTACGACAAGGAATTGTATAAAGCGCGCCATCTGATTGAAAACTTTTTCTCGAAGATCAAGCAGTTCAGAGCGATTGCCACCCGATATGACAAGTTGTCTCGCAACTTTCTCGCCGGTGTGCACTTAGCCTCAGCATGCGTCCTGCTTAATTGATGACAGGCCCTAGGTCATGGAGTCGATGCGCTCCTGGTGCTGGCGGACGAGGTGGAGCAGGCCGTCGCGGGCTTCGACACCGATGATCTTGAGCAGGTGCTGAGCGGATTCATCCGCATGATCGAGAGCTGGGGAGAGATTGCCGATGCCTGAACAGAGACGCATCCTCATCGTTGACGACGATGCGCGGAACATTAAGGTTGCTGCCAATGCGCTGAACGACACGGGGGTGGTCATCGGATTCGCCAAATCCGGAGAGGAGGCGCTGAACCGATTGCGTGAGACGCCGTTCGATCTCATTTTGCTCGATGTCATGATGCCCCGGCTGGACGGTTTCCAGGTGTGCTCCAGGCTCAAGGAGGATCCGCGCACGGCCGGGATCCCGGTGATCTTTCTGACGGCCAGGACGGATGAGGAAAGTATCGAGCGTGCCTATGAGGTCGGTGGGATCGACTATGTGTCCAAGCCCTTCAGGACGCGGGAGCTGGCGGCGCGGGTTCGGGTCCAGCTGCGTCAGTTGGATCTGATCGAGCGTCTCGAATTTCTGGCGACACGCGACTCACTGACCGGTGTCTTCAACCGTCGCCGATTTTTCGAGCTGGGCTCGGTCATGCTGGCCGAGTTCCGTGGCGAGCTGGTCGCCATGATGATCGACGTCGATCATTTCAAGCGCATCAACGATGCCTATGGTCATCAGGTGGGCGATGCCGTCCTGAGGCAGATCGCTTCGACCATCGAGACGACCTTGCCGCAAGGGGCGCTCTTCGGTCGGCTCGGCGGCGAGGAGTTCGCCCTGCTGGTTCGCGTGCGGGATGCCGAGGAGGCGATGGTCTATGCGGATCGGCTTCGCGAGTGTGTCGCCTCGATCGATCTGGCCCAGGTCGAGGGCAGCGGCTTGAGGTGCACCATCAGCATCGGCCTCAGCGTCGCGGAAGGAGACGTTTCGCTCGATGCCGTGCTCAATGAGGCCGACAGGATGCTCTATCGCGCCAAGGACGAAGGCCGCAATCGGGCCGTTCTGCGCGGCTGACACCCCGTTTGCCGGTCTCGCCGACCTGGGGGCGAGGCGGTGATGGGCTTTCCGGGATCTACGTCGCTGGCGGATTTCCGAGTAAAATACTGAGCATTCGGCGGCGGGTCCGATGCGCTCGGCGTCCGTCCATCAACGACGCAGGAGGATTGTGTGGCCATTCGTATCAAGAGTCATTGGCAGGATGAGGCGCGCGAGCGCTCGCTTCCCGAGGTCGCCAGCGCGCTGGCCTACATCGCCTGGCGCGTCGCGCTCGACAAGGCGATCAATCTGCATTGCGAGCGCTTCGTCTATCGGGACGACGCTCAGCGGCTCGCCGTCATCCAGGAATATCTGGCCTTTCTCATCCAGGTCGCCGATCGGCTTTCGCACGGCATGATCGACGACGAGGGGCGGCGGATCCTGGTCACCGAGTTCGCCAAGAAGGTTTTTGCCCACGTTCAGGACAACAGTCAGGATCTGCTCGGTCCAGGCGACTATGGTTCGCCTTTCATCGCCTTGCTCAACGTACGTTCGGGTGAGTATGCCGATTTCAGCTTTGATGATGAGGGTCCCAGCTACGCCATGCTTCGGCACCTGGGATTCGAGATCCAGACGCTGATGGGCGGCGGGCAGGAGAACCGCTGGGTCATCGATCAGGTGATGGACAAGGACGGTTGGGAGGCCTACAAGGCTTTCGCCAAGGCCTATCGCGACCTGTTCGAGTGAGACTGGGTGTCTGAGTCAGTGAAGGTCGCGCCCTGGCCTTCTGCCAGGGGCGTTTGGATGATCGCGAGGGACGCAGACGTCGTCAGGCGACGTGAAGAATTGGTCAAGTGGTCCTGCTCGTTGCTCGAAAGAGGCGTCAAATCTTGATCTGGAGGGGGTGAAATGGCGATGAATCGGTGTAAATAGCGCTTCTGGTCTTGCTTTTCGGCCGTTCGATCGCCATGATTCGATCACCGCCGCAAGTCTCGTATCGCGTCCCCCCCGCCCTAGAGACACCCCAGCGACGGAATCACTCACAATAAGAGGCGTTTGCCCTCATATCTGTTCCACTCGGCTTTCGAGAGGCGCCCTAAAGCGCAAGGATCTGCCGAGTCTTTGGAGAACGTCAAGTATGCCCATCAAGATAGGCGGCGACACGCTCGCGTTGGATGCCGACATTCGTCGGCAGATCGAGTCCGAGGCTAAGAAGTTCGCCGATCGATTTCCAGACGAACGGGTCGACGCTCACGTCACGATCAAGGAAGAATTCGATCCACTACACGGACATCGGGTCCGCTGTGAATTGAGTGCAAAGCTCTGTTCCGGGCGTCAGGTGCTGGTCCGCGACGCACGCAAGAATGCCGCCGAGGCGATCGAAGAGGTGTTCGTATCGGCGCGACGTAGCATGCGTCGTTTGCGTCGTCAGCACTCTGTTGCCCTGTCCTCCGTGCCTCCCAAGGTGACGCAACTGGCACAGGCCGGTCACTGATCGAGGTTGGGACGTCTCGTCTTTCTGGACGATGTTCAGGTTTTGCCTTGACCAGGGTCGGTCGGCACCAATCTAGTGGTTCATCCGATCTTTCGATTCAAATTCATTCATCGATGAGGAGTGTTCCATGAAGGTTGCAGTCATTGGCGGCACCGGATTCGTCGGTTTTCACGTCACGCGCCAATTGCTGGCCGAGGGTCACATCCCAAGGCTGCTGGTGCGTCCCGGAAGCGAGACCAAGGTCGAGAATCCCTCGGCCTGCGAGATCATTCAGGGTGATGTCGAGGATGCCTCGACGCTGGAAAAATGCCTCACCGGCGCCGATGCAGTGATCTATCTCATCGGGATCCTGCGCGAGTTCCCCTCGCGCGGCATCACCTTCGAGGCGCTGCAGTATCAGGGGGTGGTGAATACCATCGCGGCCGCGAAGGCCGTGGGGGTCGAGCGCTTCCTCTTGATGACCGCCAACGGCATCCGCGCCGACGGTACGCCCTATCAGCGCACCAAATATCAGGCCGAGGCGGCCTTAAAGGGCTCGGGTCTGCGCTGGACCATCTTTCGTCCCTCCGTGATCTTCGGCGATCCCCAGGGGCGCATGGAGTTCTGCTCCCAGCTCAAGAAGGACATCATCGACAGCCCGTTGCCGGCACCGCTGTTCTACGCGGGGCTGTTACCGCTCAAGGCGGGCGAGTTCGAGCTGGCGCCGGTGTCGGTAACCGACGTCGCCAAGGCTTTCGTGCTGGCCTTGAGCGAACCGCGCACCGAGTCTCAGACCTACAGCCTGTGCGGCCCGCAGCGTCTGAGTTGGAAGGCGATTCTCGGCATCATCGCCGCCGCTTCGGGCAAGACCAAGGTGATGGTGCCGGCGCCAGCCATGGCCATCCAGGCTGCCGCCAGTCTGCTCGATCGCTATGCCTGGTTCCCCATCTCGCGCGATCAGCTGCAGATGCTGCTTGAGGGCAATGTCTGCTCGGAGAACGACAGCTTTGCCCGTCTCGGTTTGACGCCGACCCATTTCGGCGTGGATCAGCTCGGCTATCTCTGAGCGATCGTCGGTCGAGAGGCCGCGGGCCGGAAGGCTTCCCGGATCCGCTGCGCTGCATCCGGGCTACGGGGTGCATGTGGCTCGGCTGGACACCCTGAATCCGCGAGAGCTCATGATCGCCGACAGAGCGCTTCGAGACGGTCGAGTTCCGAGTCGTCGAAGCCGGCTCTGAGCCGCTCCTCGCGGTTCAGGGGGCCTCGGATCTCGCCGGTCATGTAGTCGTCGAGCAGTTCGAAGTAATGGTGCGCGGGATCGCGTCCGCGCTCGATACAGAGCGTTTTGAACCAGTGCGATCCGGCGGCGACATGCCCGACCTCTTCGGCGAGGATGACGCCGAGTCTGCCTCCTGTTTCGGTGTCGTCGACGCCCTCGAAGCGCGCAATCATGCCTGGCGTCACGTCCAACCCTCGGGCCTCCAGCACACGCGGAACCAGCGCCATGCGGACCAGCGGGTCTGCGGCGGTGCGTCGTGCCATCTCCCAGAGCCCGTCGTGCGCGGGGAAGTCGCCGTAGTCGCGGCCCAGATCGTTCAGGCGCTCGCGCATGAGCATGAAATGCCGCGCCTCTTCGGCGGCGATCCGCAGCCAATCGGTGTGAAACTCCAGCGGCATGTCGCGGAAGCGCTGCACCGCGTCCAGGGCCAGGTTGATGGCGTTGAATTCGATATGGGCCACGGCATGGATCATGGCCGCCCGGCCGTCGCGGCTGGTGAGCTTGCGCGCCACCAATTGGCGCGGTGCGACCAATTCGAGTCTTTCCGGACGGCCCGGTTGGTCGCGGATGGGTCCGGCCAGAGCGGCATCGGCATTCAGGCGTCCCGCTTCCCAATCCTCAGCGGTCTGCAGGGTCGCGGCGACCTTGCGCTCCGGATCCGGCTCGGCCAGGCAGCGCGCCACGCTGTCGAATAGGTTGGTCGTCGATTGTTCCGTCACAGCTTCAGTCCCAGGATTAGATCCATTACGTTGGTGTCGGTTGGTCCGGTACGGATGAGGTCGCCGCTGGCCTCCAGCAGTTGGCCCGAATTCGCCGCGATTAGGGCCGATTCGGCATCGAACCCCTCCAGCGCTGCGCGTTCCAGCGTCCAGCCGTCGACCAGCGCGCCCGCGTCCTCGGTCGGTCCGTCGGTGCCATCGGTTCCGGCGCTGAGCAGCAGACAGTCGGGATGGCCGGCGAGCGCGATTGCCGCAGCCAGGGCTAGATGCTGGTTGCGTCCGCCGCGTCCAGGGGCGTCGGGAAGGGCGACGGTCGTTTCTCCGCCCCAGATGTGCAGTCCCGGCTCGGAGTCGATCAGGATACGGGCGAAGGTGCGGCCCTGTTCGGCCGCATCGCCTTGGATCGGTGGTGGATGGAGCCGGACAGAGAGGCCGAGCTGTGACGCACGCTCTGCGGCCGCTTGCATGGCGGTAGCGATATCGGCGATCAGTTCGATCTCTGGTCCAGGGGCGGGCGATTGACCGCGTTCGGCGAGCCCCCGATGCACCTGGTCGTTTAGCCAGCCGGGCAAGGGAAGCTCCAGGACATGCGATTCAAGATCGGGTTCGGGAGACAGGAGTCCGGAGCCGATGACACCCGGGTCGTTGTCCGGCACGTCCGAGATGGCGAGTGCCCGTAACGGTCGATCGCCGATTCTTGAGAGCAGCCCCCCGCCCTTGATCCGCGAGATGCATTTGCGCACCCGGTTGATCTGTCCGATCGGCAGTCCGCTGGCGAGCAGCCAGGCATTGATCCGGCGCAGCTCGGGCAGATCGATGTCCTGGATTGGGGCCTCGACCAGGCTGGATGCGCCCCCCGAGATGAGAAAGAGCGGCGTTACCTGGCTCGGAATGTCGTCGAGTGCCGCGATCAGTCGCGCGCCCGCATCCAGGCTGGCTCGGTCGGGGAGCGGATGTCCGCCGAAGAGGCATGCGATTCCCCGCGCGGCGAGTGCGGTCGGATCGGCATGACCTGGCTTGGTGACGACCAGTCCGCCGAGACAGGCATCTCCACAGATCTCCGTCGCGCCAAGCGCCATGGACGCGGCGGCCTTGCCGATCGCACACAGCCAGATCGGACCTTCGATGGGGTGTCGTGCCAGGGCGCGCCGGGTGGCCTCGCGCCCGTCGACCGCCGCAATGGCCGCGGCGAGACAGTCCAGAATTCTGGCGCGCGCGGTCTGAGTGGGTGTGTCCAGAGCGGTGTGCATTGGGCGAGGATTGGGCATGGCTCTCGGTATATTGACTGATTTCAATGCACTATCCGCGAGGCACGCGCACAGTTGACTACATCTTGCGGGCGCGTTGCCCGGATCCCGATTCCGTCCTTCACTCTCGCTGTCGCCCCGGTCGCGATGGCTCTGCCAGGCGCCCACGGGCGACTCGAGACGCTCTCATGATGAATCTCTGTCCCAAATGCAGTCACTCGCCGTGGCCGTTCGCCATGATTTTTGTGATCACCAGCGTGATCGGTTTTCTGACCTGGCTGGTGCTCGGACTGTCGCCGCTGGATCCGCTGGCACGGGTGGCAATCGCCGTGGCTGTCTTCCTGGTGGTGGGGGGAACCCTGCTGCACTATGTCGTCAGTTGTCTGCGCCGCCATTGTCGGCACAAGGATGATGCCACAGCGGGGCGTGGCGAGGCATTGGGCTGAGTTTGGCGGACCGAGATGGTCTCGCTGGCTAGGAGGTGCGGTCGGTCGCCTACCGACGCCCTCCGTTGGCGTCGTCTCGGGCGGTCTTGACGCGGAGTCGCCCTTCGATCAGGCGGTGCGGGTGACCCGGTCTCGCAAATAGACCGGCATGGCCTGATCGGCTGGAATCTGCTGGCCTGCAGCGTAGGCGGCTGCGGCGAGCGTGGCGATGTCGCGGGCCTCGCAGATGGCCTCTGGGTCCGTTTCGGTGACGCTCTCTCCCAGGCGCTCGATCAGTGCCGCGCGATAGGCAGACCAGCCGGGACCGACGCCGAACCAGCCTGCGCCCGGCGGAGCCGAGACGGTCTCTGGGGGGCAAACGCGCTCGTCGCAGCAGGGCTCCGCCAGTCCGTGCGGGTCGATCTCGAAGCACCCCCAGTAGACCTCGTCCATGCGGGCGTCGAGCGCGACGAGCAGGCGCTTCTCGCCCGTGCGCCGGTAGTGGCCCTGGGCCATCGCAGCGAGCGTCGAAACCGGAACCACGGGAACCTCGGCGCCGAAGGCAGCGCCCTGGATGACGGAGGTGGCGATGCGTACGCCGGTGAAGGAGCCGGGCCCGCACCCGAAGGCCATGGCGTCCAGATCGGTGATGGCGAGTCCCGCCTGTTCGAGTAGATCCTGCATCATCGGCAGGATGAGTTCGCCGTGGCGCCGTGGTGCGTGCTCCAGTCGTTGCTCGATGCAGGTGTCGATGAGCAGGGCGGCGGAGCAGGTTTCGCTGGAGGTATCGATCGCAAGCAGCTTCATATAATGGCGAATGGGTAGTGATCAGGCCAAAAAGGCGAGATCGAGCGGCTGAAAGCCGAAAGTGCCGATTCCATATCCTGCGTCCTCCAGCTCATGGATGAAGGGGTAGGGCGGTTGCAGAACCCAGCCGTGGAAGCTGGATTCGAGCGCGCCCTCCTGTTGGCGAGGCGGTCTGTCCTCCGATACCTCCACCAGGAACAGCCGGATGCGCCCGAGCATCCGCAGG
This sequence comes from Thiorhodococcus drewsii AZ1, assembly GCF_000224065.1. Taxonomy (GTDB): domain Bacteria; phylum Pseudomonadota; class Gammaproteobacteria; order Chromatiales; family Chromatiaceae; genus Imhoffiella; species Imhoffiella drewsii. The sequence continues at coordinate 7,395 of NZ_AFWT01000007.1, forward strand.
GGATCCGTCAGCTGGGTCTGGACGGCCCAGCCTTCCAGTCCGTCGATGAAGTACTCGCTTCTCAGTGCCGACTCCTTGAGCTGTGCCGCCAGGCCGAACAGCAAGAGGCGCTTGTATTCCAGTTCATGGTCGAACCCCGTCCCGGAGGTCTTGTCTTCATCCCAGGGCGAGCGGGCGCGTCGCGTGGAGAGGTAATGGTGCAGCTCGTGCAGATCGCGCCAGGTTCCGGCGGGGACCGGGATATTCCAGAGTGCGCCATAACGGATCTGGCGCGAGGCGAAACGGAAGAGATTGCGGATCATCCAGTCGCGCTTGCGAACCTGGCGGGCGGTGAGCGATCCGTATTGCTGGTCGAGCTGGTGCAGCGTCTGGTCGAGGTTGAGACACATGAGTCGGTAGAGGCGCTGTTCGAGCGTGATGCCGTGCAGCGGCTTGTCTCCGTTGCCTTCATCCTCCTGATAGGGCTTTGGCAGCCCGGCGCAGGTCTTGAGGATGGGCACCTTGAGCGCCGAGAGCACCGAGATCCGCCGATTGGCGGTCAGGTCCGACTTGCGTAGGTTCTCCAGCGCCATCATCAACGCCGGTCCAGCCTGTCGTACCCCGGCGCCGCGCAGCCCGGATAGCCATTCGTTGAGCTTGTCCAGATTGCCGTCGAAACGCGGACGCGTGCATTCCCGAACCGCCAGCGGCGAGGGTAGGGAAGGGGCATTGAAGCTCGAGATCATCACGTATCCTTCATTCGACGCACACCGATAGGACACCCTCCATGGGATGTGGAGGGCGATGCCCGCCGACCGTTATCTACCAATTCCGATCCTTTGGGCTACATGCTAACGTCACGGGCGGAGCGGGGATGTCGAATGGTTCGCACTTCGGGACATCCAGCTCAGCCCTTGGGTCGGGGCGTCGGTCAGCCGAAGGATTTGAGGATGGCCTGGGTCTCGTCGGTCGAGATGCGCGGGCCGAGCGAGGTCACCAGCTTGGCCGAGGCGGCCGAGGCCAGATCGCCGGCGCGCTGGTGGCTCCAGCCCTGACTCAGTCCGTAGAGGAAGGCGCCCGCGAACATGTCGCCCGCGCCGACCGTATCGACGGCTTCGACCTTGACCGGATCGATCTCGATCAGCGCGCTGCCGTCCCAGACCAGGGCACCCTGTGGGCCTCGGGTGATGGCGAAGCTCTTGGCGATGGACTTGAGATAGCTCAGCGTCTGGTTCAGGTCTTCCGAGCCGGCCATGCCCATGGCTTCGAATTCGTTGGCGAAGAGCAGGTCCACCCCTGAGCCGATCATCTCCATCAGTCCCGGCTTGAAGAACTTGACCATGTTGGGGTCGGAGAGCGAGATGGACGTCTTGACGCCAGCCGCCTCGGCGATGCGCTTGGCCTCGATCGAGGCGTGGCGCGCCGTGTCCGAGGTGACCAGATAGCCCTCGGTGTAGAACCAGTCCGAGTCGGTCAGCGCCTCTTCGACCAGCTCGTTGGTGGACAGATTGCCGCTGACGCCGAGGTAGGTGCACATGGTGCGGTCGCTGTCCGGGGTGACGAGTACGACACAGCGTCCGGTGTGGCCCTGATCCTTTTCGGTATGCTGGTTGGTGTCGACGCCACCATCGACCAGGTCCTTCATATAGAAGTAGCCCAGTTCGTCGTCGGCGACCTTGCAGGAGTAGTAGCTCGTGCCGCCGAACTGGCTGAAGGCAATGATGGAGTTGGCCGCCGATCCGCCGGATCCGCGCTGATGCTGCCGGTCTTTCAGATGATGCATGATGCCGGTCTGCTGTTGCTCGTCGACCAGGGTCATCACACCCTTGTCGATGCCGAGGATGCCAAGATCCTCATGCGCCACCTCGTATTCCATGTCGACCAGCGCGTTGCCGATCCCGTAGATCTGATATTTCGCCATGCGGACTCCATTGTTCGAGAGATCAAGATGGGCCATTGTACAGGTCTGGGTTTGCCTCAGTTGAATCGGTCGGCGATGTGCGGCGATTCTTGTCCTCATACCGTTCCTCGGAGGTCGTCGCTCGATCCTTGGGCACCTGGTCCGAGTGTGCGAGGATGTACGCTCTTCGATGATGTACACCCATGCATCCGCTGCGGGCGCGATGGAATCTGTTTCCGGGCCAGCCTGTTCAACCACCTCCGTACCGCTCGACGTCCATGACCACACACATGACTCTCCAGCCCCGTTTTCGGGTGCTGGGCGCCATCAGTTTTTCGCATTTGCTCAACGACACCATGCAGTCGCTGATGGTCGCCATCTACCCGCTCTTCAAATCCGGGCTGCATCTGAGCTTTGCTCAGATCGGTCTCATCACGCTCGCCTTTCAGTTCACCTCATCGCTGCTGCAGCCGCTGGTCGGGCTCTACACCGACCGCCGTCCTCAGCCCTTCTCGCTCGCCGCCGGCATGGGCTGCACCTTCACCGGTCTGCTGGCGCTGTCCATCGCCGACAGTTTTCCCTTGGTGCTGATGGCCGCCGCCATGGTCGGCACCGGATCGGCCGTCTTCCATCCCGAGGCATCGCGGGTGGCCCGCATGGCCTCGGGCGGACGCTATGGGTTGGCCCAGTCCATCTTTCAGGTCGGCGGCAACGCCGGCGCGGCGATCGGACCCTTGCTCGCGGCCTTGGTCGTCCTGCCGCACGGCCAAGGCAGCCTCGCCTTCATGTCACTGCTCGCGCTGGTTGCCATGCTGGTGCTGATCGGCGTTGGTCTCTGGTATCGCCATCAGCAACGCCAGCCGCGACCGGCGCCCAAGTCGACCCATAACCCTCTGCCCAAGGGCAAGGTACGGACCACGCTCGGGGTGCTGCTGGCGCTCATGTTCTCCAAGTTCTTCTACTCGGCCAGTCTGAGCAGCTTCCTCATCTTTTATTTGATGGAGCATTACGGTATCGGCGTGCGCGATGCCCAATTCCATCTCTTCCTCTATCTCTTCGCCATTGCCGCAGGCACCCTGTTGGGCGGACCCATCGGAGATCGCATCGGCCGACGTCAGGTCATCTGGGCATCCATCCTCGGCGTTGCGCCCTTCACCCTGATGCTGCCCTATGTGGGACTGGGAACCTCGGCGGTCCTGGTGATGATCATCGGCTTCATGCTCGCCTCGGCCTTTCCGGCGATGGTGGTCTACGCACAGGAACTCATTCCTGGCCGCATCGGTGCCATCTCGGGGCTCTTCTTCGGGCTTGCCTTCGGCCTGGCCGGCGTTGGGGCCAGTGTTCTGGGCCTAGTCGCCGACCACTGGGGCATCGAGACCGTCTACCGCATCTGCGCCTTCCTGCCCCTGATCGGACTCATTGCGGTCTTCCTGCCGGATCTGCGCTTGAACCGAGAGCCGAGGGGTGTGGCCGAGCCGGCGCGGGCTTGAGACGCGGACCTTCGTCTTGACCTAACGCGACTCAGAGCCGCGCTCCGATGAGGCTTGCAATCTGCGCATGATGCGTGGTTTGGGTCGCTTGATGGGTGCGATCGATAGCGGCGAAGGTGGATCGAAACGGTGATCAAAGCCGGCGCCGGAATCGATCGTCAGTCAATTGGGGGTCGGACGGCCGTCCTTGACCGCCTTGAGCGAGATCGGTCAAGAGATTTCCCGACCTTTGCGGCATTCTATCCCTTTCATCCAATCCGGACCGGGTAACGCCATGACCCATGCCATCGACCCCAAGGACTTTCCGAGTCAGACCGACAGGGACTTCTCCACCCGCGCCATTCATGCCGCCTACGATGCGCTGGCCAATCAGGGCGCACTGAATCCACCGGTGTTCTGGTCTTCGACCTTCGCCTTCGAGTCCGCCGCCCAGGGCGCCGCGCGCTTCGCCGGGATCGAGCCGGGCATGATCTACACCCGGGTTACCAACCCGACGGTGCAGACCCTGGAAGAGCGTCTGGCCGAGCTGGAGGGCGCGGAGGCCGGCCTGGCCTTCGGCTCCGGCATGGGCGCCATGACCTCGCTGATCTGGACCCTGCTGCGACCGGGCGACGAGCTGCTGGTCGACCTCACGCTCTACGGCTGCACTCACTCGCTTGTGAACCATCTGCTGCCGCAGTTCGGCATCGTGACGCGCTCGGCCGACTTCACCCGACCGGAAGCGCTGTCGGAACATCTCAGCGAGCGGACGCGTCTGGTCCTCTTCGAGACGCCGGCCAACCCCAACATGCGTCTAGTGGACATTGCGGCCGTCTCCGCGCAGGTCCGCGCACACTGCCCGGCGCTGGTTGCGGTCGACAGCACCTACTGCTCGCCCTATCTGCAGCAACCATTGGCGTTGGGCGCCGACGTCGTCATCCATTCGCTGACCAAATACATCAACGGTCATGGCGACGTGATTGCCGGCGCGCTGCTGGGTCGGGCCGAGCTGATGCAGCAGATTCGCATGCAGGGTCTGAAGGAACTGACCGGTGCCTGTCTGTCGCCCATGGATGCCTATCTGGTCCTGCGTGGCTTGAAGACCCTGCCGCTGCGCATGGACCGCCATTGCCAGAGCGCCCAACTGATCGCCGAGCGTCTGGCCCAGCATCCGGCCGTGGCCCAGGTGCATTACCCAGGTCTGGAGTCGCACCCGCAGTTCGAGCTGGCCCAGCGCCAGATGCGCTTGCCCGGCGGCATGATCGCCTTCGAGCTCGCCGGTGGTGTCAAAGAGGGCGCGCGTTTTATGGACGCGCTGCAGCTCTTCACCTGCGCGGTCAGTCTGGGCGATGCCGAGAGCCTCGCCCAGCACCCGGCCAGCATGACCCACAGCACCTATGCGCCCGAGGAGCGGGCCAAGCACCTCATCACCGAAGGGCTGGTGAGGCTCTCGATCGGGCTCGAAGATGCCGAGGATCTCTGGCGCGATCTGGATCAGGCGCTGGAGGTGGCGATCCAGTCGCCAGGGTCCGGGCTACCCTTCTTGTTCTGATTCAGGGACGGCCGAGCGAGCCTGACCTGGGTCTGAACTAGCCATTGCCTGTCGAACCTGTCGCGTCCAATCTGTTCCAATCCGACTTGGATCATTTGGACGCGGACCCTCTTCACGTGACGCCCCCGACATCGAACGACGCCTCCACAGCCAGCCGTCATTCCAGCTCGACGGCCCTGCCGGTCGAACGCCTCAAGTCTCGGCTGCTTGCCAAGTACGCCGCCCGCATCAGCGCCCGTCAGGTCCAGCCGGCCACGCAGGCGGTCTGGCGCGAGCTGCCGCCCGATCTGACGCCCGCGCTCGACTCTGCCTTGCGGGCGCGCGGGCTGGAGCGGCTCTATAGCCATCAGCGCGCGGCCTGGGATCTGGCGCGCGCCGGCCGGCATCTGGTGGTGGCGACCCCGACCGCCTCGGGCAAGACCCTCTGCTACAACATGCCGGTCCTGCAATCGGTGCTGACCGAGGGGCGCAAGGCGCTCTATCTCTTCCCGACCAAGGCCCTGGCCCAGGATCAGGTGGCGGAGCTGATGGAGCTCGGCCGGGCCCTGACCGAGTCGGGCGGGGAGGGCATCCGGGCCTTCACCTTCGACGGCGACACGCCGGGCGACGCGCGCAAGGCGGTGCGCACCCGGGGCGACATCGTGGTCAGCAACCCGGATATGCTGCATCAGGCGATCCTGCCGCATCACACCAAATGGGCCCAGTTCTTCGAGGGGCTGGCCTATGTGGTGGTCGACGAGCTGCACAGCTATCGCGGCGTCTTCGGCTCGCACGTGGCCAACGTCTTCCGCCGTCTGCGGCGCATCTGCCGCTTCTACGGGGTCGAGCCGGCCTTCATCTTCGCCTCGGCGACCATCGCCAATCCGGCCGAGCTGGCCGAGCGTCTGTGCGGCGCGCCGGTCGAGGCGATCCTGGAGAGCGGTGCGCCCCAGGGCGAGCGTCATCTGCTGCTGTGGAATCCGCCGGTCATCAATCCGGATCTGGGCATCCGCGCCTCGGCGCGCTCGCAATCGACGCGCATCGCCCGCATGGCGGCCAAGCTCGGGCTCAAGGCGATCGTCTTCGCCCGCTCGCGTCTCATGGTCGAGGTCATCACCAAGTATCTGAAGGACGTCTTCGACCAGGATCCGCGCAATCCGCCGCGTGTATTGGCCTATCGCGGCGGCTATCTGCCGAGCGAGCGCCGCCGGGGCGAACAGGCGATGCGCGCCGGTACGGTGGATCTGGTGGTGGCGACCTCGGCGCTGGAGCTGGGGGTGGACATTGGCGCCCTGGACGTCGCCATCCTCAACGGCTATCCGGGCACGGTGGCCGCTACGATGCAGCGGCTCGGGCGTGCCGGTCGGCGGTTGAGGCCCTCGCTTGGGGTTCTGGTGGCAAGCAGCGATCCACTCGACCAGTATCTGATGCGTAACCCTGAATTCCTGTTCGGCGCCTCGCCCGAGCATGCCCGCATCCATCCGGATCAGCTGCTGATCCTGCTCGATCATGTGCGCTGCGCGGCCTTCGAGTTGCCCTTCGGCGACGGCGAGACCTTCGGTGCCGAGGATCTGGGCGAGATGCTGTCCTATCTGCGCGACGAGGGTGTGCTTCAGCGCCAGGGCGCACGCTGGTACTGGGTGGCCGATAGCTATCCGGCCAACGCCGTCTCGTTGCGCTCGGTGGCCGAGGGCAATTTCGTGGTCGTCGATACGACCGACGGTGCCCAGACCATCATCGCCGAGGTGGATTACGGCAGCGCGCCCGGTACGCTCTACGAAGGGGCCATCTACATGGTCCAGTCGCAACCCTATCAGGTCGAAAAACTCGATTGGGTCGGGCGCAAGGCCTTCGTCACGCGTACTCGGGCGGACTATTACACCGACGCCATCGATTACACCCGGCTCAAGATCTTGGATCGTTTCGAGGGGCGGCTGCAGGGCCGGGGCGCCGTGGCTAACGGCGAGGTGCATCTGGTGCATCGCTATCCGGGCTACAAGAAGATTCGCTATTACAGCCACGACAACGTCGGCTATGGCAACATCGCGCTCCCGGATCAGGAGATGCATACCACCTCGGTCTGGTGGCAGGCGGAACCGGCGGCGCTGGAGGCGGTCTTGCCCGATCGTCAGAAGGCGATCGAGGGCTTTCTCGGCGCGGCCTATGCGCTGCATCATGTCGCGGCCCTGCGGGTGATGGCCGAGCTGCAGGATCTGGGGCGGGCGGTCGGCGACGGTCAGGGTACCTGGTTCGCGGTGGTGGGAAACGATGGGCGCGGTCAGATGCGCGGCCCGGACAATGAACCCTTGGAGATCGACGGGACGAGGCGTTTCGAGCCCACGCTCTTCCTGTACGACAACTATCCGGGCGGCGTCGGGCTCTCCGCGCCGCTGTACGACGATGCCCAGCGGCTGCTGGGCGATGCCCGCGATTTGGTGGCGGGCTGTGCCTGCCGAGGCGGTTGTCCGGCCTGTGTCGGACCCATCCTGGCGGGCGACGAAGATCTTGCATGGACGCCACGCCAGACGGCGCTGGCGGTTCTGGAGTTATTGAAATGAAGTCATCTGTCATCGCCCTTCTGGCGATCGGTCTCATCGGGTCTGGTGTCTCTGGAGGTCTGCTCGCCACCCAATACGGTCCCGTGCTCAAGGGGGACGAGGGGATCTGGTGGACGCCCGATTCGAGTCCGCTGTCGCTCGACGAGACGGCGAGCGCCTTTCGTCTCTATATCGACAATACCTCTCTGCAGGCGCACATGCAGAACGGTTCGCTTACCGGGCTGGGCCGCGAGGGGCTGGCCTTCCATGTCGAGCCCAAAGACGTCGCGGTTCTGGTCAACAACTGGCCGTCGGTTCGGGCTGCCTTCCTGCAATCCGCGCTCTATTCGGCCTTCGCGCTCGGTGCCTCGTTGAGCTGTCTGCTGATCGGTATCGTCGCCGCATTTCGAGGCGCTGGCCAGGCTCGGAGTCAAGCGCGCAGGCTGCGCTGAGATCGTCCATGGCCGATCGATCGCTTGCCGGACGCCTGGGGCGTTTACGAGGACCGACCAAGGATGCGAGCGCGTGCGTCGATGGCAGTCCTACGGCGTCGGGGGATGTCGATCCGGCCCCGCTGGTCCGGGCAGGGACGGTCGCTCAGGACTCGTTCGCCGACCGGGTGCAACGGCTTATGGGCGGTTCGTCCGCTCGGTCGCCGGGCGCGCCAGACGAGTCGTCGCTGGCCGAATCGATCGGTGCGGAGCGGATCGCTCCAGGGGTGTTGAGACTGGAACGGCTTCTGGATGGTCGGACCCGGCACGGCTGTGCGCCGCTGTCGTGTTTTGTCCTCGACGCAGATCCCGGCCTTCAGCGACCGCTGGTCGAGATGTGCAGTCGTCCAGCGTGCGAGGATGACGAGGGTCTGCGGTGGCCGGCGGTTTTTCTCGATACCGAGACCAGCGGTCTCGCTGGCGGGACGGGAACCTGGGCCTTTATGACCGGGGTGCTGCGCCAGGATGGCGATGGCTGGCGGCTGCGTCAGTATCTGCTTGCCCGACTCGATGCCGAGCCGGTCTATCTGGAGGCGGTGCGCGATGAGCTGGCCGATGCCGGAACGCTGGTGACCTACAACGGTCGAGCCTTCGATGGTCCCTTGCTGACCACCCGTTTCAGACTCGCCGGTTTTCCTGATCCATTGCACGATCTGCATCATCTGGATCTACTGGGTCCGACACGGCGGGCGTTCGGTCGGGTCTGGCCGAACTGCCGGCTGACGACGGCCGAGACCCGTCTGCTTCGCTTTGTGCGCGAGGGCGATCTGCCAGGCTCCGAGGCTCCAGCCGCCTGGCTCGGATGGCTGAGGCGGGGCGAGATTGCGCCCTTGTCCGGGGTGCTGCGTCACAACCGCTGGGATTTGCTGTCGCTGGCCGGTCTCCTGCCGGCCCTGGCGCGCAGCTTTGACGATCCGACGGCCTTTGGGGCCGATCCGCACGCGGTGGCGACTTTCCATCGATCGAAGGGGCGTGAGGCGCTGGCACTGCGTCTGCTCGAATCCGAGCGAGGTCGTTTGGGTCCAGAGGCGCTGCTGGATCTGGCGCGGCTCTATCGGCGCCGGGGCGACTGGGACTCGGCCCTCCGGCTCTGGGAGTCGCTTTCGGCCACTGGAGATCAGCAGGCGCGTCTCGCGCTGGCCAAGTACCATGAGCACCGGACGCGGGATCTGACGCTAGCCTTGGAGCTGGCGCTCGGACTTCCGCCTGGGGCGGATCGCGAGCGTCGCTGCGACCGTTTACGGGGCAAACTGACAGAAGTGGGTGAGGATGCGGGCCGTGACATCGAAGGGGATCGGCGGTTGGCGCCGGATTGAGTGGGCGAGTCTGGTCGGATGTCTGGCCATGGCGTTGGCGGGATGCTCCGGCTCTCCGGTGGTGCCGGAGCGCCAGGGCGGAGGCGCGCCGGTCGTCGAGTCCAATTCGCGTTCGCCGTCCAGGCCGCAGGCGCCGCCCCGCACGCCCGAGGAGCATCATGCACGGGTCCTGGATCTGGCCGAGCGTCTCCTGCCGCCCGATCTGCGCGACCGTTCCGGCTGGGCGCGCGACATCGCCACCAGCATGACGGCACTTTCGATTCCGGCCTTGCCGCGCAAGGTTTGCGCCGTCGCCGCCGTCATCGAGCAAGAGTCGGGTTGGCGCGCCGATCCGGTGGTGCCAGATCTGGGTGGAATCGCCCGCCGCGAGATGGAGCGCAAGCTGGGACGGTATCTGATTCCGGGCGCCGTGCTGGATCTGGCGCTGCGCAAGACCTCGTCCAATGGTCAGACCTATGCCGAACGGATCGCCCATCTGCGCACCGAGCGCGAGCTGTCCGAGCTCTACGATGAGATGATCTCGGAGGTTCCTCAGGGGCAGCGTCTGTTCGGCGACATGAATCCGGTGCACACCGGCGGTCCCATGCAGGTCAGCGTCGCCTTCGCCGAGCAGACGATGCGCGAGCGTCGCTATCCCTGGCGCAACGCCGGGAGCGCGCGCGAGGAGGTTTTCAGCCGTCGTGGCGGGGTCTATTTCGGCACCGCGATGCTGCTCGACTATCCGGTCAGCTACAACCGCATGCTCTATCGTTTCGCCGACTTCAACGCCGGGCGTTATGCCAGTCGCAACGCCGCCTTCCAGCGTCTGGTGGCCCGCCTGACCGGAATCGATCTGGCCCCGGATGGCGATCTGCTGCGCTACCAGGACGGCGAGCCGTCCGGAACCAGTCAGACCGAGCGCGCCGTGCGGGCGATCGAGGGGCTGGGCATGGACGAGACGGCGGTCCGGCGCGATCTATTGCAGGAGAAGTCCTTCGCCTTCGAACGGACCAGGCTCTATCGGCGCGTACGTGAGCTGGCCGAACGTCGCGGTCTGCCGACCCCGGCGGCCTCGGTCCCGGACATCGCGCTGGAGAGTCCCAAGATCACCCGCAAGCTCACCACCCGCTGGTTCGCCGAGCGGGTGGAGGGTCGCTATCGGCGGTGTCTGGCACGCAATCACGAGGACTGAGGACTCAGGAAGAGTGGCTGGCGGCTGGAGTCTGGAGGCCGGTCGCCCTCTCCGCTGCCGTGACCAGCAGCTCGGCGGCCATCGCCTTGGGTACGACCGAGACGTCGCCGCGTGCCAGTTCGCGCCCCTGATCGAGCACCAGGACCTGATCGACCCAGTCGAGCCCGGCTGGGCGGTGGGTGATGAGCAGGACGGTGCGCCCGGTCATGAGGCGGTCGAGTGCCCGCATCAGGTCGCGCTCGGTCGCGGCGTCCAGGCCCTCGGTCGGTTCGTCGAGCAGCAGGATGGGGGCGTCCTTCAGCAGTGCGCGGGCGACGGCGATGCGCCGTCCCTGTCCTCCGGACAGCCGGACCCCGGTCTCTCCCACCCAGGTGTCGTAGCCCTCGGGCAGCTCGGCGATGAAGTCGTGGATCTGGGCGACGCGGCAGGCCTGCTCGATGGCGGCCTGCGGTGCCTGCGGATTGGCGATCAGCAGGTTCTCGCGGATGGTCGAATCGAACAGATAGGTGTGTTGGCTGACCACGGCGATATGACGGCGCAGGTCGTCGCCGCTGAAGTCGGCGATGTCGTGTCCGCCGATGCGGATGGTCCCGCTGTCCGGCGCCCAGAACCGCAGCAGCAGGTTGAAGAGCGTGCTCTTGCCCGATCCGGTTGCCCCGACGATGGCCGCACGGCTGCCCTGGGGGATCCGCAGTTGGATGTCCGAGACCGCCGGACGTCCGGCGTCGGGATAGCTGAAGCCGATTCTCTCGAAGGCGATGTCGAAGCGTTCGGGGCGGGGCGATGGACCGGCCGGGTCCGAGACCGCCGGCTGGGTGTCGACGATGTCGAAGAGTCTCCGGGCTGCGGCGAGCGAGCGTCCCAGGAGCTGGAAGGCCTGGGGCAGGGGGGCGACGGCCTCGAAGCTGGCGAGTGTGAACAGGGCCAGCATGGCCAGCTCGGGACCGCCGAGCTGGCCGGAGCGCACCATGGGGATGGCGAGCCAGAGCAACGCCCAGAGACTCAGGCTGGTGCAGATGCCGACCGCCGCCTGGGTCAGTCCGTGGTCGCTGGCGAGCCGGGCCTGGTCGGCGATCAGTCGGTGGCTGAGTTCGTCGATGCGCTGCGCCTGGCGTTCGGTCGCCCCGTAGACCGTGAGTTCGGCCATCCCCTGGACACCGTCGATCACGGAGGTTCTCAGTGTGCTCTCGTCGTCGGCGATGCGCTGTCCCGGTGCCTGGCCGCGCGATCGCGACCAGATGGGTAACGCGACCCCGGCGAGCAGGAAAAAGAAGAGTCCGGACGCCGCGAGGAGTGGGGCGTGCAGATAGAGAAAGAGCGTGAATAGCGTGACGCTGATGAGGGCGACGACGACGGGAACCAGCACGCGGACATAGAGGTTGTCCAGTGCGTCGATATCGGAGCGGATGCGGCTGAGCAGGTCGCCGCTGTGATATTGCTGGAGCCGGGCCGGGGCGAGCGGTTCCAGATGCTGATAGAACCAGACGCGCAGGCTGGCGATGAGCCGGAAGGTGGCCTCGTGGTTGATGAGGCGTTCCCCGTAGCGTCCGGCGGTGCGGATCATGGCGCTGCCACGGATCATGGCGGCCGGGGTGAAATAGTTCATGGCCACGCCGGCAATGCCTGCGGCGGCCATGGCGGTGAGGAACCAGCCAGCGGCGGCCATGAGTGTGACGTTGGCGATGAGTGTCAGGCTGGCGGCGAGCGTGCCGAAGATCATCCAGCTTCGATAGGGGCGGAAGAGTCGCCACAGACGCAGTAGCTCGTTCATGCCGGGTCGTCCTCCGGGTTCGTGTCGGTGACGTCCGATCCCGATTCGCCGTAGGCGGCGATCATGCGGGCGTAGATGCCGCCGGCTGCGGCCAGCGCGTCGTGGGTCCCCTGTTCGGCGACACAGCCCTGGTCGAGGACCAGGATGCGGTCGGCGCCGCGCACGGTCGCCAGGCGGTGAGCGACGACCAGAAGCGTGCGGTCGCGTGCCAGTTCGTCGATGCCCTCTTGGACCAGGCGCTCGCTCTCGGGGTCGAGATTGGCGGTCGCCTCGTCGAGGACGACGAAGGGTGCGTCGCGCAGGAAGGCGCGAGCCAGTGCGATGCGTTGGATTTGACCGCCGGAGAGTCCGGCGCCGCGCTCGCCGACCAGGCTGTCGTAGCCGGCCGGCATGGACTCGATGAAGCCCTGGGCACGCGCCCGGCGGGCTGCCTCGCGGACCGACTCCAGATCGGCGTCGGGTACGCCGAGTCGGATGTTGTCGGCGATGCTGCCCTGGAACAACCTTGGCTGTTGCGGTACCCAGGCCAGGTGACGGCGCCAGTCGTCCAGGTCGATGCGGAAGAGATCCTGCTCGCCGACCAGAATTCGGCCCGCGCCTGGGGTCAGGAAGCCGAGCAATAGGTTGATGACCGTCGTCTTGCCCGCGCCGCTGGTGCCGACCAGTGCGATGCGCTCGCCTGGGGGGATGTCGAAGCTCATGCCCTTGAGCGCGTCTCGGCCTTCCTCGTAGCTGAAATGGACCGCTTCAAAGCGCACCCCGAGCGGGCGTGTCACGGCGAGCGGTTCGGTGCCGGGTTCGAGCTGGGCCGGTTGGGTTTCGAGCACGCCGATGAGCTGCTCGGCGGCGGCGGCCGCTGCCATGCGGGCGTGGTACTGGGTGCCCAAATTGCGCAGGGGCGCGTAGAACTCGGGTGCCAGCATGAGCACGAAGAGCCCCTGGATATAGCTGATGTCGGGCACCGGGAGCCAATGCGGAACGGGAATGGCCATGTCGTAGAGTCGGAAACCGATGAAGACGGCGACGATGGCGATGCCGACGGTGGCGAAGAACTCCAGCACCGCCGACGAGAGGAAGGCGACTCGCAGTACCTGCATGGTGCTCATGCGGTAATCATCGGAGACGCGGGCGACGATGTCGACCTCGCGCCGGCTGGCCCCGAACAGTTTGAGCGTGGTGATGCCCTGGATGACGTCGAGGAAATGCGCGCTCATGCGCGCGAGCTGTTTCCATTGACGCTGGTTACGCGCCTCGGCGCCCGATCCGATCAGGATCATGAAGAGCGGGATCATGGGCGCGGTGACCAGTAGCACCAGGCTCGACAGCCAATCGACCGGGATCACCACTGCGAGAATGGCGAGCGGCAGAATCATGGTGAGCGTCATGGCCGGCAGGAAGCGGGCGTAATAGCCCTCCAGGTCGTCGATGCCCTTGGTCAGGGTCTCGACCAGCGCGCCGCTGCGATGATCGGCAAGATAGCCAGGGCCGAGGTGCTGTAGGTGACGGTAGACCTGGTTGCGCAGCGTGGTGCGCACCCCGGCGGCGGCCTCGAAGGCCGAGCGTTCGGCAAGCCATAGGATCAGGGCGCGAATGGCGAAGAGGGCGAGCAGCCCCCACAGCCAGGGGGCGACAGTGTCCAGCCCGGAACCCTCGAAGATAACGTCGTCGAGGATGACCGCTAGGCACCAGGCCTGAACGATCGCGAGCAGTCCATTCGTCGTATTGAGCCAGATGGCCAGGCCGAGCGATTTGCCGGCCAGCGGTCGTTGGGATTTGAGCCAGGCATTGACAGACATGTGACGCCGTTCCAGGAAGGACTCTATCGATCTTGGGACGACGAGGATACGGAACCTGGACCCGTGTCGGCAATGTGGATTCTCCATCGCCTGCTTTGGTCCGCAGGCGCATCGCCTCCCGATCTCGGGTCAGTTCGAGGCGTTGCGAGCGACGCCGTGCTTCGCCATGAGTCGATAGAGCGTCATGCGCGAGACACCAAGTTCCTGCGCGGTTCTGGTGACATTGCGGGCATTGCGAGCCAGGGCGAATTCCAGATTGTGCTTCTCCGATTGTTCGCGCGCGTTCTTCAGTGTTCCCATCGCATGAGGCTGAACGCTGGGGGCGGTGGGGTGTTCCTGAGGCACAGGTGTCGGTGGCGCAGCGGCGAGAGGTGTCTCCAGATGGATCTTCATATGCTCCGGGCGGATCAGGGTTCCGTCGCAGCTCAGCGCCGCCTGGAAGATGACGCTGCGGAGTTCTCGGACGTTGCCGGGCCAGTGATAGAGGCGTAGCGCCGCAATGGCCTCGTTGCTGAATTTCAGATTGCGTATACCCGCCTCGGTGGCGACCTGTTCGAGGAAGTGGCCGGCCAGTAGCTGAATGTCGTCTTCGCGTTGGCTGAGGTTCGGGGTTTGGATGGTCAGAAATGCCAGACGGTAATAGAGGTCGGCTCGGAATGCCTTGTCTTGGATTGCCTGCTCCAGATCGACATTGGTCGAGGCGATGACCCGAACATCGACACGCACGCCGCGCGTGGCGCCGATCGGTGTGACGATCTTGTCTTCGAGAAAGCGCAGCAGGGTTGCCTGAGACTCGAGCGGCATATCGCCGATCTCGTCGAGGAATAGGGTTCCGCCGGACGCGCTCTGGATGTAACCGGTTTTGCGGTTATTGGCGCTGGTGAAGGAGCCTTTCTCGTGTCCGAAGAGTTCCGATTGCAGTAATGAAGGCGGAATGGCCGCGCAGTTGATTGCGACATAAGGGGCCTTGGATCGGGACGAATGGTCGTGTATGGCACGTGCGGCCAGTTCCTTGCCGGTTCCGGTCGGTCCGGTGATGAGCACCGGAACATCGGATTCCGCAGCGCGTTGCAGCATGCGATACAGGGCGAGCATAACCTCGCTCTCTCCGATCAGTCCGAAGCGATTCGGAGCCGTTAATGGCTCCATTGTGATCAAGTCCTGTTCGATTTGTGCCATCCCGAAGGCGTGTCCTAGGACCGTTGAGATGCGGTCTCCTTCAAGCGGAAATACGTGAAAGTCGTACAGCCGCTCGGCGATGAAGTGTTTCATTCCGTGCCTTGCGATCTGTTGTTCCGCAAACGCAGCAACCCACTTGATCTCCGGTAGGCAGGTGACTAGCTCCCTAATGCCTGCCTCCTCTTTTGTGTTCTGCTTTTCGGGAAAGATGGCTAGGGCGACGAGAAACTGTTGCTCTTCGGCGAGCCGTCGGGCGGCCCCCGGATCCGTGGCCACGTGGACGTCCCACTGCTTGGCCTTCAGGGTTTCGGCGATTTCGTTGTTCAGCGGGGCCTGGGAAACGACAAGAAGCTTACGCATGGCGTCGGATCTCTTTAAGGGGTTCTGTACGCGTTCGGTGTCGGCTATGCGAACGGTCCGATGCTTCCCTAATGTGTCGGAGCCGAGTATGGGCGCGTCGTTGATTTACTGGGGGTTAGCATATCAACTCTGGGACATCCGATGTCACCCCTGTGTGACGATTTTCTGGGCTACGTTTGCTGAACTGTGAACCGGTCAACACAAATCGAGTACTGAGTATCGGATAGGAGACGTTATTTTTTGTGGTTTTATGTGTTGTTTGGGTGTTTTTTTGCGTTTGGCTTCTGTGTTTTTTGTTTTTTTAATTTAGTGGTTTGCCGTTGTTTTCGTGTGGTTGTTTGTTGGCCGGTTTGCTGGTTGGTCGATCTGGGTCGGTTTGGCTTGTGACGTTTTCCGCAGGGTGAGGGGCGGATTTGGTGCGTGAATGACGCGTCACATCCGGTTTACGCCATTTTTCGTGCACGGTCGACGGGAGTTTGGGCGCCCTGTCACGCGAGACTGAATTCCTTCTTCCATTTTTCCTCGGATTCTGTATATTTGGCGGTTTACCTGCGGGGCCACCCGCAACGCCTAATCTCAGTTCTGAGCCAGGACAGCACATGGTCACGATTCGCTTGTCTCGAGGTGGTTCCAAGAAGAACCCCTTCTATAAAATCGTCGTTGCGGATATCCGCTCCAAGCGCGACGGTCGTTATATCGAACGCCTCGGATTCTACAATCCGACTGCCAAGGGTGGGGAGGTGTCGTTGCGTCTCGATCGCGAGCGTGCCGATCACTGGATTCGCCAGGGCGCACAGCCGACCGATCGCGCCAAGCAGTTGCTGAAGCAGGCCGCCCGCGAGGCCGTTGCAGCCTGATTCATGCGGCCGGGGCTGCGGCGATGAAGGAGTACAACCCTTCTCGGGTGGTTCTCGGTAAGATCGTTGGCGTTTACGGCGTCAAGGGTTGGGTTCGGGTCTTCTCCGAAACGGCTCCTCGCGAGGGCATCCTTGGCTACTCGCCTTGGCTGATCGGCTCCGGGGGTTCCCCGTGTCGCGTGGCCGAAGGCAAAGTCCATCGCAAGGGACTGATTGTCAGGCTTGATGGCTGCGAGGATCGTGATGAAGCAGCCGTCCTGGTTGGTCAAGAGATCTCCGTTCCTCGTGATCGCTTACCTCCGCCGCACTCCGACGAGTTCTACTGGGTCGATCTCGAGGGGCTGGCGGTCTTCACCGTGAGCGGAGTCGATCTGGGCCGTGTCGATCATCTCTTCCCGACGGGCGCGAACGATGTGCTGGTCGTCAAGGGTGATCGTGAGCGACTGATCCCGTTCGTTTGGGATGAGGTCGTGAAGGATGTCGATTTCACCGCGCGCCGGATCGACGTGGACTGGGATCCTGATTTCTAGTTCTGGGTCTTGCTCGGTGCCGAATCGGCGCCTCGAATGATTTCCCCGATCGCAGGTCCGAACGAGTTTCCCTGTCGACGCCCGAGATTTCGTGCCATGCGATTCGATGTCATCACGCTGTTTCCGGATCTGTTTCGGATCCTTTCGGATCAGGGTGTGACGGGGCGTGCCCTGACGCGTGGTATTGCCGATCTGCATCTCTGGAATCCACGGGATTTCACCCGTGATGTGCATCGGACAGTGGACGATCGTCCTTACGGCGGTGGTCCCGGAATGCTGATGAAGGTCGAGCCGTTGCGTGATGCGATCGCGGCGGCGCGCGCCCAGGCGGGCGAGAGTCGGGTCGCCTATCTCTCGCCGCAGGGGCGTCCGCTCGATCAGGCGGCGATGATGGAGATGGCCGCTCGGCCGGGTTGGATTCTGCTCGCTGGACGCTACGAAGGGGTCGACGAGCGTCTGATCGAGGCCCATGTCGATGAGGAATGGTCGATCGGCGACTATGTCCTCAGCGGTGGCGAGCTGCCCGCGATGGTGGTCATGGATGCCGTCATTCGGCTGTTGCCTGGCGCATTGGGGCATGCAGATTCTGCGCGACAGGACTCGCACATGGACGGGCTACTGGATTGCCCACACTACACTCGCCCGGAGCGGATCGAGGAAGGCTCGGTTCCACCGGTGCTGATCGGCGGCGATCATGCTGCGATCGAACGCTGGCGGCTGCGGCAGGCGCTTGGACGAACCTGGTTGCGTCGCCCGGATCTGCTGGCGCGGCGCGGTCTGAGCGCGGCGGAGCAAGCCTTACTTGATGAATTTGTCCTGGCCCATCGCGAAGGTGGCGCCGGTTGAGAACAGGAGCCAAGGAAACCATGAGCAATATCATTCAGCAGCTCGATCAAGAGCAAATGACCCGTGAGGTCCCCACTTTCGCGCCAGGCGATACCGTCGTCGTCCAGGTCAAGGTGACGGAAGGTACCCGTGAGCGTCTTCAGGCGTTCGAGGGCGTCGTCATCGCCATCCGCAATCGCGGTCTCAATTCCGCCTTCACCGTGCGCAAGATCTCCCACGGCGAAGGCGTGGAACGCGTCTTCCAGACCTACAGCCCGACGGTCGCCTCGATCCAGGTGAAGCGCAAGGGCGATGTGCGTCGCGCCAAGCTCTACTATCTGCGTGGCCTGACCGGCAAGGCAGCCCGTATCAAGGAAAAGATCTAAGTTCCTTGGCGGTCGTCGGCGTGGCGACCGCGATAGGCCAAACAGTCGTTCAAGACTTGGCTCAAAGCTTCTACTGGCACGATTACGAGACCTGGGGAGCCGATCCCCAGCGTGATCGTGCCTGTCAGTTTGCGGGTGTGCGTACCGATTTCGATCTGGTCGAGGTCGGTGAGCCGCTTGTCCTCTATTGCCGCCCTGCGGCCGATATCCTGCCCCATCCTGACGCCTGTTTCGTCACCGGCATCACGCCACAGGACGCCGAGCGCGAAGGTCTGTGCGAGGCCGAGTTCGCTGCCGCCATCCATTCCGTGTTGAGCGAGCCCGGCACCTGTGGTGTCGGCTACAACAGCATGCGTTTCGATGACGAGGTCACGCGCAATCTCTTCTATCGCAATCTCTACGATCCCTATGCCCGCGAATGGCAAAATGGGAATTCCCGCTGGGATCTAATCGATGTTCTGCGTCTCGCTCACGCACTGAGGCCCGACGGAATCGACTGGCCGCTTCATGAGGATGGCTCCGTCTCCTTCAAGCTGGAGCAGTTGACCGAAGCGAACGGCATTCCCCATGTGGGTGCTCACGATGCA
Organism: Thiorhodococcus drewsii AZ1; assembly: GCF_000224065.1. Classification (GTDB taxonomy): domain Bacteria; phylum Pseudomonadota; class Gammaproteobacteria; order Chromatiales; family Chromatiaceae; genus Imhoffiella; species Imhoffiella drewsii. The sequence goes on from NZ_AFWT01000007.1 coordinate 26,080, forward strand.
TTGGCCGACGTCAGGGCAACCATTGGCATGGCGCGTCTGCTGCGTCGGGTCCAACCCAAGCTGTTCGACTATGGACTGACGCTGCGCGACAAACGGCGCGTGCGCGAGATGTTGGGCAAGCGCCAGCCATTGCTGCACGCCTCGGCGCGCTATCCGGCTGCCTTGGGCTGTATTGCCCCCGTGTTTCCGTTGGCGTCCCGTCCGGGCAATGCCAATGGCGTCATTGCCTTCGATCTGCGGGCCGATCCACGACAGCTCCTGGATCTTTCCGAGGATGCGATTCGTCGGCGTCTCTTCACGCCTGTTGCCGAGTTGCCGGAAGGTGTCGACCGGGTTCCACTGAAGACCATTCATGTGAATCGATCCCCGATGCTGGCACCCATGAAGACGCTCAGTTCGGATGCGGCCGAGCGCTGGGGTATCGATCCGCATCTGGTCGCCGAACGGTCCCGCTTCCTGGTCGAGCATGCGACCGAGATCCAGGCCAAGGTGGAGGCCGTTCATCGACCGCCCGAGGCATCCGATATGCGCGATCCGGATCTCATGATCTATTCGGGCGGCTTCCTCTCCGACAGGGATCGGCGCTCCCTGGATCGTCTGCGCGCGTTGACGCCGTCCGAATTGGCCGAGGAGTCGCCCCGGTTCGAGGATGGTCGACTGCGCGAGATGCTGTTCCGCTATCGTGCCCGCAACTGGCCTGAAACCCTGAGTCCAGAGGAGACCGAGGACTGGGATGCCTATCGTTTGGCGCGCCTGACCGATCCGGACGCTGGTGGCAGCATTCAGATCGATGGCTACGAGACTCGCCTGGCCGAGCTCTGGGAGTCCGAGGGAGGAGATTCCTCCAAAGAGCGCATTCTGGAGGATTTGGCGGACTGGGCCGAGCGCGTGCTCGACGCCGATCTTTGATCGCCGTTCCTGCGCTTCGCTCAGCCTGCAAAGGCTTGCGTGGCTCGCTCTATCAGACGCAGGCGCGTACTTCGGTGACGGTGTGATCGAAACACATGCACCGATTGCGCCCCCGATCCTTGGCGGAATAGAGCGCCAGGTCGGCCTGGCTGACGAGAGTCTGGGGCGGCAGTTCCATGCTCGGCACGACGGCGGATATCCCGATGCTTACGGTCACATGTCGAGCGGTTCGCGAGGTTGGGTGCAGTAGCCTCAGTCCCTCGACTCTGAGTCTCAGGCGCTCGGCGACGGTGCTCGCGGCCTCCTGGTCGGCGCCCAGCAGCGTCAGAGCGAATTCCTCGCCGCCGTAGCGAGAGATGCAATCCCCTTCTTGGCGTAGTCCTTCCTGCAAGGCCGAGGCGACCATGATCAGAGCTTCGTCGCCCTTCTGATGTCCGAATCGATCGTTGAACGCCTTGAAGTCGTCGACGTCGATCATGAGCAGCGCTATATGGATCTGTCTCGACCGGGCCTCTCTGAACCGCTCCGAGAGGTCCTGATCGAATCGGCGACGATTGCCGACCCCGGTGAGCGAATCGCGGTAAGTGGTCGCGATCAGCTGCGAGGACTGGGCGCGCAGCCTGCGTTCCCGGCGCACGGTGGCCGTCATGTCTTGGATCTGGATCAGGCAGGCGTAAGGATCGCTGCAGGTCGGGGTGACATAAACGAGCTGCTGCATGCGCTGATCCAGCTCGCGGTCACCGGGTTTTTGGTAAAGCGGGAGTACCGACGGGTTGAGTCCCGGCGTGAGGACGGAGGAAAGCCGAAATCGCAGTGCCTGCTGAATGCAGTTCAGCAGTCTGGAGTGTTTCATCTCGACGAAGACGTCCTCTATGGGCCTTCCGGCGACATCCTCAGGCGCGATTCCGCTGTGGCGCGTCATCCAGGCATTCCAGGAGAGGAGGCAGCCTCGATCGTCGAGCAGAACGACGCCGGTTTGCAGCTGGTCCATCAGCTGGGCGTTTGCCGCGCGATCCATGCCGTTAGCGTATTCCGAGACGCGTCAGATAGCTGTCGACGCATGTCAGTAGTGCGTGCAGCGAACTGACGCTGAGCAGGAACAGCAGGTGGCCATTGATGCGTTCCTGACGTATGGAGAGGTGAATCTGCAGGATGAGCAGCACCTCTTTCTGGTCGCCGCCGAACAGTGGCAGCGATTCGGTATCGCTGAAATGGTGCTCGGGCAGGCTGCCCATAAACTCGACGCCGAACTCGTCGGCCAGCGCGCTCATGCAGGCATTGAGGATGATGTTGCCGATCTCGCACATCGCTTCCTGCTCGAACTCCGACAGTTCTTCCGGCGGCATGTTGGGGTCGAGCATGTGGCTGAGGATTGCCAGGGCGTTACGCTCCGGGAAGAGCAGTACGGCACGCGCCTCGAACGGGCCGGAAAAGTCCATGGCCACCATGCTGAGTTCCTTGAATTCGGAGTCCAGCAAGGCTTGGGTGATCTGGGAGGGATACGCGAAGCTGATGCTCGGCGCCGACAATTCCACCTCGTCCTTGACGATCAGGCTCAGGCTGTTGGCCGCCCGTCCGACACCCAGGTTGAAGAGCTCGCCCAGTGCGTCCAGTTGCAGCTCGTCGAGTGTGGGTTCGTCGTGCCCGGATTCATCGAATGCCATCAAGACTCATTCCTCGAACAGTTCGACCATGCGGGCGATCGAATCCGGCGTGATCGGCTTGGCGGCGAACTTGACACCCGCGCTCTCGGCCGCTTGGCGAACCGCATCCTGGATGTTCGCCGTACAGAGGGCGATCTTGATCTCGGGGTTGTGTAGCCGAATGCGTCCGGCGGCCTCCAGTCCACTCATGCCTGGCATATTGACGTCCATGCTCACGTAGTGCGGCGCCTCGCGCTCGATCGCGGCGAGCGCGTCGGCGCTGTTGGCGGCTTCGGCGATGCGCCAGTCGGGGCGTAGGTTGGCGACGATCCGACTGATCATCATGCGGGACATCTTGCTGTCGTCGACGATCAGCAGGAGTGGGGAATCCGTGGTTGTCATGAGGTTCGATGTTGGTGGGGATGCGTTCGTGCGAATGTCTGCAGGGGGCGAGTCGATCATTCTACGCAGCGCTGTGGGGTTATGTCTTTAGGAGACCCCGGCCTTGATGCCCAGTTCCTGATTCATGACAAGTCATTCGCCTGAACGATGGTGGTCACCGTCGCCTCGCCGTTCTCCAAGCGCCAGCGGATATCGAATTCATAGAGGCGCATGCCGAAGTTGCGCCGGTTCGGGTAGCGGTCCATGTAACCCGGTCGCGGGTCCTGCGACAGCACTTGCGCGATGAGTTCGCGCAGACGCAGCTCGCCCTTGGGATCGGCCTGAGCCAGGTCGTTCAGGGCCTGTTCTGAGAAGCGCACCGTCAGCGCGACCGTCTCCGGCGGGGTCGCGAATCCGTTGCTCGCCTGAGGTAAGGCGTCGGCATAGGGTACGTAGGGTTTGATGTCGAGCACCGGGGTGCCGTCGAGCAGATCGATTCCGCGCAGGCGCAGGCTCAGTCCCCGGCCCTCTTCGATCAGGCCCAGATGCTCGACCGCCGAGATCCCGATGGGGTTGGGGCGATAGGGCGCGCGACTGGCGAAGACGCCGACCGTTTCGCGTCCGCCGAGACGAGGAGGGCGGACGGTGGGTCTCCAGCCCGCTTCGGGGCAGTCGGCATGGAAGACAAAGATCACCCAGACGTGTGAAAAACCCTCGATGCCCTTGAATGCCTCCGGGCGTGCGAATGGTGGAAGAAGCTCCAGTCGTGCTTCGGCCGCCGTCACCAGTCCGGGCTGACGCGGGATGCCGAATTTGTCCCTGTAGGGCGAGCGGATGAAACCGATCGGATCGAACTTCACGATGCCTCGTTCTCCGGTGCGTGTGTGCTCAAGATGAGGTCGACGCTGGATTCGATCCGATGCCGTAGCGCCTTGCGCGCGGGTTTGGCGCATCCGCCGATCATGAGCCCTGTGGTTTGAAAGCCCTGCCACATTCCGAGGAGTTGCTCGGCGGCCAGCCGGCAATCGTGTTCCCGCAGATCGCCGCATCGGACCGCGTCCCCCAGCAGTGCGGCCAGCTTGTCGCAGGTGGCTTCGGCGCCCTCCTGATGGATGATCGGGCCTAACCAGGGGTGTTGCATGGCCTGCGAGGCCAGCATGCGCTGCAGGGTCAGGAATTCATCGCTGGTCAGGTAATCCATGAGACAGAGGCCGAACTCGATCAGGGTTTGGCGCAACTGGGTCGGGTCCGTCGCAAGCGCTTCGAGAACGGCGGTCATATGGTCGCGTTGGGCGAGAATGACCGCTCGGATCAATCCGGGGAGATCGTTGAAGTGGGCATAGACGGTGACCTTTGAGACCCCGGCGGTGCGCGCCACTCCCTCCATGGTGAGGCTTTTGAGTCCCCCGGCGTAGAAAAGCGCGCGCGCTGCGGCGAGCATCGCTTCGTGCTTGCCCTCGTCGGGCGGCCTGCCTCGGGTCGAACGGGGTGTTTGGTCGTCGATTTCTGCTGGGACTTGCTCGGGCATGTGGTGGCTCGGGCTCGATGTGGTGCCTCTCTCGTTGGGGAAGGGTACCAGGACGGAAGGTTTTGCTTCAGCTCCGATGCCTCGGTAGAGGCCATTCGTCCGTCGGGACGGGGTTTCTTCAGGGGCCGGTGGGCGGGTTCTCTATTTACTAAACGAAAGCGTACAGTAATAATGGAGCATGAGTCACAATCCTGAGGATGCGTGCGTGCGGCGATTCAAGATATCCCCGTCTCTATTGTTCGGTGGTTTGGTGCTTCTGACAGGGTGTCAGCCGAGTGCCGAGCCCGTCTTGGACGAGGTGGCGCCATTGGTGGTGACGACGCGTATCCAGGCGTCCGACGCCAGTACCTGGAGTCTCACGGGCACCTGGCAGGCGCGCCATGAGATCCCACTGTCCTTTCGGATCGGCGGCAAGGTCGCTGCGCGTCTGGTCGATGCCGGTGCGCGCGTCGAGATGGGCCAGGTGCTGTTCCGGCTCGATCCGCGCGACGTTTCCCAACAACGGATCGCCGCCGAGGCCCAGGTCGCCAGCGCGCGCGCCGAGACCCAGAATGCCGAGCGCGAGCGGGCGCGTCTCGCCGACATGCTCAAGCGCAAGCTGACCAGTCAGCAGGAGTACGATCGGGCGGCGACCTCGGCCCAGTCGGCACGGGAACAGCTGGTGGCGGCCGAGGCCGAGTTGGTTCAGGCGATCAATGCCACCGAATACGCCGTGTTGAAGGCGCCGGCCTCGGGCATCTTGCTCGATGTGACCGGGCAGCAGGGTCAGGTTGTAACCGCCGGTCAGTCATTGGCGACGCTCGCCGAGAAGGGGCCGCTGGAGGCCGAGGTCTATGTCCCCGAGGACCGCCGTGCCCAACTGCCGACGCGGGCCGTGGCCGATCCGATCGGAGGCGAACCGCAGATTCCTGTGTCGCTGCGCGAGGTCGCCGGTGCCGTGGACCCGGCGACGCGCACCTGGCGCGCTCGGTTCACGATCGATCCGGCTGCGTCCGACGGAGTCCAGGGAGTTGCGCTCGGGACCACCTTGACCCTGCGCTTCAAGCGCCCGGCCGAGGGTCCGGGAGAGGGAGCGATCCGTTGGGTTCCGCTCGGTGCCGTCCTGGAGCGCGGCGATGGGCCGCTCGTCTGGCGTCTGGTCGAGGGTCATGTCGAGGCCGAAGCCGTCACCCTGCTCGGGATCGAGGGTGAACATGCCCGTATCCGCACCCGGCTTCCGGTCGGTACCCAGGTGGTCGCGCTGGGCGTGGACCGCCTTCAGCCCGGACAGACGGTCAGGGTGCGGCCATGAAGTCGCAGGGTGCTGGAACGCCACATCAGGGGGCGGGCTTCAATCTGTCCGCGCTCGCCGTGCGCGAGCGCTCGATCACGCTCTTTCTGATCCTGGTGACGGCCGTCGCCGGTCTGATTTCCTTCTTCGAACTCGGTCGGGCCGAGGATCCGGCATTCACCGTCAAGGTCCTGGTGGTCTCGGCGGTCTGGCCTGGCGCGAGCGCCGAGCAGATGCAGGATCTGGTCGCCGAGCCGCTGGAGAAACGCATCTCCGAGGTCGACTATTTCAATAAGGTCGAGACCACGGCCCGACCCGGACGGGTCGATCTCTTCGTCGAGTTTCGCGACTACACGCCGCCGTCCCAGGTGCCCGAGCTCTTCTATCAGGTTCGCAAGCGCATGCAGGACGAGGCGCCCAATCTGCCCTCGGGCGTGCAAGGTCCCTTCGTCAACGACGAGTTTTCCGACGTCTATTTCGCGCTCTACGCGCTGACCGCGCCGGATCTGCCGCAGCGTCTGTTGGTGCGCGAGGGCGAGCGCATTCGCGATCGGCTGGCGCGCATCCAGGGGGTGCAGAAGGTGCGCATCCTGGGCGAGCGTCCGCAGCGTCTCTTCGTCGAGTTCGATCAGGCGCGTCTGGCCACGCTTGGCCTGACGCCGGAGGGCGTCGCCGATGCGCTCGACGCCCAGAACCGTCTGTTGCCGACCGGTCTGGTCGAGACCTCGGGGCCTCGGGTCTATCTGCGTCTGGATCAGGAGCTGGACGATCCGGAGCGCATCGCGGCCGTTCCGCTGCGTGTTGGCGATCGGCTCGTGCGTCTGGGGGACGTTGCCACGATCGAGCGCGGCTACGCCGATCCGCCAGGCTATCTGATCCGTGCTGGCGGCGAGGACGCCATCCTGCTCGGCGTGGTCATGGAACGTGGTGAGAACGGTCTGGATCTGGGCGAACGTCTAGCTGAGTTCCAGACCCGGTTGCGCTCCGATCTGCCATTGGGGATCCAATTCAAGCAGTTGACCGACCAATCGGATGCCATCGCCCATGCCGTGGAGCTGTTCCAGCTCAAGTTCTTCGTGGCCGTCGCGGTGGTGATGCTGGTGAGCTTCGTCGCGCTTGGCTGGCGCGCCGGGGTCATCGTCGGGATCGCCATTCCGCTGACCTTGGGGCTGACCTTCCTGCTGATGCTGATGCGCGGGGTCAATCTCGACCGCGTCTCGCTCGGCGCGCTCATCATCGCCCTGGGGCTCCTGGTGGACGACGCCATCATCTCGATCGAGATGATGCTGGTGAAGATGGAGGAGGGCTGGGATCGGCTCAGGTCCGCAGCCCATGCCTGGACGGTCACGGCCGCGCCTATGCTGAGCGGAACCCTGGTGACGGTCGTCGGCTTCGTTCCCATCGGTTTCGCCCGCTCCAGCGTCGGCGAGTACGCGGGCAATATCTTCTGGGTCCTGGCCTTCGCCCTGCTAGTGTCCTGGCTGGTGGCCGTGACCTTCACGCCCTATCTGGGCACACTGCTGCTGAAGCCGCCCAAGCTGAAATCCGAGAGCCATGAAGAGACGCTCTACGACTCGCGGCTCTATCGGCGTCTACGGGCGGTCATCCGCTGGTGCGTGCGGCACAAGCGGCTGGTGGTTGCGATGACCTTCGGTGCGCTGGCGCTGGCCATCGCCGGACTCGCCGGTCCGGTACAGAAGCAGTTCTTCCCAACCTCGGATCGGCCCGAGGTGCTGGTTGACATCACTCTGCCGGAGGGCAGCAGCATCCGCGCGAGCCAAGCGGTGGCCGAGCGCGTTGAGCAGCTGATCCAGTCGGCGCCGGGCGTGCGTTCGTACGCGACCTATGTCGGTGCCGGCGCTCCGCGCTTCTTCCTGGCGCTCAATCCGGAGCTGACCAATCCGGCCTTCGCTAAACTGATCCTGGTCGCCGAAGGGCCGGCCGCGCGCGACGCGCTCATCGAGCATCTGAACGCCCACATCGAGGCCGGCGAATTCCCCGAGGCCCGCGTGCGGGTCCACAAGCTGCTCTATGGCCCGCCCGTGATCTGGCCGGTGACCTTCCGCGTGCTGGGGCCTGATCCGTTGGTGCTGCGGCGTATCGCCGAGCAGGTGCGCGATGAGATCGCGCGCCATCCCAATACCCGCGATGCGCATCTCGAATGGGGCGAGCGGGTCCCGGTGCTGAAGCTCGAACTGGATCCCGAGCGGTTGCGTTCGATCGGTCTCACCCCGCGCGAGATCGCGGGGCAGCTCCAGTACGAGCTGTCTGGGATCACCGCGACCGAGATCCGCGAGGATATCCGTCACGTCGATCTGGTCTTGCGCGGGCTGCCCGAGGGCAGCGGGCGCTCCGGTCGTTTGGCGGATCTGACCATCAAGACGCTCGACGGTCGCCAGATTCCGCTGTCGCAGGCGGGGACGCTCAAGGTCGAGTTCGAGGATCCGGTCCTCAAGCGCTACAACCGCGAGCCCTTTATTGCCGTCAACGCCGAGGTGGTCGGTGCCCAGCCGCCGGACGTGACCGCAGCGATCATTCCACGGCTCGCTACCATCCGCGATGCCCTGCCGCTCGATTACCGGATCGACGTGGGCGGCTCCGTCGAGCAGTCCGGAAAGGCCGATGCCTCCATCAAGCGCGTTCAGCCCATCATGCTGGTGCTGATGCTTACGGTCATCATGTTCCAGATGCGCAGCTTCTCAGGGACCTTCATGGTGGTTGCCACGGCACCGCTCGGGGTGATCGGCGCGACCCTGGCCCTGCTTGTCGGCGGGCAGCAGTTCGGATTCGTCGCCTTGCTCGGTCTGATCGGGCTGGCCGGCATCCTGATGCGCAACACCCTCATCCTGGCCAAGCAGATCGAGGAGAACCGGGAGCAGGGCATGGAGGCGTCGGTGGCCGTGATCGAGGCGACCGTGCGGCGGGCGCGGCCGGTGGTGCTGACCGCCGCTGCCGCCGTCTTCGCCTTCATGCCCCTGACCACGGATACCTTCTGGGGACCGCTCGCCTATGTGCTGATCGGCGGCGTCATCGTCGGGACCGGCATCACGCTCCTGTTTCTGCCGGCGCTTTATGCGCTTTGGTTTCGGGTGCGGATGCCCGCGACGGTATGAGCCTGTATCTCAGTGCGCGTAGCCCGCGTGATGCCCCGGCCACCGAGCGCCGATCGAGTCGCAGCCCTGGGCACCAATGGAGCAGCCCCATGGCGGCGACCACCAGGGCGAAGCCGAGCACCTGAATCGGCGCGATCTCCTCGCCCAGGATCCACCAGGCCGCGAGCAGGGTCACTGCCGGTCCACTCAGGGCGATGAGGCTGGCGCGTCCGGCCCCGGTGTGTCGGATACCCTCGAACAGCAGCAGGAAGGGCACCACCGTGGCCACCACGACCATGACGGCGATCCAGCCGACGCCCTCGATCGGCAGAGTCCAGTCCTCGGGGCTCGCCCAGAAGAGCCCATAGAGCAGGAACACCAGAAAGGTGGTGCTGTTCATCATGGCCGTGAGGCGTGGTCCGCCCACGCGCTTGGATAGATCCTGCCCCAGAACCAGGAAGAGTGCGTAGCTGGCTGCGGCGGTCGCGCCGCAGGCGATGCCGATCCATGCGCTGCGATCCAGATGACCGCCGAATCCCTTGGGCGCGAACAGCAGTATCAAGCCGAGATAGGCGAGCGCGAAGACCAGCAATTCGCGCCGGGTCGGCGCGCGCCGCTCGCGCACGGCAGTGAGCGCCTGGACCACCAAGGGATAGGTGAAGAGCAGCATGCGCGAGAGTCCGGCGCCCAGATGGTCGATCGCCATGAAGTCCGCGATCGTGGCGACCGTGAAGAGGGTGCCGATGAGCAGGGTGTCGCGCCAGTCTCGCCAGGAGGTGCTGTGTCCGTCCGGCAGCAGGCGCACCACCAGCCAATAGAGCGGCATGGCGAGCAGGATGCGCAGCATCAGCACCCCGGCGACCGTCATCCCGGTCGCGAACGCCAGCTTGGCGAAGACGCCCTTGAAGGCGAAGCCGACATTGGCGAAAAACACCATGAGTGCAGGTGAGTGGAGTGCGGCTGTCGGTCGTCGGTCGTCGTGCATGAAGATGTCCTGCCGGAAGTGCGAGACCTCTTTGTGCTACAGATATCGCCATGATTCAATTTGAAAGATCTGATGTCAGCTATGACGGATTTGCATAGATGGACAGCAAGCTCCTCAAATGCTTCCTGCATGTCCTGGACGCCGGTGGTCTCACCTCGGCGTCCGAGCGCCTGCATCTCACCCAGTCCGCGCTGAGCCGTCAGCTCAAGCAGCTCGAATCGGATCTGGGTGTCGCGCTCTTCCAGCGCACCGGGCGCGGTCTGATCCCGACCGAGACGGGCCGTCAGTTGGAGCGTCGTGCCCGGCCGCTGATGGCCGAGCTGGAACGTCTGGCCGCCGACATCGCTTCAGATCGACAGGGCGTCACCGGCGCGTTGGCCCTGGCGGTTCCGCCGAGCGTGGGCGTTGCCGCACCGGCCAATCTCATCCGTCGCTATCGCGATCTCTATCCCCAGGTGCGTCTGCGGGTCGTCTCGGCCCTGAGCGGCGCCATCCAGGACGGACTGCTGCGCGGACGGCTGGATCTGGGGCTCGTCCATCATCCACTGACCAGCGCCGGACTTCTGCACGAGACGCTGTGGCGCGAGCGTCTCTGGCTGGTCGCGGAGTCTGCGGCTGGGCTCGATCCCGAGACTCCGGTTCCGCTCGGTGAGGCGCTGGCCGGTCCCCTGGTGCTGACCGGATCGCGTCATGGTTTGCGGGTGCTGGTCGAGGGTCAGGCGGCCGGCCTGGGGCTGGCGCTGGACGTGACGGTCGAGGTTGACAGCCTGCGCATCATGCTGGAGACGGTCGCGCTCGGCCTTGGTCGGACCCTGCTGCCGTATCGAGCGATCGAGGCCGAGTTGGCCTCCGGCCGGCTGTGCGCGGCGCCCGTGATCTCGCCCGAGGTCGAGCGGGTGACCGTGCTCGCCTGGCCGGCGGATCGAGCACTCTCGCGAGCCGCCGAGGCCATGGCCGAACTCATCCGCGCCGAATTGCGCCATCCCTGAGCCGTTCGCGGAATGGTGCATGGAAACCTAGCCGCTCATTAAGGGAGTGGCCGGTCCGGTTGGTTTTCGCATTCGCTATCGTAAGATCTAAGCGGTTATCGACGATCGAGTGGATCTGCCATGCACGCCTTACAAGACGGTCTCTGGGACTGGGATCTGAGAACAAATCGCGTCTATTACTCTTCTGGCTGGAAGAGCATGCTGGGATACCGGGACGATGAACTGGAAGAGGGCTACGATACCTGGGTCCATCTGGTCGATCCGGACGCCAAGCCCAGGGTTGAGTCGCTCTTCCAAGACTGTCTGACCGGACGTCAGCCGAGCTTTTCCACCGGCTTTCGTATGCGTCACAAGGATGGTCACTGGGTCGACGTGCTTTCGCTCGGCATCTTGGTGCGCGATGCCGAGGGCGTTCCCGTGCGTTTCGCCGGAACTAACATGGACGTTAGCGAGCTGCGCCAGATGGAGCGGGATCTGTCCGAGACTCAGCGGATCGCCGAATTGGGGCATTGGCGTCTGGAGCTGGGCACCGAGCGTATGACCTGGTCGGAGGAGGTCTATCGGATCTTCGGAATCGATCCCCAGGAGGTCGAGGCGAGCACGGACCTCTTCGTCAGCATCGTCCATCCCGAAGACCGTGCGGTGGTTCGCAAGGCGTTCCTGGCGCACTTGGAGGAGCGGCTTCCATATCGGATGGAGCATCGGCTGCTGCTGCCGGACGGCAGCGTCAAGCACGTACTGGAACGCTGCGATACCCAGTACGACGAATCGGGCGCCCCCCTGAGATCGCTGGGAACCGTCGAGGACATCAGCCGGCAGAAGGCTCTGGAATTCGAACTGGTCGAGCGGGAATCCTGGGTCCGGCGCATCATCGACGCCGTGCCCGATGCCATCATGGTCGTGGATTCGGATGGCTGCATCGAGCAGGCGAACCGCGGCGCGGAGCGAATCTTCGGCTATGAGAGCCGCGAGTTGCTGGGGGCGTCCGTCGAGACGCTCATGCCCGCTCGCTTTCGCACCGGCCATGCGATTCTGCGCCAGCGGTTCGAGTCCGAGCGATCGCTGCGCAGAATGGGAAAGGGCCGGGAACTCTTCGCCCTGGATGGCGGGGGGCGCGAATTCCCGGTGGAGGTCGGTCTGGCGCCGCTGCCCGGCAGCGACGAGGGGCATCTGGTGGTGTCGGTCGCCGACATCAGCGAACGCAAGGCCGCCGAACGGGTGCTGCGCGAAAGCAAGGAGCGGCTGAGGCTGATGACCAGCGGCGTCCGCGACTACGCCATCTTCATGCTGGACCCGGACGGCAGGGTGGCCTCCTGGAACGCGGGCGCGCAGCGGATGAAGGGGTATGAGGCCCAGGAGATCATAGGGCGGTCCATCGCATGCTTTCATCCGCCCGAGGAGGCGGCGTCGGGCCGGCCGTCAGCGCTGCTCGTGGAGGCGGCCTCAGAGGGGCGCGTCGAGACCCAGGGGTGGCTGATGCGCAAGGATGGCAGCCGTTTCTTCGCCGACGTGCTGATTACGGCCATGCGGGACGAGCGCGGAACCCTGATCGGATTCTCCAAGATCACCCGCGACATCACAGAGCGCAAGGCGGCCGATGAGCGTCTGCGCAACGAGCGGGAACAGCAGGAAACGCTGCGCGCGCTGTTGGAGATCAGCGTCTCCGGGGCCGCGCTGGAGGAGACGCTGGAGCAGTGTCTGAGCCGACTGCTGGATGTGTCTTGGCTCAGATCAAGACCCAGCGGCGGTGTTTTCCTGATGGATGAGCCCCAGCGTGGATTGCTGTTGGTCGTGTCTTGCGACCTTGATCCGGGAATTGCGGATCTGTGCGTCAATCGCGTCTGGGTTCCGCGCGGATGCGGTCGGGATTCTCCGGACAGGAAGGCGGCCCATTCCAACGAGCCGAACGAGGCGCGGGCACTCAGCGCGCCGTGCATGCTGGACCGGGATCACTACGGTCTGCCACTCATTTCTAAAGGCGAACTGCTGGGCGCGCTGGTCTTGCATCTGGATGAGGATGTCCAGCAAGACGCGCTGAAGGCGCAGTTCCTGGCCTCGACCGCCGACATTCTGGCTGGCTACATCAGTCGGGAGAGTGCCGAGCGAGAGGTTGCGCAGCAACATGGGCGTCTGGAGATTCTGGTCGCCGAGCGGACCGCCGATCTGGACAAGGCTCTCTTGGAGGCCGAGCGGCTGGCCAAGGTGAAGGATACCTTCCTGGCCACCATGAGCCATGAGATTCGCACGCCGATGAACGCCTTGCTGGGCATGATGGAATTGGTGGCGATGCGCGGGCTCGAGGATGAGCAGGCGCGGATGCTCGACCTGGCGCGGGATTCAGGGCAGGTGCTGCTACGTCTCATCGATGACATCCTCGATTATTCGAAGATCGAGGCCGGAAAGTTGACCGTCTCTCCTGAGCCGGCCTCCATCTCGGAGGTCGTGCAGCTGACGGCGAGTTTCTTCGAGCGATTGGCAAGCAGCAAGGGGTTGAGGCTCAGTTGCTGGGTGTCTGAAGAGATCAGCCCAGTGGTGAGCGTGGATCGGTTGCGCTTGCGACAGATCCTGAACAATTTCCTGTCCAACGCAATCAAGTTTACCGAGCAGGGCGAGGTCGAACTCGGGGCCGAGTTGCTGGAGCATCTTCCGGGCCTGGACCGCGTCTGCTTCAGCGTTTCCGACACCGGGATCGGGATCGCGCCAGAGGCGCAGGCGCGTCTGTTTCAACCCTTCAGTCAGGCGGACGCCGAGACGACTCGCCGTTTCGGTGGTTCTGGACTGGGCCTCGCCATCTGTCGCCGCTTGGCCGAGATCATGGGGGGGAGTATCGAGTTGAGTAGCGCGCCCGGGCAGGGCACAACCATGAGGTTGTTGTTGGATTTGCCCCTGGTGGACGACGCCTCGTTGCCCGAGCCGCATCTCGGGCAAGTGGGCGCCATGCATACTCGAGAGTCGAAAGTGCCGCCGACGGTGACTCAGGCCCAGGTGGCCGGCACTCTGATTCTGCTGGTGGACGATCATCCCTCCAACCGCGATGTCCTGACCCAGCAGCTGGAGCTGTTGGGCTATGCGTCGGAACAGGTGGTGAGCAGCACCGAGGCGCTGGAACGGTGGAAAAGTCGAAACTATGGTCTGCTGATCACCGATTGTCACATGCCGGATATGGACGGCTATCAGCTCACCCGCGAGATCCGTCGTCTGGAGACCGAGACAGGCCGGCGGCGGATGCCGGTGTTGGGCTGGACCGCGAACGCTATGCGCAATGCGATCGACGAATGCCAGGCGGCGGGTATGGACGATCTGCTGGTCAAACCGGCCGATCTCGGCAGTCTGGCCGCCAAGCTGGAGCAGTTGCTGCCGCTATCGGGGGCGACCGGTGTCGCTCCCGATAGCGGCCAGCGGCAGGAACGTCCGGCGGATCTCGACGAGGTGCTGGATCCCGCCGTGCTGCGCGAGCTGAGCGGCGGTGATTCGGACATGGAGCGGAGGCTCCTCGCGCGCTTCGACGCTACCAACCGAACGGACGCAGAGGCGATCGAGCGCGCCTTCGCCGATCGGGACATGAAGGCGATCGCCAGCCTCGCGCATCGGATCAAGGGGGCATCCTCGATGATCGGTGCGCGCGCCCTGTCTTGCTCCTGCGAGGCGCTGGAGCTGGCGGGGCGGGACGCGGATTGGGGTCGGATCGAGGCGATACAGGGGTGCTATTTCAAGGCCTACCGGCGCTTGAGGTCGATACTCGACGGTCTATAGGTGGGCGGTGGTCTTGGGCGGTGGCGACTTCGTTCGGTGTTTGGTCCAGAAGCGCCTCCGGTCGGATCACCTTGATGCGGGTCGCGGAGAGACTCTCGCGCAGATCCTGCAGACGATTGATGATGCTCGTTGTCAGCCGCGAGCCCTGAGTCAGGATCATCAGATTTTGGCGGTTGAACAGTGGTTCCGCGAGGATCATGCCTGCGCGCAGGAATGTCAGGGAAATGTGCTCTACAACGATGGGTGCGCCGCCCGCATCGTCCCAAGTTTCCTCTGATGTGGAGGTCAAGTCGGAGACGAGGCGATCGTTCGAGAGGGCGGCGGTGCTCAGTTCCCGGTAATGGCTGGGCGGCTGGGGCTGGTAATCCTCCGACATGGCGTTCTGGATGGCGTCCAGAAGGGTGCTGCTTCGGGCTGGTTTGGCCAGGAAGCCGTTGATGTCCAGTACGATGGACTTGAGGACGATGTCTTGGTCGCGATGGGCGGACAGCAGGATGATGCGTGTCGCGGGATCTGCCTGTGTTTGCTGGGTTCGTATGAGTTTGACCAGATCCAATCCGCTGTGGCGGTCCAGTTTGACGTCGCTGATGACCAGATCGACTGGGTTTTCCGCCAGGATCTTCAATGCGCCGTCCAGGTTGGTCGCGGTATGCACCAGGCCTAATTCCAACTGGGCCAACAGTTCGCCATAGGCCTCGAGCTGGAAGTTCTCGTCCTCCACCAAGAGGATGTCTAACTTCTGTCGCTCCGAATTGTGGCGTTGGGTCGTCGACCTGAGGGCCGAGATACGCCATTGGCCCAGCCAATCGGCGATGGCTTCGTGTGGCATGGGCTTGGCGATCAGGTACCCTTGCGCGAGATCGCAGCCCAACTGGCTAAGCATCTCCCAGTGTTCGACGGTCTCGACGCCTTCCGCCGTAACCTTCAGCCCCAATCTGCGGGCCAGATCCATGGTCGACTCGATGACGATGCGCGTGGTTTCGTGGTGGAGCGCATCCTGGACGAAGGACTGGTCGATCTTGAGTTCGGTGAACGGCACGCGGGTCAGTTGCTGCAACGACGAATAGCCGGTTCCGTAATCGTCCAGCGATAAGCCGAAGCCGAGGAGGCGCAGCCGCGCTAGATTTTCGATGCAGGGGCCGACGGAACTCATGGCCGCCGACTCGGTGATTTCGAGCAGGATCGACGAGGGCGCGAGGTCACAGTGAGTCGCCGCCTCGTGGAGTCGCTCGGCCAGTCCGGCATGTCCCAGATTGCTCAACGAGAGATTGACCGAGACGGAAAGAGGCAACCCCCGATCCCGCCAGCTTTGGCAGACGGCAGCCGATTTGGTCAGCATCACGAAGGTCATGGCGTCCATCAGGCCGGCCGATTCGACGTCGTCCAGAAAGGCGCCTGGCGCTAAGAGACCCCGCGACGGGCTGGCCCAGCGCACGAGCGCCTCCATACCGACGACCTTGCCGCTGTCGACCTCTACCTTCGGTTGGAAATAGGGGATGAATTCGCCCAGCTTCAGGGCTGCAACGATCTCGCTTTCCGGAATGGGATCGCGTTTGCTGTGTGCTTTGCGCGTGACCGCGCCGACCTCGCGGTTGGCGATGAGCGTCTTCATGCGGCTTCTGGATGGAGGATATGGCATGGTGCCGAGAATCTTGGCGCCGTATGCCTTACCCATGGCCGCCACCGAGTCCAGCAGGGCATTGCCCAACGCGCTGACCAGGATGACCGAGGTGTTTGAGTCGCTATTGGCGAGGTTGCGCAGGAAGGCCATTCCATCCATGTCCGGCATATTGATGTCGCACAGGATGATGTCAATCGGTGTGTCGGTGGTATCCAGCAGATCGAGCGCGACACGCCCGTTTTCCGCCTTCATTATTTTGGTGGCGCCGAAGTTGCCGAGCAGGAGTTCCAGCGCGTCGCGTTGGAACTCCTCGTCCTCCACGATTAGGAAGCGAAGCGCATCGAGGGGCTTGTCATTCATTGCGAGTCACTCCTTGCTGTGTGTCCAGTCTCAGCTGGCATTTGTGTTCGCCTTTTGAGCCAAGTCGGGTCTGGGTCAGGCGATTGTTTCAATTTAGTTTTATTGTTCCCTAAATCGTGCGTAAACAACGAGAATCGCTTCTCATTTCTGCTGTTTGATCTGTTGTGCCGATTCCAGCGCTGTCTGCGATGCCCTCCTCAACGGTGCTTGCCTTAGTGGTTTGCCAGGAATTCGCCGATCATGGTCCTCGCGAGCGCCATCCGTGAGTCTGGGTTGACCCGCGTCAAGCTGTTCGGGAGCAACCGACTTGAGGTTCGCTGTGTTTACGTAATGTGAATGCGGGGACCTTCGCTTCATCCGCGAATGGGGATGTCTAAATGCGTGTTGACGGAACCTTGCGAGTCGCGATCAGACTGCCGCAATGCGTTAATCACTAATATCTATATGGTTTAGCGCGGCTTAGAATGATGAGGCGTTTCTGAAATTGGTGGATACTGGGTGTTGCGTCATCGAGGGTGCGCGCAAGAACGATTGACAGCGCGTTACGCGTTGTTGCATAACGTGGACGGTGTTTGAGCAACAGAATTAGACAGTAACGCAACAGCCTGGGCTTGGTTCGGCGTTCGACATTCTGACTCGGCGTGCCAACTCTCTCCAATGACATCGGATATTTGACCGACTCTCGATGCAGATCGCCGGTTCCTTCACAACCCTGTCACCTGTTCGGCCCGAACCCTCGCGAGACCGGTCCGCCAATGAGGCGCCAGCACCGGCAGTCGAGGCGAGGGGGGCTGAGGCATTTGCGGTTGAGCCAGACATTGAGGTCGAGGCGTCTCCTCGGGTTGAGGAGGTCGCCGAGGCCCGGTCGCCACGCCCTTACCCGTTGCCGGTTCGGATGTCGGTCGATGGGCGCTATGCCAATCAGGCGGTAGCGGCCTACGAGGACGTGCTCCAGTTGCAGCGGCGCGACGATCTGCGCGCGATCATGGGTGTCGATCTCTACGCTTGATCCCGTTTCGTCCATTCACCGGCGCTTGCGATGTTTCGCTGGCACAGCTGTGCTGTCGCGGGACTTCTGTTGTTCCTCTACTGGGGGATTCCTCTCAGTAGCGCACGCGCAGGATGAGCAGCTCGGCTCCACGCTGCTCGAAGAGGATTTGGATGGCGCCTTTGCGTCGCTCTAGCTTGGAGTCCGAATTCAGAAAGATGACCTCGAATGTGGCGATCGCGGCGCAGCGTTTGCCGTCGGCGGTCGGCTTGACACGGAGCTGGTCGAAGTCGATGCGGCGCGCGCGCGTGGTGGCGAACCATTGCCGATAGGTCTGGCGGATCGCGAACCAGGTGCCGAGATCGTTCTCTTTGGCCAGCGGGCTGTAGAGGGCCATGAAGTCGTCCAGCGAGCCCGACTGATAGTTGTGCTGGAACGCCTGCATCCGTGCTGGGACCTGGCTGCAGATAGCGGCCGTTTGGGCGCGGCCCCTGGTGCTGGAGGTGATTGCCGGGGCGGCGCCCAGACGCAGCGGTAGCTGAGGCGACTGGGGTGGTGTCGGCGGTGTCGGGGCCGGGGTCGAGGGAATTTGGAGCTCAGGCTGGAGCGGGGGAGCCGGCTCTGGAGCAAGCCCCGGTTGGATTGACGGCTGCTCAATGATCGGGGCCAGATTTGGGGGCTCCTGGCCGATCGAAGGCATCGGCGGCACCAGCGGTTCCCAGGTCGTTTCTGGTTCGAGTCCGTTCGGCTCGGTTGGGGGCGATGCGGGCTCGGACGCCTTCGGCGTATCCGTGGATTCCGGGGACGGCTCGGCCGGTGCCGTCTCTTGTTGGGGCTCTGTCTCGGTGAGCGAAGGCGAGGCGGCGGGCGCTGTGCTCGTCTGGTTCGATGATGCGTCGGTCGCGTTCGTCTCTTCGGGGGGGGCAGTCGTTTCCTGGGCAGGCGCTGGCTCCGGGGTAGGCGGTACCTCGGGTGTCGCCTGTGCGATCTGGAGCGGCGCTTCCGGTTCGGTCGGCGTGTCGCTTGTCCGGGTTGGCTTTGGCGGCGCGGGTGGGATCGCGTCCGTTTCCTCGGGCGCGGGGTGTGAGTCCGGTTCGGCTTGGGCGAGCGGTCGGGGTTCGGGGGCGACGGTCTCCTTGGGTGGCGTCTTGTGCACCTCGCCGAGCGGGTGGTGGATGATCTTCGGTCGCGGCTTGGGCGTCTCGTGGAATAGCGGCGCGAGTGCCAGGATCAGAGCCGTCGCCAGGATAGCGCCGGCCCAGCGACGAGCCTTGGGGCGGGCGATGAGTTCGCGCCAGGGTTGGGGGCGCGTCCAGGACTGAATCCATGCGAGGGCATGCGTGATCCTGTCCCCGGGTGTCGATGGTCCGGGTGGCGTTTCCTCGGACTGGGTCGAGGACGTCGTGGCGCCCTTGTCGCTCGCTTCGGCGCGGCGGAAGGCGTCGAAGGCCCGGTTGATCTGTTCGGTGTGCTGGGTGGCCCAGGCCGTTTTGTCCGGGTGCCGGTCTGGATGATAGACCTGGATCAGCCTCCGATAGCGCTGTTTCGCTAGGTTCTGATCGGCGTCCTGGGGGAGTCCCAGCGTGGCCGCCGAGGGTTGTTGGTCGGTCGGGAAGAGCGCTTGGTCGAGCAATTGATAGGCACGGGTCGCGGCCCGGCCTCGATCCAGCCGACTCGCCTCGATCGCTTTGTCGAGATCGCTTGCGCGAGAGTTGTCCGGGTTGGCGAGCCAAAGCAGGAGCGCGTCCAGATGTGTTTCGATCGCGCGCGAGGGGCGGCCGCTTTCGAGCGATTTGGCGATCTGTCGTGTCCAATGCGCGGTCATGGTCTGGCGCAGGTCCGAGAATCTGGGTGGAATGATCTCCCATCATGAATGACCCAGGGCGTCAGGGCGAGTTCGAGGTTTGCCATGGGGGTTGCTTCGCCAATGCGTGAAAACGGCGGGGAAGACAGCTCCGATCTCTGGGCTATTCTTCTGTCCAGTGCACTTTTCGTCGCCGGAGGCCTATGACTAACGCAGAACGTCAGTTTCTTCGTCATCCGTCGGACGTCCCCATCAGCTATTCGCTGCGCGAGTTGGTCGTCGACAGGAGCGACTATCTTCGCAATATCGGCGAGGGCGGTCTTTGCTTCAGGTCGCGGATTGCGATTGCGCCTGGCACTGGGATCCATATCGAGATTCCGATCGCCAAGCCCGTCTTCGAGGCCGAGGGGGTTGTGGTCTGGTGTCGGGACGTGGAGGGCGCCCACGAGGTGGGTGTGCGATTCGATAGCGTCGATGTCGAATACGGTCTCCGCATGGTCGAGCAGGTCTGTCAGATCGAGCACTATCGGCGGAAGATGCTGGTTCGGGAAGGTCGGGTTCTCACGGGCGAGGAGGCGGCGATGGAGTGGATCCAGAAATACGCCTCGCATTTTCCGCGTTGAGTCGCATGGGGTTGGGTTGGGCTGGCGAATGGAATCGACGGAATTTTGGGAATCCCGCCGATTCCGAGTCATTCAAGAATCGGCTTGGATCATGTCGATTCAGGTAACGACGTCTGGTTCCTGACGTCCGGTGCGCGTCTCAATCTGGGCAAACTCGCGTGCGATCAGGATCAGGGGCTGCATCGCCTCCTGGGTGTCCTGTTCGTGACGCGCCGGATCGGCCTCGAAGAATTCGAGATAGACCCGAAGCGTCGCGCCGGCGGTGCCGGTTCCCGAGAGTCGGTAGACGATGCGTGAGCCATTCTCGAAGCCGATGCGGATACCCTGGTGCTCCGAGACGCTGCCGTCGATGGGGTCGGTGTAGGCGAAGTCGTCGGCGTAGCTGACGCGCATGCCGCCGATCTCCTTGCCGGCGAGGCCGGGGACCAGCAGGCGCAGATGGTCCATGAGCGCTTCGGCTGCGGCCAGATCGACGCCTTCGTAGTCATGACGGGTGTAGAAATTACGTCCGAAGCGGCGCCAGTGGTCCTGCAGGATCTCGGCGACCGACTGTTGGCGGACGGCCAGCAGGTTGAGCCAGAAAAGTACGGCCCAGAGCCCGTCCTTCTCGCGCACGTGGTCCGATCCGGTGCCGAAGCTCTCTTCGCCGCAGAGCGTGATGCGGCCATCATCGAGCAGGTTTCCGAAGAACTTCCAGCCGGTCGGGGTCTCGAAACACTCGATGCCCATGAGGTCGGCGACCCGGTTCGCGGCCTGGCTGGTGGGCATGGATCGGGCGACACCGCGGATGCCGCTGCGGTATCCGGGGGTCAGGTGGGCGTTGGCGGCGAGAATGGCGAGACTGTCGCTCGGGGTGACGAAAACGTCCTTGCCGAGAATCATGTTGCGGTCGCCGTCGCCATCGGAGGCGGCACCAAAGTCCAGTCCCTCCGGACCCTTGGTCAGTTTGACCAGTTCCTCGGCGTGGACCAGGTTTGGGTCCGGGTGACCGCCACCGAAGTCTTCCTTGGGTTCGCCGTTCATCACGGTTTCCGGTGCGGCGCCGAGACGGTTCTCCAGGATCTCGATCGCATAGGGTCCGGTGACGGCGTGCATGGCGTCGAACCGCATCCGGAAGAGGCCCGAATTGAACAGCTGGTGGATGGCGTTGAAGTCGAACAGCGACTCCATGAGCTCGGCGTAGTCCGCGACCGGATCCATGACTTCGATCTGTGCGTTGCCGAGCTGGAAGGACCCGATTTCGTCCAGATCGACGGCCGGAACATCGAGGGTCAGATAGCGGTCGATGGTGCGGGTGCGTGCATGGATGGCGTCGGTCACGGACTCGGGCGCGGGACCACCGTTGGCGGCATTGAATTTGATGCCGAAATCCTCGTCGGGACCGCCAGGGTTGTGGCTGGCCGAGAGCACGATGCCGCCTTGGGTCTTGTATTTGCGGATGACGCAGGACACCGCCGGTGTGGAAAAGATGCCGCCGCGTCCGACCAGGATGCGGCTGACCCCGTTGGCGGCGGCCATGCGCAGGATGGTTTGGATGGCCTCGCGGTTGAAATAGCGACCGTCGCCGCCGACGACCAGGATGCCGCCCTTAAGGTCGGGTTGTGTGTCGAAGATTGCCTGAACGAAGTTTTCGAGGTAGCCCGGCTGCTGGAAGACCTTCACTTTCTTGCGCAGTCCGGAGGTGCCGGGGCGTTGCCCGTCGAATGGCGTCGTGGCGATAATATGCGGTTCCATCTTCAAGCCCTTGATTTGTAGTCTTATGGACTTCACTGAGCGGCTGAGTGCGGACAGCGGCTGTGACGGCGGTCTAGACCGGAGGGGTGTCGGCGTTGGACCGCCGAGGTCCGGGGTTTGCTCCCGGAGCGCGCCGCAGAGACGCGGACCAAGATCGGGCATTGTATCCCCCCGAGCCCATGCGACAATACCAGATTGGCTGTTCTGGCCAGTCCGGCCGTGGCATCTTAAAACACGCGAATCAATAACCTAAACCATCAGGGTAAAGATAGAAAGATGACAGTAGAAGCGCATAAGGAAACGTTGGAGTTTAAGGCTGAGGTCAGTCAGGTACTGGATCTGGTGATCCGGTCGCTCTATTCGAACAAAGAGATCTTTCTGCGCGAACTGGTCTCGAACGCCTCCGACGCGGCCGAGAAGCTGCGTTTCGAGGCATTGAGCGATGACGGGCTCTACGAGGGCGACAGCGAGCTGCGGATCCGCGTCACGGTCGATCGGGATGCGGGAACCCTGACCGTTTCCGACAACGGCATCGGTCTCAGTCGCCAGGAGGTCATGGAGACCATCGGCAGTATTGCCAGTTCGGGGACCCGCCGCTTCCTGGAGAACCTCTCCGGGGACCAGGCCAAGGACAGCAAACTGATCGGCCAGTTCGGCGTCGGTTTCTATTCCGCCTTCATCGTTGCCGACAAGGTGACCCTGGTCTCGCGTCGTGCCGGACTTGCGGCGGATCACGGTGCGCGCTGGGAGTCAGACGGTCGCGGCAGCTATTCGCTGGAGACGGTCGAGAAGGCCGATCGCGGAACCTCGGTGACGCTGCACCTGAAGGAGGACGAAAAGGAGTTCCTCGATAGCTGGCGTCTGCGTTCCATCATCGGCAAGTTCTCCGATCACGTCTCGATCCCGGTCGAGATGGCGAAGGAGGCGTATGGAGAGGAGGCCGAGGAGAAAAAGGACGCGCCGCCCGAGTTCGAGCAGGTCAACCGTGGCACGGCGCTCTGGATGCGCAACAAGTCTGAGATCAGTGAGGAGGAGTATCACGATTTCTACAAGCACGTCTCGCACGATTTCGAGGTGCCGCTGGCCTATGCCCACAACCGGGTCGAGGGCACCAACGAATACACCACGCTGCTTTATGTGCCCAAGAAGGCTCCCTGGGATCTCTGGGACCGCGATCAGAAACACGGTGTGAAGCTCTATGTGCGGCGCGTCTTCATCATGGACGAGGCCGACAAGCTGATGCCGCACTATCTGCGCTTCGTCAAGGGCATCGTCGACTCCGACGATCTGCCGTTGAACGTCTCGCGCGAGATCCTGCAGCACAACCGCAAGATCGACACCATCCGTCAGGCCAACACCAAGCGCATCCTGGGTCTGCTCGAGACCATGGCCAAGGACGACGCCGAGAAGTACGGTGGGTTCTGGGACGAGTTCGGTAAGGTGCTCAAGGAAGGTCCGGCCGAGGACTTCGCCAACAAGGAGCGTCTCGCCGGCCTCATGCGCTTCTCTACCACCCATAGCGAGGGCACGGAGCAGCGCGAGTCGCTCGACGGCTATCTCGAACGGATGAAGGAGGGGCAGGACAAGATCTACTACATCACGGCCGACAGCCCGGCGGCGGCGCGACACAGCCCGCATCTGGAGGTCTTCCGCAAGAAGGGCGTCGAGGTGTTGCTGCTGTCCGACCGCGTCGACGAATGGCTGGTCAGCCACCTGACTGAGTACAAGGGCAAGTCGTTGCAGTCGGTCGCCAAGGGCGACCTGGATCTCGGTGACCTGGCCGACAAGGATGAGCAGGAGGCGAAGGAGAAGGCGGCTGCCGAGCACGGTTCGCTGATCGAACACCTCAAGAAGTCGCTCGGCGAGCGGGTCGAGGAGGTGCGTCCCAGTACCCGTCTGGTCGATTCGCCTGCCTGTCTGGTCGTCGGCGAGACCGACATGAGCGCCAACCTGGCGCGCGTGCTCAAGGCGGTCGGTCAGGATGCCCCCGCGACCAAGCCCACGCTCGAGGTCAATCTCGATCATCCGCTGGTCAAGCGTCTTGAAGCCGAGACTGACGACTCGCGCTTCGAGGACCTCAGTCTGGTGCTCTTCGACCAGGCTCAGCTCGCCGAGGGTGGTCAGCTCGACGATCCGGCGGCCTTCGTCGGTCGTCTGAACAAGCTGATGCTGAACATGATGATGGCTGGCGGCTG
Organism: Thiorhodococcus drewsii AZ1; assembly: GCF_000224065.1. GTDB lineage: Bacteria > Pseudomonadota > Gammaproteobacteria > Chromatiales > Chromatiaceae > Imhoffiella > Imhoffiella drewsii. The sequence goes on from NZ_AFWT01000007.1 coordinate 49,955, forward strand.
ACGCCCATCCCCTTCAATCCTCCGGCCTGTCGCGGGCTTGGCCCGCGCGTGCCGGACCTTCCATGCATTCGCGTGGTCTGTGTGGCTGCTCGAGGATTTCCCCGATCGCCGATCGGTGGTCCTCGGCAAGGCGGCTATGGCACACTGCGCCGACAACGTACCGAACTGAAGAGGAAATACTGACAATGCGCATCATTCTGTTAGGTGGGCCGGGCGCCGGAAAGGGCACTCAAGCCGGCTTCATCAAGGCGCACTTCGACATTCCCCAGATCTCGACCGGAGACATGCTTCGCGCACACGTGAAGCAGGGAACCGAGCTGGGCAAGGCCGCGAAGAAGATTATGGACGAGGGCGGCCTGGTCTCCGATGACATCATCATCGGGATGGTCAAGGCGCGTATCGCGGAAGACGATTGCCGCAAGGGTTTCCTGTTCGATGGCTTCCCTCGCACGCTGGCGCAAGCGGATGCCATGAAAGACTCGGGCGTCTTCGTCGACGCCGTGGTCGAGATCGACGTGCCGGACGAGGAGATCATCAAGCGCATGTCCGGCCGTCGCGTACATCTCGCCTCGGGTCGGACCTATCACCTGGTCTTCAATCCGCCCAAGGTCGAGGGTGTGGACGACGAAACCGGCGAACCGCTGATCCAGCGCGAGGACGATCGCGAGGAAACGGTCAAGGCGCGTCTCCAGGTCTATCACGACCAGACCGAGCCGCTGGTCGGTTACTACTCATCCTGGGCCGATCAGGGAGGCGAGGGCGCTCCGCGTTATATCCGCGTGCAGGGAATCGGCGCCGTCGAGGATATCCGCGCGCGTATCATCGGCGAGCTCGAGTCGCTCTGATATCCATCGACAGGTTTGCCATCGCATCGCAAGCCCGTGTCGGTCCTGGAAATACAGCGGGGAGCAGCCATGTTTGGTACCATCCCCGCACAAAATTAGACAGAGGAGTCGGCATGGCCGTCGTTGAGCTCGATACCAATACTTTCGAACAAACCATTCAGAACAACGATTTCGTGGTCGTTGACTATTGGGCACCTTGGTGTGGTCCCTGCCGGTCTTTTGCTCCCGTCTACGAAAAGGTCTCCAACGACTTCGACGATATCGTTTTCGCCAAGCTGAACACGGAAGAGCATCAAGAGATCGCGGCGCACTTCCAGATTCGCTCCATTCCAACGCTGATGATCTTTCGCGAACAGATCATCATCTTCTCTCAGGCAGGTGCCCTGCCGGAGGGAGGCTTCCGTGAGCTGCTGTCCAAGGCGAAGGAATTGGATATGGCCGATGTGAAGCGCCAGATTGCGGAGCAGGCGTCGGATAACGCCTAGCGTGTCGGGTCGGCCGCCTCCACGGGCTCGGTGCGGCCGATCCTTCGCGTTCCCGGCCCGTTCGCGTTGATCGATTCCAGAACCCTCTTGTCGGGATCGAGGCTGGATTCAAAAATCCTGCCTGGTCACAGCGGGGCCTGCTGTCTTCGCAGCAATGCAGTCCGTCGATCCTGTCCAGCTGGATACCGATGGTTTGGTATCCGTTCGAGCGATCTTGCTCCCTCATCGTGGTAACCCGGCTAGTCTTCATGCAGCGTTCCAACCCTTCGCGTTACGTCTCCGAGCTCTGTTCGGGGCGCCTCAATGTCGGGGCCTTGATGGCGCTGTGCGAGGAGAATTACGGACGGTTGTCGCGTCTGGCCCCAAGTCTGCATCAGGCCCAGGGGAGTCTGGTCTCGCGTCAGAGCGGCACTATGGATCTCTATCTCCATGTGCTTGCGCAGTCTCGCTATACCAGCGAGGTTCGTCTGACCTATCTGTTCGACAGCCATGAGGCGGAACGGATGTGTGCCGATCCCGACGCCCATCTGCGTGTCTATCACGATGCGCGTCAGGTGGAGATTCTCGATCTGCGCCAGGGGGTTTTGCCGCTGCGGACCCATTACGCGCATCCTGCTCTCGCCGACAAGTGGCAAGCGAACCTGTTTCTCTCCAAGTGGCTGATATTTTGTTTGAGGGCCGGCCATCGGCTTCACTCTGATCCTTCCTGCCCGCAGTCGCTCGGCTCGGATATCCGCAATTCGGGCTGTCTGGTCCGCTCCTGATGGTTCTCTGAATCGACGTCCTCGTGCCTTTGGCACAGGAGTCGGTCGTTGGCGTTCGCTCGGTTGGACGTGCTTCGGATAATTTTCCCTATTGCCGACCATTGAAATGGGGTATTTGTTGACTAATTTAGTCATTGGGCGTCAGGCGCTAAGGCATGCCGACTCGCCCGTGTCCCGTCAATCGGCTAAAGGCATCCGAACTATGAGACTATCGACCAAAGGCAGATATGCCGTGACAGCCATGCTTGACCTTGCGCTGCATGCTGGCAAGGGGCCTGTAACCCTCGCGGATATCTCGTCGAGCCAGGGGATTTCGCTGTCCTATCTCGAGCAATTGTTCGCCGCGCTGCGCGCCAAGAGTCTGGTGCGTGGGGTCAGGGGGCCAGGCGGAGGCTATTATCTCGGCAAGTCGGCAGAGGACATCTCGATCGCGAACATCATCTGCGCGGTTGATGAATGGGTTGAGTTTACGCGCTGCGGCGGGCGTGAAAACTGTCGCGACGGCCAGCGCTGTCTGACCCATCATCTCTGGGATCAGCTCAGCGACGAGATCTTCCGTTTTCTCAGCAATATCACCCTGCAGGATCTAGTCGAGCGCGGCAGCGTTGATGTGCCGGTACCCGAGGTCGGTCAGGTCTCCAAGCGGCGCGCGGCCTGATTTCTAGCACTCCGTTTCGGTGATGAGGGCCGTCAGGTCTCTCCGTTCAGGTCCTCGTTGAGAACGTTGTCTCGTCGGCATGTGCTTCGCTGGTGGTCCGATGCCAAGCCCGTGCTGAAACGCCGTCGTTGCGGTGTTATGCTTAGGCGCTTAATTTCGGGTGTCCGGCTCGTAGTCTTTGTCCGGATCCCAATGGCACCAACCTAAGAATTGACGCGCTATGGCAGAACAGCCGGACGGCTTGATAACGATCCAGGATTTCGTGCGTTGGGGGGCCAGTCGCTTCAATGCGGCTCAGCTCTTTTTCGGGCACGGAACCGACAACGCCATCGATGAGGCGGCCCATCTGGTGCTCAGTGGGCTCAACCTCGATCCTGGTCTGCCGGCGGGCTTCCGCGATTGTCGGCTCACCCCGGCCGAGCGCGTCTTGGTTTCCGAGCTGATCGAGCGTCGCCTGGTCGAGCGGGTGCCCGGTGCCTACTTGACCGGGAGGGCCTGGTTCGCGGGCATGGAGTTCTCTGTCAATCGGCATGTCTTGGTGCCGCGTTCGCCGATCGCCGAATTGGTGGAGGCGGGGTTCGATCCCTGGATCGACGCCGAGCGTATCGGACGGGTGCTCGACCTCTGTACCGGCAGCGGCTGTATCGGCATTGCCTCTGCCGCCTATCTTCCCGACGCGGATGTCGATCTGGTCGATATCTCCCCCGATGCGCTGGAGATGGCTCGACTCAATGTCGAGCGTCACGGTCTGGCCGATCGCGTCCGGGTTCTGGAGTCCGATCTGTTCGATGTCCTGGCGGGCAATCGTTATGACGTGATCGTCTCCAATCCGCCCTATGTGTCCCAGGCGGAATACGACTCCCTTCCGGCCGAGTATCTCAATGAGCCCGGGCTCGGGCTCTTGGGGGGCGATGACGGTCTCGATTTGGTCATCCGCATCCTGGAAGGTGCCGCCCACTTCCTGACCGAGGAAGGTATCCTGATCGTCGAGGTGGGAAATTCCGCTCAATATCTGGACAGCCGTCTGCCTGGAATCCCCTTTACCTGGCTCGAATTCGAGCGAGGCGGGGAGGGCGTATTCCTGCTGACTCGCGAGCAACTGATCGAGCACCGAGCACAGTTCGAGGAGGCGCTCGCGCGATGACGCTTCGGTGTGTGCGCGGTGTTGAACAGTATGTCGATTAGGTGCCTCAGGCGGTCTTCGGAGTCGAGAGTCTGCGCGACTGCCTGGAGTGCAACGATGTCGAAGATGTGGCCCGGTTCCCAGCCTGACTCGATCCGCTCGAGGCAGGTGTCAAGGCCATTCGCTCGGCCATGCGGGACGAAACCTACGTTTTCGGTCGGGAGGATCTGCCGTTCATGGACCTGGCCGGCAAGTACGCGGAAGAGATTCCATTCCATTCCCTGTCCAAACAGATCAATGAGGCCCATCGTCATGGGCTCGATGTGGACGGGGATGATGCCTGAACAGGCTTTTCGAAAGGTGCCGTTTGGGGGCCAGACGCGCGCCCTGCGGCTGGAGGATTGAACGGTGGAGCAAGGCGTTTCCTTTGATCTTGATTTGATTCGTCGGTATGACCAAAGCGGTCCGCGCTATACCTCATACCCGACCGCGGTGGAGTTCGACGAGGCCTTCGATGAGACGGCCTATAAGGCGACCTGTGCGCGTAGCAACGAGAGCGGTCGGCCGCTGTCGCTCTATTTCCATATCCCTTTCTGCGACACGGTCTGCTTTTACTGCGCCTGCAACAAGATCGCGACCAAGGACCGCTCCCTGGCGCAGCCCTATCTGGATCGCGTCTATAAAGAGCTGGAGATGCAGGCGGCGCTGTTCGACTCGTCGCGTCAGGTCGAGCAGTTGCACTGGGGCGGCGGCACGCCGACCTTCCTCAGCAACGCGCAGATGACCGAGCTGATGGATGTGACGCGCCGTCACTTCAAGCTGGCTGGCGACGACGTTGGCGAGTATTCGATCGAGATCGATCCGCGCGAGGCGGATGCGGAGACCGTCAAGGTGCTGCGTCAGATCGGTTTCAATCGCATGAGTCTGGGTGTGCAGGACTTCGATCCTCGGGTGCAGGAGGCGGTGAACCGCGTCCAGACCGAGGCGCAGACCATGGAGGTGCTGAACGCGGCGCTTGACGAGGGCTTCCGCTCGGTCAGTATCGATCTCATCTACGGTTTGCCGTTCCAGTCGGTCGACAGTTTCCTCAAGACCCTCGATCGCGTGATCGAGGTCAATCCTCAGCGCATGTCGATCTTCAACTACGCGCACCTGCCTGAGCGTTTCAAGCCGCAGCGCCGTATCAACGATGCGGATCTGCCTGCACCGCAGGTGAAGCTCGACATCCTGCAGGCGACCATTCAGCGTCTCACCGATGCGGGTTATGTCTATATCGGTATGGACCACTTCGCTCGTCCCGACGACGAGCTGACTCTGGCTCAACAGGCAGGGACCCTGTATCGCAACTTCCAGGGTTACTCCACTCATGCCGATTGCGATCTCATTGGGATCGGTGTGACCTCGATCGGCATGATCGACAATACCTACGGTCAGAACCGTCGTGGCCTGGACGAGTATTACGCGGATATCGACGCGGGGCGTCTTCCTGTTTTCCGTGGTATCGCGTTGAACCAGGACGACCTCATCCGTCGCGACGTCATCACCCGGCTGATCTGTCATTTCCAGCTGGACATGCGTTCGATCGAGGCCAAGTGGGGGATCGACTTCGCGAGCTATTTCGCCGATGGTCTTGAGACGCTCAAGGGGATGACGGAAGACGGTCTGGTCGCTGTCGATTCGGAGCAGATTCGGATTCTGGCGCCTGGTCGTCTGTTGGTCCGCAATATCTGCATGGCCTTCGATGCCTATCTCGCGGCCAAGACCGGCCCGATCGGCTTCTCGAAGGTCATCTGATTCCTTCGCGCGTGGCTCCCGCCATCGCTTCCATCGACATCCCCGCGCGGTTCCGCGAAACGGCGGCGCGGCGCGGGGATGCCTGCTGCGTCTTTGTTGACGATAAGTCCTGGAGTTTTGACGAACTGGATCGGGCGAGCGATGCCGTCGCGGCCGCGCTCGCCGATGCAGGTATCGCCCTAGGGGACCGGGTTGCGCTGCTCTGTGGCAACTGTCCCGAATTTCTGGTCGCCTATCTCGGCATTCTCAAGTCGGGCGCCACCGTCGTACCGATCAATACCCTGCTCAACTACCAGGAGATGGCCTATATCCTCGCCGACAGCGAGGCGCGTGGCCTCTTCTATCAGGATGCCTTCGAGACGGTTGCTGACGCAGCGCTTCAAGAGGTGTCCGCCGTCGCGATGCGCGTGTGCATTGGCGAGGGTTCCGCTCAAGGCGAAGTTCGTTTGGGCGACCTGTTAGCGTCTTCCGGTGTCGCTCCTGCGGTCGAGCTGGATCCGCAGGATGCGGTCGCGGTCATCCTCTATACCTCTGGGACCACGGGGCACCCGAAGGGGGCGATGCTGACCCATGCGAATCTGCTCGCCAACGCGCGCGGTGTGGCGCAGGCATTGGCATTGGGCGATGAAGACCGGCTGCTGGTCGTGTTGCCCATGTTCCACGCCTTTGCGGCAACGGTCGGGATTCTGGCTTCTTTGCTCGAAGGTTGCGGGGTGATCCCGGTGGGGCGTTTCGACCCGCGTCTCGTTTCCACTGCGATTGCGACACATGGCGCGACCATCTTTCTCGGTGTGCCCAGCATGTACGGCGTGCTGCTTCGGCTCGACGAGACATGGGTTGCGCGCTGGAAGGGCATTCGTCTGTGCGTCAGCGGAGGGGCGGCCATGCCCGTGGCTCTGATGTCGGCCTTCGAGCAGCGTTTCGCTGTCCCTGTTCACGAGGGCGATGGACCGACCGAATGCGGCCCCGTGACCTGTGTCAATCCGCTCGGTGGCGATCGCCGTCCTGCGTCGATCGGGGTGCCGATTCCGAGCGTGGAGATGCGCATTTTGGACGCCGCCGGTCGACCGCTTCCGGATGGCGAAACAGGCGAGGTTTGCGTGCGCGGGCCGAGTGTCATGAAGGGCTATTTCAAGCAGCCCGAGGCGACGCGCCAGAGCTTCTTCGGCGATTGGTTCCGGACTGGGGATTTAGGCTATCGGGACGCGGATGGATATTTCTATCTGGTCGACCGACTCAAGGATCTGATCATCACCAATGGAATGAACGTCTATCCGCGCGTCATCGAGGAGGTGCTCTATCGTCACCCCGACGTCGTGGAGGCTGCTGTGGTGGGCGATCCGGACCCACGGCATGGCGAGGTGCCCGTCGCGCATATCGCGTTGCGCGCCGACGCCACGATCGAGTTGGCGGATCTGCGGGCCTGGTGTCGTCAGCATCTGGGTCAGCACGAGCTCCCGCGCCGCATCTTGCTCCGGGAATCCCTGCCGAAAAATGCGGCTGGCAAGATCCTCAAGCGCGAGTTGCGTGTGACTGGCGAGCATGAACGCGGCGTGAGGCCGTCATCGGTCGCCTCGGACGGGGACCTCGCCGAGTGAGTGCTGGAGGGCGGGATGCGTCGATTGATGGCGCTTGGATCCTCGGGTTGCGTCAAGCTATACTGAACGGCTTTTGAAGATATGGGCGGAATGCCTGTGTCAAGATTCACGTAACGGGCGGTCCGAACCAAAACTGGCGGTACCGACGGGAGACAGTCAATGCAAGTTTCGGTGGAAGCGGGCGAAGGGCTCGAGCGGCGCATGAAGATCGATCTGCCTTTCGAGCAGATCGAGGGTGAGGTCGAAAAGCGTTTGCAGCAGTTTGCGCGTACCGCCAGATTGCCCGGCTTCCGTCCGGGCAAGGTTCCCATGAAGGTGTTGCGGAAGCGTTTCGCCGACCAGATCCAGCAAGAGGTGTTTGGCGAGCTGGTGCAGTCCAGCTTCATGGATGCCTTGAAGCAGGAGGACTTGCGTCCAGTCGGCATGCCGTCCATCGAGCCCGATATTGATCTTGAGGGTCAGAACTTCGGTTTCACCGCGATCTTCGAGGTCATGCCCGAATTTGAGCTTGCCTCGCTCGACGGAAAGACCGTCAAGCGACCGGTCAGCGAGCTGACCGATGCGGATCTGGACGCTATGATCGAGCGTTTGCGCGAGCAGCGCAAAACCTGGGTAGCGGTGGATCGCGCCTGCCAGAGCGGCGACCAGTTGACCATCTCCTTCTCCGGTAACGTTGATGGCGAGCCCTTCGAGGGCGGGTCCAGCTCCGACTTCAAGATCGAGCTCGGTACCAGTCGTATGATTCCCGGTTTCGAGGACGGTTTGGTCGGTGCCTCTGCAGGCGAGCAGCGCACGCTTGATCTGACCTTCCCCGATCCCTATCAGGCCGAGCACCTGGCTGGTAAGCCTGTGCGCTTCGAGGTGACCGTCGATGAGGTCGCCGAATCTCGGCTGCCTGAGGTTGATGCGGAATTCGTCGCGATGTTTGGGGTCGAAGACGGCGACATCGAACGCTTCAGGTCCGACGTCCGCGCCAATATGGAACGGGAGTTGAAGCAGCGTCTCACCGCCCGCACTAAAGAAGGTGTGATGGATCTGCTTTTCGATGCGAACAGCATCGATGTGCCGAAGGCGCTGATCGAGTCCGAAGTGAAGGCGATGGCCGACCAGATGCGTCAGGCATTGGGTGGCGCTGGCAATATGGAGCTGCCCCCTCAGCTGTTCGAGGCCGGTGCCCACCGCCGAGTCGCGCTGGGCCTGATTCTTGGTAAGCTCGTCAATGATCGGGGGCTGACTGCGGACCCGGATCGTGTGCGCGAGGCGGTCGAGCAGGCGGCATCCACCTACGAGCAACCACAGGCGGTGGTCGATTACTACTATGGCAATAAGGAGCTGCTGAGTTCGTTCGAGAGTCTTGCGCTTGAGGGTCAGGTCGTCGACCTGGTACTCGAAGAAGTGACCGTCGAGGACGAACCGCTGTCGTTCGAGGAACTGACCAATCCGTCGTCCGACGCCTAATAGGCGCGGCTCTGGTCCAAAGGTCGCTCCGGAGATCGTCTCTTCGGAGCGAAGTATCCAGATACAGGTGAAGTCCAATCCATGAGCAATCCTCTGAGTCGTACTGACTGGCAGCCCCAAGGGCTTGGCCTAGTCCCTATCGTCGTCGAGCAGACCGCCCGTGGCGAGCGCTCGTTCGACATCTATTCCCGGTTGCTCAAAGAGCGTGTGATCTTTCTCGTCGGTCCGGTCGAGGATCACATGGCGAACCTGGTGGTTGCCCAGTTGTTGTTTCTCGAATCCGAGAATCCCGACAAGGACATCCATCTCTATATCAACTCGCCGGGTGGTTCGGTGACGGCTGGCCTGGCAATCTACGACACCATGCGTTTCATCCGTCCCGATGTGAGCACCATGTGTATCGGTCAGGCGGCGAGCATGGGCGCGCTGCTGCTCGCAGGCGGCGCGGCCGGTAAGCGTTTCTGTCTGCCGCATTCGCGGATGATGATCCATCAGCCCTTGGGTGGTTTTCAGGGGCAGGCGTCGGATATCGATATCCACGCGCGCGAAATCCTCTACATCCGTGAGCGTCTCAATCAAATTCTGGCCGATCATACTGGGCAGCCGATCGAGAAGATCGCCGAGGACACCGAGCGCGACCGCTTCATGGGTGGAGACGCGGCCCAAGAGTATGGGTTGATCGATAAGGTCATCAACGAGCGCGGCCCGGCGGCAAAAAGCTGAATCTCGCACGACGTGTCGTCGGGTGCCAGCGCCCGACGACGCACACCTCAAAGTGATTCGCGTCCAGATTTGTGACACCCGGCAAACCCTGTGTTTAACCGTCTTGCCATATATGCCTAAACGGTTATGATTGAGGTTGCCTCAGTCGGGACTGCTGGATGTGCGTCCCTCATAGCCCCCCCGGAGATCTACCCCCGATGAGCGGAAACAACCACGGCAAGAGCGACGAAGGTAAGCTGCTCTATTGTTCCTTCTGTGGTAAGAGTCAGCACGAAGTCCGCAAACTCATCGCCGGCCCTTCCGTGTTCATCTGCGACGAGTGCGTCGAACTCTGCAACGATATCATCCGTGAGGAAATGCAGGAAAGTGTCGGTGAAACGACCAATCACCTGCCCAAGCCGCGTGAGATCAATGCGCGCCTGGACGAGTTCGTTATCGGTCAGGAGAAGGCGAAAAAGGTCCTGTCCGTCGCTGTCTACAATCATTACAAGCGTCTTGAGGTGGCCGAGGCCAAGGAAGACATCGAGATCGCCAAGAGCAATATCCTCCTGATCGGGCCGACCGGTTCCGGTAAGACGCTTTTGGCTGAGACGCTGGCACGATTGCTGAATGTGCCCTTCACCATCGCCGATGCCACGACTCTCACTGAGGCTGGCTATGTGGGCGAGGATGTCGAGAACATCATTCAGAAACTGCTGCAGAAGTGCGACTACGACGTCGATAAGGCGCAGACCGGCATCGTCTACATCGATGAGATCGACAAGATCTCGCGCAAATCGGACAATCCGTCGATTACCCGCGATGTTTCGGGCGAGGGCGTTCAGCAGGCGCTGCTGAAGCTCATAGAAGGGACGGTTGCCTCCGTTCCTCCGCAGGGCGGGCGTAAGCATCCACAGCAGGAGTTCCTGCAGGTCGATACGTCCAACATCCTCTTCATCGTGGGTGGCGCCTTCGCGGGGCTGGATAAGGTGATTCAGAACCGCTCGCGCAAGACGGGGATCGGTTTCTCGGCCGAGGTCCACAGCGTGAGCGATGGACGTCAGATCGGCGAGCTGTTGAGTGCGGTCGAGCCGGAGGATCTCATCCGGTACGGTTTGATTCCCGAGTTCGTCGGCCGCTTGCCGGTCATGGCGACCTTGGAGGAACTCGACGAAGCCGCGCTGATGCTCATCCTGACCGAGCCGAAGCACGCCATGGTCAAGCAGTACGCGCGCTTGTTCGAAATGGAAGGTGTGACGCTCGAGATCCGCGAAGACGCTCTGCGTGAAATCTCCCGCAAGGCGATGGAACGCAAGACGGGTGCTCGTGGCCTTCGCACCATCATGGAGCAGATCCTTCTCGACACCATGTACGATCTGCCCTCAATGGAACATGTGAGCAAGGTGGTGATCGATGCCTCCGTCATCGCCGGTGAAAACAAACCCTTCCTGATTTATGACGGGGTCGAGAAACAAGCCGCTGCTGCGGATTGATCTTCGCACGTTCGGACCTTGGCATGCAGTCCTGGTGAGGTCGTCTGGATAGATCCAGGTTGGGCGGTTCGGGTCATCGTTGAACTCGATGACCTTCGCCCCGACCCTGTCATTATTCCCACCACACCGACATCTACGGTGGCGATTCGGCGAGTAGGCCGGTGGATACTCGCGTCGCCAGTGCGTGGACTGTTGCTTTGACGAGATACGTTTTCATGTCGCAACACGATACTGTTTCCACGGCTGATACCTCCAACCTCCAGGAAGTGCCGGTGCTCCCGCTTCGGGATGTCGTCGTGTATCCACACATGGTGATCCCGCTCTTCGTCGGGCGTGATAAGTCCATTCACGCCCTCGACAGCGCGATGTCGAGCGACAAGCAGATCCTGCTTATCGCGCAGAAGAGCGCCGAAGTCGACGATCCGGCGGTTAAGGATCTCCATCAGATCGGCACCCTGGCGAATATTCTTCAATTGCTGAAACTGCCCGATGGAACCGTCAAGGTTCTGGTCGAGGGCAATCAGCGCGCGCATATCGAGCGATTCCTCACGACGGAAGAGGCGTTTTCGGCCTTGATCGAGCCGCTCCCGGAAACGCTGGATGTCGATGAGCGTGAGCAGGAAGTTCTGATGCGCTCGGCGATGGCGCTGTTCGATCAGTATGTGAAGCTCAATAAGAAGGTTCCGCCTGAGGTGCTGTCGTCTCTGGCCAGCATCGATGACCCGGGGCGTCTCGCCGACACCATGGCCGCGCACATGTCGCTCAAGATCGACGAGAAGCAGCATGTGCTGGAGATGGTCGATGTTCAGGCGCGTCTCGAGCATCTGATGGGGCTGATGGAGTCCGAGAACGACATCCTGCAAATGGAGAAGCGCATTCGTGGGCGCGTCAAGCGTCAGATGGAGAAGAACCAGCGCGAGTACTATCTCAACGAGCAGATGAAGGCCATCCAAAAGGAATTGGGTGAACTCGAGGATGCGCCGAATGAGATCGAGGATCTCGCCAACCGGATCGAGGCCGCCGGCATGCCGCGCGAGGCCAAGGACAAGGCCCAGGGTGAGCTGAACAAGCTCAAGCTGATGTCGCCTATGTCGGCCGAGGCCACGGTGGTGCGCAACTACATCGATACCCTGGTCAACGTTCCCTGGAAGAAGCGCACCCGCATCCGCAACGACATCAAGGTCGCCGAGTCGGTTCTGGACAAGGATCACTATGGTCTGGAGCGCGTGAAGGAGCGCATCCTCGAATATCTCGCCGTGCAGCAGCGGGTGCGCAAGCTCAAGGGGCCCATTCTTTGTCTGGTCGGACCTCCGGGTGTCGGTAAGACTTCGCTCGGCCAGTCGATTGCGCGTGCGACCAATCGCAAGTTCGTGCGCATGTCGCTCGGTGGCGTGCGCGACGAGGCCGAGATTCGAGGGCATCGCCGCACCTATATCGGTGCGCTTCCGGGCAAGATCATCCAGAACCTGTCCAAGGCTGGCTCGCGCAACGCCTTCTTCCTGCTCGACGAGATCGACAAGATGGCGATGGACTTCCGCGGCGATCCGGCGTCGGCCCTCCTGGAGGTGCTGGATCCCGAGCAGAACCACACCTTCGCGGATCACTATCTGGAGGTCGACTTCGACCTCTCAGAGGTGATGTTCGTCGGCACGGCCAACACGCTCAACATCCCGCCTGCGCTGCTGGACCGCATGGAGGTGATTCGTCTCTCCGGCTATACCGAGGATGAGAAGGTCGCCATCGCCGAGCGCTACCTGGTGCCCAAGCAGGTCAAGAACAACGGCCTCAAGTCGGGCGAACTGGTGATCCGCGAGGCGGCGTTGCGTGACATCATCCGGCACTACACGCGTGAGGCGGGTGTGCGCAATCTGGAGCGCGAGATCTCCAAGGTCTGCCGTAAGGTCGTCAAGGAGGTGTTGCTCAAGAAGCGCGATACGCCGACGGTCGTGACCTCCAAATCGTTGGAGAAATATCTCGGTGTCCAGCGCTACCGCTACGGACGCGCCGACGAACATGATCAGATCGGACAGGTTACGGGTTTGGCGTGGACCGAGGTTGGCGGCGAATTGTTGCGTATCGAATCGGCGCTCGTCCCGGGCAAGGGCAAGTTTACCTACACGGGGCAGCTTGGCGATGTTATGCAAGAGTCGATTCAGGCGGCCATGACCGTAGTGCGCGCTCGCGCCGATGCCCTCGGCGTTCCGCTCGACTTTCATAACAAGTTCGATGTGCATATTCACGTGCCGGAAGGGGCGACCCCAAAGGATGGTCCGAGCGCGGGTGTTGCCATGTGCACTGCGTTGGTGTCCGCTCTGACCAAAATTCCTGTACGGTCGACCGTTGCCATGACGGGCGAGATCACCCTGCGCGGCGAGGTGTTGCCGATCGGTGGGCTCAAGGAAAAGTTGCTCGCAGCGCATCGTGGCGGTATCGAGACCGTCATCATTCCGATGGAGAACGAGCGCGATCTGACCGAGATCCCGAAGAACATCAAGCAGCATCTCAAGATCCACCCGGTGCGTTGGATCGATGAGGTGCTGGATCTCGCGCTGGTCGGTCGTCCGGAGCCCAAGGAGGCCGTTATGGATGGCGGTGAGCCCAGGACGGACGACAAGGAGGCACATGATTCCGGGACGGATGCCGCGCGCGATCAGAATGCGCGTTTGCATCACTAGGGCATCGTTCGAGCCCTCTTCGATCCGCAGTTCCTCGGGCGTTTTTCGGGGGCTGCGGATCTCTGTTCGTTCTTTCCGAGGTTTTCAGCGGAAATTGTGTTGCGTTGAGCGATTGGCAGGGCGTTCCTTGGGGGCATAGTGCTCTTTCTGGTCGTCCGGCTCGCTTTACATGATCAAATGCGGGTTGCCCTTCCGATGTCTCCGTCATAGCATGCATCGACTACTGAAGGGGTTCGTGGCAGGGTGGTGTGGTCGCCTCTCAGGTTGCGAGACGGTGGTCCAGCCGAAAGCGACACCGCAGTTCAATTAGCGAATAAAGAAAGCTGTTATCAACAGGGGAAACAGATGAACAAGTCGGAACTCATCGAAAAGATGGCTGATGCCGCAGATATCTCCAAGTCCGCTGCAGCACGTGCGCTGGATACTTTTACAGATGAGGTTGCAATCGCGCTGAAAAACGGCGATACTGTATCGCTCATCGGGTTTGGAACCTTCTCTGTTAAGGAGCGTGCCGCCCGGACTGGCCGTAATCCTCAAACGGGTGCGGCCATCGAGATTAAGGCCTCGAAAAATCCTTCATTTAAAGCTGGTAAAGCACTGAAGGATGCAGTACAATAACTGCTCATTGCAAGGGTGCTTAGCTCAGTTGGGAGAGCATCGCCCTTACAAGGCGAGGGTCGCAGGTTCAAGCCCTGCAGCACCCACCAAAATTTGGAGCGGTAGTTCAGATGGTTAGAATACCGGCCTGTCACGCCGGGGGTCGCGGGTTCGAGCCCCGTCCGCTCCGCCATCTTGATTAGAATCGGGGCATCCATTGGATGCCCCTTTCTTTTTTCTGAATCCCATACACTTCTGCGTACTCGCCATGCTTCAGACTATCCGTGACCGTGCTCAAGGGTGGATCGCTTGGGTGATCGTCATTCTCATCAGTATTCCATTCGCGTTGTGGGGTATTCAGTCCTATCTCGACATCGGGGGCGCGCCGATCGCCGCGACGGTGAACGGGGCTGAAATCTCGCAGAGAGATCTCGACAAACGCGTGCAACAGGCAAGGTACGAACTGCGCGAGCGTCTCGGTGCCGCCTACGACACGGCGGGTTTCGACGACAAGACGTTACGCTCCGAGGTCTTGGACAAGATGATCCGAGATGCCTTGCTGTTCGATACGACTCAACAGCTCGGTTTGCGCGTCTCGGACCAAGAGGTCCAGATGCAAATCCTGTCCGAGCGGGCCTTTCTGCGCGACGGGCGTTTCGATCAGGATGCCTACAATCGGGTCCTACAGCTGCAAGGAATGTCGCCGGCGATGTTCGAGCACCAGTTGCGGCAGCAATTGGCGGGCATGCAGTTGGTGCGAGCGGTTGGTGCGAGCGCGTTCGTAACCGCTTCCGAACTTTCTGATTATCAAAGGCTCGCGGATCAAAAGCGCGAGATTTCCTTCCTGCGTTTCGCCTCGGACGATTACGTCGATGGGGTCAAGGTCGACGATGCTGCGATCGACGCCTATTACAAGACGCATTCGAACGACTTCCAGACCCCCGAACAGGTCAAGCTGGATTATCTGTTGCTCGACTCCACGACCCTTGCATCCAAGGTGTCGGTCAGCGATGACGAGTTGCGTCAGCAGTATGCGTCCGAAAAGGGGCGTTTCGTTGTGCCGGAGCGTCGCCAGATGCGCCACATCTTGTTGACGGTGCCTAAGGACGCCGACGAGGCGACCGCGAACGGGGTGCTCGAAGCGATCAAGAAGCTGCGTGAGCGCATCCTGGCCGGTGAGTCCTTCGAGGAGGTGGCGAAGGAAAGTTCGAAGGATCCTGGAAGCGCGGCCAAGGGCGGGGATTTGGGGACCGTCGAGAAGGGTGTGATGGATCCTGCCTTCGAGCGCGTTGCCTTTGATTTGCCGGTCGATCAGGTGAGCGAGCCGGTGCGCACGCCCTTTGGCTACCATCTGATCGAAGTGACCTCGATCATTCCCGCGCAGGTGCAGCCCTTCGAGGCGGTGAAGGATACCCTTCGTTCGGAGGTCGCCAAGCAGAAAACGGATTCGCTCTATTACGATCTGGGCGAACGTCTGGCCAATATCGTGTACGAGTCCCCAGACAGCCTTGAGCCAGCGGCAGAGGAATTGGGGCTCAGTGTGCAGCACAGCGATTGGATGAGCCGTGAGGGCGGTACGGGTATCTTCGCCAATCCCAAAGTGATGGCCGCCGCCTTCAGCGACGAGGTGCTCAACGCTGGCTCCAATAGCGATATGATCGAGCCGGATCGCGATCAGCTTCAGGCGATCGTGCTGCGTGTCGCGGATCATCGCGAGGTAGCGACCAAGCCGCTCGACGCAGTGCGCGATGAGATCGTCGCTCGACTCAAGCAGGAAGGTGCCGAGGCCAAGGCGGCCAAGGCGGCCGATGCGTTGGCCAAGCAACTCCAAGAGGGTGGCGACTGGGCGACCTTGGCTGAAAAGGCCGAGGCTCCGGCGCTCGTCGGACGGAGTGATCCCAAGGTTCCGGCCTCCGTGCTGGATGCGGCCTTCAAGCTCCCGGCGCCTGAGGCCGGGCAGGCCAGCGTCGGGACGGCCTCACTGGATGAAGGGGATGCGGCTGTCGTGCGTGTCACCGCCGTTCAGGATGGCGAGGCTAAGGTGGCGGAGAAGGGTAAGCCGTCTCCCGATGCCTCCATGCTCTCTCAGCTGATGGGGCGCCAGCTCTATACGGCGATGATGGACGACATCGAGCGCCGCGCCGACATTGAGCGCAATACCACCGGGGCCGAAGAGACGCCCTGATCCGATATCCGGGCGGGATGGCGTCGCAATGAGGCCACTCCCGTTCGCTCGAAAGCCCTTCCAGATGATGGCGCCGAACGATTCGGCGCCATCTGTCTCAGCGGATCGATCCGATCCGAGACCGGCCTAGACCGGAGTCAGCCCAGCCCGAGGATGTGGTATCCGGTATCCACGTAGAGCACGTCGCCCGTGATACCCGATGACAGATCCGAGCAGAGGAAGGCAGCGGCGTTGCCGACCTCCTCGATCGTCACGTTACGGCGCATCGGCGTGCGCTCTTCCACCTTCTTCAGCATATCTCGGAAGTCGGAGATACCGGCTGCGGCGAGGGTCCGGATCGGGCCGGCCGAGATGGCATTCACGCGTGTTCCCTGTGGGCCGAGCGAGGCCGAGAGATAACGGACGTTGGCCTCCAAGCTGGCCTTGGCCACGCCCATGACGTTGTAGTGCGGCACTGCGCGCACCGCGCCCAGATAGGACATGGTCAACAGCGCGCCGTTGCGCCCCTCCATCATGGCGCGACCGGCCTTGGCCAGAGCCGCGAAGCTGTATGAACTGATCTCGTGGGCGGTAGCGAAGCCTTCGCGGGTGACGGCATCCACATAGTCGCCCTCAAGCTGCTCGCGCGGCGCAAAGGCGATGGAGTGCACGATGGCGTCGAGACCGTCCCAGCGTTTGGCCAAGGAGGCGAACAGCGCCTCGATGTCTTCGTCCTTGCCGACGTCGAGCGGCAGGGCGATATCGGATCCGCACTTGCTCGCCATCTCCACGACGCGCGACTTCAGCTTCTCGTTCTGATAGGTCAGTGCAATTTCGGCGCCTTGCTTGTGCATGGCCTCGGCGCAGCCCCAGGCGATCGAGCGATTGCTTGCCACGCCCGTGACGAGGATCTTTTTGCCTTCTAGAAAACCCATGGTGTTTCGTCTCTTTCCATTCTGTTGTCGGCGCATCGCGGCGCCGGTCGTGTTCTGGGCTGGAACCGCCGCAGGTGTTTTCGACCTCGCGGCTCTGCCTGCGCTCGGTAGGAGAACCGAAGCTTCGAACTCCATGATGTGCAGCGGTCGCGGACTGACGTTCAGGCGCAACGCAGATGCGGGATGCCGGGGGTTGTCCCCAATGCGCTTGGCGCGAGCCTCGGGATAGAATCCGAACAAGCAAGCCCAGCCGGGCGGTTACAGTACCCAATCTTGCTATTTGGTTAAACCTCAAAAGAGCAGTCGAACCCTAACGCGCACACAGGGCGCCAAGGATTTCACTCTGTTGTGCGGCTGGGGTGTCTGTTGTCGGATTTGGGCTAAACGTGTGGGTGGGAGCCAAAGTCATTGATCAGGTTGATCCAGACCGCGATCCTCGTGATCGTGCTGTTTGCATTGGTTGGGTGCGGCGATTCCTCCTGGAATTCTCCCTACCCGTCCTCGGATGTCGATTCCAACACCTATTACAGCTCCTTTTACGAGCGTCCAAAGCATCTGGATCCGGCGCGCTCCTACGGCTCGGACGAGACCATCTTTCTGGCTCAGATCTACGAGCCACCGCTGCAATACCATTTCCTGCTCAAGCCCTATCGGTTGGTGCCTCTGTCGGCAGCCGAGGTGCCGGTGCCCCGTTACTTCGATGCCGCCGGAAATCCCTTGCCGCAGGATGCGCCGCTCGACATGATCGCGCGCAGCGACTATCTCGTTCGGATCAAGCCCGGCATCCGCTACCAGCCGCATCCGGCCTTCGCGCGCGATGCCGAGGGCCGCTATCTCTACCATGCCCTGACTCGGGCCGACCTCGACGGCATCGCGCATGTCACCGACTTTCGAGAGACGGGTACGCGCGAACTGACGGCCGACGACTTCCTCTATCAGATCAAGCGGCTGGCCGCGCCCTGGCTGCATTCGCCGATCACCGGCCTGATGCGCGAGCACATTCGCGGCTTCGGTGTCCTCGCGGATGAATTGGGTGCCGTTGAAGGGCAGGGCGCGTTGGAGCATGTCGAGGCGTTGCGTCGTGCGCGGATCTCGGGCGTGGAGGTGATCGATCGTTACAGCTTCAGGATCAGCCTCAATGGCAAGTATCCGCAGTTCAATTACTGGCTGGCGATGACCTTTTTTGCACCCATGCCGTGGGAGGCCGATCTCTTCTATGCCCAGCCCGGGCTGGCCGAGCGCAATATTCTGCTCGACTGGAGCCCGGTGGGCACGGGTCCCTATATGCTGACCGAGAACAACCCGAGTCTGCGTATGGTGCTGGAGCGCAATCCCAATTTCCACGGCGAGCGCTATCCGGTCGAGGGTATGCCGGGCGACGCCGAGTCGGGCATCCTTGCGGATGCCGGTAAACCGATTCCCTTCATCGATCGGGCCATCTACAGCCTGGAGAAGGAGAATGTTCCGCGCTGGAACAAGTTTCTCCAGGGCTATTACGACAGCTCTGGGATCACCTCGGATGCCTTCGATCAGGCGGTGCAGATCGATGCGCGGGGCGAGCCGATCCTCACGCCTCAGATCCGCGAACGGGGGATTTCGCTCCTCACGAGCGTCGAGCCCATCGTCTATTACATGGGCTTCAATATGCTCGACCCCGTCGTCGGGGGCGACTCGGAGCGTGCGCGACTGCTGCGGCGGGCGATCTCGATTGCGGTCGATTTCGAGGAATTCGTCTCGATCTTCACCAATGGCCGGGGGGCGGTCGCGCAGGGGCCGATTCCTCCGGGAATCTTCGGGTATCGCGAGGGTGAGGCAGGGATCAACCACTATGTCTACGAGTGGCGCAATGGCCGGGCGGTGCGTCGGAGTCTCGACGAGGCCAAACGGCTGATGGAGGAGGCGGGCTATCCGGGGGGAGTGGATCCGGAAACCGGTCGCGCGCTTGCGATCAACTATGAGGAGGTGGCGACCGGCCCGGACGACAAGGCGCGGCTCAACTGGCTGCGCAAGCAGTTCGCCAAGCTCGGTATCGAGCTGGTGATCCGCGCGACCGACTACAACCGCTTCCAGGAAAAGATGCGCACTGGGGTTGGTCAGGTCTACATGTGGGGCTGGAATGCCGATTATCCGGATCCGGAGAACTTCCTCTTTCTGCTCTATGGCCCCAACGGCAAGGTGGCGCATCAGGGCGAAAATACCTCCAACTACGCCAATCCAGAGTTCGACCGTCTCTTCGATCAGATGAAATACATGGAATCGGGGCCCGAGCGTCAGGCCGTGGTGGATCGCATGCTGGAGATCGTCCGTGCCGATGCCCCCTGGAGCTGGGGCTTCTATCCCAAGGCATTCAGTCTGCATCATCGCTGGCTCATGAACGCCCATCCGAATCAGATGGCGAACAATACGCTCAAATATCGCCGCATCGATCCGGTTCTGCGCGCGCATCTGAGGGATGAGTGGAATCGCCCCGTCACCTGGCCGCTGTGGGCATTGGGTGCTCTGGTTACGCTGCTGGTGATTCCTGCCTGGTGGATGGTGCGCCGACGCGAACGGAGTACCGCGCTGTGATCGCCTACATCGTTCGTCGTCTGCTCTATGCGATTCCGATTCTGGTCGGGGTCAATCTCATCACCTTCCTGCTCTTCTTCGTGGTCAATTCCCCCGACGACATGGCCCGCATGCAGCTCGGTGAGAAGCGGGTGACCGAGGAGGCGGTTCAGGCCTGGAAAGATGACCATGGCTATGGCAAGCCGTTGCTCTACAACGCGGGCGGGGAGGGACTGGCCCGGTTCACCGACACCATCTTTTTCGAAAAATCGGCCAAGCTGTTCGTCTTCCAGTTCGGTTCCTCGGACGAAGGGCGGGATATCGGCTACGACATCTCGCAGCGTATGTGGCCGAGTCTGGCGATCGCAGTGCCGGTCCTTATCGTCGGTTTGGCCTTCAATATCAGCTTTGCGCTCTTCATCGTCTTCTTCCGGGCGACCTACGTCGATCTCGCCAGCGTGGTCCTGCTGGTGGCCATGCTGTCGATTTCGAGCCTCTTCTACATCATCGGCGGCCAGTTCGTTCTCGGTAAGCTCTTTCATCTGGTGCCCATCTCAGGCTATGACACGGGGCTGAATGCCTGGAAGTTTCTGATTCTGCCGGTCATCGTCGGCGTTATCGGCGGCATCGGTTCGGGAACGCGCTGGTATCGGACGCTGTTCCTGGAGGAAATCGCCCAGGACTATGTGCGCACCGCGCGGGCCAAGGGTCTCGGCGAGCGACGTGTGCTCTTCGGCCATGTGCTGCGCAACGCCCTCATCCCCATCCTCACGGGCGTGGTGGTGGTGCTGCCCCTGCTCTTCATGGGCAGCCTCATCAGCGAGTCCTTCTTCGGCATCCCCGGACTCGGCAGCTATACCATCGACGCCATCAGCAATCAGGATTTCGCGATCGTGCGCTCGATGGTCTTTCTGGGCGCCGTGCTCTACATCCTGGGACTGATCCTGACCGACATCTCCTACACGCTGGTCGATCCGAGGGTTCGGTTGCAATGAACGGCAAGGGGAGAATTCGATGACCCCGGTTCTGCTTTGGACGGATGCGCTGATCTATCTGCTGCTCGTCATCGCGATCGCCTTCGGTCTCTATGCAGCGCGTCACGAGCATCTGCGAGCGCCCTGGCGGCGTGTCCTGAGATCTCGGATTGGGATGGCGACCCTTATCGTGCTGGCGGGCTATGCCTCGATCGCCGTGCTGGACAGCGTCCATTTTCGGCTGAAGGTCGATCGGCCGGGTGGCGAGCCGGTCTATGCCCCTGAGGTGCTGAGCCTGTTCGACCTAGCCCTGAGCGGTCTACGCGAACGCCAGGAAGTGACCTATTCGGCCCCGTTCGCGACCCATCTGTACGTCAAGGAGGCGGTCGACCTGCCTGGCGGCGGTGTGACCCGCGCCTATCCGAGGCTGATTCATGGCGGTGCCCATCTGGCCGATCCGGCTGCAGATCGTGTGGGCGATATCCTGACGCGCGTCCTGGTCGGTATGCTGAAGGGATTGCTGCTTTGGATGGCGGTCGTGGGGGCGCTCTTATGGCTGAGCGGACGGCGGCGCGCTGAGTCCTGGCGAGTGACCTGGGCGGGATGGCGCTCCCCCGGAACGGAGATTCCCTGGACGACGGCGCTGGCCGTGCTTGGTGGGCTGCTGGTGCTCGGGTGCGTGGCCGGGGAGTTGGCGGCCGAATATCACATCCTGGGGACCGATAAGGTTGGCGAGGACGTCTTCTACCAGACGCTCAAGAGCGTGCGTACCGGGCTGCTGATCGGCACCCTCACCACGCTGGTGATGCTGCCTGCGGCGATTCTGCTGGGGATTGCCGCAGGCTATTTTCGCGGCTGGGTGGACGATCTCATCCAGTATCTCTACACCACGCTGAACTCGATCCCGGGCGTGCTGCTCATCGCCGCCGCCATCCTCATGCTCCAGGTCTACATGAGCAACCATGCCGAATCCTTCTCCAGCCTGGTGGAGCGGGCGGATCTGCGTCTGCTCTTTCTCTGCGTGATTCTGGGCGTGACCAGTTGGACCGGGCTCTGTCGGCTACTGCGCGGCGAATCGCTCAAGCTACGCGAGGCCGACTATGTTCAGGCGTCGCTGGCGCTCGGGGTCGGGCATTTCACCCTGATTACACGCCACATCCTGCCTAACGTCATGCATATCGTCATCATCACCCTGGTGCTGGACTTCAGCGGTCTGGTCTTGGCCGAGGCCGTGCTCTCCTATGTCAACATCGGGGTCGATCCGACCATGAATAGCTGGGGCAACATGATCAACAGCGCCCGGCTCGAATTGGCGCGCGACCCCGTCGTCTGGTGGTCGCTGGCGGCGGCCTTCCTGTTTATGTTCGTTCTGGTGCTCGCCGCCAATCTCTTCGCCGATGTGGTGCGCGATGCCTTCGATCCGCGTATCCGCGCCACGCGATGATCGGAATGCATGCGCGCGTGCCCTGTTCTTGCTCGGAGCCGACTCATGACTGAACCCCTTCTGGAGGTCGAAGGGCTGACGACTCAGCTCGGCGACGAAGCGAGTCCGTCGCGAGTCGTCGATGGCCTGGATCTGCAAATCGCGTCCGGCGAGACCTTCGCCTTGCTCGGCGAGTCCGGCTGCGGCAAGTCGATGACGGCGCTGTCGCTGATGCGACTGCTGCCGCCAGGCGGACGCATCCTGTCCGGGGGCGTTCGGTTCGCCGGGACCGACCTGTTGCGACTCACCGAGGCCGAGATGCGGCGGGTGCGCGGTGGCGGGATGGCGATGATCTTTCAGGAGCCCCAGACCTCGCTCAATCCCGTGCTGACCGTCGGAGCTCAGATCGCCGAGGCGGTGCGCGTGCATGAAGGCATCTCCCAGGCGCGGATTCGCGAGCGCGTGGTCGACCTTCTGCGGTCTGTTGGTATTTCCGAGCCTGAGCGACGGGTCGAGGCGTATCCGCATCAGCTCTCTGGCGGCATGAAGCAGCGTGTCATGATCGCGATGGCCTTGGCCGGCGACCCTCGGCTGTTGATCGCCGACGAACCGACGACGGCACTGGACGTCACCATCCAAGCCCAGGTGCTGAGCTTGATCAAGGATTTGCGTCGTGAGACCGGGATGGCGGTGCTGCTCATCACCCACGACCTCGGGGTTGTCGCGGAGACCGCCGATCGTCTGGCGGTCATGTACGCTGGCCAGATCGTGGAGACAGCCGAGGTCGCCGAGTTTTTCGCCGGCCCTGCGCATCCGTACAGCCGCAAGCTGATGGAAAGCCTGCCTTCGGCGGAGAAGCGTCACGGTCGTCTCGCCATGATCTCCGGTCGTGTCCCGACGCTCGATCAGGCTTTCCAGGGCTGCCGCTTCGCCGATCGTTGCGATTCAGTCATGCCGATCTGCCGCGAGACGGTTCCGGAATGGCACCTGCTGGAGCGCGGGCGCAGGGTGCGCTGCCATCTCTGGGATACGGATGTGCCGCCCGCTTTCGAGACGTCCGTTGACGACGAGTCGGCATCCGGCCATTCCGGTGTGGCGGCGATGTCTCGGGACGAGGCGCGTGAGCCCTTGCTGCGCGCGATCGATCTCAAGGTGCATTTTCCCATCCATCGCGGTCTCTTCCGTCGGGTCGTGGGGCAGGTGAAGGCCGTGGATGGGTTGTCGCTCGATCTGCACAGTGGTCGTACCCTGGCCCTGGTTGGTGAATCGGGTTGTGGCAAGACGACTGCCGGTAAGGGCATTCTGCAGCTTATTCGACCGACGGGCGGTTCGGTCCTCTATCGGGATCGCGATCTGGTCGGGCTTGGGCATCGAAAGATGCGCGCGTACCGCAAGGAATTACAGGTCATCTTTCAGGACCCCTATGCCTCCATGAATCCGCGCATGCTGGTCGGCGATGTGGTCGGGGAGGGGCTTCAGGCGCTGGGGATCGAGCCGAGTCGGGCGGGGCGGGCGCGTCGGGTGGCCGAACTGCTCGAACTGGTCGGCATGGATCCCGAGGCAGCCAGACGCTATCCGCACGAGTTTTCGGGCGGTCAGCGTCAGCGGATCTGTATCGCCAGGGCGTTGGCGGTCGAGCCGCGCCTCATCGTCTGCGACGAGCCGACCAGTGCGCTCGACGTCTCGGTCCAGGCGCAGATCCTCAATCTGCTCAAGGATCTGCAGGTCCGTCTCGGCCTCTCCTATCTCTTCATCACCCACAACATCGCGGTCGTGGCCTACCTGGCGCAGGAGGTGGCGGTCATGTATCTGGGGCGGGTCGTGGAGCGGGGGAGCGTCGACGAGGTCCTGGACGATCCAAGGCATCCCTACACCCGGGCGCTCTTCTCCGCCGTTCCTTCTGTCGCTCCCGGCAAGCGCCGGGCCGTGATCCGGTTGGAGGGCGATATGCCTTCTCCAAGTCACCCTCCCCAGGGGTGTCACTTCCATCCACGTTGCCCCTTGGCGAGCTCCGAATGCGCGCGCGCCTATCCCCCCGAGATTGGCTTGAGCGATTCGCACTCGGCCCGTTGCTTTCATCTCGATTGATGGCGGAGGTGGGCGTTTGCCGTGGCTTTTGGTTGCGATCGGGCACGGGCAGATGTCAGTAACACGCGTGTTGAGATGCGCGTTCGGTTCCTGCTCGACCTCAAGGCATTGCTCCTGCAACGCGGCTTTTCGAGTGCTTGCGCTTTTCCCTGCCTCGACGTAAGGTTCGGCTACGAATAGGATTGCGTATCACAACTCGATACCGTCGACGCCGGATGAGCAAAGTCAAGAAGATACTCTGCATCTATCCTGAACCTGCCGAGTTGAGGATCAGTGCGCTATTGAACCGGCATGGCATCGTGGTCGATCTGACCGAGGTGTCTCGGGCAGATGCATTGCATTCCGCGCTTGAGCAGCCGCATTGGTGGGATCTCATCCTCTGCGATGCCGCCACCTATCTCGGCAGTGAGGTGTCGGTCGAGATCGATGCGGTCAGGGAGAAGATCGACGCCTCGCTAGTGCTCCTAAAATCATCCGATCTCACGCTCGCCCCAGCCGAGGGATACAGGCGCGGCGCCTGCGATCTGGTCGATCGGGAGGATACGGATCATCTGCTGATGGTCTGCGAGCGCGAGATCCGGAACGCGGTCGTTCGCAAGCAGCTCCGGGAGGTGCGCTATTCGGCCGCCGTTTTCGATCCTGAGCTCAAGGCGGGCTTCTCGGTCGCGACCGTCAACGACCTCAGCCGGTCGATGAGGCTGCGGCACGCGGAAGAGGCCGCAGCAGCGGGGGCGTCGGAGGCCCTGTCGTCTCCTGTGTTGGACCAGGATCGGCTCCGCGCGCTCATTGATGCGGGTGGGCTGACGCTCGAGTATCAGCCGATCGTGTCGTTCAGGACGAATGAGGATCACCGCAACATGTTTGAAACCCTGGTTCGTCTCAAGGACGAGTCGGGCGGTCTCTTGATGCCGGACAACTTCCTTCCAACCCTGGCTGGGGCTGGTTGGATGGATAAGATCGATCTTTGGATTTTTCGTCAGGCACTGTCGGTACTGGAGGAGATGCAGTCGGGGGGCGCTCCGGACGCGATTTTATTCGTCAACGTGGCGACGGAAACGTTGCATTCCGAGCAGACCGTGCGTGCGCTGGGCGCTTTCGCCTCTGCAGCCCACCTGTCCCCAGGCTCGGTTGTGGCCGAGGTTCGCAAGGCGGCCTTTGACGATGCGAGGGATGGCCTGATGCGTTTGGCGGCACTGCTTCGGTCGCGCCAGCATGGTCTGCTGGTCGAGGATCTGAAGCTCGAGGATTGTGCCTTTCTGGAAGCGAACAGCGATCTCATCACCCATGTGAAGCTCTCCCGCGCCATCACCCAAGGACTGGTCGAGGGTCGAGCCTCGCAGAGCGCGCTCAATGCTTTTGTCCGCTGTGCGCATAAAGAGGGGGTTCGAGTCATTGCGTTGGCCGTGGATAATGCGGAATTGATGCCAATGCTGTTTGCGGCCGGGGTCGATGCCATCCAGGGTAATTTCATGAGTATGCCGAATCCCGATCTCGTGTACCCCAGCGTGCGACATATCGAAACGGGTCCGCATGCGCATGACGCTGATTGATCATTCGCCTCTCGCACCTGGTTTCGCTCTGCTGTACAATGGTGCGCGAGAGAGAACGGACAATCGGACTGGCCCGTTTTAAGCGAGTTTTGGAGCGTTTCGCAGTACAGGTTCTTGCACTGATTAGCATTATTAGATTCGTAATTTCCGCAATAGCGTTTCCCACCTTTTTGTTTTCCATATAAATTCAGACGTCAAGCACATTCTTTGGATGGTGTTTTGGTCAGATCGGTTAGAGCCGATATGTCTGAGTGCGTGGTATCGGAGGCTTAGGGTGGGGTATATCTATTGAAGATCGATGGTATCGATGCCGATTGATTTGGCGTCTGACGATCGAGCGTGATGCGCTGCGACAATAAGTGAACCCAGGGTCTACGGATTCATTTCGAATGATGTTGATTCGAATGGTCGGTTAATTAGGGGGGCCTTGGATTTTTGCGAGAATTTCCGCTCGATTGGGAGTGGAAAGCGATACCGGCCTCAATGAAGAGGCTGGGTCGAGTATTGCCAACCAAGGTTGGTGCGTTTTTTGTGATGAGGTTGATATGGCAGGCGATTTGGTTACCGGCACAGTGAAGTGGTTCAACGACGAGAAGGGCTACGGTTTCATTGAACGTGAGGGCGGTAAGGACGTCTTCGTTCATTACAGTGCGATCAATGGCGCGGGTCGGAAGACCCTCCAGGAAGGTCAGCACGTCACCATGGAGGTCACGCAGGGTCCGAAGGGTCCGCAAGCGGAGAATGTGACTCCGAATTGAATCGAGTCTTCGGTCGGGCACGGTTGTCGTGCATCGGCCGTCGTATTCTGATCGGTGAGCGTCCTGTTTTCGGGGCGTTCGCCGTATCGGATTCCGCGCTGGATATCGATGGCGTCACCCTCCTTCCTTGGTTGGCACTGATCGATCTCTGTCTCCAGGCCCCCTCCTCGTTGGGGTCTCGGCGTCTTGAAATCGCACGAAAAATCTTCTGTAAGGCTATAATGCGCTGCAACATTTGGAGAGGCGCATGGCACAGGCAACACGTTACGGGCAGTTGACATTCAGCGATTACGTGGAGCGCGCTCTGCGCGAAGGAGCCATGTGGGCTCTGGTGTGCGTGGCCATCTATCTCTCGCTGTCGCTGCTGAGTTACTCGCCGACCGATCCAGGTTGGTCCTATGTCGGAGATGCCTCTCAGGTCACCAATGCAGGCGGTCGCACGGGTGCCTGGTTCGCCGATGTGGCGCTCTATCTCTTCGGCTATTTCGCCTATCTGTTGCCCTTTATGGTGGCCTGGAGCGCGTGGCTGGTGTTTCGGGGGCGCGCCGAAGATCTCGGTGTGCGAACCTGGATGCTGTCATTGCGCTGGATTGGATTCCTGGTCACCTTGGCCGCCGGTTGCGCCTTTGCGTCGATTCATCTCGCCGATCTGGCGGACAAGCTACCGAATGGCCCCGGTGGGGGCATTGGGCTCCTGGTCAGTCAGCGCATGCTCGCCGCCTTCAATTTTACGGGCGCGAATCTGCTGCTGGGTGGGACACTTCTGGTCAGCCTCACGCTCTTTTTCGGGATTTCCTGGCTCAAGCTGCTCGATAATCTAGGGGCGGCCGCCCTGACTGGCGGACGTCAACTCTGGTCGGTGTTGAGCGGCGTCGGCGCGCAACTGTCCTTCTCGCGCGCGGACAGATCGCATTCCAGCGATGAGGGCGTGCAGGGTCTGCCCGCAGCGCTGAATCTCATCGATCCGGAGTCCGTTCCAAACCTGGAGACGCGCCGGCCTCGCGCTTCGGCGCGCCGCTCGCGTAAACCCTCCGGGCGCCTCCCTCAGGCGCTGCAGGATGCCATGACGGATCCGGCGCCTTTCGCCCCGGATTCGGAGCAGACCACCGACGACACCCTGCCCTTGACCGACCTTATACGCGCTCAGCGACCGGAGCCTGCACCTCGGGTCGCGCGTGCTCAAAGGACGGCGCCCAAGGTCCCCGAGCCTCCTCTGGACGAGGAGTTATTCGAGGCGCCATTCGAGGCGCCGCCGCCCAAGGTTCCCGCATCGAAGCCGGCACCGCCACCATCACTGCGTCCCGCCTTGCGGTCTGCGGACTGGGGCGACAGTCCGCTTCCGCCGCTCGAATTGCTGGATCCGCCGAGCAAGAGCGGTCGGGGATACTCGCCCGAGCAGATCGAGGACCTCTCGCGGGACGTCGAGCAGACCCTGTCCGATTTCGGGGTCGTCGTGGAGGTGGTCGCGGTCTATCCAGGGCCGGTCGTGACCCTGTTCGAGCTCCAGTTGGCGCCCGGCGTCAAGGCGAGCAAGATTACGGGGCTCGCGCGCGATCTGGCACGCGCGCTCACCACCGTCAGCGTGCGTGTGGTCGAGATCATTCCTGGCAAGTCGGTGATCGGTATCGAGATCCCGAACAAGCAGCGCGAGACGGTCTTCCTGCGCGAGGTCTTCGGTTCGCCAGCCTATCAGAATGCCGGCTCGCCGCTTACCTTGGGATTGGGAACCGACATCTCGGGCGAGCCCGTGGTTGCCGACCTGGCGCGCATGCCGCATGCCCTGATCGCCGGAACCACCGGCTCGGGTAAATCGGTCGCCATCAACGCCATGATCCTAAGCCTGCTCTACAAGGCCAAGCCAGAGGACGTGCGTCTCATCATGGTCGACCCCAAGATGCTGGAGCTCTCGGTCTACGAGGGCATTCCGCATCTGCTCACCCCGGTCGTCACCGATATGAAGGAGGCCGCGAACGCCCTGCGCTGGTGCGTTGGCGAGATGGAGCGTCGCTATCGTTTGATGAGCAAGCTCGGGGTGCGCAACATCGGCGGTTACAACCGTCGAGTCGCCGAGGCCGAACAGGCCGGGACGCCGATTCCCGATCCGACCTTCAATCCGGCCGATGCCATCGACCCGGACATGGAACCGCCGACGCTGACCCATCTGCCCTATGTCGTCGTCATCATCGACGAGTTGGCGGACATGATGATGGTGGTCGGCAAGAAGGTCGAGGAGCTGATCGCGCGGCTCGCCCAGAAGGCGCGCGCCTCGGGCATCCATCTGCTGCTCGCGACCCAGCGTCCGTCGGTCGACGTGCTGACGGGGCTCATCAAGGCCAACATTCCCACGCGCATGGCCTTCCAGGTTTCCTCGCGAATCGACTCGCGCACCGTCCTCGACCAGATGGGTGCCGAGCAACTGCTGGGGAACGGCGACATGCTCTATCTGCCGCCGTCCGGGAATATCCCGCAGCGCGTCCATGGCGCCTTCGTCGACGACCATGAGGTGCATCATGTCGTGGATTTCCTCAAGACTCACTATGGTGAGCCAGACTACATCCACGACGTGCTGCGCGAGCCGACCGAGATGCTGCCCGGCATCGATCCCGAGCCACGCGGCGGCGATACCGAGGACACGGATCCGCTGTTCGACGAGGCGGTTCAGTTTGTGGTCGAGAGCCGACGCGCCTCCATCTCGGGGGTCCAGCGCCGCTTCAAGATCGGCTACAACCGGGCCGCCCGCATGGTCGAGGAGATGGAGCGGATCGGTATCGTCGGTGCGGCGGAGACCAACGGCAATCGCGAGGTGCTGGCTCCGCCGCCGATCGACGATTGAGTGGCATGACGCGTTGCGGCATCATGCCGGGATGCTCGGGCACTTCGGCGCGAAACCGCTGTCTCTGCCCCTGAATCCAGGGTCTCCGCAATCAATCTCACTCGCTTCGGTGTCCTAACCATGCTTCGCGCTTCGTTGTTCGTTCGCCCGCTGTCTCTGATCTCAGTCGTCTTCATAGTCTTGGTCTGGAGTCTTGGCGCATCGGCCGCCGATGCGACCAAGCGGATCGATGACTATCTCGCCGGACTCAACAGTCTCAAGGCCAGCTTCCAGCAGTACACCTTCAACGCCGACCACACCCAGATGATGGAGGGCCACGGAACCCTCTATCTGCAGCGTCCCGGACGCTTTCGCTGGGAATACGACGCACCCAACAAGCAGGTCATCATCGCGGACGGCAAGCGGGTCTATCTGCACGATCTGGATCTGAAACAGGTCTCTCACCAGAATCAGAAAGATGCGTTGCGCGGAACCCCAGCCCTCATACTGGCCAACGAGGAGCCGATTCAGACCTATTTCGAGGCCAAATCGATCCCGAGCACGGACGGGCGCGACTGGGTCCAGCTGATCCCCAAGCAGAAAGATACCGACGTGGTCAAGATCGAGGTCGGATTCAGTGGCAAGACGCTTGACAGCCTCATCATGCAGGACAGTTTCGGTCAGGAGACGCGGCTGAACTTCTCGAACGCGCAGCGCAACATTCCGCTCAAGCCTGATCTGTTCAAGATCGACCCGCGCGCTGTCGACGACTTCCTCCAGGTAGATTGATCCGCGCATGACCTCGGAGCTCGACGAGGCACCGCTCGCGGACCGCATGCGCCCGGCGGATCTGGATGGCTTCGTCGGTCAGGAGCAACTGCTCGCGCCCGGCAAGCCGCTGCGCAAGGCCATCGAGTCGGGTCGTCTGCACTCGATGATTTTCTGGGGGCCGCCCGGGACCGGCAAGACGACCGTCGCGCGTCTGGTGGCGCGCAACTCGGGCGCCCACTTCATCACGCTCTCGGCGGTCCTGTCCGGGGTCAAGGAGATTCGCGAGGCGGTCGCCGAGGCCCAGAACGTGCGCCGGTTGGAGCAGCGTGGCACGGTCCTCTTCATCGACGAGGTTCATCGCTTCAACAAGGGCCAGCAGGATGCCTTCCTGCCGCATGTCGAGAACGGCACCCTGACCTTCATCGGTGCCACCACCGAGAACCCCTCCTTCTCGCTGAACAATGCACTGTTGTCGCGGGCACGGGTCTACGTCCTCAAATCCCTGACGGCCGACGACATCCGTCAGGTGCTCGTCGGGGCACTGAGTGATGCGGAGCGTGGCCTGGGTGGACAGGGCCTCGAATTGCCGGACGAGAGCGCCCGGTTGTTGGCCCAGGCCGCCGACGGCGATGCGCGTCGCGCGCTCAACCTGCTCGACCTCGCCGCGCAACTGGCCGAGGCTGGTCGCATCGAACCCGAGGTGGTCGCCGAGGTGGCCACGGCGTCCGTGAGACGCTTCGACAAAGGCGGGGATATCTTCTACGACCAGATCTCGGCACTGCACAAATCGGTGCGCGGCTCGTCGCCGGACGCGGCGCTCTATTGGCTCGCACGCATGATCGACGGCGGCTGCGATCCGCTCTATATCGCCCGACGGATCGTACGCATGGCCAGCGAGGACATCGGCAACGCCGATCCGCGCGCCTTGCACCTAGCGCTTGATGCCTGGGAGGCCCAGGAGCGACTCGGCTCTCCGGAGGGCGAGCTGATGCTCGCCCAGGCTGTCGTCTATCTCGCCAGCGCGGCCAAGAGCAACGCCGTCTACGTCGCCTGGAAGGCCGCGTTGACCGACGCCAATGCCTCGGGTTCGCTGAACGTGCCGGTCCATCTGCGCAACGCTCCGACCAAGCTGATGAAGGAACTGGGCCACGGCCGTGCCTACCGCTATGCCCACGACGAGCCGGACGCCTACGCCGCCGGCGAGGTCTATTTCCCCGAGGAGATGGGCGAGCGTAGCTATTACCAGCCGGTCGAGCGTGGTCTGGAGATCCGTATCCGCGAAAAGCTGGAACGTTTGAGGGCGCTCGATTGGGCAGCGCGAGCGAGGCGGAGATGAGGTAGATGATCGATATTCCCGGATACGATCAGGCGGTTCGTATCTACGAGAGCCAGGTATCGCTAGTGCTGAGGGCTCGCCGACAGGAGGATGGGCTTTCGGTCATCCTCAAGATCCTCAAGAACGCCTATCCGAGCGCGCGCGATCTGGCCCGCTATCGGCACGAATACGCGATGCTGGGTCAGCTCCGCAGCGATCGCATCATCGGTTCCATCGGCCTGATCGAGTATGGCAATACGCTGGTTCTGGTGCTTGAGGATTTTGGTGCCCAATCCCTCAAATCCCTGCTTCAAGTCCGTCCTTTTGCGCTCCCGGATCTGCTCCGCATTGCCATCGACGTGGCGCGCGGGCTGAGCGAGTTGCATGGGACTCGGATCATCCACAAGGACATCAATCCGTCCAATATCGTTCACAATCCGGCGTCCGGACAGACCAAGCTCATCGACTTAGGGATCGCCGCGATGGTGTCCCCGAGCAATCCGCATCGCGACGACACCGGTCTGCTCGAAGGTACCCTGGCCTATATCTCCCCCGAGCAGACGGGCCGCATGAACCGTTCGCTCGACTACCGCTCGGATCTCTATTCGCTCGGAGTTACGCTCTACGAGTTGCTCACCGGGTCGCTGCCGTTCAGTGCCAACCATTCGCTCGAACTGGTGCATGCCCACATCGCCAGGAGCCCACGCCCGGTTCGCGAGATTCGGCCAGAGCTTCCCTGCGTGTTGTCGAGCATCGTCGATCGGTTGATGGCCAAGACGGCCGAGGCGCGCTATCAGAGCGCGGCCGGGCTCGCGCACGACCTGGAGGAGTGCCTGAGCCGTTTGGAGCGCTGCGGCGAGATCAGCCCTTTTGTCCTCGGACAGCGCGATCGGCTGGAGGTCTTCTATCTGCCGCAGAAGCTCTATGGCCGAGACCGGGAGATTGCCACCCTGCTCGATGCATTCGAGCGCTGCGCGCAGGGCGAGGGTGCCTGGCTCCTGGTCTCCGGCTACTCGGGAACCGGCAAGACCTCGCTGATCAAGGAGGTCCACAAGCCGATCGCGCGGTTGCGGGGCTATTTCATCGAGGGCAAGTTCGATCAATACCAGCGTGCCACGCCCTATTCGGCCATCCGTCAGGCGATCGTCGGGCTCGTGGACGTCTGGCTCGCGGATTCGGACGAAAGACTCGCCTGTCGGCGAGTCGAAATCCTGGAGGCGATCGGCGATCTTGGGCAGGTGCTGTTCGAGGTCGCACCGAATCTCGAATTGATTCTTGGACCTCAGCCGGCCGTTCCGGCCCTGTCGGGGATGGAATCCCAGAACCGCTTCAGCCTCGTCTGCCGTCGTTTTTTCAAGGCGGCCGCCGAACATCTGCTGGTGGTGTTCATCGACGACCTGCAATGGGCCGATCTGGCCTCGCTCAATCTGTTGGGCGCACTCATCACGGATCCCGACATCCGGCATCTGCTGCTGATCGGCGCCTATCGCGACAACGAGGTCGATCCGTCGCATCCGCTGGCGCTCATGATCGATCGCATGAGCGAAGGTGGGTTCGAGCCCACAGGGATCCGGATTGGGAACCTCTCGCTCGCGGATGTGACCCTGCTCGCGCGTGATGTGTTGCACTCTGAGAGTGACTCGGTCGAAGAGCTGGCGACGCTGATTCAGCGCAAGACGCTCGGAAACCCCTTCTTCGTGAGTCAATGTCTGAGCGCCTTTCACGCGGAAGGCTTGATTCGCTACGATCAGGCCGCGACCGCCTGGACCTGGGATCTGGCGGCGATCCAGCGGCGCGATATCACCGACAACGTGGTGGAGTTGATGGCCGCGAAGATCCGGTCGTTGGTTCCAGAGACGCGTCGGATGCTCGAACTCGCGGCCTGTATCGGCAACCGCTTCGACCAGGGGACGCTCTCCCTGATCGCCGCGTCCGAGGGACCAGGGGTGGATCGCGCCCTCGACGAGGGCGTGACCGAGGGGCTCTTGATTCGGCATGGAGAGGGGCTCTACCGATTCTCGCATGACCGAATCCAGCAGGCCGCCTATTCGCTGATCGCCGAGACCGAGCGCGCGTCCCGTCACCTTGAGATCGGGCGTCTGCTGTTGCGCGGTTGCGATACGTCCGATCGTTCGGGGCGGATCTTCGAGATCGTCGACCAGCTCAATGCGGGTCGGCGTCTGATCCTCGATCCCGAGGAGCGTCTGGAGCTGACTCGGCTCAATCGTGAGGCCGCCACCAAGGCCAAGGATGCCGCCGCCTTTGCCGCGGCCGTCGGCTATCTCCGCGTCGCTTGCGAGCTGCTTTCGCCCGCGTCTTGGAGCGAACAGCGCGATCTGGCCTTCGCGCTACTCTGCGAGCTGTCCGTCTGTCTCTGTTTCGCCGGCGAAACCGATGAGATCGAGCCGCTCTTCGCCCGGCTGTTGGAGTGGGCGCGGGGTCCGGAAGAGGAGGTCGCCGTGCACCGCATCCGGATGGAGCACTACCACCTGCGCGGCGAGTATGCCCGTGCGGTCGAGATCCAGAGGGAGGCGTTGCACCTGCTCGGAATCGATGTCCCGAAGGAGGCCGCGTCTTTGCAGGCGCTTCTCGAGCGTGAGATCCAGGATGTCTCGCGTCTGCTTGGCGAGCGCTCAATCGAGAGCCTCGTCGATGCGCGGCCGATGCGCTCGGGCCATCATCAGACGGTCATGGACATCCTCATGGGCCTATGGACCAGCGCCTATCTGGATTCACAGCCGGAACTGGTCGCCTGGGCCTCGTGCCGCATGACCAATCTTTCGCTGGAGCATGGAAACAATCACCTGACCTCCTATGCCTACATGAACTACGGGTTCGTGTGTGTCGCCCTGCTGGACGAATATGCGCGGGGGCATCGCTTCGGTCAGGTCGCGATCCGTCTCTCGGACCGCTACGAAGACCGGCTGATTCGTGGCAAGGTCTATCTGCTGTTCGCCGTCTTCGTGAATCACTGGCGTGCGCCGCTCATCGAGTCGCTCGACTACAGCCTCAAGTCCTTTCCGCTGCTGGTGGAGAGCGGCGACTGGACCTACGCCGGCTATTGCGCCGAATTCGTGATCTCGGATCCCATGATCTGCGGACACTCCTGTCACAGCCTCTACGAAGAGGCCCAACGCTATATCCCCTTCCTGCAGACCAACGCGCCCGTCGTTCTCGATTCCTTCTTCCGTCCGGCCTGTCTCAATCCGCTGCTGCACCTGATGGCCCTGACGCAGAGCGACGCGACCTTCGACGATGGGACGTTCTCGGAGGCCGCTTTTCTCGATTCTCATCGCGACAACCCGCTCGCCCTATCCTATTTCTACACGGCCAAACTGCGTGCGCTCTACTGGCTCGGCCATCTGGATGCCGCCCTGGCTATGGTCGACAAGGCCGACTTCGTCGCCGGCGTCGCCCTGGCCCAGGCCAAGGTTCCCGAGATCTATTTTTTCGCCTGTCTGACGATTCTGGAACAGTATCCGCAGATCTCGTTCGACGAGAGGGCGGGCTATCGCGAGAAGATCGAGGGGTATCAGGCGCGGATGTTGCGCTGGGCGCAGGAGAGCCCGGCCAATTTCCGGCACAAACGATATCTGGTCGAGGCCGAGCTGGCCCGGGTCGATGGGGACCCCTGGACGGCCTTGGTCCTCTATGAGCGGGCGATCGACGCGGCGTGCGAGGGTGGTTATCTGAACAACGAGGCGCTTGCCTACGAACGACTCGCCCGCTTCTATCTCGACCGGGGGCTGGATCGGTCCGCCGCCTTCTACATGCGGGAGGCCCGTTACGCCTATCTCAAATGGGGAGCGGCGGCGAAGATCGCGCAGCTCGATCGGGATTATCGGGCGCTGCTCGCGCATGCCTGGGATGATTCGCGGCGGGGCGATCGTCTTTCGATGGGGACCACGATCCTGGAGACCGGGACCTTCGAGATCAGCGAGCAGGCCGAGACCCTGGAGGTCTTCTCCATCGTCGAGGCATCTCAGAGCCTGGCCAGCGAGATCTATTTGGACGGGCTTCTGGTCCGCATGATGGAGATCGTCATGGAGCACGCAGGGGCTGACCGCTGTCTGCTCATCGCGGTTCAGGACGCCCGTCTATACCTCCGGGCTGAGACGCAGGCCGATCGGCGACAGGTGTCCATGCCGCAGGATCTGGCGGTCGAGGATGCCGGCGACCGGCTTCCCTTGAGCCTGATCCAGTATTGCGCGCGAACCCGCCAGCAAGTCGTGCTCGCCGATGCCCGTGAGGAGGATGGCTACAGCCAGGATCCCTATTTCGTGGCGAGCGCTATGCGCTCGGCGCTCTGTGTGCCTTTGCTGTTGCGTGGCGAGCTGGCCGGTCTGCTGTACGTTGAGAACAGCCTCGTCAGGGATGCCTTCACGGACAAGCTGCTGCGCATTCTGGGTCTGCTCTCGACTCAGATCGCCATCTCGATCCAGAACGCGGACTTCTATCGCCGCCTCGAATCCCTGGTCACGGAGCGCACCGAAGAGCTGAGCCAGGTCAACGATCAGCTGCGGCGGGCGAACGAAGAGCTGCGCCAGCTATCCACGACCGATGGACTGACCCAGCTGGCGAATCGCCGTTATCTGGACGACTATCTGCGGCGCGAGTGGAGGCGTCACCTCAAACATGGGCTGCCTCTGGTCATCGCCCTCTGCGATATCGACTACTTCAAACAGTACAACGACACCTACGGGCACCTGGATGGAGATCGGTGCCTCGTCGGCGTCGCCCGCGCCCTTGATGCGGCGGCGGGACGCAAGGCCGATCTGGTCGCGCGCTACGGTGGCGAGGAATTCGCGGTGGTATTGCCGGATACGGATGAGAAGGGCGCGCGGAGCATGATCGACAAGATACGCTCCAATATCGAGGCATTGGCGATTCCGCACGCCCGGTCCGAGGCCGGGCATCATGTCACGATCAGCATCGGCGTTTATCAGGGGGTACCGTCGTCGGCCGATGTCGCCACCGCCTTGTCGGCGGCCGATCAGTGTCTTTATGCGGCCAAGTCGAGCGGGCGGGATTGCGCCGTCCTGAATGCTGTCATGGTGACCCGGTCCGGGGTCTGAGGGGCGTTTCGGTTCAGGCCCTCTTCAGTCCGAATCGTGCGCTGAGGACCGAGTCCAGGCGTTCGGGGGCGATGGTTTCGGTTGTGGTCCGTCCTTCGCGTTCCTGTTTGAGGCGGTCGCCGAGGAGGGTGTCCCGGCCGGTCGGATGGTGCAGAACGACCAGAAGCTTCTGCACGAAGATGGTGTCCGGGTGGGTCGAGTTGAGATAGTTGGCGGGGGTGAAGTCGATCCATTCCTGCGGCCAGAGATCGAAGGCATATTGGTTCAGCCATTCCTGCTCCACCAGCGCCTGGAGCAGATATCCCCGTTCGTCGAGTTTGGTCAGTCGGAAACGATCGAAGTCCTGCTCGATCTCCCGATCCAGGTCGTCCAGTGCGATTGGCGCGCGGATTCCGTGACTGCCGAATCCCAGGTCGCAGAGCCATTCGCGCCCGTCGAGCTGGGCGACGATCGCGGCGTGGGTTCTGGGGCGACGAACCGGGTAGAACATCGGTCGGGCGGCGACGAATTGGTAGTGGATGCCGAGCGCCCGCAGGGCCATGGCGAAGAGTCCGTTGACCTCGTAACAGTAGCCGCCGCGTTGATGGACGAGGATCTTATCGACGATCTCCTCTGGGATCAGCGAGACGACCTTACCGGCCTGGACGTCGAGATTCTCGAAGGGGACGCTGAAGAGTTGATGGCGCATCAGCGCCGCCAACGTAGCCAGGTCGGGTGCGAGCGGGCCTCTATAACCGATGCGCTGACAGTAGCGATCGAGGTCGAAATTCGCGGCCTCCATATGGGCTCCTTGGGGTGTCGTGGAATGGCGCCAGGCATCCCTTTTTTGCACGGCGCGTCGAATGTGTCGCTCACGCCGGCCCGGTGAGTCGCTCCAACTCCTCCAGATACCGCAGAGCCTCATGGCGGTCGGCCCCGCACATCTCCGGCATCGGGACCAGCGATCCGCAGACCTGCGGCCGTTCGCGGCGTCCGAACAATCGGCAGCCAAGCTCGGAAGTCAGCTGGGTGCAGGGTACGCCGGCCGGCTTGCCGCTCGGCATCCCAGGGATGGGGCTGCTGATGGAGGGTGCGATACAGCAGGCGGCGCAGCCGGGGCGGCAGGCGATGGGGTGGTTGGGTTCGGTCAGCGCAGACCTCCGATCCGCTGGCCGAGCCGTACCTTGTGGCCGGGTCGCAGGTCTGGATCCCAGTCGATCCGGTCGGGCGGGAAGAGCAGGATCACCGTCGAGCCCAGATTGAAGCGTCCCATCTCGGCGCCGCGCTCCAGATGGATGTGGTGGCTGTCGTCCGGGTAGTCCCAGCTCAGGATGGCGCTGCCCGAATGGGGCGGGGTGATCTCTCCCGCCCAAACCGTCTCCATGCCGCCGACAAAGATGGCGCCGACCAGCACCAGCCCCATGGGGCCAGCCTCGCTGTCGAAGCGGCAGACCACCCGCTCGTTGCGGGCGAAGAGTCCGGGAACGCCCTTGGCCGTGGTCGCGTTGACGCTGAATAGACGTCCGGGGATATGGATCATCTGGCTCAGGTCGCCCGAGAGCGGCATGTGAATGCGGTGGTAGTCGCTCGGCGAGAGATAGATGGTCGCGAACTGTCCGCCGTCGAACGGGTGCAATGCCTCGGGGTCCAGGCCGAGCAGATCCTGAACACGGTAATCGTGCCCTTTGGCCTGGATGAGCCGGCCGTCGGAGATGGCCCCGATCTGGCTGATGGCCCCATCCACGGGGCAGAGGATCGCGCGCGGATCTGGATCCAGCGGACGCACATCGGGTCGGAGCGCACGGGTGAAGAAGGCGTTGAAGTGCGGATAGGCGGAGAGACTCGGCTCGACCGCTTGGCTCATGTCGATCCGATAGAGTCGTGCGAAGCCATGGATCAGGAGTGATTTGAGCGGTTTCCAGCGCACCCGGGCCAGCCGATACATGAGCTGCGAGAGGGTGCGCTGAGGCAGGATGTGCTGGAGCCCGACGAAGAGACGCTGGGTCGGGGTCGGGGCGTTCGAGTCTGTCATGAATTCTCCGGTGGGAGCAGTGCCCTGGCGTTGGCGACGAGCGCCTTGAGGTCCTCGGCCATTGCTGCGCCATCCTCTCGATCTGGAAACAGCGCCAGCAGATAGCCGCCCGGACCCAGGACGAAGAGCGTCAGCGGGGCGTCGGGGCTGACGCCGAGCGCGCCTTGCAGTCGGGCGATCTCGTCGCTGTCACCGCCGAGGATGTGGAGTGCGGGTGAGAGCGTGGCGAAGCGCCGGGCCAGCAGGGTTTGGTCGGTCGTGGTCACCAGGACGAGTTGCAGCTGCTTACGCAGTGTGTTCTGGTCGGCGATGCGGTTGTAGACCTCGATCAGACGCTGGACACCGCGTTGTCCGGACGCCTGGGCAAGGTCGCCGAAACCGAGCAGGGTCCATTGCTCCGCGAGTTGTTGATGGTCGAAGGGTTGACCGAGTGCATCATGGAGGCTGAAGCTGGGCAGGTCGCTCGGCGGTTGCAGCAGGACGCCGTTGATCATGGGGATCTCGGCGTCTCCCTGTTGGCGCTGGTTGCCCCACTGATAACCGAATAGAAAGAGCGACATGGCCCCCAGCGCCATCAGCAGGCGGATCCAGAGGCGATGTCTGTTGCGAAGGAGCATGGTCGGTGTTTTCGCTAAGGGGCCGGTGTCTTCTGATCGAGCACGGTGCGGACCGCTTCGAGCGCGGCCCCGGCGTCGGTCCGATGTCCGAGCGCCGACAGTTCGTTGGCCAGCGCGCCCACGCAGAGCAGGATGTTCGTCGGGCGGCTGCTGTAGCCCATGAGTCCGATGCGCCAGATCTTGCCCGCCAGGTCCCCAAGGCCGGCACCGAGCTCCAGGTTGTAGTGTTGGAGCAGTCGGGACCGAACCAGCGCCTCGTCGATGCCGCCGGGGACCGCCACGCTGTTGAGCTGCGGCAGGCGCTCGTCCACGGGCACGATCAACTCCAGCCCCAACGCCTCCAATCCGGCGCGCAGCGCGCGATGGTGATGGGCGTGGCGCTCCCAGGCCTGCTCGACGCCTTCCTCCGCCAGCATCACCAGAGATTCATGCAGTGCATAGAGTGCGTTGACCGGCGCCGTGTGGTGATAGGTGCGTTTCTGCTCGCCGCTCCAGTAACCCATGACCAGATTGAGGTCGAGAAACCAGCTTTGGACCTTGGTCTTGCGCTGGCGGACCTTCTCCAGTGCGCGTTCGCCGAAGGTGACGGGCGCCAGCCCCGGGGTGCAGGAGAGACACTTCTGCGATCCGGAATAGACGGCATCCAGCCCCCAGGCGTCGACCTCCAGCGGCGAACCGCCGAGCGCGGTGACCGCGTCCACGATCGTCAGGCAATCGTGCCGGTGGGCGATCTCGGCGAGCGTCTGGGCGTCCGAACTGGCGCCGGTGCTGGTTTCGGCCTGGACGAAGGCGAGCAGACGGGCGTTCGGATGGGCCTTCAGGGTCTCCTCGACCTGGTTCGGGTCGACCGCGCGTCCCCACTGCCCCTGGACGACGATCGGGATGCCGCCGGTGCGTTCGATGTTCTCCTTCATGCGTGCGCCGAAGACGCCGTTGATGCAGACCACGACCTCGTCACCTGGCTCGACCAGATTGACGAAGCAGATCTCCATGCCGGCGGAGCCCGGCGCCGAGACCGGCATGGTCAGGGCGTTCTCGGTACGGAAGGCGAGACGCAGAAGGTCCTTGAGCTCGTCCATCATGGTGACGAACGCGGGGTCCAGATGGCCAATGGTGGGGCGGGCCAGCGCGGCCAGGACACGGGGGTGGACATCGGCTGGGCCCGGCCCCATTAGGGTTCGGACC
The DNA here is from genome assembly GCF_000224065.1 of Thiorhodococcus drewsii AZ1. GTDB lineage: Bacteria > Pseudomonadota > Gammaproteobacteria > Chromatiales > Chromatiaceae > Imhoffiella > Imhoffiella drewsii. The sequence goes on from NZ_AFWT01000007.1 coordinate 90,372, forward strand.
GGCGGGTTGAAGGAACGGATCATGATGTTGCCTTCCGGAATTCTGTCGGTGGTAATGGCGATCCCAGTCGATCGCTGGGTTTCGATCGAATTTTTCGCGATGAACGGTCGAGTATAGAGTCCGTGCCCAGCGCGGCTCAAGGCAATACGCGCTCGATCCCATCGCCTCTCTGGTAGAGGGCAGCATGTCTCGACAGACCGACAAGACCGACGCCGAGTGGCGCGACGAACTCAGCCCCGAACAATATCGGGTATGCCGAGAAAAGGGCACCGAGCCGCCCTTCACCGGACGTTATCACGCCTTCAAGGAGGCGGGACTCTACCGCTGCTCCTGTTGCGGCGAGCCCCTGTTTCGCTCCGATGAGAAATTCGATTCGGGAACCGGTTGGCCGAGTTTCTGGGAGTCGGTTGGGGCGGACGCCGTCGCCACCCAGGAGGACAACAGTCACGGCATGCGCCGCACCGAGGTCCAGTGTGCGAACTGCGGCGCCCATCTCGGACACGTCTTTCCCGACGGCCCGCGTCCGACCGGGCTACGATACTGCATCAACTCGGTGTCGCTCGATTTCGAGCCCGGGTCAGAGAGTCCCTGATGCGCCGGTCTGGGCGTCCCGGTCGATCCGCGACTCAGCGCGGTGCCTCTGACTTATCCGGCTGCGTATCGCTCGGTTGACCCGGGCCGGTGCCGAGCAGACCTGAGGCAAGGTCAGGCTGCGCATGGATGGCTCCAGGGTGCTCGAATAAGAGGCAGGGGGTTGAAGTGGCCGCGATTCTAGGCCGGGTCCGGTGTGGCGTCGACGTCTATTCGACAGCATGCGGGCCGAGCACGAAAGGCGTTTTGATCCCTGTGTTTTCGGTTGGTTAGAGGCGTTCTTTTACGTGTTGAAAAATGGGTTCTATGGGATGTTCGATACGGTCTTTTGGGAGCGGTAAAAGGATGATTGAGACATCGACGAACACCGCGTCTCTGTGCCTGGGCTGGCGCGAATGGCTGGCGCTGCCCGAGCTGGGGCTGCCCTGCATCAAAGCCAAGGTGGACACCGGGGCGCGCAGCTCGACATTGCACGCCTTCTATGTCGAGCCCTTCGAGGTGGAGGGTCGTCTATGGGTGCGCTTTGGTGTGCATCCACTGCAGCATCGGGACGATCTGGTGGTCCATTGCGAGGCCCCGGTGATCGACCAGCGCCAGGTGACGGATTCGGGTGGTCATCGCGAGGTGCGTTACCTGATTCAGACCCGCCTGATGCTGGGCGGAAACGGCTGGCCGATCGAGGTGACCCTGACCAACCGCGAGACCATGCTGTTTCGCATGCTGTTGGGACGAACGGCGGTCGCGGGCCGAGCGTTGGTGGATCCGGCCAAGTCCTTTCTGCTCGGGCGCGAGAAGGCGCCTTGGGGACAGTATTCCGCCGTCGAGTCCGTCTCCGAGTGAGAGTTCCGTATCGCCTGGACCGCGTTGCGTCGGGCGTTCGGGATAGACTTGATCGGTCGCTGTCCAGCATACTGGAACTCCAGATCGCGACCGATCAGGGTCGCTAGAACCTCGGGATCGTCCCGCTGCCTTGGGCATGCCGGATCCTCTCAAGTATCTCCGAAGCGTTTCGTCTTCCGGCTGGGATTGGGATTCAGCGAGCGAGTAGGTGCCATGAGTATCGATTGGAATACATATCCTTGCGACGATTTCTACGATGAGCTGGTCGCCGAGCCGGGTCGCGGGCGTTCGGCCGTCGCCGGAATGCTGGCGGATCTCGAAGCGCTCGGGCCGGACGAGCTGGTCGCACGCCAGGAGGCGGCCAATGTCTCGATCAAGGAGATGGGGATCACCTTCACCGTCTATTCGGAGGAAGGGGGCACCATCGACCGTACCTGGCCCTTCGACATCATTCCCCGCATCATCCCCCAGTCCGAGTGGGATCGTGTCGAGGCCGGGCTGAAGCAGCGCGTTCAGGCGCTCAATCTCTTCATCGACGATCTCTACCACGATCAGAAGATCATCAAGGACGGCGTTTTTCCGCATGAGGTGCTGGCCAAGTCGGTCAATTTCCGGCCTCAGTGCGTCGGGGTGTCTCCGCCGCTCGGGATCTGGGCCCATATCTGCGGCTCGGACCTGGTGCGCGACGGAGACGGGACCATCTACGTCCTCGAAGACAATCTGCGCGTGCCCTCCGGGGTCTCCTACATGCTGGAGAACCGGCTGGTCACCAAGCGGGTCTTCCCCGAGCTGTTCGAGCACTATGCCCCGCTGCCGGTGGACGACTATCCCTCGCAGCTCTTCGATACCCTGGCGGCGCTCTCGCCGCGTCCGGCCGACTATCCCGAGGTGGTCGTGCTCACGCCCGGCATCTATAACTCGGCCTATTTCGAGCACGCCTATCTGGCGCAGCAAATGGGCTGCGAGCTGGTCGAGGGACGCGACCTCTTCGTCGATGACGACGACTGCGTCTATATGCGCACCGTCGACGGTGCGGCACGGATCGACGTCATCTATCGTCGTATCGACGATCTCTTTCTGGATCCGGAGGCGTTTCATCCCGATTCGGCTCTGGGTGTTCCCGGGCTGATGCGGGCCTGGCAGGCGGGCAAGGTGGCCCTGGCCAATGCGCCGGGCGCGGGCGTGGCGGACGACAAGGTGGTCTACGCCTTCGTGCCGGAGATCATCCGCTACTATCTGGACGCCGAGCCCATCATTCCGAACGTGCCGACCTACCGTTGCATGGAGGTCGATGCACTTGCCTACACCCTGGAGAACATGGAGAAGCTGGTGGTCAAGCCGGCCAACGAGTCGGGCGGTTACGGCATGCTGGTCGGTCCGGCCTCGACCAAGGCCGAGCGCGAGACCTTCGCCGAGCTGGTCAAGAAGGACCCCCGCAACTATATCGCCCAGCCGGCGCTCAAGCTCTCGACCGTGCCAACCATTATCGGCAACAAGCTGGAGCCGCGTCACGTCGATCTGCGACCCTTCATTCTCTCCTCTGATCGTCAGCAGGTCACCATGGGCGGTCTGACGCGGGTCGCCATGCGCAAGGGATCCCTGGTGGTCAATTCATCCCAGGGCGGCGGCAGCAAGGACACCTGGATCCTGCCCGAACAGTCGGAAGGCAACTAGAGAAATGCTGATCTATCGCGTTTCCCTTGCGGGGCAGGGATGCCCCGACATTTCCCATGGCTGTCGGTCGTGGAAAATGAAGCGACTCGAAAAGCGGTTTTAGAGTTGCGAGCCGATCAAGTGCCATGGTGGTCTTTGATCGGCATCTTCCTAGAGTCTGAGGAGCGGATCCATGCTGTCGCGTGTCGCTGAGAATATCTACTGGCTGTCCCGTTACGTGGAGCGCGCCGAGAATACGGCCCGTATCGTTACGGTCAATGCCAATCTGCTGATGGACCTGCCAAAGGGTATCGCCCCCGGATGGCGTCCGCTGGTCGATATCACCGGCGCCAATCCCCTCTTCGAGGAGCACTACAAGGACTATGGCGAGCGCCAGGTGGTGCGTTTCCTCATCGGCGACGAGCGTCACAGCGGCTCCATCCTGTCCGCCCTGGCCGCCGCCCGCGAGAATTGTCGCACCATCCGCGATTTCGTCCCGCGCGAGGCATGGGAGCTGCTCAACGAGCTCTACCTCTTCGCCCGTGGCGAGGTCTCGAAAGGGACGACCAAGAGTGGTCGCCATGCCTATCTCAAGCATCTGGTGCAGAGTATTCAGACGATGTCCGGCATGCTCTCGGGGACCATGCTGCACGATCAGGGTTACGACTTCCTGCATCTGGGGCGCTTCCTGGAGCGCGCCGATATGACCACCCGCATCATCGACGTGCGCTCGGCCAATCTGCTGCCCGAGGAGACCACCGAACTGCGTCCATTCGAGACCATCCAGTGGGTCAGCGTGCTCAAGTCGCTCACCGGCTATCAGGCCTATCGGCGCAGCGAGCAGGTGCGCGTGCAGCGCGGTCCGGTGCTGCGCTTTCTGGTCCAGCGTCCCGAGTTTCCGCGCTCGGTGTGCTTCTGCGTCGACTCGCTGCAGAGCAACCTCACCAAGCTGCCGCGCAACGAGGGTGCGCTGCGGGTGGCCGGACGTCTCAAGCGCACGCTCGAAGGGGTCGAGCCGCGCCGGCTCAATCAGCAGCAGCTCAAGCTCTTCGTCGACGATCTGCAGGTCGGCATCGGCGAACTGCACGACGAGATCGCCCGTACCTGGTTTCCGCCGCCGTTCGGGATGGAAAGCCAGTCGCAGTCTCAGGGGTGAGGTGACACTGGAGTGGCGGTTGTCTCTGCTACGGCCAGGTCGCGGAGCGTGATGCCGCGCAGTGAATCGGCGAGCGCGGCATCGATTCTGGACTCGATTTCGCGAACCGCCTCGCTCTGAGCTGGCTCTTGATAGCGGCCGTTCCCTTCCTCGAAGGCGCGGACCGCGTCCAGCAGGTCTTTGATCCCGATTCCCTCCGGCGCTCGGGCCAACACGTAGGATGGCGGGTCGTCCGGCAGTGTCGGCAGGATGGTATGGGTCCGTTGCAGCATCTCCAGCATGCAGGCGACCTGGTTGCGCGCCAGACGTAGCTGTTTCGCCAGCATTTCGGCATTCGGCGGAGGCTCGCCCTTGAGATAACGCTCGGCGATCGAGACGCCGATCGCAAGCGCCAGACGCTCGCGTACCCGGTTGCTCAACCGGGCGTCGCGATCCCGTGTGGCGAGATACTCGGGATTCTGATAATAGAAGGCGATCGTGGTGCCGATGAGCAGGATCAGCCAGCCCAGATAGACCCAGATCATGAAGAGAATGAGGATCGCCAGGCTCGAATAGATGGCGGTGTACTGGGTCGAGCCCGCCATCACCTTGCCGAACAGCGAGCCTACGCTCTCCCACAGCAGTCCGGCGATCAGGGCGCCAAGAATGGCCGATGAAAGGTGGACCCGGGTGCTGGGCACGAACAGATAGACGAAGGCGAAGGTGAGCGAGATCATGAGATAGGGCGCAACCAGGCTCAACGTTTCCATGAGCACGCCCATCGGCGCCATGTGCATCACCGACTGGACGAACTGGTTGTTGCCGAGCGAGGCCGAAAGCCCCAGCGCGCTGAAGAAGAGCACGGGGCCCAGCGTGAGCAGGCTCAGGTATTGCGGAAAGCGTTGGGCGAAGGGACGTACGTCGGTGACGCGCCAGGCGTAGTTGAATGCCTGCTCGATCTTCTGGATCAGGCTGATGACGGTATAGAGCAGCATCGCCAGACCCACGGATCCCAGGACTCCGACCTGCATATTGTCGACGAAGCCGATGATCTTGGTCGTGATCTCGCGTCCGTTGGTGCCGAGCGGTGACAGGACGTTGCCGAGCAGGGGTTCGATCTGATTGTGAACGCCGAACCCCTTGAGCACCGAGAAGCTGACCGCAAGTAGCGGGACCAGCGACAAGAGCGTGGTATAGACCAGGCTCATGGCGTGCAGTGAGAGATTGCTCCGCGTCATGTCCCGCGCCAGGGCGTACAGGAGTCGCCCGGACCAGATGAGCTTGATCTTCCAGTCCGGGAGTCCGTCGAGCGGTTGCCCCCAGAGTGCGATGTGCAACCGTTCGGATAGCCTCGAATGCGCGTTCATGTCATGACCTCGTTCTCGATCGTTCCCTGTCTCGGCTTCATGTGCCGAGCCCCCTGTTTCCGTTGCATTGGAGTGACGCCATGCCACCGACCATTCGCCGAATCCTGGTGTCGATCTGTTGTCTCTTGCCGCTCGCCCTCCAGGCGCAGGATCTCCTGACGCGGGTTCCTGGAACGCCGCGCGCGCCCGAATTCGCTTTGACAGGGATCGATGGCGAGGTTCACCGTCTGTCGGACTACAGCGGCAGGCCCTTGGTGCTCAACTTCTGGGCGACCTGGTGTCCGCCCTGTCGTGCCGAGATGCCCTCCATGCAGCGCGCCTACGAACAGCTCGCACCGGAGGGGATCGGCCTGATGGCGATCAATGTCGGCGAGGAGCCCGAGGCCATCGCCCGCTTTCTCTCCATCTCGCCCGTTCGCTTTCCGCTGCCGATGGATCACGATACTCAGGTCGCTCAAGGCTATCCGCTGGTCGGTCTGCCGACCACCTTCGTTATCGACCCCGATGGCCGGCTGGCGCTGATCGCGACCGGCGAACTGCAATGGGACGCACCAGCCGTGCTCGACCAGATTCGTGCATTGAAGCGTCCCTGAGCGGGATCGGCGCTCCATGTGTCCGGGCGCCTATCCCGAGGCGTCCGACGATGGGAATTTCCAACTCGGCGCGGACCGGCGCGCTGGTTAGACTAATCCCCCTCGCACGATACTGTCTTCTCCCCGATCACTGACACGCAGGGCTCCCGTGGATCCAAGCTTCGTTCATCTGCACCTTCATTCCGAGTATTCCCTGGTCGATGGGCTGGTCCGGATCAAGCCACTCGCCAAGGCCGTGGTGGCTGCTGGCATGCCAGCGGTCGCCGTGACCGATCAGGGCAACTTCTTTTCGCTGGTGCGTTTCTACAAGGCGGCGATCGCTGCCGGGGTCAAGCCGATCGTTGGCGCCGATCTCTGGGTGCGCGATCCAGGCGATCCCAATCACCCGCATCGTCTGGTGCTGCTGGTCCAGGACGATCTCGGCTATCGAAACCTGACCCGGCTCATCTCGCGCAGCTATGTCGATGGGCAGCATATGGGCATGCCGCAGGTGGACCCGGACTGGATCCCCGAGTCCGCCGAGGGCCTGATCGCGCTCTCGGGCGGTCCGCGCGGCGACGTCGCGCAGGCGCTGCTCAAGGGGGCGGACGAGGAGGCCGAGCGCCGGCTCGACCGTTGGCTCAAGGTCTTCGGCGATCGCTATTACCTGGAGCTGCTCCGTACCGGACGCGCGCAGGAGGGCGAGCTGATCGAGAAGAGCGTGGACCTGGCGATCCGCCACGGCGTTCCGGTCGTCGCCACCAACGACGTCCGTTTCATCGCCCGCTCCGACTTCGAGGCCCACGAGGCGCGCGTCTGTATCTTCGAGGGTCGCACATTGGACGATCCGCGCCGGCCGCGCGGATACAGCGAGGAGCAGTATCTGCGTACACCGCAGGAGATGGCGGAGCTCTTCGCCGATCTGCCCGAGGCATTGGAGAACTCGGTCGAGATCGCCAAGCGCTGCAATCTGGAACTCAAGCTCGGCGACAACTATCTGCCAGTCTTCCCCGTGCCCGAGGGCATGACGATCGACAGCTTCTTCGCCGAGGAGTCGCGCAAGGGTCTCGAATGGCGCCTGGACCGCACCTTCGACCGCGATGCGCCCGACTTCGCCGAGCGGCGCAAGGTCTACGACGAGCGTCTGCAGATCGAGCTCGACGTCATCCTCCAGATGGGCTTCCCCGGCTACTTCCTCATCGTCGCCGACTTCATCCAGTGGGCCAAGGACAACGGCATCCCGGTCGGCCCCGGGCGCGGATCGGGCGCCGGATCCCTGGTCGCCTACGCCCTCAAGATCACCGACCTGGACCCCATCGAGCACGATCTGCTGTTCGAGCGCTTCCTCAACCCCGAGCGCGTCTCCATGCCCGACTTCGACGTCGACTTCTGCATGGAGGGCCGCGACCGGGTCATCGACTATGTGGCGCGCAAATACGGACGCGAGGCGGTCTCGCAGATCATCACCTTCGGCACCATGGCCGCCAAGGCGGTGGTGCGCGACGTCGGCCGCGTCATGGGGCATCCCTACGGCTTCGTCGACAAGATCGCCAAGATGGTGCCCTTCGAGCTGGGCATGACCCTGGACAAGGCGCTCCAGGAGAGCGACGACCTCAAGCGCGCCTACGACACGGACGAGGAGGTGCGCGTCCTCATCGACATGGCGCTCAAGCTGGAGGGTTTGACCCGTAACGCCGGCAAGCACGCTGGCGGCGTGGTCATCGCCCCGACCCTGCTCACCGACTTCGCACCGCTCTACTGCGAGCCGGGTGGTGACAACCTGGTCACCCAGTACGACAAGGACGACGTCGAACAGGTCGGCCTGGTCAAGTTCGACTTCCTCGGACTGCGGACCCTCACCATCATCGACTGGGCGCTCAAGACCATCAATGAAGGACGCGCACTCAAGGGCGAGGACCCGCTCGACATCAATCTGATCGATCCGCACGACGGGGATGCCTTCGCCCTGCTCAAACGCTGCGAGACCACCGCCGTTTTCCAGCTCGAATCGCGCGGCATGAAGGAGCTGATAAAAAAGCTCCAGCCCGACAGTTTCGGCGACATCACCGCGCTCGTGGCTCTGTTCCGTCCCGGCCCGCTGCAGTCCGGCATGGTGGACGATTTCATCGACCGCAAGCACGGACGCGCCGACGTCGCCTATCCGCACCCCGACCTGGAGCCCATCCTCAAACCGACCTACGGCATCATCCTTTACCAGGAACAGGTCATGCAGATCGCCCAGGTCCTCGCCGGCTACTCGCTCGGCGGCGCCGACCTGCTGCGCCGCGCCATGGGCAAGAAGAAGCAGTCCGAGATGGACAAGCAGCGCGCCATCTTCATGGAGGGCTCCGGGAAGCGCGGCGTCGAGCCGGAAACGGCGACCTATATCTTCGATTTGATGGATAAATTCGCGGGTTATGGATTCAATAAGAGCCATAGTGCCGCCTATGCTCTGGTCAGCTATCAGACCCTCTGGCTGAAGGCGCACTATCCGGCGGCCTTCATGGCGGCGGTGCTCTCGGCGGATATGGACAACACCGACAAGGTGGTGACCCTGATCGACGAGTGCCGGGCGATGAAGCTCGAGGTCGAGCCGCCCGAGATCAACCGCTCCTCCTACCAGTTCACCATCGCCGACGAGCGCACCGTCATCTACGGCATGGGTGCGATCAAAGGAGTGGGCGAATCGGCGATCGAGTCCATGGTGGTGGCGCGCGAGTCGGGCGGTCCCTTCCGGGACCTCTGGGATTTCTGCTCTCGGATCGATCTGCACAAGGTCAATCGTCGTGTGTTGGAGGCGCTGGTGCGTGCCGGCGCGCTCGACAAGCTCGGCCCGAACCGCGCGACCCTGATGGCCCATCTGCCGCTTGCGCTCAAGGCGGCCGAGCAGCACAACGCCAGCCAGGCGGCGGGTCTGGTGGATCTCTTCGGCGCGCTGGAGCCGACCTCGGCGCCGCAGCCCGATCCCCAGTTGGTCAGTGACGTGCATCTCGATTGGGAGGACGAACAACGCCTTCAGGGCGAGAAGGACACCCTGGGGCTCTATCTCACCGGCCATCCCATCGACCGCTATGAGACCGAGCTTCGAAGCATGGGCGGTGCGCGGATCGCAAAATTGCTGGAGACGGATCGCGAGCAGGGCCGGCGCGATCGCCGCGACCGCGAGAAGCGCACGGTGGTCGGGCTGGTGATGGGCGTGCGGCACGGTAAGACCCAACGTGGTCGCATGGGCTCCGTGGTTCTGGACGATCGCACCGGGCGGATCGAGGCGACCGTTTTCTCCGAGCTCTACGATCAGGTGCGTCAGCTCCTGGTTGCAGATCAGATCCTGAGCATCACCGGCAGCCTGAATTTCGACGAATTCCGCGACGCCTGGTCGCTGCGCGCCGACAGCGTGCGCACCTTCGAGGAGGCGCGCGAGACCATGGCCGATCACTTGGCCCTGACGCTGGATCTCTCCAAACCGGCCGATCACGCCCAGGGCGCGGCCAGAGTCGCGGCCCTGCGCGAGACGCTCAATGCCTTCCGCGACGGCGATCTCCCGGTCCGGCTGCGCTATCTGCGTCCAGGGGCGATGGGGGATCTGGTGTTCTCAGATACCTGGCGGGTGCGACCGACCGATGCCTTGCTCAAACAGCTGCGCGTACTGCTGGGCGCCGATCAGGTGGTCGTGTCCTACGAGCGTCCGGTACTGCCTGCGCCGCCGAGCGAGTCGCAGATGCCACAGCTCATGGCCGTGTCCTGAGCCCAGGTAAACAGGATGGCAGCTATGTTCGATGTAGACTCCGGTTCTCTGGTTCGTCTGTTGCGGCGCGTCACGGCCGTGCTGGTGTTTGCCGCAGCGCTCCTGCTCCTGGTCGAGCTGATCGAGGACGCGCAGCGGACTCAGGTGCTGAAGACAGATCTCGCCGAGATACATCACGTCCGCTACGGCCTGCTGGATGCGGATCAGTGGGTCGAGCGCCTCTCTGGCATCGTCGCCAAGCGCATCGACACCTTCGAGCTGACCGAGGCCAACCGGCCTCAGGTCGTCAAGGCGGTCTCCCAGGTTCTGGACAGCATGCTGTCCGAGATCGAGCGCTATCTGCGCCGACGCAATCTGCGCGGCGGGAACAGCTGGATGGATCAGCTCCAGGGGGCCTTGCAGCAGGGACTACAGGATCTGCTCATCGACTTCGACAAACTGCGCAAGAAGGTCCCCGAATATGCCGAGGCGGTGGTCGACCAACTGAGCAAACCGGAGTCCAAGGAGGAGATCAAAAAACAGCTGACCGAACTCATCCGTCAGACCTCCAACTCCACCTTCGCCAAGATGGACCGGACCGCGCTCGCGGTTGTGCTCGACCGTCATGGCTGCACGGAGACCGAGGCCTGCTCGCGTCAACTGGAGACCCAGCTCCAGGTCGCGGAGGCGCCCTTGCGCCAGCGGCTCTGGATTCTGATCGGGTTGCTTGTTGTGCTCTTCCCGATCTGTCTGGTTGGGAACGGGGCGCGATCGGGCAAGGTGCGACCCGATGTGGCCGAGGGGATGTCTCCATCGCGGCACGGCCCCTTGGACGCCTTTGCGCTACTGATCCTCACCGGGGCGACCCTGGCCCTGCTCGCTGGCGGCATCCTGACGCCCATGATGGAGATCGAGGCGCGTATCGCCGAACTGCGGCTCGAATTCTGGGGCGAGCCCGTGATCTTCAGCAATCAGGTGCTCTATTTCCAGAGCAAGAGCATCTTCGATGTGGTCCATATCCTGACCGAGACCGGCAAGCCCGACATGGCCCTGGTGGCGGTGCTCATCACGCTCTTCAGTATCCTCTTCCCGGCGCTGAAACTCGTCTCGACCTATCTCTATTACTTCGATATCGGCTGGAGACGGGGTAGGGGCGCGCGGGAGAATCCCGTCATCGGCTTTTTCGCCCTACGCTCGGGCAAGTGGTCGATGGCCGATGTCATGGTCGTCGCGCTCTTCATGGCCTACATCGGCTTCGACGGCCTGGTCGCCAGTCAACTGCGCGGGCTGACCAAGGTCGGTGCCGAGCCGGGCTCAGCCTCCGCCTCGCTCGGCACCTCCGTCCTGACCACGAACGGCACGACGCTGGATCTGGGGTTCTATCTCTTTTTGTCCTTTGTCCTCGCCAGCCTCGTGCTCTCGGCTGTGCTTGAGCGGCAGTTCTCCGGTCGCTCCATGGGAGCGGCGAATGGGGGCCAGGCGAGTTAGGCGGGATTGGCGGAAAGGAGTGGTCGTCGAACCCGCCTGCAGCGTCTGAGTCCTTCAAAGTACAGTCGGTCTGGCTGCGATTTTGGTTGTCTGTGGTCACGGTGCCTTGAGAATGGTCAATCCAATCGAATTGGAAACCAAGCGTCTTCGCTTGCGTCAGTGGCGCGCGGAAGATCGCGAGCCGTTCGCCGCGCTCAATGCGGACCCACGGGTGATGGCCTGCTTTCCATCGACGCTCGATCGGCGCGCGAGCGATACGATGGCCGATCGCTGCGAAGCCTTGATCGCACGTCGTGGATGGGGGTTCTGGGCGCTCGAAGCCAAGGAGGGCGGGCGATTCATCGGTTTCGTGGGTCTGCATGTGCCCGAATTGGAGCTTCCTTTTTCGCCCTGCGTCGAGATCGGTTGGCGGCTTGCGTATTCGCATTGGGGGCGCGGTCTGGCAACGGAGGCGGCGAGGGCGGCTCTGAGGGTTGGCTTCGAGCACATCGGTCTCACCGAGATCGTCTCGTTCACGGCGGTGAACAATGCGCGATCGCGGGGTGTCATGCATCGTCTCGGAATGCAGCCATCCAACGCTACCTTCGAGCATCCTGCCGTCCCCCTCGGCAGCCCGCTTCGCGAGCACGTGCTGTACCGTCTTGCGCGCGAATCCTGGCTTCGGTCTCTGTAGACCTTGCGTTCCATTCCGACCCGGCGCCGGGTTGAGGTGGCTCAAGCGCTCGCTCCGGTAGACGCGAATGTCTGCGCGTGGTTATCTGTCTGTGGGTGCGGTGACTTATCCGCATCCTTCTCTCGAAGTGAGGGCGTGTCGGTGTGTTGACGGCACGAGATCCAGGGTAACCAGTTGGGTTCGGAGTCCTTGACCATGATCGAATCGACCTTGAAGCAGGCGACCGTGCTGGTCGTCGGTGGCAGTTCGGGCATCGGACTTGCGGTGGCGGAGCTTGCCCGGCGTGAAGGTGCGCGTGTCGTCGTCGCCTCCCGCCGCGCGCCCGAGCGGATGGCCGCTTTGCCCTCCCCGCTGGACTCGATAGAGGCCCATGCCTTCGACATTCTTGCTCCAGCGGACCATGTGCGGCTGTTCGAGGCGCTGAGGGCGTTCGATCATCTGGTCGTGGCGGTGCGGTCAGATGTGCGCTCGGGCGCCTTTCTTGAGATCCCTGTCGATGAGGCGAAAAGTGCCTTTGAGACCAAGTTTTGGGGGCTTTACCGACTCATTCAGACCGCGCATCCCTATCTGCGTGCATCCGGCAGCATCACGCTGACGAGCGGGATCGCGGGCGAGAAGATCTATGCGGGTGCCTCGACCATGGCGCTCATCAATAGTGCGACCGAGACGCTCTGCCAGACCCTGGCGGTCGAGCTTGCCCCCGTGCGGGTCAACTGCGTGAGCCCCGGCTTCGTGGCGCCCAAGCCGGCGCGCCTGGAGGAGGAAGCCAACCGGTTTCCGCTCAAGCGGCTGGCCGCCGTGGAGGAGGTCGCCTCGGCCTATCTATGGCTCATGGCCAATCCCTATACGACGGGCACGGTCTCGGTCGTGGATGGTGGCGCCCGTTTGACCTAAAAGGGCGATATGCGCGTTTGCGGGGCATGCGGTCAATCCGAATCGGCGTAGCGGTCGAGTAAGGCGTCGTACGCGTCGAAACCGACCAGCTGACGCAGTTCTGAGAAGCGTGTTCGGTTCGTCGGCGTGCGGCCCTGGGCGAGGTCGTCGAGTGCCGTCTGCATTGCCCGTACCGCGCAGCTCAGGAGTGTCAGCGGATAGGCGGCGATGCGATAGCCAAGCGCGTTCAGTCGCTCGGGCGGGAGCAGGGGGGTGATGCCGTCCTCCAGCATGTTGGCCATGCGGATGCCGGGGACCTGGTCGCAAAAACGGGCCATTTCCGTTTCATCGCGCGGTGCTTCGAGGAAGAGGACGTCGGCGCCCAGGTCGGCGAAGGCGTTGAGGCGCCAGAGCGCTTCGTCGAGGCCGAGCGCACTGCGGGCGTCGGTGCGGGCGACGATGACCAGATCGGCGCCGGCCTCGCGTGCATCGACCGCAGCCCGCATGCGGCGCAGCGCCTCGGCGCGCTCGACGACCTCCTTGACGCCGGTGTGACCGCAGCGTTTTGGGGCGACCTGATCCTCGATCATGATCCCGGCGAATCCTGCCGCCGCATACTGCTCCAGCGTGCGGCGCACATTGGCTGGATTGCCGTGACCGGTGTCGCCGTCGCCGATCACCGGGATATCGACGGCTTGGCAGATGTTGCGTCCCTGGTCGATCATCTCCGTGACCGAGATGAGTCCCGTGTCGGGCACGGCCAGGCGCGCGGCCGAGACCGCGAATCCGCTCATGAAGGTCAGGGGGAATCCTGCCTGCTCGACCAGTCGGGCGGAAAGTGCGTCGAAACAACAGGGCATGATCCGCAGACGGTCTTCGGCGAGGAGTGCGCGCAGCCGCTTGGCCTGGGTGTCTGTTTTGGGCATGACGCAGTCCTCTTGGCGGTTTGGAGATGTGGCCGCGGCCCTTCGCTTTGCGGCGTTTCTGAGTTCACGTCGAGCCCGCAAGGGGCGTGTGTTTGTCCACTCAAGATCGAGATTCTATCAACGAGGTTGAGCACATGGTCATACCCAATACCGCTCCAACTGTGAACCTCTGGATGCTGTGGTTCGCTCAGTTGGTCTCCGTCCTGTTGCTGACGGCTATCGCGCTCTACCTGCCTTCTCTGGATGTGGTCGAGTCCCTCCCCGAACTGCGGATGCCGATCTTGATCGCGGGTGGCGCGAGTGCTCTTGCGATTATCGTCATCGGTCGTCTTTTGGGACTCGGTCGGCGGCGTGACGTCCGGGTGCGCGAGATTCGGGGACTCACGGACGGGACCCGCGATACCCCACCTTCGCTCGTGCGCTGGCTGATCCTATTTGCCCTGGCCGATCTGCCGGCGATACTGGGATTGGTGTTGGTCTTCGTCGGGGGCGAGTCCGGGCATGCGATTGTGCTCGGCGCCGCATCCTGCCTGATTCTGCTCCTGTATCGACCGACGGAATGACGGGGCGGCAACGCGTGCCGCCCGGTTCGCGTGACTTATGACTGGATCAGACGACGTTGCCAAGTCTCTCCCCATTCGAAGCAGGCCAGCCCAAAGAGGACCAGGGCGCTGCCGATCCAGGTGCTCGGCATCAGGACCTCGTCATTGAGCGTCTGGCCCAGCAGCAGTGCCAGCACGGGGGTGATGAGCGTGATGAGCGCGACTCGGTTGGCCTGGATGCGGTGCAGCACGAAGTAGTAGAGCACGAAGCCGATCGCCGAACCGAACACCGCCAGGTAGATGATGGCCCAGAAGGCGCGTGGGCTCAGCGTGGTCGGTGGCTGGCCGTCGAATAGCCACCAGGTCGCGACGAAGAGCGGCACGGCGATCAGCAGCGCTCCGGTCGTGGTCTCCAACGGGTGCAGCCGCGCGCCGATGCGCTTGATCCAGACCGCGCTCGCCGAATGGATCAGCACCGAGATCAGTACGCCCGTGATGCCGAATATCGCCTGGGCGCCGAGCGTGATGCCTTGGTTCAGGATCAGCGTAAGTCCGGCGATGCCCAGTCCGATTCCGAGCAGCCGAGCCGGGGTGAGCGCGCGTTCTCCGAGCCAGAGTGCCGCCATCAGGGCCGTTGCTACCGGGTTTAGTCCGAACAGCACCGAGACCAGCCCGGACGGAATGAACTGCGACGCCCAGTAGACGCTGGTCATGGCGCCCCAGATGCCG
Source organism: Thiorhodococcus drewsii AZ1 (assembly GCF_000224065.1). Taxonomy (GTDB): domain Bacteria; phylum Pseudomonadota; class Gammaproteobacteria; order Chromatiales; family Chromatiaceae; genus Imhoffiella; species Imhoffiella drewsii. The sequence continues at coordinate 105,485 of NZ_AFWT01000007.1, forward strand.
AAGCCGGCGGCGGCATAGGTGAGGCTCGCGTTCCGGTGCCAACGCATGCGGCGGCTCATGAGTGCGATCAGGACCAGACAGACGAAGACGCCGATCAGCATGCGCGCGGTGACGCCGAACAGGAATCCGCCGGATTCGCCGCTCCATTTGATCGCCAGTGGCGTGGTGGCCCAGATGAGCACCACGCCGATGAAGGCCGCCGGTACGGACACTTGATACCTCCTGCAGGTGGTTGGGGAACGAAAAAGGCCGCGGGTTCGATGCCGCGGCCTTGGGGGAGAATCTGCTGAGCGCTCGGAAGGGGCTCTAGGTCACCAGGGCACGCGGAAACGACTGGGCCAGCGGCGGACGCGGCTCGGGACGTCGAGGTGGATGGGTTTGGGGAAGGGGTGACTCATGATCCGAGTGTCACCGAAAAGGGCTGCGATGACAAGCGGTTCGATTCGGTATGGGGCGGGTGCCCGACATTGGGGCACCCGGGATCCGGATCAGACCTTCAGCAGCAGGCGCGCCGGGTCTTCCAGTGCATCCTTGATGGCGACCAGGAACTGGACCGCCTCGCGACCGTCGATGATGCGGTGGTCGTAGGTCAGCGCCAGGTACATCATGGGCGCGGCGACGATCTGGCCGTTCTCGACGATGGGGCGTTCCTGGATCTTATGCATGCCGAGGATGGCGCTCTGCGGCGGATTCAGGATGGGCGTCGACAGTAGCGAGCCGAAGACGCCGCCGTTGGTGATGGAGAAGGTGCCGCCGGTGAGTTCTTCGTAACTCAGGCTTCCGTCCTTGGCCTTCTGACCGAACTCGGCGACGCCCTGCTCGATGTCGGCCATGCTGAGCTGGTCGCAGTTGCGCAGGATGGGGACCACCAGTCCGCGCGGCGAGCTGACGGCGATGCCGATGTCGTAATAGCCGTGATAGATGATGTCGCTGCCGTCGACCGAGGCGTTGATGGCCGGGAAGCGCTGCAGTGCCTCGACCGCGGCCTTGACGAAGAAGGACATGAAGCCCATACGCACGCCGTGACGTGCCTCGAACTGGTCGCGGTACTTGGTCCGCAGCTCCATGACCGCGCTCAGATTGATCTCGTTGAAGGTGGTCAGCATGGCCGCGTGCTGCTGGGCCTGGACCAGGCGCTCAGCGATGCGGGCGCGCAGACGGGTCATGGGGACCCGCTGCTCGGGCCGGCCGGCCTCGCCGGACAGACTGGGCCGTGGCAGGGCGGGGATGTCTTGATCCATCTCTGTCGACGGGCTTGGCGGCGTCGTCTCCTCGCGCTCGTCGAGGAAGGCGAGTATGTCGGCCTTTTGGATGCGGCCGTCCCGACCGCTGCCATGGATCTGCTGCGGATCCAGGTTCATTTCCTTGACCAGCCGACGTGCCGAGGGTGTCACCTGCGGCGGGGTTTCGCTCGTCGGCTGGGGCGCGGGGGTCTTTGCCGCTGGAGCGGAGGATGCCTTGGGGCTAGCGGGGGCGCTGGCCGCTGCGCCTTCCTCGATCAGGGCGAGCAGTGCGTCGGCCTGGACCAGATCGCCTTCCTTGGCCTGGAGGTCGCTCAGCACGCCGGACGTTGGCGCGGGAACCTCCAGAACCACCTTGTCGGTTTCCAGGTCCACCAGGTTCTCGGCCTCTTCGACCCTGTCGCCTGGCCGTTTGTGCCAGGTCAGAACCGTGGCATCGGAGACAGACTCGGGGAGGGCGGGTACGCGGACTTCACAGGTCATTGGGGCGGGATCCTTTTATTCATGCTCGGGTTGTAGCGGCCGCTCAGAGCTTCATCGATCAGGCACTCATGCTGTTCGATATGTGCGGCACGATGTCCGACGGCCGGAGCCGCCGAGGCGGGACGACCGACGTAGTAGGGACGCTTTCCATCCTGGATGAGGGTATGGAAGCGGTGCTTGATCTGGTCCCAGGCCCCCTGGTTCTGGGGTTCTTCCTGGCACCAAACGATTTCCTCTGTGGCGGCGTACTGTTCGATGAAGGTGGCGAATTGCTCCTTCGGGAAGGGGTAGAGCTGTTCGATGCGCAGGATCGCCACGTTGGTCTGACCGCGCGCGCGACGTGCCTCCAGGAGATCGTAATAGACCTTGCCGCTACAGAAGATGAGCCGCTCGACACCGGCTGGATCGATGGGGTCGATCTCGGGCAGGATAGCCTGATACTGACCGCTGGTCAGCTCTTCCAGCGAAGAGACGGCGAGCCGGTGACGCAGCAGGCTCTTGGGCGTCATGACGATCAGCGGTTTGCGGTAGGGGCGGACGATCTGACGACGCAGCAGATGGAACATCTGCGCGGGCGTGGTTGGGACGCAGACCTGGATGTTGTGATCGGCGCACAATTGCAGGAAGCGTTCGAGTCGCGCCGAGGAGTGCTCGGCGCCCTGGCCTTCGAGTCCGTGCGGCAGCAGCATGACCAGCCCGCAGCACAGGCCCCATTTGGTGCCAGCGGAGGTGATGAACTGGTCGATGACGACCTGGGCGCCGTTGGCGAAGTCGCCGAACTGGGCCTCCCAGAGCGTGAGCGCGTGCGGCTCGGCGGTCGCGAATCCGTACTCGTAGCCAAGCACCGCCTCCTCGGAGAGGATGGAGTCGATGGCGATGAAGGCGCCCTGATGCTCGCCCATGTGCTGCAGCGGGGTGTAGGAGTCGCCGCTCACCTGGTCGTGGGTCTTGGCGTGACGATGGAAGAAGGTGCCGCGTCCCACGTCCTGCCCGGAGAGTCGCACCGGGATGCCGGCATCGACCAGGCTGGCATAGGCCATATTCTCGGCGAAGCCCCAGTTGAGCAGCTGATCGCCATGGATCATCTTGCGCCGCTCGTCCCAGATCTTCTCCACGCGCGGATTGAGTTCGAAGCCCTCGGGCAGGCGCAGCATGCGCTCGGTGAGATCCTGTAGCTTTTCGATCGGCACTCCCGTATCCACGTCCTGGTCCCAGGTGGTGGCGCGGCAGAAAGACCAGTCGACCCGCGAGGCGTGGTCCAGGCCGCAGAGTACCGGGCGGGCGATGACGACGCCTTGCTCGATCGAATCGCGATAGTCCTCGACGATGCCCTGTGCCTGCTCCTGGGTGATCAGGCCATCGGCGATCAGGCGTTCGGCGTAGACGGCGCGCTGGGTCGGATGTTGGCGGATCTTCTTGTACATCATCGGCTGGGTGACCGAGGGCTCGTCGGCCTCGTTGTGGCCGAGTCTGCGATAGCAGATGAGGTCGATGATGACGTCTTTATGGAACTGGTTGCGGAAGTCGAGTGCGAGGCGGGTGACGAAGATGACCGCCTCGGGGTCGTCGCCGTTGACGTGGAAGACCGGCGCCTGGACCATCTTGGCGACGTCGGTGCAATAGGGTGTCGAGCGGGTGTCGAGCGGGTGGCTGGTGGTGAAGCCGATCTGGTTGTTGATGACGATGTGGACCGTGCCGCCGGTGGAGTAGCTGCGGGTTTGCGAGAGCTGTAGCGTCTCCATGACCACGCCCTGGCCGGCGAAGGCGGCGTCGCCGTGGATCAGGACCGGCAGCACCAGATCTCCGGTGTGGTCGCGCCAGCGGCGCTGGCGCGCACGCACCGAGCCCTCGATCACCGGATTGATGATCTCCAGGTGCGAGGGGTTGAAGCCGAGCACCAGATGGACGATCCCGCCGGGGGTCTCGACGTCGGTGGCGAAGCCCATGTGGTATTTGACGTCGCCGGCCATCTGACGCCAGTCCATCTTCACGCGTCCCTCGAACTCGTCGAAGATGTCGTGTGGCGGCTTGCCGAAGATGTTGGTCAGAACGTTGAGGCGGCCACGGTGGGCCATGCCGATGACGATCTCTTTCTGGCCCTTGCGTCCGGCGCGCTGGATGAGTTCGTCGAGCATCGGGATGAGCGCGTCGCCGCCCTCGAGCGAGAAACGCTTTTGGCCGACATAGCGTTGGTGCAAATACTTTTCGATGCCCTCGGCGGCGGTCAGCAGGGTCAGCAGCCAGCGGCGGTCGGCGGTGTCCAGCTCGGGCTTGGCGCGATAGCCCTCCAGGCGCTTCTGAATCCAGCGCTTCTCTTGGGTGTTGGTGATGTGCATGTACTCGGAGCCGACCGTGCCGCAGTAGGTCTCATCGACCATCGAGATGATCTCGTGCAGCGGCATGCGGTCGGGCGCGTAGAGCGAGCCGGTATGAAAGACCTGCTCCATGTCCTCGGTGCCGAGGTTGTGATAGGCCGGGTCGAGATCGGCGATCTTTGGTGGTTGGCGCAGTTGGATCGGATCGATGTTCGCGACCTGGTGGCCACGGTAGCGGTAGCCGTTGATGAGGCTCAGAACCGCCGACTGTTTCTCTGCAGCGGCGGGCTCCAGGTGTGCGACGGACCGTGTGCGTGCGCGCGAGCGGCTTTCCTGGGCGAGCCGCAGGAAATTCTCGCGGACGGGTCCGTGGGGCGCCTCGGCACCGCTCGCCTCGTTGGCCGCTTCCTGGCGTATGCCGTCGAATCGCGCGCGCCATGCCAGATCGATGCTGTCGGGGTCGATCAGATAACGCTCATAAAGATCTTCGATGAAATCCGCATTACCCCCATAGAGGGCGCCGGAATTCCTAAACAATTCCAGAATGGTGCTCATGCTATGTATTGGTTTTCCTTTGGTGGATCTCGCCGGTAAGGCGTCGGTTTATAACATAATCTTACGATTTCTGGGCACGATGCCCCAATAGACCGGAGTGGGTAGAAGGCGCGCACAAGGGGACGCTTTCCCGCATACTAGATATAAGGCGCGCGAGGCCGAAGTGGGAGCCTCGACCGCGTCTGGGCCTGTCGGTAGTTGTCTTCGCGATTTCTGCCGGCTCCAAGCACGCCCCTTCTGGATTTCGCCGAACCCGAGACCGTCCATGATCGAATCCGGTTCCAGATCCGCCTGCGAGCACGCGCTGGCAAATGGATAATAAAGACACCTCGGCCGAGGCCGACGAGCGCAAACGTCAGCGTATCCGCCTTGCTCGATTGGAGGCGGACATGGCCTATTTCCAGGCCCGTCTCGAATTGCTCGGCGAGCCAAACAGCAACAATCGCGCCGCACAGCGCAAGGTCTTCGGCCTGCTGCACAAGACGGTCGCGACCAAAATCCTCAAGGTCAAACGGCGTTTCGCCGAATTGAATTGAGTGCCTTATCTAGCTGCCGGCCTCCAGCTTTCAGCGGCCAGCTTTTGGGGTCGGATAGCGGGTTATGGCGTGACGCCCGCTAGGTCTTAACCCTCTTTGAAACCCTTGGGAGAACACGAGCTTGAGGCTGCTCGCCGGCGGCCGGAGGCTTAAATTCATGTGCACACTCGTCATCCTCAGACGTCCAAATCATTCCTGGCCACTCGTGGTCGCGGCCAATCGCGACGAGCATCGTGCGCGCCCGGCGCGCGAGCCCGCCCGCCACTGGCCGGATCGCCCCGAGACGCTCGCCGGTCTCGATCTGCTCGGGGGCGGTAGCTGGCTCGGGATCAACGACCATGGTCTGTTGGCCGCCGTCATGAATCGCGAAGGGACGCTCGGCCCTCTGGAGGGCAAGCGCTCGCGCGGTGAACTGGTACTGGAGGCGCTGGATCACGCAGAGGCGGAGGCGGCCGCCGAGGCGCTGGCCGATCTGCATCCCGACGCCTATCGCCCATTCAACCTGGTGGTCGCGGATCCGCGCTCGGCCTATTGGATCCGACATGACGGCGAGCGCGGGATCGAGGTGCATCCGATCGTTTCCGGGTTACACATGCTCAGTAGCACCGAGCTCGACGATGCGGCCCATCCACGCATCGCGGTCTACCAGGCGCGTTTCGCGGCCGCTGCGGTGCCGGATCCCGAATCCGGGGATTGGGCCGAATGGCGGACCTTGCTGGGATCCAGAACGGGAGCCGAGCCTGGAAGACCGGAATCCGCCATGTGGCTGGAGGAGCGCGAGGATGGCTTCGGAACCCGCTCCAGCGCCTTGATCGCCGTGCCGGCCTATCCGGGTTTTCAGCGTCACATTGTGTGGTTGCACGCCGAGAGGTGGCCGGATAGTGAGGCGTTTTGCTCGGTCATGTGACACAATCTCGCCTCGCCAGCGCGTTAGCGCTGCGCAGAGGGCGTTTTTTTCTGAAGTGAGTTCCAGGATTCAACATGTCGAACAGCATTCGTATCGCCACCCGCAAATCCCCTCTGGCCATGTGGCAGGCCGAACACACCGCCGCACTCCTGAAGGCGCGCTATCCGGATCTCGAGATCGAGATCATCGGGATGACCACCAAGGGCGACAAGATCCTCGACGCGCCGCTGGCTAAGGTTGGTGGCAAGGGCCTGTTCGTCAAGGAGCTGGAGCAGGGGATGTTGGACGGTGATGCCGATATCGCGGTGCACTCCATGAAAGACGTTCCGGTCGATTTCCCGGAAGGATTGCATCTCGCCGTCATCATGGACCGCGAGGATCCGCGCGATGCCTTCGTATCCAACAACTACGAGGATCTTGATGCCTTGCCGCATGGGGCCTGCGTGGGTACGTCCAGTCTGCGTCGCCAGTGCCAGATCGCCGATCGGCGTCCGGATCTGCGCATCGAGCCGTTGCGCGGCAACGTCAATACCCGTCTGGCCAAGTTGGACGCAGGCGATTACGACGCCATCATCCTGGCTGCGGCCGGACTGGTGCGTCTCGGGTTCGAGGACCGCATCCGCAGCCGCATCGCGACCGATTTCAGTCTGCCGGCGATCGGTCAGGGTGCGATCGGCATCGAGTGCCGCAGCGAGGACCCGCGCGTCAACGATCTGATCGCGCCGCTCCACCACCTCGACACCGCCGACCGGGTGCTGGCCGAGCGCGGTATGAACGCGCGTCTGAACGGCGGCTGCCAGGTTCCGATCGCCGGGCATGCGGTGCTCGACGGCGACCGTCTTCTCCTGCGCGGTCTGGTCGGCAGCCCGGACGGCAGCCGCATCCTGCGTGCCGAGCTGGAGGGGCCGCGCTCCGAGGCTGAATCCATCGGGACTCGCGTCGCCGACGATCTGCTGTCCCAGGGCGCCGATGAGATTCTGAGCGCCTTGATGGAGCATTGAATGAACGCCCACTCTGATCTGGCAGGTCGCGGTGTATTGGTGACCCGTCCGGCGGGTCAGTCCGATGGACTCTGTCGTTTGATCGAGTCCGCCGGAGGGCGTGCGCTGCGCTTTCCGACCATCGACATCGAGCCGACACGGGACCCGGAGGCGGAGGCCCTGTTGGCCGAGTCCTGGGATCTGATGTATTTCGTCAGCCGCAACGCGGTCGAGCAGGCGCTGGCGCTGGTTCCGGGTGGGACCTGGCCGAATGTGGCCCGTTTGGCTGCGGTCGGTCGCGGGACGGCGCTGGCGTTGGGCGCGGCCGGTCGTGCGCCGGATCTGGTGCCGAGTGATCGTTTCGAGAGCGAGGCGCTGCTGGAGATGCCCGAGCTTGCGCAGATGCGGGGCCGTCGTGTCCTCATCGTGCGCGGGGAGGGCGGGCGTGGGCTCTTTGCCAAGGCCATGGTCGAGCGCGGGGCGGAGGTGCGCTTTGCCGAGGTCTACCGACGGGTGCGTCCCACGGTGGATCCGACGCCGCTATTGGCCTCCTGGTCGCGGGATGTGGATCTGGTCATGGCGACCAGTGACGAGGTCCTGCTCAATCTCGCCGAGATGCTGGGTCCGGAGGGGCGCGATCCATTGATCGCGACGCCTCTGGTGGTGATCGCCGAGCGGACCCGTGAGACCGCCAAGCGGCTCGGGTTCGAGGTCGTGCAGGTCGCCGAGCGCGCCGAGGACGGTGCGATCCTGGACTCACTCAGCGAACTGGCCGCCGGACTTGGTTGAGGCCGGCAGGAATCCGTCCGCTCCCATCCGAGAGACCAGTGTGGCGATGACCTCGCCGATGGTGGTCTCCTCTGAGTGGGGATCGAGTCGACGGGAGCGTCCGGACCAGACCAGCCTTCCGCTCTCGGCGTCGTAGAGGTTGCTCTCCAGGCGCAGGGCGCGATAACCGGTGTAATAGTCGGGCGCGCAGACCTCACGGTAGGTGCGCTTGAAGTAATCCTTCAGGCTCGGATAGTGGTCGGGGATCACGCTCAGACGCGGGGGCGGCGTGCTCGACGCTGTCTCTTCGGCAATCAGATGGGACACGACGACGCCTTTCGCGCCCGACATGCGGATAGCGCGCCGGACCCGGGTTATGTATCTGAGGCTCGAATTCTGGATCAGGTGATAGCTTGAGTGCGTATCGACGCCGCGTGATTCCAGCGCCGAGATGAAGTTGTCTTCCATGGCCTGTCGCACCTTGGCGCTGTTGGTCAGTCCGAACAGGACGAGGCTGCGGTAGGGTGTGGGGGGGCGAGAGGTATCGCTCCAGACCGAGTTGACCTGTCCGGTCGAACAGGACGCCATCGTGATCAGGATGAGCGTCCCGAGCGCCAGCGCGCGCAGGCTTGGAGCCATGGATGGGTTCCTCTGAAACCACGGAGATTCTGATCGGACGTTGGATTTTGCCGGCACGATATCGGCGCGGCAAGGGCGCTCCATTGGCTGGAGTGCGCTCGTGGCTCGCGCCTTGAGCACATCCGCCAGGACTCAAGACGGGCACATACCATGACAGATACCATCATCGTCGGCTGTGGATATGTGGGCAGCCGGCTCGCGCGCCGCTATCTCGATCGGGGATTGGGCGTCACCGGCGTGGTTCGGAGCGAGGACGGGGTCGCCCGTCTCGTGGCTGAAGGTATTCCGGCTCGGCGCTGCGATCTCGCCCGGGATGAACCGGACGCTCTGCCGTTCGAGGGCGCTCAGCTATTCTATCTCGCGCCGCCGCCCAATCAGGGCGTCGAGGATTCCTCGCTCGGTCGTCTGGTGGATGCCTTCGAGCGTGTCGGCCATCCGAAGCGCGTTCTCTATCTCAGTACCACGGGCGTCTATGGTGACTGCCAGGGCGCCTGGGTCGATGAGACCCATCCGACCGAACCCACCCAGGACCGCTCGCGGCGGCGTCTGAATGCCGAGGATCGGTTACGTGCCTGGAGCCGTTCGAGCGGCGCTGAATTGGTGGTGTTGCGCGTGGGTGGGATCTACGGGCCGGGACGGTTGCCGTTGGACCGTATCCGTCGTGCCGTGCCCATGGTGCGCGCGGATGAGGCCCCCTATACCAACCGCATCCATGTCGAGGATCTGGTCGAGGTCTGTGTGGCGGCGATGGACAATGGCGTTGACGGTGCCATCTATAACGTGAGTGACGGCCATCCCAGCAGCATGACGGATTACTTCATGCAAGTCGCCGAGGCGGCCGGTCTGGAGCCTCCACCGCTCATTTCGCTAGCCGAGGCCGATGGCCAACTGTCGGCCGGCATGATGTCCTATATGGGCGAGTCGCGACGTCTGTCCAACCGCAAGTTGCGCGAGGAACTGGGCGTCGAGCTGCGTTACCCAACCCTGATTGAAGGGCTCTGCGCCTGCGGTCTCGCCTGACGATTTTCAGTTCGTCGAGGTCGAATTATGTTCGTGGAATCCTTTCTGCCTGCCTTCTGGCAGGTGCTGGTCGAACTCTCTCCCTCACTGCTGCTGGGTCTGCTGGTCGCCGGTCTGATGCATGTCTGTCTGCCGACCGGATTCGTGCATCGCGGTCTGATCGACAGGGCGCGTGCTGCGGCGTCTGTATCCCGCGAAAGCGCCGAGTGCCGCTCTGGTGCTCAAGGTTCAGGGTATGACTCGTCAGCATTTCGTGTTCAGTGTGAGGCGTGCGATTGATGCGGTCGATGAGGCGATGCCGGAGCTTGGTTCGGGTTTGGTGCGTGTGCGCGACGACCGCCTGGACGCGGCCGCGCTGGTCGAGGCGATTCGCAAGGCGGGATTCGATGCTAAATCTGCGGATGCCGAGAGCCAATGAATGTCATTAGGGTTGTTGGGTTTTTTCTCTCTCGCGCTGTTGACGCAATGCGGCTGATCCACTAGCTTTTCCTTCAGACCTAATCGCGGCAACTGCCAGGATCCCTAACCGCCCGAGCGAGTATCAAGCGCCAATGCCTCTCCGGAGTGTCTCCGGGGTTTGACTTGGGGATCCGAGCCCGCCCACAGATTCGCCGAAATCGATCGCTGATGCGTGTTTCGGTTGGAGGAATTGGACGACCTCCCTATCCACCCCCTTGTTCTCGTCTCCGGTTGTCACGGGTATTTTCGTGAGCCAGACGCGCGTTTGTCGGTTGGTCCAAGTTCCGCCCGCGATTGATGTTGCCGGGATGCGTCCCCCGGGATCGGTGTCGTGGCCGTCGTGTCGGCTTGTGTGTTGGCCAGCGACGGCATTGGTTCGATCAATGCACAAGAGCGCGAGAGAATGAGAGATGAGGATTTACGTAGGCAATCTGCCCTATAGCGTGACAGACGACGATTTGCGGACCATCTTCTCCGAATTCGGGGAGTTGGCGGCCGCAGAGGTCATTAAGGATAAATTTTCCGGTCAATCCAAAGGCTTCGGCTTTGTGGACATGCCCAGCAATTCAGACGCGGATGCGGCTATCAAGGCCCTGAACGAATCCGATATGAAGGGGCGCAAGCTGACCGTCAACGAGGCCCGTCCACGGGCCGAGCGTCCGCGAGGCGGTGGTGGCGGTCGTTACTGAGTTTACTTCGATGATGTAGATGCAGGCTCCCTCGGGAGCCTGCATTCTTTCGAGCGGTATGATTCGCTAGGCGGTTGGGCCGATTCCGAGCAGGCTCCAGATTCGGTCCACGCGTTCCTTCACGGCATCATCCATTCGGATGGGCTGTCCCCATTCGCGAGTGGTCTCGCCCTGCCATTTGTTGGTGGCGTCGAAACCGATCTTCGAGCCCAGCCCGGAGACGGGTGAGGCAAAATCCAGATAGTCGATCGGCGTGTTCTCGATCATCACCGTGTCCCGCACCGGATCCATGCGCGTGGTCATGGCCCAGATGACATCCTTCCAGTCCCGGGTGCAGACGTCCTCGTCCACCACGATGACGAACTTGGTGTACATGAACTGGCGCAGGAATGACCAGACGCCCATCATCACCCGCTTGGCGTGACCCGGATACTGCTTTTTGATGCTGACCACGGCAAGCCGGTAGGAGCAGCCCTCGGGCGGCAGATAGAAGTCCTGGATCTCGGGAAACTGCTTCTGCAGGATCGGGACGAAGACCTCGTTGAGCGCGACGCCCAGAACGGCCGGTTCGTCCGGGGGGCGCCCAGTGTAGGTACTGTGATAGATGGGATCGCGGCGCTGGGTGATGCGGTCGATGGTGAAGACCGGGAAGTGATCGACCTCGTTGTAATAGCCTGTGTGATCGCCGAAGGGACCTTCCGGTGCCATGTCGTCTGGATGGATATGGCCTTCGAGGACGATCTCTGCGCTGGCCGGGACCTGAAGGTCCGATTCCATGCACGTGGCCAATTCGGTGCGGCTGCCGCGCAGCAGGCCGGCGAAGGCGTATTCAGAGAGCGAGTCCGGCACCGGCGTGACCGCGCCGAGGATGGTGGCCGGATCGGCGCCGAGCGCCACGGTGACCGGGAACGGCTTGCCCGGATGGGCGCGTTGCCAGTCCCGATAGTCCTGGGCCCCGCCGCGATGCGCCAGCCAACGCATGATGACGCGGTTGGGTCCGAGCACCTGCATGCGGTAGATGCCAAGGTTCTGGCGCGACTTCTCGGGACCTCGGGTGATCACCAGGCCCCAGGTGATGAGCGGCCCCGCGTCGCCCGGCCAGCAGTGCTGGATGGGCAGGCGGCCGAGATCGACCGCGTCGCCGGTGAAGGAGACCTCCTGGCAGGGTGCGTTGCGCCGGACCTTGGGGGCCATGTCCAGCACCTTCTTGAAGATAGGCAGGGTCTCCCAGGCCTGCTTCATGCCCTTCGGTGGGTCGGGTTCCTTGAGGAAGGCCAGCAATTTGCCGACCTCGCGCAGCGCCTCGACTGATTCTTCGCCCATACCGAGCGCCACCCTGCGGGGCGTGCCGAAGAGGTTGCCCAGCAACGGAATGTCAGACCCCTTCGGTCGCTCGAACAAAAGTGCCGGACCGCCGGCCCTCAGGGTGCGGTCGCAGATCTCGGTCACTTCCAGATAGGGATCGACCTCCAGCTGGATACGCTTGAGCTCTCCCCGCTGTTCGAGTTGGTCGATGAAGTCGCGTAGATCCTGATATTTCATGTCTGCGTCATTGTTTTTCGATCAGGCGGCAATGCCCGTGTGACGCAGTAGGGCGTCGGTGTTGGGCTCGCGGCCGCGGAACCGGACGAAGAGATCCATGGCCTCCTCCGATCCGCCTTTCTCCAGGATGTTCTCCAAGAAGGAACGGCCGGTTTCAGGGTCGAATACGCCCTTTTCCTCGAACAGCGAGAAGGCGTCGGCTGAGAGTACCTCGGCCCATTTGTAGCTGTAATAGCCGGCCGCGTAGCCGCCCGCGAAGATGTGCGAGAAGCCATGGGCGAAACGGTGGAAGGCGGGCGGTCGGATGACTGCAACCTGGTCGCGGACCTGGTCCAGGATCTCGTAGACCCGTCCGCCGCGTTCGGGGTCGTATTCCAGATGGATGCGGAAATCGAACAGTGCGAATTCGAGCTGACGCACCATCTGCATGGCCGACTGGAAATTTTTGGCGGCGAGCATGCGCTGATAGAGTGTTTCGGGAATAGGCTCGCCGGTTTCCCAGTGGGCGGCGAACAGATCCAGAGACTCGCGCTCCCAGCACCAGTTTTCCAGAAATTGGCTGGGGAGTTCGACCGCGTCCCAGGGAACGCCGTTGATTCCGGCGACGGCGGGATAGTCGACCTTGGTCAGCATGTGATGCAGGCCGTGGCCGAACTCGTGGAAGAGGGTCTCGACCTCGTTATGGGTCAGCAGCGAGGGTGTGTCGCCGACCGGCGGGGTGAAGTTGCAGACCAGGTAGGCGACCGGAATCTGGTCGCAACCGGTGATGTGCATGCGGTTGGTGCAGACGTCCATCCAGGCGCCGCCGCGTTTGTTCTGGCGTGCGAAGGGGTCGAGATAGAACTGGCCGCGCAGCACGCCCGATTCCAGGTCGCGGATCTCGAAGAAGCGCACGTCCGGATGATAGGTCTCGAAGCCCTCTGCCTCCTGGATGCGGATGCCGAACAGACGCTCGACCACGCTGAACAACCCGGAGAGTACCCGCGACACGGGGAAGTAGGGACGGAGTTCTTCCTGGCTGATCTGATAGCGATGGACGCGCAGCTTTTCCGCGTAATAGCCGATGTCCCAAGGTTCGAGCCCGGTCACGCCATGCTGTTCCTGGGCGAACGCCTCAAGCTCTCGCAACTCCTGGCGGGCCTGCTCGACCGAGCGTTCGGCCAGGTCGTTGAGGAACTGAAGGACCTCCTCGGGCGAACGCGCCATCTTGGTCGCCAGCGAGCGTTCGGCGTAATTGGGGAAGTCGAGCAGCTGGGCCAGCTCGTGTCGCAGCGCCAGGATATCCTCCATGAGGTCGCCGTTATCCCATTTCCCCGCGTGCGGTCCCTGGTCCGAGGCACGGGTGCCGTAGGCCTGATAGAACTCGAAGCGCAGGTCGCGATCGTCCGCGTAGGTCATGACGGGCAGATAGGAGGGCATGTCGAGCGTGAACAGCCATCCGTCCTTGCCCTGGTTCTCGGCGTTTTGACGGGCGAGCCCCAGCGCGGATTCGGGAAGCCCGGACAGTAGGGCCGAATCCTGAACCAGCTTGCTCCAGGCGTTGGTCGCGTCGAGCAGGTTTTCCGAATATTTGCTGGTGAGCCGTGAAAGCTCCTGGCTGATTTCCTTGTAACGGGTCTTCTTCTCGGCCGGAAGGTCCACCCCGGATAGATGGAAGTCACGCAAGGCGTTGTCGAGCAGCTTGCGCTGGATCGCGTCCAGATGTTCCTGGGCGGCGACGGATTGATAGGCGCGGAACAGCGCCTCGTTCTGTCCTACCTCGGTGCCGTATTCGCTGAGTTTGGGCAGGCAGGCATTGTAGGCGGCACGCAGCGCGTCGCTGTTGAGGACCCCGTTGAGATGTCCGATCGGGGACCAGGTGCGATTCAGTGTGTCGTCCATCTCTTCGAGCGGCTCGATGAAGTTCTCCCAGGTCGGGAGTTCCGCGTTCTGGGTCAGACGCTCGATCTGCTCGCGGCAAGCGGCGAGGCGGGCATCGATAGCCGGTTCGAGGTGTTCGGGGCGGATGAGGCTGAAGGCTGGTAAGCCGGCCTGTTCGAGCAATGGATTGGACATGGCGTGATGAAATGGATCTCGGGTCTTGAATGAATGGTGTGGGCGGCGGCTGGGCTGAATGTGCACAGTCCGCGTCGGCGCCGGGCCCGCGTGTTGCGGGAACGCGGTGGGCGTGGAACCGTTTCTGTTCGCCCTCCAGTCGATGGTTGTGTGCCACCCGATTGTTCTTTCCAATCAGATGCGGGGTTCGGTTGCATCTTCAATGGGGCGTGGGCACGGTCAGTCGGTCAGAAAGCCGCTGTTCTGTCGGGGGGCGATATGCCCCCGCAGGGAGCGCAGCATGTCCTTCTTGGGTCTGGGCTTGAATGCGCGAGGGATACAGAAATGATAACGCCACAGATCCGCGCGGTAGTGCTCGGACGGTTCGAAGGACAGCGGCTGCCAGTCCGCTCCCTCGATGGGAGTGAAGCGCTTCGCCGCGCCGAAGGCGTAGATCTTGTATTTCCCCCTCGGTGTGCAGCGCAGGCCCTCGACCGAGAGATTGCGTGCCCCATTGCTCGCTTCGGCGACCAGTGTGTAATGCACCACCTCGTCCGCGCCGATCTCCAGGTGGGCCGCGTCGATATAGAAGCGGAAGGGTTGCTTGGTGGGGCTGTCGACCTGGAACTCAACGAGATCGGAATCCTTCGGCCAGGGCGGCAGCGGGCGCTGGATCTCGGTCCAGGGCGTGCCTTCCTTGAAATTCGACGGCCCCGGTGGTTCGGGGTCGTTGACGAATGCGTTCTCTCCCGCGAGCGTCGTTTGGCTCGTCAGGAGGAGCAGGCAGAGGGCAAGTGACGGGAGTCGTCTCATGGCAGAATCGATGGCTGACAGGATCATGATGCAGTCAATGATGCGATATGCGTCCCTCGGGGTCGAGTCGGCCCGAACGGGTGGCATGGGTCAGGCTTCGTTCCTGCGTCGGCGCAGCAGATAGATGTCCATCAGCCAGCCCTTTTTCTCGCGCGTCTCGGCCTTGAGGCGGAGCAGGTCGTCCGTGACCTCGTCCACTGGTCCGGAGAACAGAATCTCGTCCGGACAGCCGAGATAGCCGGCCCAGTAGACATCCATATTCTGATTGCGGAAGCGTTGGAAGGAAGCGTTGTAGTCGAGCATGACCACGGCGTTGTCGATCTCGGACGGGTCGCATGTCTCGGCATGACGGCCGGTGGTGATGGTGATGCTCTCGCCGATCCGATTGAGCGGGATCTTGTGTTGGGCGGCCAGCATTTGAACGGAGGTGATGCCGGGGATGATCTCGAAATCGAGCTGGCCCTCGGATCGGGCGACGAGATCGGACACGAGCGAGACCGTCTGGTCGTAAATCGCCGGATCGCCCCAGAGGAGTAGGGCGCCATTCTGGCCGTCCTCCAGTTCCTCGTCGATCAGACGCTGGAAGAGTGCGTGCTTTTCCTCGTGCCAGACCTTGACGTCTTCCTTGTAATCGCCGCTCGCCATGCGTCGTGTCGGACTGTTCGCCACCACGACGCGGTAGCCGCTCTCGCCGATATAGTGATGCAGGATGTCCTGGCGCATTTGCAGCAGTTCTTCCTTGCCGCGTCCGTCCTTTTCCAGCATGAAGAAGACGTCGATGCGCTTGAGCGCTTCGATCGCTTGAACCGTGAGGAATTCGGGGAGACCGGGACCCATGCCGATCAGATACAGCTTCTTCATTGTTGTGCCAGACAGTTGGGCGCTCGCTCGGCGTCGTCGCGGTGCCGTGGAGTGCGGTGATTCGGGGATTCCGCCGCGATGCGTGGATACGCGCGCGATCTCGGGCGGGATGGGCTGCCCGCTTGTCATCGGGCGGGGTCCGGACGTGGACCGATAGCGTGGCGATTCTAATGAGTCGTTGGTATGATCGCCAACTTGATTCGGATTTCGCCTGCTGTGCTGTTTGCGGGGCGAATGCGCCTGTTCAACGAATGCCCCTACTCGGTTAGAGGTTGCTTGGGTCAGCAGAATTGATGCAGTCTCCTGGCCGCGATGCGCTGATGCCTCGTTGTCGCCGTCCTGTGGTGCGCCTGCTGACCGACTGTTCTTGATTACCCGGAGCTGACAATGCGAATCCTTTTTGTCCACCCGAACTATAGCGCCGGTGCCGCCGATATCGCTGGCAACTGGTCGCCGGCCTGGGTCGCCTATCTGGCGGGCTATCTGAAGTCGGGAGGCTACCAAGACTATCAATTCGTCGATGCCATGGTGGACAAGCTGGACGATGATCAGCTGCGCGTGGCCATCCGAGAGGCGAAGCCTGATATCGTCGCGACCACGGCGATGACGCCCATGATCTACGCCTCGCAGCGTCTGCTGCAGATCGCCAAGGAAGAGTGTCCGAACGCGATCACGGTGCTTGGCGGTATCCACGGCACCTTCATGTACGATCAGGTGCTGCACGAGGCCCCCTGGATCGACGCCATCATCCGCGGCGAGGGCGAGGCCGTCACCCTGAATTTGGTGCGCAGCATCGACCAGACCGGCTGGCCGGGCGATCGCGCCAAGGTTCAGGGCATCGCCTATCTTGACGAGAACCAGCAGGTCGTCGCCACCCCGGCCGAGCCGTCCATCAAGGACGTCGACTCCATCTGGCCGGACTGGGGCATCCTCGAGTGGAAGAAGTACATCTACATCCCGCTCGGCGTGCCGGTCGCAACCCCCAACATGGCGCGCGGCTGTCCCTTCACCTGCAGCTTCTGCTCGCAGTGGAAGTTCTGGCGCGACTATCGCGTGCGCGATCCCAAGCGCATGGTCGACGAGATCGAGGAGCTGGTGAAGGTCCACGGCGTCGGCTTCTTCATCCTTGCCGACGAAGAACCCCAGATCAACAAGAACAAGTTCGTCGAGTTCTGTCAGGAACTGATCGACCGCGATCTCGGGATCCATTGGGGCATCAATACCCGTGTGACCGACGTCATGCGCGACGAGGAGCTGTTGCCCTTCTACCGCAAGGCCGGTCTGGTCCACATCTCGCTCGGCACCGAGGCGGCGGCGCAGCTCAATCTGGATCGCTTCGTCAAGGAGACCACGGTCGCCCAGAACAAGCGCGCCATCCAGCTCCTGCAGGAGAACGGCATCGTCACCGAGGCGCAGTTCATCGTCGGTCTCGAGAACGAGACCCGCGAAACGCTCGAAGAGACCTACAACATGGTCATGGATTGGGGCGCGGACATGGCCAACTGGTCGATGTACACACCCTGGCCGTTCGCCGACATGTTTGCCGAGATGGGCGATCGGGTCGAGGTCTTCGATTACTCGAAGTACAACTTCGTTTCGCCGATCATGAAGCCCGACAACATCGACCGTGCCGAGCTGCTCGACGGCGTGATGGCCAATTACCGGCGTTTCTACATGAAGCGGATGTTCTTCCAGTATCCCTGGGTGAAGGACCCCTTCCGTCGTCGCTATTTGATGGGCTGCATCAAGGCCTTCCTCAAGAGCGCCATGGAGCGTCGCTTCTATCAGCTGGGCAAGCAGAACTACTGGGGGCCGCTGTTCAAGAAGCTCATCAAGTTCGACTACGACAAGAGCAAGTCCAAGATCGTCGAGCCGGATCACAATGCCTGGAAGAAGGCGCCTCCGGCCAAGCGTCCGGCGGTCAGCGTCGCGGGCGCCGCGCCTCAGGCCTGTGGCGGTCCCAAGGCATGCGGTGGTGGCGATCAGCAGATGACCGAGGAGCAGATCAAGCAGTACGACAATGCTTGATTGTTAGCTGTCAGCTACCAGCTTTCAGCCTCCAGCTGTTGTTTGCCGAGGTTTTCGCTTCTTCGGTTATGTCTGGGCGAAGCATTGGGGTGACTGCAACACGCTGAAAGCTGGCCGCTGGAGGCTGATAGCTTATCCATTGATCCTGGCCCGCATTCGTTCGATGACGGATGCGGGTCTTGCCGTTTAGGACGATTGACCGCATGACCGATCCCGCTCCCTCCATCTCCATCGATATGCCGCCCCTCGTCGAGCACGGGCCGCGTCGCGCCCGCGTGCTCATGATCCAGGGTACCGCCTCGGACGTCGGCAAGAGCATGCTGGTCGCCGGACTGTGCCGCGCCTATCATCGCCGCGGGCTCGTGGTGCGCCCCTTCAAGGCGCAGAACATGAGCAACAACGCGGCCGTGACGCTCGACACCGACGCCGCCCCTGGACCGAACGGCGAGCAGCCGCGCGGCGAGATCGGGCGTGCTCAGGCGCTGCAGGCGCGCGCCTGTGGCGTGCGGCCCTCGATCCACATGAATCCGGTCCTGCTCAAGCCCCAGACCAATATCGGCTCCCAGGTGGTGCTGCGCGGACGGGTGCTCGGCAACTGTCCGGCGCGGGTCTATCACGAGATGCGCCAGGGCCTGATGCCGGCGGTGCTCGACAGCTTCGAGCGTCTCTGCGCCGAGGCCGATCTGGTGCTGGTCGAGGGTGCGGGCAGCGGCGCCGAGATCTATCTGCGCCAGTGCGACATCACCAACATGCATTTCGCCGAGCGTGCCGACATCCCGGTGGTGATACTGGGCGATCTCGACAAGGGCGGTACCATGGCCTCCCTGGTCGGCACCTGGCTGCTGCTGGATCAGGCCGACCGCGACCGGGTCGTGGGCTATCTCGTCAACAAGTTCCGAGGCGACTTCTCGCTGTTCGAGCCGGCTTGCGAGACCATTACCGAGATCACCGGCTGGCCCTTTCGAGGGGTCGTGCGCTGGTTCGAAGGCGCGAGCCGTCTGCCGGCCGAGGACTCGCTGGCCCTGGAGCGTCCGGCCGAGACCAGCGGCGGCACGCTCAACGTCGTCATCCCGCGCCTGTCGCGCGTGGCCAACTTCGACGACATGGATCCGCTGGCTGCCGAGCCGAGCGTCAATCTGCGCTGGATCGAACCCGGGCAC
Source organism: Thiorhodococcus drewsii AZ1 (assembly GCF_000224065.1). Lineage (GTDB taxonomy): Bacteria > Pseudomonadota > Gammaproteobacteria > Chromatiales > Chromatiaceae > Imhoffiella > Imhoffiella drewsii. The sequence goes on from NZ_AFWT01000007.1 coordinate 124,515, forward strand.
CCGATCCCGGCCGAGGCCGACGTCGTCATCCTGCCCGGATCCAAGGCGACTCGTACCGATCTGGGGGTTCTGCGCCGCGAGGGCTGGGACATCGACATCCTCGCCCACGTGCGCCGTGGCGGTCGGGTGGTCGGACTCTGTGCCGGCTATCAGATGCTGGGCCGCATGGTGCGCGATCCGCAGGGTATCGAGGGTGAGCCGGGCGAGACGCCCGGACTGGGCCTGCTGGACATCGAGACCGAGATCGGCGGCGAGAAGCGTCTGATCGACCTCGAAGTCACCGACCAGCGTAGCGGTTGCCACGTCAGCGGTTACGAGATGCACATGGGCCGCACGACCGGGCCGGGACTGGAGCGCCCCTGGCTGGTGCTCGACGATGGCAAGGGCGCGGTGCGACACGAGGGCGCCATCTCGGCCGACGGTCGCGTCATGGGTGGCTATCTGCACGGCATCTTTGGTGCCGACGCCTTCCGCACCCATTGGCTGGAGCAGGTCGGCGCCCAGGCCGCGCGGATCGACTTCGAGGCCCGCATCGAGGCCGCCCTGGACGAACTTGCCGAGCACTTCGAGGCCAATCTGGATCTGGATGCGCTGTTGGAGTTGGCGCGGTAACCAAAAAGATCGGCTCGCTCCCCGGCGACCGATGCGCGTCGGACGCTATTCCGGTTGCGCCAACGCGACATCCTCGTAGATATCGGTGAGCGAGAAGGCGATGTCGAGGTCGCCGCACCGGAACCTCAGGTCTCCTTCCTGATCGAAGACCTGGTGTCGCCACAGCCCGTCCGTTCCCAGGCTGTAGAGCTCGACCTGGCGGCGCTCCTGGCTGATCAGCATGTAGTACCGCAAGGAGCCGAGCGTGCGGTAGGCGATGAGCTTTTCGCGACGGTCGATGACCTCGGTGGAGGGCGAGAGCACCTCGACGATGAGGCAGGGCGCCTGCTTGTAAAGCGAGGCACTATCGTCTCGGTCGCAGGTCAGGAGCACATCGGGGTAATAGAAGGCGTCGTGTTTAAGCACGCGAACCTTCATGTCGCTGATGAAGGCGGCGCAAGTGGTTCCGCGTGTTACGCCTCGCAGGTGAAAAAAGACGTTGCCGGCAATGCGGTTGTGCGCCTCTCCGGCCCCGGCCATGGCGAACAGTCGGCCGGCCACATATTCGTGCCGGATATCGCTCGATTGCTCGCTGGTCAGATAGTCGTCTGGATCGATGTCAAGGATGTGCGCGGCCAGACTCATGTCGATACCTCGGATGCCAGGTCGAATTCTGTGTCCAGTATAACCGCCGACTGTGTGGGTGCAGTCGGCGTCAGACGACAACGCCATGACGGCGATGCCGCATCGAGTGCCCCTATCATCTCCGCCCTGTTTCAGTTGATGCCATGCAGCCGAAAGACACCACTCACGACGAGTCCTTCAAGGGATTCACCAACGACGCCTGTCCCTTCTATCCCTGCCACCGGGGCGTGAAGCGCGCGTTCAATTGCCTCTTCTGTTACTGCCCGCTCATCGCCTACGAATGTCCAGGTCCCTATCGTCTCTATACGGACAAGAACGGTCTTACGCGCAAGGACTGTTCCGACTGCCGTCTTCCGCACGATGGCCACAGCGCCTCCTGGGCCTTCATCCAGAAATGGCTGGAACGCCCGCAAATCTGGAGCGGTCACCCGCAGCGCGAGCCATACGCCAAGACCCGGCGACGCGAACCCTGATGTCGAGACGCCGAATCCGTCCCTCCGCCGATCGATCAGCGAGAATCATCCATGCTTGAAGCGCTGACACTCATCTTTTTCTGCCAACTGCTGGGCGAGAGCCTCGTGCGTCTCTTGAGTCTGCCGCTGCCCGGTCCGGTCGCCGGGATGCTCATCCTCTTTCTCGGGCTGGCGGTGCGTGGCGGCATTCCGAGCGAGGTCGAGCGGGCCGGCGCCACACTGCTCGGTCATTTGCCGCTGCTGTTCGTTCCGGCCGGGGTGGGTGTCATGGCGCACTGGGATCTCTTGCGGGATAACTGGCCAGCCCTGACGGTAGCGCTTCTGCTCGGAACCCTGATCACTCTGGTGGTCACGGCCCTGACCATGAGCGGGACCCAGTGGCTGTTGCGTCGTTTGCGCGGGGGCGATCCGTCGTGAACGAGGCGCCATTCCAAACGCTCTGGGTCTATCTGGCCGAGGCGCCGCTGTTCTGGCTGACGGCGACCTTGCTCGCCTGGATCGGGGCGCTGAAGCTGCACCGGTTGAGCGGCAGTCGCGCTCTGCTCAATCCGGTGGTCATGACCATCGGTCTGTTGATCGGGCTCTTATCGCTCACCGGAACGCCCTACGGCGTCTATTTCGATGGCGCCCAGTTCATCCATTTCCTCCTCGGGCCTGCCACGGTCGCGTTGGCGATCCCGCTCTATCGGCTGCGTATGGACCTGCGCGCACTGGCGATTCCGATCCTGGCCGCGTTGCTGGTCGGCGCCCTGGTTGCCGCCGTCAGTGCGGTGGAGTTGGCCTCTCTGTTCGGCGCGGATCGCACCATTCTGCTTTCGCTCGCCCCCAAGTCCGTTACGACCCCGGTCGCCATGGGTATTTCGGAGAAACTGGGCGGAATTCCGGCACTGACCGCCGCGCTGGTGGTGCTCACGGGTCTGGTCGGCGCGCTCTTCGGTGTCGATCTGCTGCGCCGGATCGGGATCCGCGACCCGGCGGTCACCGGGATCGCCTTGGGGACCGCTGCGCACGGCATCGGTACCGCGCGCGCCTTCCAGCTCGGCAATCGCGAAGGCGCCATGTCCGGGCTCGCGATGGCGCTGTCGGCGATCGTCAGCGCCTTGCTGTTGCCGGGCCTACTGCGCTGGCTTGGGTTGCTTGACGGCTAATCGTCTTGGGCGCCAGCCGCCACCGCTCACATCATCTTAAAACGTCCGTATTCAACCCACTGAGGAGCGTTAACAAATGGATAGAGTCGACCCCGCAATGCCGCGCCTGACCGATCCGCGCGCCTGGCAACTGACCGCGCGGCTGTTCGCCATGCCCAAGGACACCAACGCCTATGGCGACATCTTCGGCGGCTGGCTGTTGTCGCAGGCCGATCTCGCGGGCGGTGTCATCGCCGTCCAAGTCGCTCGAGGCCGGGTCGCGACCATCGCTGTGAAGGAGTTCCAGTTCATGGCTCCGGTGTTGGTTGGAGACCTGGTCGAGGGCTTCGCCCGCCTGGTCAAGATCGGCACCAGCTCGATGACGATCGAGATTCAGATCTGGGCGCAACGCGAGCCCGATCCCCATAGCCGCCAACAGGTCGCGACTGCCAATTTCACCTATGTTGCCGTCGACGAAACGGGTCGTTCCAGACCGATTGCGAATGCCGACGAACTCGCCGAGGCACTGTCGGAGGATTGATCCCCTTCGGTCGGTCCAGTGCCCCGGATGGCACATTGCCCCATCCGGGCTGCGGACTACGGACGTATTGCTCGGGCGGCGGCGATGCACGCCTGCCCGAGCGAGAGTCCGCCATCGTTGGATGGAACCTGGCGCTGCAGCAGGACCTGAATGCCCGTATCCGACAGATCCTTGAAAACCGACTCCAAGAGCAGCCGATTCTGGAAGACGCCACCGGAGAGCGCGATCGCCGCGATCTGGTGCGTGCGAGCGAGCTCCAGCGCGAGCTTGACGATGGCTGCGGCGAATCCGCGATGAAAGCGCGCAGAGATGCGCGCGATCTCCACACCTTGGGAAAGATCCAGGAAGAGTGCCGGCCACATGGGCGCGGCGTCCAGTTGGATGCCGAACTGGCTCTCGCTGGCCTGGAACGGGTAGCCGGACTCGGCGCCGGTTGGGCATCTGGCGGCCAGCGACTCCAGCTTGATCGCGGCCTGTCCCTCATAGAGGATGCGTTCATCGCAGATGCCAACTGCTGCTGCGACGGCGTCGAACAGACGTCCGGCCGAACTCGACAGCGGTGCGTTGATTCCGCGCTCTAGCATCGTTCTCAGCACACCGAGCGGGCGTGAGGCAAGTGCCTCAAGCGTCGTCAGATTCGGATGGTGTCTTCTCATCGCATCCAGACCGCCGGCGCTCTCCAGTTGGGCGAAGAGATTGCGCCAGGGTTCGAGGATCGCCTGCGTTCCTCCGGGCATGGCGACCGGTTTGAGGTGGCCGGCCCTGCGAGCGTCGCGATAGTCGCCGATCAGGAATTCGCCGCCCCAAAGTGTGCCGTCGTCACCGTATCCCAGTCCGTCGAGGATGATGCCGAGGACCGCAGGCCCGTCCAGTGGCCAGGCGTTGTCCGCGAGCGTGGAGGCAAGATGGGCATGGTGGTGCTGGATGCCGACCATGGGGATTTGCCAGCGGGCCGCGCGGTCGCGGCCGATGAGGGTCGAGCGATAGTCCGGATGCCGGTCGACGGCCAGGATTTGGGCGCGATGCTGGAATAGATCGAGATAGAGATCCAACGTGGCTTCGTACTCACGCGCGGTGCGGGCGTCTTCGAGGTCGCCCAGGTGCTGCGAGGGAATCGCCTCCCCTTGGCGCAGCAGACAGAAGCTGCTTTTCAGCTCTCCTCCCAGCGCCAGCACGTCAGGGGTCGTCTCGAAGCCTGGCGGCAGCGCGATGGGGGAGGGTGCATAGCCGCGCGCGCGCCGGATCATGCGTGGCGCGCCGGCCATGACGCGGACCACTGAGTCGTCGACCCGGTTGAGAATGGCGCGGTCATGCAGGAGCGCGAAGTCGGCCAGTGGGCTCAGACGCGCGACGGCGTCCTGGTTGTCGATGCATTGGGGTTCCTCGCTCAGATTGCCGCTGGTCATGACCAAGGGCCGATCCCAGTCTTCGAGCAGCAGATGGTGGAGCGGGCTATAGGGCAGCATGAAGCCCAGGCTGGTTTGGCCGGGCGCGATGGCCTCGGCAAGTGTCCTTTCGCGGCAGGGATCCGGTTCGATCCTGTCCAGCAGCAGGACGGGGGCCGCCGCTGTCGTCAGGATTCGCGCCGCCTCTTCGTTGACCGCGCAATGGCGTTCGACCACCTCCAGGTCGCGGGCCATGAGCGCGAACGGCTTGGCGTAACGGCGCTTGCGGTGTCGCAGCTCGCTGACCGCGTCCGCATTGGCCGCATCGCAGGCGAGATGGAAGCCGCCGATCCCCTTGAGCGCCAGGATGCGGCCCTCATGCAGCAGACGGCTGGCGGCGGCGATGGGGTCGAGATCGCCCGTCTTGTTGGTGTCGACCTCCCGTCCCTGGGCGTCGACCAACCAGAGTCGCGGACCGCAGTCGGGACAGGCGTTGGGCTGGGCGTGGAAGCGTCGATTCGCCGGATCGCCATATTCGGCACGGCAGGCCGGGCACATGGGGAAGACCGACATGCTGGTGCGCGAGCGGTCGTAGGGAATACCTCGAACGATGGTGAGTCGCGGTCCGCAATGGGTGCAGTTGGTGAAGGCGTAGCGGTGGCGTCGGTCTTGCTGGTCGCCGATCTCGCGGGCGCAGTCCGGGCAGGTTGCGGCGTCGGCGACGATAGCGGTGCGCGCCTGGGTGATCTGACTGTCGCGGATCAGAAAGTCATCGTGTGGGATCGGCTCGGTCAGCGTCTGGCGCTCGATCGCGTCGATGCGGGCCAGTGGCGGGCATTCGGCGCGCAGGCGCTCGCAGAAGCGCTCGATAGCGTTCGGATCGATCTCTGCGGCTGGTTGCGCCCGAATCAGCACCCCTTCGCCATCGTTGCAGACGTCGCCGATCAGTCCACATTCGCGTGCCAGACGCCACACGGTCGGTCGGAACCCGACACCCTGTACCAGTCCGCGTACCCGTATCCGTTCGCCGTGCATGCGTTTGCTTCCTCATGGCTTGAAATTTGCTGCCGATTCTGTCTATCTGAGGGCTGATTTGGCAGAAGATCCGGAAGGACACCCAATGAATTATTGCAGCGACTGTGGCGCGCCCGTGACCTTGCAGGTGCCGGAGGGCGACAACCGCGAGCGCCATGTCTGCAGCCGATGCGGAACCATCCACTATCAGAACCCGAAAATGGTGGTGGGCTGCATCCCCGAGTGGGAGGACAAGATTCTCCTCTGTCGACGCGCCATTCAACCCCGTCTCGGTTTCTGGACCCTGCCGGCCGGATTCATGGAGCGTGGCGAGACCACCCGCGATGGCGCTGCGCGCGAGACGCTCGAAGAGGCCAATGCCCGCGTTCAGGTCGGGCGGCTCTATGGCCTGTTCAATCTGCCCCATATCGACCAGGTGTACATGCTCTTTCGGGCGCGCCTGCTCGATCTCGATTTCTCTCCGGGCGAGGAGAGCCTCGAAGTACGGCTCTTTGCCGAACGCGAGATCCCCTGGGACGAACTGGCCTTTCACCCCATCCGCGAGACGCTCAAGCTCTTCTTCCGTGATCGGTTGACGGGAGATCGGGAGATGCGCAGTGGGGATATCGTGCGCGATACGGGAGACGAGCCGCGTCTGCACATCACCATCCACGACGAGTCGCCGTTGCACGGTGCCGAGGAATGAGTCGACCGAGCATCCTGGTCGTCGACGACGAGCCGCTCTCGCTCGACACCTTGGCGCGTACCCTGGACGAGGAATTCGAGGTCCGCACCGCCACCAACACGGTCGATGCCGAGCGCATCCTGGATGAGGACTGGATCCAGGTGGTGATCTCGGACCAGCGCATGCCCGAGATGACCGGGGTCGAGTTCCTGGCGCGGGTGCGCGAGCGCTGGCCCGACCTGGCACGGATCATCATCTCGGGCTACACGGATGCCGAGGACATCATCGACGGCATCAATCGGGGCGGTATCCATCAGTACATCACCAAGCCCTGGCATCCGGACAATCTGTTGCTGATCGTGCGCAACGCCTGCCGGTTGGTCCAGTTGCAGCGTGAGAACGCCCTGCTGGCGCTCGAGATGAAGATGACCGCTCAGACGCTGGAGCAGCGTATCGCCCAGCAGCGCGAGCGGCTCAAGCGCAACTTTCGTCTCGACGGCATCGTGCGCAGCCCGGAGAGCCCCATCAACCAGGTCTGCGATCAGATCGCGCGCATTGCCCCCTATGACATCCCGGTTCTCTTGACCGGCGAGTCGGGGACCGGCAAGGAGCTGTTTGCGCGCGCCCTGCACTACAACAGTCCGCGCGCCGACAATCCGTTTGTGGCCGAGAATACGGGCGCCATGCCGGACCAACTGCTCGAAAGCGAGCTGTTCGGACACGAGAAGGGCGCCTTCACTGGTGCCGTGAACCCTCGGGTCGGACTCTTCGACCAGGCCGACGGCGGGACCATTTTTCTCGACGAGATTGGCGAGGTTTCGACCGCCTTTCAGGTCAAGCTGCTGCGTTTGCTGCAGGAACAGGAGGTGCGTCCGCTCGGATCCAATCGCCGCCGAAAGGTGAATGTGCGTGTCGTCGCCGCGACCAACCGGAACCTGGAGCATGAGATCCGCGCGGGACGTTTTCGCGAGGATCTCTATTACAGACTCGCCGGTGTGCGCATCCATCTGCCACCGTTACGCGATCGTCCAATGGATATCGTTCCCATCGCTCGGCATATACTGGACGCCGCTCAGCGCGATTTCGTCAAGCCGGTCGAGGGTTTCACCCAGGAGGCCCTGGACTGCATGAGCCGTTACGCCTGGCCGGGCAATGTGCGCGAGCTGCAGAACGAGATCCAGCGGGTGCTGGTGCTGGCGCCCGCCGGGCGCATGCTGGGCGCCGATCTGCTGGATCCCCGCATCCTGCGCGCGAGCACTTTCGACGACATGGGCGCTTCCGGCATATCTGGAGCGGGCGGTCAGGCCGTGTCGCTCAAGGCGCGCGTGGAGGCGCTGGAGTCCAGCATCTTGCGCGAGACCCTGATCCGTCACCGCTGGAACAAGACCCAGGCCGCCGAGGAGCTGGGCCTGTCGCGGGTCGGCCTGCGCGCCAAGCTGGAGCGTTATGGCCTGCTTCCGTCCAATGGCACGGAGCTGTCGACCGAAGAGGGCTGATTCGCCCGGCGCCCTTTCGCGCGGCCTCTTCCGACCCTATCTCCAGCGCACGGCATCGGTCTCTGGTCAGATTCGGGACGACGGCCGTGGTTCGGAATTCACGAGGTGACGGGAGAATGCGATGGGGATCGAAACAGCGACTTTGGGTGGCGGGTGCTTCTGGTGTCTGGATGCCGTCTTGCGCGAGCTGAAGGGGGTGCGATCTCTAGTCTCCGGCTATGCCGGAGGCGAACGCGCCAATCCGACCTATCAGCAGATCTGTACCGGGGCCACCGGTCATGCCGAGGTGGTGCGGGTCGAATTCGATTCCGACCAGATCGACTTTGCTACCCTGCTGCGGGTCTTCTTCGGCATGCACGACCCGACCAGCCTCAATCGGCAGGGCGCGGACGTCGGCACCCAATACCGCTCGGTGATCTTTTACCACTCGGACGCACAGCGGCTTACCGCCAATGAGGTGATCCAAGAGCTGAACGAGGCTGCGATCTGGCCGAATCCGATCGTTACCCTCGTCGAGCCGGCGCCGCCCTTCTATCCGGCGGAGGCGTATCATCAGGACTACTTCCGTCGCAATCCAGGCCAGGGCTACTGCCAGGTCGTCATTTCGCCCAAGGTTGCGAAGCTGCGCCAAGAGCGGGCTCAGCTGCTGGCAGGGTGAGAAACACCGTCCCTCCGATCTGAAGCCGCTGCTCTCGGGCGAGAAGCCAGCGGCTATTTCTGTTATCGTTTCCCATTGACCGAAGCAGGTTAATGGACACGCTGCGTTCTGTGATTCCTCTGCGTTCCGTTTGCTGTTTCGAGTTGCCAGGATCCTCATTAGGTCGGCACAGAGTGAATGTCCGCCGCCTGTTCGCGTGTTCGCCCGTTCGGGTACGCCCCACAGACACTATCCGCGAGAAGTCATGACCTATTCCACCGCTCTCATCCGCGAGCGTCTCGAACGCTCAATTCTGATTCTCGATGGCGCCATGGGCACCATGATTCAGCGTCACGGCTTGACCGAGGCCGACTATCGGGGTGAGCGTTTCGTGGATTGGCCGAGCGATCTCAAGGGCAACAACGATCTGCTGGCGCTTACCCGACCAGACGTGATCGAAGGCATCCACCGCCAGTATCTGGAGGCCGGGGCCGACATCATCGAGACCAACAGCTTCAACGCAACCAGCGTCGCCATGGCCGACTACGGCATGGAGGCGCTGGCCTACGAGATCAACGTTGCCGCCGCGCGTCTGGCCCGCCAGGCGGCGGATGCGATCGGCACCGAGGACAAGCCGCGCTTCGTCGCTGGCGTGCTCGGTCCCACCAACCGCACCGCGTCCATTTCGCCGGACGTCAACGATCCCGGTTACCGCAACATCGACTTCGACACCCTGGTCACGGCCTATGCCGACTCGACCCGGGGACTGATCGAGGGCGGCGCCGACATCATCCTGATCGAGACCATCTTCGACACCCTGAACGCCAAGGCGGCCGTCTTCGCCGTGCGCAAGGTCTTCGACGAGGACGGTGTCGAGCTGCCGATCATGATCTCGGGCACCATCACCGACCAGTCGGGACGCACACTGACTGGCCAGACCACCGAGGCCTTCTACAACTCGCTGCGTCATGCCGATCCGCTCTCGATCGGGCTCAATTGCGCGCTGGGTCCCTCCGAGCTGCGCCAGTACGTCGAGGAGTTGGCGCGGATCGCCGAGTGTCGGGTCTCGACGCACCCGAACGCCGGTCTGCCGAACGAGCTGGGCGGCTACGATCTGGGGCCGGAGGAGATGGCCACCGAGATCGCCGAGTGGGCGCGCTCCGGCTTCCTCAACATCATCGGCGGCTGCTGCGGTACCACGCCGGACCACATCCGCGCCATCGCTGCGGCGGTTGAGGGCATGGCGCCGCGTCCGCTGCCGGACATCGCACCGGCCTGCCGGCTGTCCGGGCTGGAGCCCTTCAACATCGGCGCCGAGACACTCTTCGTCAACGTCGGCGAGCGCACCAACGTCACCGGTTCGGCGCGCTTCAAGCGTCTGATCAAGGAAGAGGACTACGACACGGCGCTGAGCGTTGCCCAGGAGCAGGTCGAGAACGGCGCCCAGGTGATCGACGTCAACATGGACGAGGGTCTGCTGGACGCGGTCGCCGCCATGCAGCGCTTTCTCAATCTGGTCGCGGCCGAGCCGGACATCGCCAAGGTTCCGGTCATGATCGACTCCTCCAAATGGGAGGTGATCGAGACCGGGCTCAAATGCGTCCAGGGCAAGCCGATCGTCAACTCCATCTCGCTCAAGGAAGGCAAGGAGAAGTTCCTGCACCAGGCGCATCTGTGCCGACGCTATGGCGCGGCGGTCATCGTCATGGCCTTTGACGAGGTCGGTCAGGCCGACACCCAGGCGCGCAAGATCGAGATCTGCACCCGTGCCTATAAGATTCTGACCGAGCAGGTCGGCTTTCCGGCCGAAGACATCATCTTCGACCCCAACATCTTCGCCGTCGCCACCGGTATCGAGGAGCACAACAACTACGCGGTCGACTTCATCGAGGCGGTGCGCGAGATCAAACGCACATTGCCGCACGCCAAGATCTCAGGCGGCGTGTCCAACGTCTCCTTCTCCTTCCGCGGCAACAACCCGGTACGCGAGGCGATCCACGCCGTTTTCCTCTATCACGCGATCCATGCCGGGATGGACATGGGCATCGTCAACGCCGGCCAGCTCGCCATCTATGACGATCTGCCCGAGGATCTGCGCGAGGCGGTCGAGGACGTCATCCTCAATCGCCGCGACGACGGGACCGAACGTCTGCTCGATATCGCGCCCAACTATCAGGGTGGCGGTGCGGTCGAGGCGCGCCCGGAGGAACAGGAATGGCGCAGTTGGCCGGTCGAGGAGCGTCTGAAGCACTCCTTGGTCAAGGGCATCACCGATTACATCGACCAGGATACCGAGGAGGCACGCCTGGAGCTCGGGCGTCCGCTGCTGGTCATCGAGGGGCCGTTGATGGCCGGCATGAACCATGTCGGCGACCTCTTCGGTGCCGGCAAGATGTTCCTGCCCCAGGTGGTCAAGTCGGCGCGGGTCATGAAGAAGGCGGTTGCCTATCTCTTCCCCTATCTGGAGGCCGAGAAGGCCGCCTCGGGCGAGGCCGCCAAGAACAACGGCCGCATCCTGATGGCGACGGTCAAGGGTGACGTGCACGACATCGGTAAGAACATCGTCGGCGTGGTCCTGCAGTGCAACAGCTACGAGGTCATCGACATCGGGGTCATGGTCCCGGCCGACACCATCCTCCAGCGTGCGCGTGAGGAGAATGTCGACATCATCGGTCTGTCCGGTCTCATCACGCCGTCGCTCGACGAGATGGTCCATGTCGCCAAGGAGATGGAGCGCTCCGGGATGGCGATGCCGCTCATGATCGGCGGCGCCACCACCTCCAAGCTCCATACCGCGATCAAGATCTCGCCCCAGCGCGAGGCGCCGGTCATCTATGTGCCCGACGCCTCGCGGGCGGTCGGCGTGGCTTCCAACCTGCTCAGCGACGATCTGCGCCCGGCCTATCTCGCCTCGATCCGAGAGGACTATGCCCGTGTTCGTGCCGAGCGCGAGGGCAAGTCAACGGTTCGCAAATTCATGCCGATCACCGCCGCACGCGCCAATCGGGTCCCGATCGACTGGTCGAGCTATGTGCCGCCACGTCCGGCATTGCTCGACGAGGGCTTCAGTGATTCGGGCCCCTGGTCGCTCCAGCTGGAGCCGGTCGGTGGCGGTGTGGTGGCGACCATCGCGAATTTCCCGCTCGACGATCTGGTCGGCTGCATCGACTGGCTGCCCTTCTTCCATGCCTGGGAGCTGGCGCACAAACGCTTCCCCGATATCCTCGACGACGACGTGATCGGCGAGGAGGCGCGCAAGCTCTACGCCGATGCCCAGTCCTTCCTGGAGCGTCTGGTCAGCGAGCGCTGGCTGGAGGCGCGTGCCGTGTTCGGCTTCTTCCCGGCCAATGCGGTGGGCGATGACGATATCGCGCTCTATACCGACGCCTCGCGTGGCGAGACGCTGGCCATGCTGCACCATCTGCGTCAGCAGATGCCGCGCGACGCCTCGCGCAATCAGCCCAACTTCTGTCTGTCGGACTTCATCGCGCCCACTGGCCAGGACGACTGGATCGCGGCCTTCGCCGTCACCGCCGGTGTCGGGATCGACGCGCATCTGGCCCGCTTCGAGGCCGATCACGACGACTACAGCGCCATTATGCTCAAGTCCCTGGCCGATCGCCTGGCTGAGGCCTTCGCCGAGCGGTTGCACCAGCTGGTGCGTACCCGTTATTGGGGCTATGCGGCGGACGAGGCCCTGAGCAACGAAGAGCTGATCGCCGAGAAATACCAGGGTATCCGTCCGGCGCCCGGCTATGCGGCCTGCCCGGATCACACCGAGAAGGGCATCCTCTGGGAGCTCCTGGAGCCGGATCGTCGGGTCGGCATCAGTCTGACCGAGAACTTCGCCATGCTGCCGACCGCCGCAGTCTCGGGCTGCTACTTCTCGCATCCGGATGCGCGCTATTTCGGCGTCGGCAAGATCCAGAAGGATCAGGTCGAGGACTATGCCGCGCGCAAGGGCATGACCCTGGCCGAGGCCGAACGCTGGCTCGCCCCCGTGCTCGGATACGATCCCGCGTAGGATGGGTCGAGCACAGCAAAATCCATCGACGGAATCCTCGGCGGTTCTCGTCTGCGGTCCCGCCCGTAGCGGCAAGAGCGAATGGGCCGAGCGTCTGGCCCATCAATCGGGCCGCTCGGTCGTCTATATCGCGACCGCTAGGGAGGATCCCGAGGACGCCGACTGGAGCGCCCGGATCGAGGCCCACCGTTGCCGTCGTCCCGAGCAGTGGTCGACCGTCTGCGCACCGACCGAGCTGGAAGCGGCCCTGGTGGAGCACGGCGGATCGGATCGCTGTCTGCTGATCGACTCGCTCGGTACCTGGGTTGCCAACCTGATCGAGCTCGAGGATGCGCAGTGGCGCGAACGGGTCGAGCGTCTGGAGGCCGTTGTCGACGCCTGTCCGGCCCTTCTGATCCTGGTCGCCGAGGAAACCGGCTGGGGTGTGATCCCGGCCTATCCGATCGGACGGACCTTCCGCGACCGGCTCGGCAACCTGATTCGTCGACTCGGTCCGCGCTGCGCGTCCAACTATCTGGTGACCGGTGGGTATGCGCTCGATCTCTCGCTCCTCGGTAAGCCGGTTTGAAAAAGCTACCAGTCGCCAGCTGTCAGCGTGAAGCTGTGTGTTGGAGCGACTTTCTGGTGCTTTGCCTCTCGCCCAATGGGTGGGCTGTTCAGTGGAAAACGAATCTCAGTGCCTAACGTTCTCAAACTGGAGGCTGGTCGCTGGAGGCTGACAGCGCTCCTTCTTTGCGCCTTTGCGGTTCCAATCTTGATTTCGGGCACCGCCATGGCCGATCCGGCGTCTCTGCCGAGGGTTGCGAGCACCAATCTCTGCGCCGATCTGATGTTGGTGCAGATCGCCGATCCCGCCCAGATCGTTTCGCTGTCCTATCAGAGCCGCGACCCCCGCGTTTCGTCGATCGTGGAGGTTGCACGTGCCTATCCGGAGAATCGCGGCGGGGTGGAGGATCTGCTGTATCTGAAGCCCGATATCGCGCTCGTCTATACCGGCTGGAACGGGCGTGGCCATGCCGAGCTGCTGGCCGGGCGGGGGATCGAGATCCTGCCGCTTCCCTATCCGGCGACCTGGTCGGATGCGCTGAAGACGACCCGCGAGATCGCGGCACGCATCGGACGCGTCGAGGCCGGTGAGATACGGATCGCCGAGGCCAAGCAGCGCATGCGGGAGCTGCGTGCGCGTATCCGGCCCTATCGAGCGCTCTATTTGAGACCGAGCGGCGGTACGGCGGGGTCCGGGACCTATGTCGACGATCTGTTGCGCCTGCTGGGTCTGCGCAACGTCGCCGCCGAGCAGGGATTGTCCGGTTGGGGACGCTTCCCGCTGGAGCGACTGGTGACGTCACCACCCGATCTCTTTCTGTTGGGCTATTTCGATCGGGTCCGACCGGGAGTCGCCTCGGCCTACGGTCGCCATCCGCTGCTGCGGTCTATGCTGGAACGCACCCCGGCCGTGCGTGTGTCCGGAACGCTGTGGGGCTGCGGCGGGCTTGAGCTGGTTGGTGCCGCCGAGCGGATCGTCGCCCAGATCGAAGCGCTTCCCACCGGATCCGGCCCTATCGCTGTAGGTCAGCCCTGACTCCATCCATGTTTCAAATTCGACCGCGTTCGCTGACCCTCGTTCTGGTGCTGACCCTGTTGGGGCTCAGTCTGGCTTCGCTCTGTTTCGGCGAGGCGCCCCTGTCGCTCGGCGAGGTGGTCGGCGGACTGCTCGGCACGGGGACCGAGGAACAGCGTCTCATCGTCCAGCAGATTCGACTGCCGCGCGTGCTGCTTGCCTGGCTGGTCGGCTGCTCGCTCGGTGCATCCGGTGCCGCGCTGCAGGGTCTGTTGAGAAATCCGCTCGCCGAGCCGGGTCTGCTCGGCATCTCGGCGAGCGCCGGATTGGGCGCCGTGGTGGCGCTCTATTTCGGTCTCACCGCCCTGAGTCTCTGGGCGCTTCCTGTGGCCGCCATGAGCTTCGCCTTGCTGGCGACCGCTGTCCTCTACGCGCTGACCCGCGCCGGATCGACCAACCTGACGCTCATCCTCGCCGGCATCGCGCTCTCCTCGCTGGCCACGGCTCTGACCTCGCTCGCGCTCAATCTGGCGCCGAATCCGGGTGGGGTCCAAGACATCGTGCTCTGGCTGCTCGGCTCGATCGCCGACCGCAGTTTCGACGATGTGTGGCTCTGTCTGCCGTTCGTCATCGTCGGGTTGGCGCTCCTGCTGCTGACCGGGCCATCGCTCGATGTGCTGGCGCTGGGGGAGGGCGAGGCACGCACTCTAGGTGTGGATCTGGGGCGTCTGCGCGGGCTCATCATTTTGGGATCGGCGTTGAGCGTTGGGGCCACGGTCGCGGTGTCTGGCGCGATCGGTTTCGTAGGTCTGGTGGTGCCGCATCTGCTGCGGCGCTTCGTCGACTATCGGCCGGGCCGTCTGCTGCTGCCGAGCGCGCTCGGCGGAGCGGTGCTGATCCTCGCCGCCGATATCGCCGTGCGTCTGCTCGACACACCCAAGGAACTGATGCTCGGCGTGGTGACGGCGCTCATCGGTGCGCCCTTCTTCATGGCCCTGGTGCTGCGCTCGCGGAGGGACATGCTGTGAGTCTGCTCGATATCGCCGGGCTCGATGTAGTGCTGGGCGGCAAATCGCTGGTGCGCGGGCTCTCGTTCGAGATCGGTGAGGGCGAACTGCTGGGTCTGGTCGGTCCCAACGGTGCGGGAAAGAGCACGCTGGTCAAGGCCGTCGCCCAACTGCTCGAGTATCGCGGCGAGATCCGTTTCCAGGGACGGCCGCTGAATGCCCTCTCGGCGCGCGAACGGGCTCGCTGTCTGGCCTATCTGAGCCAGGAGGATCCGGTTCAATGGCCCATCTCGGTGCGCGATCTGGTCGGGCTCGGGCGTCATCCCTATCGCGGTAGCTGGTGGCGTGGCGCCGGTCGGTCGGGGACGGGCGATCTGGAGGCGATCGAGTCGGCCATGCGGTTGACCGATGTCTGGCGGCTGCGCGAGCGTCGCGTCACCGAGCTGTCGGGCGGTGAGCGGGCGCGTGCCCGTCTGGCCCGGGTGCTGGTCGTCGAGGCGCCGCTGATTCTGGCCGACGAGCCGGTGGCGGCGTTGGATCCCAGGCATCAGTTGCAGGTGATGCAGCTCCTGCGCTCGGCCTGTCAGAGCGGGCGGGGTGTCCTGGTGGTGCTCCATGACCTGACCCTCGCCAGCCGCTTCTGCGATCGTCTGGTGATGATGGATCGGGGTGAGCTGATTGCGACCGGCACGCCCACCGAGGTGCTGACGGCGGAGAATCTCGCTCGAACCTATGGTGTGCGAGCCGTCATGGGCGAACACGATGGGCAGGGATACGTCGTGCCCTGGGACACGTCCGAGCCGTTGCGATCCTGATGGGTCGCTGGTATCGGACAACGCTGTTCTGACAAGCGTAGTCAGCTGACCACCCACTCACCGTTTTAAGCACCATTTCGGTGCGCCCGCGTCAATTCTGCACAACATTGGCGCGTCAGATGCATGTCACTCTTCCGGATGAACACGGCATCTAGCGGCTTTCCTGGAAGAAAAGATGCTGGCATGAGGTTTGCTTTTTCTCGATGGCGGAGCAGCATGGCCAACGTGCTGCGAGTCATTGAAAAAGCTGGCTAGGGTTCCGGTCCATCGCAAATGGATGTCTGGTCCGAGAGCTGGCGACCTCCAGTAGAGGTTACACGGCGGGACAAAAGCCCGGGAGATAGCCGCACCTATGGTGCTGCGCTGCTCCCGCCTTTTGTTCACCTCGACTGGAGATCCGCATGACTACTCGCCGCATTCTGGGCGCTTTCGCCCTCGCCCTCTGCCTCGCAAGCGTGGCCAACGCCGCTCCCCAAAAACGATTCAACGTCTGCTGGACGATCTATGCCGGCTGGATGCCTTGGGGCTATGCCCAAACGCAGGGCATCGTCGACAAGTGGGCACAGAAATACGGCATCCAGATCAAGGTCACCCAGCTCAACGACTACATCGAGTCCATCAACCAGTACACGGCCGGCCAGTTCGACGGCTGCACCATGACCAACATGGATGCGCTGACGGTGCCAGCGGCAAGCGGTGTCGACAGCACGGCATTGATCCCCGGCAGCTATTCCAACGGCAACGATGGCGTCGTGCTCAAGGGTCAGGGCAAGACGCTGGCCGACATTGAGGGCCAGGACGTTCATCTGGTCCAATTCTCCGTCTCGCATTATTTGCTCGCACGTGCTCTGGACAGCGTGGGCCTGCGCGAGCGTGACATCAAAGTCGTCAACACGTCTGACGCCGATATCGTCGGCGCCTTCAACGCACCGAGGGTGCAGGCTGCCGTAACCTGGAACCCTCAGCTGTCGACGCTCGTAGCGATGCCCGATATCACCGAGGTATTCGACTCCAGCAAAATACCTGGAGAAATCATCGATTTGATGGTGGTCAACACGGAGACGCTGCGCGATACCCCCGAGCTGGGCAAGGCGCTGACTGGCGCCTGGTTCGAGGTGATGGCGCTGATGAAGGCAAAGGATGCCGAGGTCCTGGATGCCATGGCCCGGAGCGCAGGTACCACACTCCCAAGCTACGAAGCCCAACTCAACACCACAGCATTGCTGCACACGCCCGCCGAAGCGTTGGATTTTGTCACCAGCGCAAACCTAGCGGAAACGATGAAGCGCGTTGCGCAATTCTCGTTCGACAAGGGACTACTGGGCGAAGGCGCGCGCAGTGCGGACGCAATCGGGGTGGCGTTCCCGGACGGCTCGGTCAACGGCAACGCAAAGAACATCAAGTTGCGCTTCGACGCCACCTACCTACGCCAAGCCGCTGACGGCCAGCTCTGAGCGCCAGGAGGCCTTCATGCGTTTCATCAATCGCCACCCTGGCCTGGGAGGTCGGCTGCTGCTTGCACTGCTGCCGCTGATCCTGCTCGCGCTGATCTACGGCACCGCTTCTACATTGCGGCTGGCGGACAACCCTGATGATCGGCTGCTGCCCAGCCTGCCGCAAATGGCCGACGCGGTTGTACGCCTGGGCTTCACCGAGGATAAGCGCACCGGTGAGTACCTGCTGTGGAGCGACACCCTCGCCAGCCTGGAGCGCCTCGGGCTCGGGCTGTCCATTGCGTCCCTGGCTGGTCTGGCGTTGGGTACGGCGGCAGGCGTGTTTCCGCTGCTCGGGGCCTCGTTATCACCGTTGCTGGCGATTGCCTCCATGGTGCCGCCGTTGGCCATTTTGCCGATCCTGTTCATCGTGTTCGGGCTCGACGAGCTATCCAAGATCATGCTGATCGTTATTGGCTTGACGCCGGTGCTGGCGCGCGATCTGGAACAGCGTGCCCGCGAGATCCCACAAGAGGTTCTGATCAAAGCCCAGACGTTGGGCGCCACCAGCTGGACGCTGGTGCTGCGGGTGATCCTGCCGCAACTGCTGGCCCGGTTGCTGGTGTCGCTGCGGTTGATGCTGGGCTCCGCGTGGCTGTTTCTCATCTCAGCAGAGGCGATCTCGGCCACGGCGGGCCTGGGTTATCGCATTTTCCTGGTGCGTCGCTACATGGCGATGGACGTGATCCTGCCTTACGTCGTTTGGATCACGCTGCTGGCCTGGGCCATGGATTGGGGCCTACGCCGGCTTCACCGCTACTGGTTCCCCTGGTCGGAAGGGGGACGCGCATGAGCTTCATCGAGATCCGCAACGTATGGCAGGCGTATGGCGACCATGTCGTTCTCGAACGTCTGAAGCTCACGGTGGAAGAAGGCCAATTATGCACCCTGGTCGGCGCATCGGGCTGCGGCAAGTCGACCTTCCTGCGACTGCTGCTGGGGCAGGAGCGTCCCAGCAAGGGTCAGCTGCTGCTGCAAGGAAAGCCCTTTCCCGCCGAACCGGATGCCAGCCGAGGCGTCGTCTTCCAGCGCTACTCGGTCTTTCCGCATCTGACGGTACTGGACAACGTGACCATCGGCCTGGAGCTGCCGCGTGCTCATCTGACCGGGCGGTTATGGGGAAGCGCCAAACGGCGCGCCCGGGAAGAGGCGGCGCAGATGCTTGAAAAAGTGGGCTTGGGGGCCGCGTTTCACCAATACCCCAGCCAGTTGTCGGGTGGTATGCAGCAACGTCTGGCCATCGCGCAGGCCCTGATCGCTCGTCCGCGGGTGCTGCTGCTCGACGAGCCTTTTGGCGCGCTGGACCCGGGCATTCGCAAGGACATGCATGCGCTGCTGCTGGAGCTGTGGCGCGAGAGCGGGCTGACCGTGTTCATGGTCACCCACGACCTCTACGAGGGCTTTCATCTCGGCACGCGTCTGCTGGTATTCGACAAGGTCCGCATTGACCCGCAAGCCCCACAGGCTTACGGCGCACGCATCACCTACGACATCCCATTGAACTCAGACCGTCGGCAGACAAGAGAGGCCATCGCCGCATTGCCGCCGCATGTCCTCGATGCCATCAACCCCGTTTCTCAGGAGAACCATGATGAGCGCTGATCCCATGGCAGTACAGAGCGCACTGTACGAAGAAACCGTCCCCGGCGGCGGGCATACGTCCTTCATCCTCAAGCGCGGGCAAACCCTGCGCCTCACCGACATCGAAGGCGGTGCCAACGTCAGTCTGATGCTGCTCAATGCCAGCCAGCCCAGCGAGCGGCTGAACCTGCCCGACACCCTTAAGGGGCAGCACACCGCGCGTCTGACCGCCGGCCATTGCCTTTACTCCGACATGGGCCGAGTGCTGGCCGCGATTATTGCCGATACCCGTGGCTGGCATGACAGCTTCGGCGGCGTGCTCAACGCCGAGGAGGTGCGCGAGAAATATGGCGAGGGCCGCTATCAGGAACTGCACAACGGGTTCTTTCGCAACGGCACCGACAACCTGCTGGTGGAGATGGGCAAGTGGAACTTGGGCCTGGAGGACCTGCTCATGGTGGTCAACCTGTTCAGCAAGGTCACTGTCGATGCCGACGGCGGCTTCCACTTCGAAGAGGATCACGGCCAGGCAGGCGATTACGTCGAACTGTATGCACCGATGGACACCCTGGTGATCCTGACCGCGCTGCAGCACCCGCTGGACCCGAATCCGCAATACGCCCCGCGATCGGTTCAGCTGTCCTGGCGGGAGGAGCGCAGTGACGGCATCAGCGTCGTATGTCGCACCTCCCGCCCGGAGAACGCGCGTGCCTTCCACAACACCGAACGTTTCTACCTATAAGGAGACGGCCATGACACTGACGACCAGTCCTCTGGCAGCGGCAGACGCCACCTTTCGCCACGTCATCCCGGCGGGCGAGCCCTACCTGTTCGAGATCAAGGCCGGGCAGATCCTGCGCCTGCTCGACCTCGAAGGCAATCAGGCCATCGACACGCTCTTCTACAGCGCGCCCAACCCGCGCGAGCGTTACGATCCGCAGCGCACCCTGCGCCGCCAGAACAATGCCTATCTCACCACCGGCAGCGTGCTGTACTCGAACCTGGGCAACCCGCTGCTGACCATCACCGCCGATACCTGCGGTCGCCACGACACGCTGGGCGGTGCCTGCGCGCAGGAGAGCAACACCGTGCGCTATGCGCTGGACAAGCGCTACATGCACAGCTGCCGTGACAACTTCCTGTGCGCCTGCCTGCACGACGGCCGGCTGGACAAGCGCGACATCGGCGCCAACATCAACTTCTTCATGAACGTCCCGGTCACGCCCGAGGGCGGGCTCACCTTCGAAGACGGCATCTCTGCACCCGGCAAATACGTGGAACTGAAGGCACACACCGACGTGATCGTGCTGATTTCCAACTGTCCGCAGCTTAACAACCCATGCAACGGCTGGAACCCGACACCTGCCGAGGTGCTGGTATGGAACTGACAGACGTCGGCAGAACCGGTGCATGGGGACACTCCTGGCGAAGGCGGTTGCATGTCGCGTCCGCGCTGTAGGACGTACGCGCCAATCTCTATGAGGTGATGATCCAGGCCGGAAAGGGCCGCCCTGGCGGTCCGCGATGGGCTGCCGGATCCAGCACCTCCCGCCGTGGACGACCACGGTGCGTCGCTTACTGACCAACGCGGGACGGCCTGCATGCTGAGAGTCAGCTGATGTTCAACAAACTTCTTATTGCCAACCGCGGTGCCATTGCCTGCCGTGTTTTGCGTACCCTGCGCAACCTCGGGGTCCAGGGTGTGACCGTCTACTCCGAAGCCGATGTGGCCAGCCTGCATGTGCAGCAGGCGGACCACGCCATCAGTCTGGGCGACGGTCCCGCCTCGCAGACCTATCTGGCGGTGGACAAAATTCTCGCCGCCGCGCGCGATAGCGGCGTGCAAGCCATCCATCCGGGATACGGCTTCCTGTCGGAGAACGCGGCCTTTGCCGAAGCCTGCGAGGCCGCAGGCATCGCCTTTGTCGGCCCTACGCCCGCTCAGCTGCGGGTGTTCGGTCTCAAACACACCGCCCGCGCGCTGGCCCGAGAACAAGGCGTACCCTTGCTCGAAGGCACCGAATTACTGGAAGACCTCGACTCTGCGCTGGCGGCGGGCGCGCAGGTCGGCTATCCCGTCATGCTCAAGAGTACCGCCGGCGGCGGTGGTATCGGCATGCGGGTGTGCTGCTCGTCCGAGGAACTGACCGACGCTTTCGACACCGTGCGTCGTCTGGGCCAGAACAACTTCAGCGACGCCGGTGTGTTCATCGAGAAGTACATCGAACGTGCTCGCCACCTGGAAGTGCAGGTATTCGGCGACGGGCATGGTGAAGTCATCGCTTTGGGCGTGCGCGACTGCTCGGTCCAGCGGCGCAACCAGAAGGTGTTGGAGGAAACTCCGGCGTCCAACCTTCCCGCGGGCATGGCCGATGCGCTGTGCGCCGCTGCGGTCAAGCTGGCCCGCGCGGTGAATTACCGCAGCGCCGGAACGGTCGAGTTCGTCTACGATAGCGAGGCTGAGCGCTTCTATTTCCTGGAGGTGAATACGCGGCTGCAGGTCGAGCATGGCGTCACCGAGCAGGTCTGGGGCGTGGACCTGGTGCGCTGGATGGTCGAGCTGGCGGCCGGTACGCTGGCGCCGCTGGCCGAGCTGAGCAAGAACCTGCACCCCAGTGGGCATGCCATCCAGGCGCGGCTGTACGCCGAGGACCCGGGCCGTGATTTCCAGCCCAGTCCGGGGCTGCTCACTGCAGTGGCTTTCCCTGAAGCCGTCGGCCGGGCCCTGCGTATCGACACCTGGGTCGAGGCCGGCTGCGAAATTCCGCCGTACTTCGACCCGATGATCGCCAAACTGATCGCCTGGGCCCCCACGCGCGAGCAGGCCCGCCTGAGCTTGGACGCGGCGCTGGCCGATAGCGTGCTGTATGGGGTGGAGACCAACTGCGACTACCTGCGGCAGATCCTGTCCCACATGCCGTTCGTCGTCGGGGCGCCCTGGACGCGTTGCCTCGAAGGGCTGGTCTACCGGGCCGACACCGTCGAGGTGATGTCGGCGGGTACCCAGACCACCGTACAGGACGTCCCGGGCCGGCTCGGCTACTGGGCGGTGGGCGTGCCGCCGTCCGGTCCGATGGACGATCGTGCGCTGCGCCTGGGCAACCGCCTGGTTGGTAACCCGGAGAGCGCCGCTGGGCTGGAGATCACCATGAGCGGCCCGACGTTGCGCTTCAATGCCGACGCCGTGGTGGCTGTGACCGGTGCCGAGATCCCGCTGCGCGTGGATGGTGTGGAGCAGCCGCTGCACACCGCGCTGTTCGTTGCCGCTGGTAGTACCCTGGCGTTGGGTACCATCGTCGGCGCTGGCGCACGCAGCTATTTGGTGCTGCGCGGCGGACTGCAATTGCCGAGTTACCTGGGCAGCAAGAGCACCTTTACCCTCGGCCAATTCGGCGGCCATGGTGGCCGCGCCTTGCGCGCCGGAGACGTTCTGCATCTGGCGCCGCTGGTCGATGATACGGCCGGCGCGGCACTGAGGGACGAACTGTGTCTGCCCTTGCCGGCCGTGCGCGAACTGCGCGTGATCTATGGCCCCCACGGTGCACCGGAATACTTCACCCCGGCCTCTATCGAGACCTTTTTCGCCACAGACTGGGAGGTGCATTTCAACTCCAGCCGCACCGGCGTGCGCCTGATCGGCCCCAAGCCCGACTGGACGCGCGACAGCGGCGGCGAGGCCGGTCTGCATCCCTCCAACATCCACGACAACCCCTATGCCGTCGGCGCGGTGGACTTCACCGGCGACATGCCGGTCATCCTGGGGCCGGACGGACCCAGCCTGGGTGGTTTCGTGTGCCCGGTGACCGTGATCGAGGCCGATCTGTGGCAGCTCGGCCAGCTCAAAGCTGGCGACAAGGTGCGCTTCGTGCCAGTGGACATTGCCACTGCGCGTCGTTTGGCAGAGGCACGTGCGCAGGAGGTGAACAGTCTGGCGCTCGCGCCGGTGGACTGGCGGCCGGCCGCCTTGGCTTCGCCCGTGGCATTGGACATCGGCAGTGCTAGCAAGCATCTGATGGCGCGGCTGTCGGGCGACACCCACCTGCTGCTGGAGATCGGTGAACCTGAGCTGGACCTGGTGCTGCGCTTTCGCGCCCACGCCCTGATGCAGGCGCTGGAGTCCCGCGCGCTGGCCGGCGTGATCGACCTGACGCCAGGCATCCGTTCGCTGCAGGTCCACTACCAGCCGCAGGTGCTGCCGCTAGCGAAATTGCTGGCCGCCATCGTCGAGTTGTGGGATGGCGTCTGCGCGACCGACGACCTGAGCGTGCCCTCGCGCATCGTGCATCTGCCTTTGTCCTGGGACGATCCGGCCTGCCAGTTGGCGATCCAGAAGTACATGACCACGGTGCGCAAGGACGCGCCCTGGTGTCCGAGCAACCTGGAGTTCATCCGCCGCATCAATGATCTGCCCAACCTTGACGAGGTCTATCGCACGGTTTTCGAGGCTAGCTACCTGGTGATGGGGCTGGGCGACGTCTACCTCGGCGCGCCGGTGGCCACGCCGCTGGATCCGCGCCACCGCCTGGTCACCACCAAATACAACCCGGCGCGCACCTGGACGGCGGAGAATTCGGTCGGTATCGGCGGCGCCTACCTCTGTGTGTACGGCATGGAAGGCCCTGGCGGCTACCAGTTCGTCGGCCGCACCCTGCAGATGTGGAACCGCTACCGCGCCGTCGATGCCTTCGAGGGCAATCCCTGGCTGCTGCGCTTCTTCGATCAGATCCGCTTCTACCCGGTCAGCGCCGACGCGCTGCAACGCATCCGCCGCGACTTTCCGCTGGGCCGCCATCCATTGCGTATCGAGCACAGCACGCTGAACCTGGCCGACTACCAGGCCTTCCTAACGCGTGAGGCAGAGGGCATTGCCGCCTTCCGGGCGCAGCAGCGCGCCGCCTTCGACGCTGAGCGTCAGCGTTGGATCGCCACCGGTCAGGCACATTTCGAGAGCGAGGAAGTCGCCCCAGACATCGGCGCGGACGAGCCCCTGAGCGCGGGCCAGCACGCCATCGAAAGCCACATCGCCGGCAACCTCTGGCAGGTGAGTGTCGAGGTCGGCCAGCGGGTTGGTGCCGGCGATGTGCTGGTGGTTCTGGAGTCCATGAAGATGGAGATCGCCCTGGACGCGCCCTGCGCGGGCATCGTGCGCGAAGTGCGCGTACAGCCCGGCTCGCCGGTACGCGCCGGCCAGTGCGTCGTCGTGATCGAGGAAGTCTGAGGATCCATGCCATGAAACACCCCATCGACCTGCGCCTGGACATCCTGTCCGCCGCCTATGCCCGGGGCGACTTGACGCCGCGCACCCTGATCCCCCGGCTGCGTGCGGCGGCGCTGGCGCTCGACCCTGAGTTCCACCTGTTCATCCACGTACTGAGCGAAACCGAGCTGGAACCCTATCTGTCCGCTCTGGACGACTGCTCTCCGGCCGATCTGCCGTTGTATGGCGTGCCCTTCGCCATCAAGGACAACATCGACCTGGCCGGCGTCCCCACCACCGCTGCCTGCCCGGCCTACGCCTACACGCCGGAACGCAGCGCCACGCTGGTGGAGCGCTTGATCGCGCTGGGCGCGGTGCCGCTCGGCAAGACCAACCTCGATCAATTCGCCACCGGCCTTAACGGCACCCGCTCCCCGTATGGTGCCTGCCGCAACAGCGTGCATCCGGACTACCCGTCCGGCGGTTCGAGCGCCGGCTCCGCGTTGGCTGTGGCGCTGGGCGTGGCCAGCTTCGCTCTAGGCACCGACACGGCCGGCAGTGGTCGCGTACCAGCGGCGTTGAACAACCTGGTCGGACTCAAGGCCACCAAGGGTCTGCTGTCCACCGCCGGCGTGGTGCCCGCCTGCCGCACGCTCGATTGCACCACCTTCTTCACGGCCACCGCCGCAGAGGCCAGCCGGCTGCTGGCGTTGACCGCCCAGCTCGATGAGCGCGACGCTTACAGTCGTGCCAACCCGATGTGGAACGACGCCGACGCCTTCGGCACACCGCGCGCCGGCTTCCGCTTTGGCGTGCCGCGCCAACTCGAATTCCTCGGCTGTCCAGAGAGTCCTGCGCTGTTCGAGCGCACGGTGGAGTATCTGCGGTCGTTGGGCGGCGAGCCGGTCGAGATCGATTTCGATCGCTTTCTCGAAGCGGCGCGGCTGCTGTACGAAGGCCCGTGGGTGGCCGAACGCTACAGCGTGGCGGGCGAACTCATCGAGCAGCAGCCTGACGCGGTGTTGCCGGTGATCCGGGATGTGCTACGCGCGGCGCCGCAAGCCACGGCGGTCGATGCCTTCCGCGCGCAGTATCGGCTGCAGGCGATCAAGGCAGAGTGCGACCCTGTTCTCGACGGCCTCGACTGCGTGCTCACGCCGGCCTACCCCCGGCCCGTCACGCTCATCGAGCTGGCTCAAGACCCGGTGCGCCGCAACGCCGACCTGGGCTGGTATACCAATTTCATGAACCTTCTGGACTATGCCGCAGTGGCGGTGCCGGCCGGCACCATGGCCAACGGCCTGCCATGGGGTGTCACCTTGTTCGGTCGGGCCTTCACCGACCAATGGCTGCTCGGCCTGGCCGATGCGCTGCAGCGCGCCCACGCATTGCCGCTGGCAGGCGCACGCACGTTCAACACGCCCGCACCGGTTGCCAGCGGCTGCAACGACCGCGCACGGGTTGTCGTCTGCGGTGCCCACATGGATGGCCTGCCGCTGAACTGGCAACTGCGCGCGCGCGGCGGCCGGCTGCTCCAAAGGACCACGACCGCGCCGGCATACCGTCTGCATGCGTTGGCCGGCGGGCCACCGCAGCGCCCCGGCTTGGTGCGTGTGGACTGCGGCGGCACGGCGATCGAGGTCGAGGTCTGGGAGCTTCCCAGCTCCGAACTGGGCTCGTTCCTGGTCGGTATCCCCGCACCCCTGGGCTTGGGCAAGGTGGAATTGGCCGACGGCACCTGGGAGACTGGCTTTATCTGCGAGGGTCATGCCGTGGCGAAGGCCGAAGACATCAGCCACTATGGTGGCTGGCGCACCTTCCTGGCCCGACCCGTCTCATCTTCCGTCTAAACCTCATCCAGTCTGGAATACGTCATTTCTGGCATGGTACTTATGAGGGAGTGTCCGTTCGGTCAGTCGGTCTTGCTGGGGTGCCAGCGTGCGACGGCGATCGTCGCCCCCTTGCCGTCGGGTCCGATATGGCGGAGCTTCTCGACCAGGAGCTGGGATGCATTCGAGGCGAGCAGGGCGGCAGCCTCGCAGACGCTGGCGGTACCCACCTCCTCGGCGACTCGCATGGATGGATTGGGCACCCCGACTGCGTCAAGCTGCTCGGCGGGGTAGGTGAGAAATGGCCAGCCATGCCGCTCGGCAAGCGCCAGCAGTGCGGGCTCGTCGGCCTTGCGGGCATGGCTGGCGATACAGCGTACCTCCACCGCGCCCAGTCCGCGCAGCGCCTCGGCGATGGCCCCTTCGAGCGTTTCGAGCGCGGTTCCGCGCTGGCAGCCGATCCCGATGACGACAGGTGTTGTGAGAGTCATTTAGGATCGACTTTGGATTTGCCCCCAATGAAAAACGCCCTCGGTGTCCCGCGGGCGTTCAAGATTGCTACGCAGACTCAAGCAGCTCCGCCAAATCGGCAGGTCAGACCGTCACCACACCCGCCGCGATGGCGCTGACATCCGTGACGCCCACCAGGACGATCGATTGATCGACCGTCGTGTCCGCCGCTGCGGCATCCCAGCTCAGCATGACTGCATTGGCACCGGTTGCTCCTGCGGTAAAGGTGTTGGCAGTCTCATCAAACACGCCGACAACGCGCTGGAGCTCGGTAAATGCTGTCACCGTTGTCGTGAGATTGCCAGCGACCTGTAGGGTGCCGAGTGTTGCAAGCGTGACGTTACTCGCAGCGAGGTTGATGGTATCGCCTGCGTTCACCGTCACGATGTCCAGCGTTGAGGTGGAGGTAGAAGTGGTACCTGCGGTCATCACTCCGGAATCGGTATCGGAAGCCCAAATAAAGGTGTCATTACCAATACCCGCGTTGAGCTTATCTGCACCCGTACCGCCCGTGATGGTGTCGATACCACCGCCGGTGCTGATGTTGTCATTTAGGGAGGAGCCAACGATGGTGTCCGCTCCGCCTGCGGTGGTGACGGCGGCACCAACGGTCGCTGCGGCATTCAGCTGAACGTTTAGAGACGCGGTTCCGGTGAGTCCTGATGCATCAATGGAAGAAACAGCGCCATCGAGCGCAGCGCCATTGATCACGACGTTTTGCCCACCTGTAACCGTTAAGTCGGTTAGAGCGGTATCCGTGATGTTGAAGGTCTGAATCCCTGTCGCTTTGCTGGTATCGATACTGATGTGTTCGACGCCGTTCAGCACGACTGTGGAGGTTGCTGTTGTCGCCCCGCCGCGCATATCCAGGTTTACGGAGTTATCGGTTCCGGCATCCGAGGCGTTGAGGATATTGAATGTGTAGGACCCACCGTTTGCACCTAAGTCGCCATCAAAGCGGATATTGTTGGCGCTACCACTCGCCGCTGCCTTGAGGCCATTGAAGACAGTCACAGCGGCGCCTGCAGCCCCTTGATCCGCGATCCGGACATTGTTCACGGCCCCGCCGAACAGTGCGGCATTCACCGTCGTCGCAACAGCCCCCACGTCGTCGGCGACCATCAGGGTCTCGACCTCCGTTACGGTTGGCTTCACCGCAGAGGTCACCGCTGCCAGTTGGGCGCCGTTGGCCGAGAGGGTATCCATGCCCCCATTGCCATCAATGGTGTCAGTCGAATCCAGATTGGCCGCGAAGTCGAAGCGATCGTTACCCACACCGCCGGTCACGGTGTGCCCCGTTGCTCCCAGGCCGGTCACCCACACGCCACCGGAGTTGGCACTCGCTTCGATGGTCGACGCCGTGACTTCCAAATTACCGGCTACATCCGCGACGTTCAAGCCAACGGCATTGGTTCCCTTGACAGTGATTGTATTGATGCTGGTCTGCTGGGCATCGCTGATGATGTTGAAATAACCCGCACCGTTCTTGGCATCGACAACGATCTCTCCGAAGCTGTTGGGACTCGTCGCAACCGCGTCATTGAAGGTGATATTTTCAAAGGCAGTGGCGAGTCCAACGTTCGCGGTGACTGTCAAAGTTGAGACTTCCGAGCCTGTCAGTGTGCCTGCTACATAGGTGTAGATACCAGCGCCAAACCCTGAAGCGATGTTGCCAACATCGAAGTTCAGGATGTTGCTGCCCAGGTTCGTGACTGTCAGCGCGAAGGGGCTCGCGTTGTTGATCACTTTATTGAAAGATGTGAGTCCTAAGGCATTGAACGTCGCGGCAGCGGTCGATGCCGTCAGCTGGAGGTTTTCGATATTCTGCAGTGTGGCGCCGCCAGTGTAGTTGGCGCCCCGCAGCTCGATATTGAGCGTATCCCCATTGGTGCCCTGATCGCCGGTATTGATGAAGTCGGCCGACGAGAAGGTGGTCTCACCCGGGTTAGCGGACACCAAGCCGCTGATGATGTCATCATTGTTGCTGCCCAGCACAACACCTGGCTGTGGATCCGCGCCGGTAGTCAGGCTGGCGATGATCGGTGCGTCCAGGTTGTCGCTCGCGTCATCGGTGACATCGAGAGTGATCGTCCCCTCAGCGGATGTATTGCCAGCATTGTCGGTCGCCGTCACACCTAGCGCGAAGGTATTAGGCGTGGTCTCGAAATCGTTCGAGGCCGCTGTTGCCAACAAGCCTGCGGTCGTCAGCGAAATGTTGCCCGCGCTGTCGATCTCGAAAAAGTTGTTACCATTTCCCGAGGTAATGGCAAACGAAGCCACATCACCACCTTCCGCAACCACGCTCGCCACGACGGCACCTGCGGCTGTCGCATTTTCCTGATAGGCGAAGGTTTGGGCCGCAATGGTTGGCGGTGTGACATCCTTCTCGACACCCGTCACGGCGAAAGTGGCTGCATCATTTCCCGCCACATCCTGCAGCGGTGTTGTTGCCGGTGGCGTATAGGTCACATCGATTACATCCGCATCGGCTAGCGGAGCCGCCAGCCCAAGGACGACAGTATTCCCGGATACGGTCACCGTACTCACAGTGACAGCGGTACTGCCACCCTTCATGACGATGAAGCTTGAGGCGGCCGGTACCGAATCAGGGTCCATCGTCTCATCGAAGAAGAGTGTAATACTGGAGGAGGCACGAGTTGCTGTATCGAACTGCGGTGCGACGTCGTCGACGTCCGTGACATTGAGCACCACATCGGTCGCTGCGGAGGTGTTGCCGGTGGCGTCGGTCGCGGTGACAGCTAGGGTGAAACTGTTGGGCGTGGTCTCATAATCGTTGCTGGCGGCGGCGGCACCGGCCGCAGTCAGAGAAATTTGACCGGTGATGGCATCAATGGCGAAGTAACCTTCGTCGTTGCCGCTGGCGATCCCGAATCCTGTGACACCAACATTGTCGCTGGCCTCAATTGGAGTGCCGATGAGGGCGCCAGCTTCCTGATTCTCGGCATAGTCGAAGGTCTGGTCGACGGTGACGACCGGGGCCTCGGTATCAGCGGTCGAAGTATCGACGATGGTGGTGGCGATGGTCGTGCTCGTGCTCGCGCCGCTCAGGGTGATGGTGTAGCTCTCGGCCAACTCGGGGCTGTCGCCCGTAGCCAGGCCAATCTCGAAGGTGCCAGAGGTTTCGCCCGCGAGGATCGTGACCGTGCCAGCGGTGGCGGTGGTGAAGTCATCACCGGTGACGTTGGAATTGCTGCTGGAGAGGGAGTAGGTAAAGGTGGTGTCCGCGTCGACCGCCTTGCTTGCCGTCACGCTGTAGGTCACCGTGGTGCCCTCAAGGGCTTGGCCGGCGTTCGCGTCCTGAGTCAGCTCGAAGGACAGCGGAGTGATGGCGTCGGTGGCATCCTGAACAGCCGCGTCGATCTCTTCCGGCGTCGACTCGGCGGTGATGGCGTCGAACAGACTGGAAGACGCCGCGAGGAACGCTGCCTGATCTTCTGCGGACAGTTCATCGAATGGGGTCATGCCTTCTTGCGAGTTGTAGAAGGCGACGGACGCATCGATCAGGTTCGAATAGAATGCTTGGGTGTCAGCTCTGAGGGCGATCTCTTCGGGCGTATCGTCCGCGCCAGGCTCTTCCCACATACCGTCGAGCATCTGTAGGACTAGGCTGCCGACGCCTTCGCTGGTGTAATCGGTGATGCCCATGTTGGACATGACACCCTGCCAGTATTCAAAACCGCCGGCATCCGGAGTCTCGACCTTGAAGATGTTCTGATAAAGGGCCAAGAGGAATGCATTCCCAGCCAGCGGGCTGCCATCGCCATTCTGGTACAGAGCCTGGACGTATGCCTGATCGAAGAAGCTGTCGGCGACCTGATCGTAGGTCCAGGGGGTTTCCGGGTCTTCCACTTTTCCGACCCAATAATCGGTGCCCTGAGCGTCGGCGGCAGCCTTGAATAGGCCGGTATAGATCTCAAGAACGCGCTCGAAGGATCCATAGTCGGCCGGTCTTTGTGTTGCCATGTCGAGTAGCTCCGTAAATGCGAGAAATGCTGATCTAGGGCGAGTCGTGTCGACGGGTAATTGTCTAACGCAGTTTTGATCGACACGCCTTTAGAATAGACCAATCCTCTGGCGAGTCATCCGCTCGAAACGAAAGGTAGTTCACGATTGGTTGACGCCTTCGCTCAGGTCAAAGCCTTGGCCGAGGAGTTGTCCGGACGCGCCTGATCGACATCGCCGACCGTGAGGGCGATCTATACGACCTGTTTTTCGACGCGCCCTGTCCTGATCGGATGGCCGGTTGTCTGGTGGGTGGTCAGTATCATGAGCGGTGCTTCATCGACTAGGCGTGCGCTGCGCGAGGCGCTCGCCGCAGCGCCAGTGCTGACCAACATCTTCATTTACGCATCCAGCCGGATATGGAAAGCCCGTCCTCTCGGTGTCATCTTGGGATCCAGGGATTGGGGCCGCAGAGGTGCCAAAGACGCCAAGAGTGCGATAGCGTTTTAAGATTCATCGAGTCGGTCGATCTCTTCATGTCAGAAAATGCCTCAAACAACCCATCCGCCGTTCGCCGCTGTCCGGCGCTCTTCCTGACCGCCTCCGCCTCGGGGCAGGGTAAGACGACCCTGGTCGCCGGTTTGGCGCGCTATCACGCGCGTCTCGGGCGGCGGGTGCGGGTATTCAAAACG
The DNA here is from genome assembly GCF_000224065.1 of Thiorhodococcus drewsii AZ1. Lineage (GTDB taxonomy): Bacteria > Pseudomonadota > Gammaproteobacteria > Chromatiales > Chromatiaceae > Imhoffiella > Imhoffiella drewsii. The sequence goes on from NZ_AFWT01000007.1 coordinate 155,781, forward strand.
GGGCCGGATTTTCTCGATCCCATGATCCTGAGCCGAGCCAGCGGTGCGCCGGTCGGGCCGTTGGATCTCTGGATGGTGGGCGAGGCGGAGTGCCGACGCAAGCTGTGGGAGGCGGCGGGAGAGGCGGATCTAATCCTGGTCGAGGGCGCCATGGGGCTGTTCGACGGCACGCCGAGCGGCGCCGATCTGGCGGAGACCTTCGACATCCCGGTCGCGGCCCTGATCGACGCCAAGGGTATGGGTCAGACCTTCGGTGCGCTGGCATTGGGGCTCGCGACCTATCGTCCGGCTCTTCGTTTCGCCGGTGTCCTGGCCAATCGGGTCGCGAGTCCTCGTCACGAGGAGATGATCCGGAGCGGATTCCCGCCGGATCTGCGCTATCTGGGCTCCATGCCGCGACTCGTCGACGCCGAGCTGCCGAGCCGGCATCTGGGGCTGGTCCAGGCCGAGGAGGTCGGGGATCTGGACGCCCGGCTCGACCGGATCGCCGACCGGCTGGGCGAGACGGCGCTCGCCGAGCTGCCGGAACCGGTCGAATTCGTTCCGTCGGACGATACCGCCGAGATGCCGCGGCCGCTCGCCGGGCGGCGGATCGCGGTCGCGCGCGATGCCGCCTTCTCCTTCATCTACGGGGACAATCTGCGGCTGCTGGAGCGGCTCGGAGCGGAGCTGGATTTCTTCTCCCCCATCGCCGACAGCCAGGTCGACGCCGATGCCGTCTATCTCCCAGGCGGCTATCCGGAGCTGCATCTGGAGGCCCTGTCGGCCAACCGGGCGATGAAGGGCTCTCTGGCGCGGCATGTCGCCGAGGGGCGGCCGCTCTTCGCTGAATGTGGTGGCATGCTCTATCTGCTCGACCGTCTCACCGACAAATCGGGCGATTCGGCGGAGATGACCGGCCTTCTGCCCGGGGATGGGATGATGCGTCAGCGTCTAGCCGGTCTCGGCATGCAGTCGCTCGACACGCCGCACGGCTGTCTGCGCGGTCACAGCTTTCATCATTCCACCATGGAGACGCCCGTGGAGCCGATCGCATTTGGCCGGCGCCAGAGCGACGGCCGCGCCGGCGAGCCCTTCTACCGGCACGGCGCGGTGCGCGCGAGCTATTTGCACCTCTATTTCCCGTCGGCGCCCGAGGCGGCTGCGGCCTTGTTCGTGTAGCGCTTTCAGCCTCCAACCGCACGCTTTTCGAGGAGGATTTCGTTCTGAGCACTCAGTCACCCATCCGCTACGTCGAGCCTGTCTACCGTCCGCCGAGCGAGGCCCAGTCGCTGATTCTGCCGGTCACCGACGGCTGTTCCTGGAATCGCTGCACCTTCTGCGACATGTACCGGCCGCCGCAGAAGCGTTTTCGCGCGCGTGAGACTGACGAGGTGCTTGAGGGCATCCGCCAGGTCGGCGAGCGGTTCGGTGACGAGGTGCGGCGGGTCTTTCTGGCCGACGGCGATGCGCTGGTGTTGCCGACGCGGCGTCTGCTGGTCTATCTGGAGGCGATCCGTACCCATCTGCCCTCGGTGCATCGGGTCTCCAGCTACTGTTTGGCACGCAACCTGAAAAAGAAGAGCGTCGCCGAGCTGCGCGAGCTATGCGATGCCGGTCTGACGCTCGCCTATCTGGGGGCCGAGTCGGGCGACGACGCATTGCTGGAACGGATCGACAAGGGCGAGACCTTCGAGTCGACCCGCGAGGCGCTCGACAAGCTGGGCGAGGCCGGGATCCGTCGCTCGGTGATGATCATCAACGGACTCGGAGGCGAGTCGTTGAGCGACCAGCATGCCGACAACTCGGCGCGTCTCATGAACGCGACCCAGCCCGACTATCTCTCGACTCTGGTGCTCATGCTGAACGATGGCGGCGCGCGCTATCGCGCGTCCTGGCCTGAGTGGAGTCCTCTGTCGCCGGACGGTCTGTTCCGCGAGATGGAGCGGTTCCTGTCCGCGCTCGAACTGCGTCAGACCATCTTTCGCGCCGATCATTCATCGAATTGGCTGGTGCTCAAGGGCACGCTCGGTGCCGACAAGGAACGTCTGCTGGCGCAGGTGCGGTCTGCGATCGAGCGCCCCGACGCCGCCCCGTTGCGTGCGGCCTGGACGCGGGGGCTGTAAGTCCTTCCCGGTTCAACGCACGCCGTCAGTTCGATTCGATCTCCTGGCGCACCGTGGGGCTGATCTCGACCGTGCTGTCGGCATTGCCGAGCCACATCTGTCCGCTGTCGAGCGTGCATTGCAGTTCCATGTTGCGTCCAGCCAACTCGGAGAGCGACTGAACCGTGTCGCTATCCAGATCCAGCACCCGTAGATTGCGCAGACGCTTGAGTCCGTCCCGGTTCTGGTCCCACCAGATGTCCGAGCTGCGCCCTCCATAGTTGATGACGATGACCTCGCGCGCACGTCCGCAGGCCTGACGCAGACGGCGCTCGTCCGGCTGGCCCAGCTCGATCCAGCGCTCGATCTCGCCGCTCAGGCTGTGCTGCCAGAGGTCGGGCTCGTCGTCGGTCGAAATTCCCTTGGTGAAGACCAGGCGCTCGTTGGCGTAGAGACAGAAGGCGAGCAGCCGCACCATCAGGCGCGCATCGGTCTCGGACGGATGACGGGCGAGGGTGAGCGCGTGGCCTTCGTAATAGTGTCGATTCAGATCCGAGATCTGGACCTGTGCCTTGAAGATGGTTGCCTTGAGTGCCATGGGGGCGATCCTGAAATGCGTGGCGTTGACTGGAAAGGCGCCGATGGTAACCGTTCGGCGCTGGGCGTGGCGTCTCCTGTCGGCTTGAGTAAGATGCCGTTTCCCTCGCCTTCACGTTTCACGAACCACATTCCGAGCCCTCGATGGATCTTCCTCTCGATCAGGTTATGCACAGTATCAGCCTCGGCGCCGTCGCCACGATGGCGGCCGCCGGCGTGCTGGAGGCCGGGCGCAAGCGTTTCGATCTCTTCGGGATGGTCGTGGTCGCCCTGTCCGCCGCGCTCGGCGGCGGTTCGCTGCGCGATGTGTTGCTCGATCGGCCAGTGTTCTGGGTCGCCGATCAGACCTTCCTGATCGCAGCGCTCCTGGCCGCGTTGGCCACCTTCTTCCTCGCCCGGCGCTTCGTGCTCCCGGCGCGGCTGTTCCTGATCCCGGACGCCGCCGGACTGGCGCTCTTCACCATCGCCGGCACCAAGGTTTCGCTGGTTTGGGGCGCGCCCTGGCTGGTGGCCAGCTTCATGGGCGTCATCACCGGCGTGGTGGGCGGCATCCTGCGCGATGTGCTCTGCAATGAAGAGCCCCTGGTGTTCCAGGGATCGCTCTACGCCACCGCCGCCTGGGTTGGTGCACTGGTGTTCATCGGGCTTTCCCTGCTCGACATCGATCCCCGGTTCGCCGCCGTCGCGGCCGGCGCTATTATTTTTCTGCTGCGCGTCGTCGCCATCCGTTGGGATATCGGTCTGCCGCGCTTCAGGACGCGACCGGATGGGGATTGAGTCTCAGCTCGGAGGCTGAGCTCATGCCGGCTTTTCGGCGCTCAGGATGGTGACGGGCATGGCGGTGCGCCAGCCGTCGAAGCGGCCGAGAGGGGCCGCGTTCGCGACCGAGAGACGGGCGAGTTCGCCGCCGATGCGTTCGCGTAGCGTGACCAGGAAGGCCTCGCTCTGGAGGGTGACGGCGTTGGCGACCAGGCGTCCGCCCGGTTTCAGTGCCGCCCAGCAGCGCTCGGCGACGCCTTCGGCCGTGAGCCCGCCGCCGATGAAGATGGCGTCGGGCATCGGGAGCCCTTCCAGTGCCTCAGGTGCGCGTCCGGCGACGATCTGGAGTTCGGGCACGCCGAGCCGGTTGCGGTTTTGGTCGATGAGGTCGCGGCGCTTGGCGTCGGGCTCGATGGCGATGGCGCGGCAGCCGCTCTCGGCGCGCATCCATTCGATGCCGATTGAGCCGCTGCCGGCACCGAGGTCCCACAGTAGCTCGCCGGGCAGTGGCGCCAATCGGGCTAGCGAGGCCGCGCGGACATCGCGTTTGGTGATCTGGCCTTCGTGGATGAAGGCGTCGTCCGGCAGTCCGCAGCGGCGCGACAGCGGGCGGGCGTTCGCGCTGGCGTGGCATTCGAGCGCGATCAGGTTGAGCGCGGCACAGCTCGGGTGAGTCCAAGCGTCGGCGATGCCGCTCAGTCTGCACTCTTCGGGTCCGCCGACGCGCTCGAAGACATCGAGCCGGCTGGCGCCGAATCCGCGCTCGCAGAGCAGTGCGGCGAGTTGGGCGGGTGTCTCGCCGTCGGCCGAGAGGATCAGCAGGCGCGCACCCTCGCTCAGATGCAGATTGACCCGTTCCAGCGGTCGTCCGTGGGCGGGGATGACGCGGCTGTCCTGTAGCGGCCAGCCGAGTCGGGCGCAAGCCAGCGAGACCGAGGAGGCGCCGGGGAGGATGCGCATCTCACTGGGCGCGATCCGGCGCGCGAGGCTGCCGCCGATGCCGTAGAACATGGGGTCGCCACTGGCCAGCACGCAGACCGGACGGCCCCGATGCGACAGCAGTCGTTCATAGGCGGCGCTGAATGGGCTCGGCCAGGGGTGGCGGTCTTGTCCCGGCCGTTCCGGAACCAGGGCGAGATGACGCTCGCCGCCGAAGAGGATCTCCGCCTCGGAGAGCGCGCGCCGGGCCTCCTCGCCGAGTCCGGTCAGTCCGTCCTCGCCGATCCCGACGATGGTCAGCCAGGGTGGGGGGGATTCGGTATCTGCGGGTTGGCGGCGATGGGTCATGCGTCGGAGACTCGATCGGAGTGGGGGAGGGGCGTGGCTAGAGTGGTATATCTCTTTGGGCGGCATTATAATCCCGCTCTTCACCAGAGAGTACATCCACCGCTTACGCTTACCTGTCGGCCACCCTATTCGTCCCGCCTCCGTCTGGGCTCGCCCGAGTCCGTGTCGATCGGTATCACCGCGCGTTAGAGACCCACAATGATCGAATACAATCGCGATGCTCACGACATCTATCGTCAATCCTTCGCCATCATCCGTGCCGAGGCGAAGCTCGATCGTCTGCCGGCCGATCTGGAAGCGCTGGCGGTGCGGGTCATCCATTCCTGCGGCATGCCCGATGTCGTAGAGGATCTGGTCTTTTCGGAGGGTGCCGGGACCGCCGGTCGCGCGGCGCTCGAATCCGGCGCGCCCATTCTGTGCGATAGCCGCATGGTGGCCGAGGGCATCACCCGCGCCCGTCTTCCCGCCGAGAACGCCGTCATTTGTACCCTGCAGGATCCGAGTGTTCCCGAGCTTGCCAAGCAGCTCGGCAATACCCGCACCGCAGCGGCCCTGGAACTCTGGCGTCCGCATCTCGCGGGTTCGATCGTGGTGGTCGGCAATGCCCCGACCGCGCTGTTCCGGCTGTTCGAGATGCTCGACGCGGGGGCGCCCAAGCCGGCGCTGATTCTGGGCTTCCCGGTGGGCTTTGTCGGTGCGGCCGAATCCAAGGAGGCGCTTGCGGCCGATAGTCGCGGCGTGCCCTTCGTCACCGTCCGTGGTCGTCGTGGCGGAAGCGCCATGGCCGCCGCTGCTGTCAACGCACTCGGGCGGGACCACTGATCCATATGGCACAAGGGCGTTTATTTGGCCTGGGCGTCGGCCCGGGCGATCCGGAACTCATCACCCTCAAGGCCCTGCGCTATCTGCGCGAGGCGCCGGTGGTGGCCTATTACGCGGCCAAGGAGAAGCGCGGCAACGCGCTGACCAGCGTCGAGGACTATCTCGGCGCCGAGCAGCTGCGTCTACCGCTGATCTATCCGGTCACCGGCAAGAAGCCGCCGCCGCCCTTCGATTACGAAGGGGCGATGCGCGGCTTCTACGATGCATCCGCCGAGTCGATCGCCGTGCATCTCGAGGCAGGGCGCGACGTGGCCGTGCTCTGCGAGGGCGATCCACTCTTCTACGGCTCATTCATGTATCTCTACGACCGCCTGGCCGGCCGCTTCGAGACCGAGGTGGTCCCAGGCGTCTGCTCGGTGGTCGCCAGCGCCTCGGTGCTGCGCACCCCGCTGGTCTATCGCGATCAGCGTCTCCAGGTGCTGCCCGGTACGCTTCCCGAAGAGACCCTGACCCAGATGCTCGACGGCGTCGAGGCGGCGGCCATCATGAAGCTGGGCAGCAACTTCGAGAAGATCCGACGCGTCATCACCAAGCTCGGGCTCGAAAAGCGCGCACTCTATGTCGAGCGCGCGACCATGGACGGCGAATGCGTGCGTCCCTTCACCGAGATTGCGCCCGAGACCGTGCCCTATTTCTCGATGGTCCTCATCCCCGGCGAACGGTGGCAGGGCTGAGATGGTCGGGTCACCGAATGACACGGCCGGTACGGTGAGCGCATCGCACTCAGGACGGTTGGCCGTGATCGGTCTGGGTCCAGGTGCCGCCGAACTGATGGCGCCGGCCGTGCGCGAGGAACTCGACCGGGCGCAGGACATCGTCGGCTATACGACCTATGTCGAGATGGCCGGACCCTTTCGTCCCGATCAGCGCACCCTGGATTCGGACAACCGGTGCGAGATGGATCGTGCCCGGCTGGCCTTCGAGCTGGCCGCTCAGGGGCGTCGCGTGGTGGTGGTGTCCTCGGGCGATCCAGGGGTCTTCGCCATGGCGACGGCGGTGATGGAGGCGCTGGATCAGTCCTCCGATCCGAGCTGGAAGGACGTGGATCTGGCGATCCTGCCCGGCATCTCGGCGGCCCAGGCGACGGCCGCGCGTATCGGTGCTCCATTGGGGCACGACTTCTGTGTCATCTCACTCTCGGACAACCTCAAGCCCTGGTCGCAGATCCTGTTGCGTCTGGAGCATGCCGCGCTGGCCGATTTCGTCATCGCACTCTACAACCCCATCTCCAAGGCGCGTCCCTGGCAGCTGGGAGAGGCGCTGGAGTTGCTGCGTCGTCATCGCGCTCCAGAGACGCCGGTCGTGCTGGGGCGGGATGTGGGGCGTCCGGCCGAGCGGGTGTTGGTGACGACGCTGGCCGAGGTGCGTCCCGATCAGGTGGACATGCGCACGATGGTCATCGTCGGGTCTTCGCTGACCCGCCAGTTCCCACGGAGAGACGGCGGTGCTTGGGTCTACACCCCGCGCTGGTACCCGGAGGCTCCGGGCAGCTGACCGGGATATTTGAGCCGCAAAGTTGCAAAGGACGCGAAGACAAGCACGCTCTCGGCGTCCTTTGCGCGCTTTGCGCCTTCGCGGTTCGATTCCTCGTTCTGAGCTCAGCCGGCCGCCCGCGCTGGCTCGCGTTCGCATCGCCATTGCGTCTTGCGCATTTCCAGCCAGTTGAGTGCCCCTTCGACCGAGGTCGCCAAGGGTGTCTCCGGTCGTCGTGGGCGTTGACGCATGATGACGCGGATTCCGCGTTCACGGGCGGCGATCAGTTTGGCCGAGGTTGCTAAGCCGCCGCTGTTCTTGCACACGATGGTGTCGATTCGATGCTCGTCGAGCAGTTTGCGCTCGTTGTCCAGATCGAACGGGCCGCGCGAGAGCAGCAATTCGGCCAAGGGAAATTCGGGCATCGGGTCCGGAGGCGTCACCGCGCGGATGAGGAACCAGATGTCATCGAGTCCGGCAAAGGGCACGAGCTCCTGCCGGCCGACGGCCAGCAGAACCCGCTGCGGTCCACCCTGAATCAGGGTGTTTACCGCCTCGTCCCAGCCTTCGACCTGGTCCCAGCGATCGCCTTCTTCGGGTGTCCATGCCGGACGTTCCAATCTGAGCAGTGGCACGCGGGCCGCATGACAGGCCTGATAGGCGTTCCAGCCCATGCTGGCGGCGAAGGGGTGGGTGACGTCGAAGACCGCGCGGATGCGCTGCTCGTGCAGATAGTCGATCAACCCCTCGGGTCCGCCGAAACCGCCGATGCGGGTTTCGCCGGCTGGTAGACGCGGGTCGGTGGTGCGGCCTGCGAGCGAGTTGGTGACCCGCAGATCGTCATGGGCGGCGAGCGCTTCGGCGAGGACATAGGCCTCCGTGGTACCGCCGAGAATCAGGATTCGTTCCTTCATGCTGGATGTTCTCGTGAATGTGATGTCGACTGGGTTCATCGGCCGTCCCTGGCCGGCTGATCTCAGGGCAGCGAGATGCGGGTCATGATGCCGTCCTTGAGGCGCCAATGTTTGAGTCCGGCTGCGATGTGGATCAGCAGCAGGCCGGCGACGATCAGACCGCCGATACCGTGATAGGTGAAGAGCATCGCGCCGAGTTCCTTGTTCTCGCCGATGAGTCCCGGCAACTGGGTGCCGAAGAACTGGATCGGATATCCGGAGGCGGCGGTGGCGACCCAGCCGACGATCGGGAGTGCGATCAGGAACAGATAGAGCAGCAGATGGACTCCACCGCCGACCATGCGCTCGATCAGGCCGAGCGGTGGATCGTAGGGTGGCGCGGGCGTGCGCTTACGCAGCCAGATGCGCAGCAGGGTCAGTACCAAAATCAGGATGCCGACGCTCTTGTGCACCATGAAGAGCATGTTGGTCGTGTCCTCTCCAAGCAGCTTGGACAATCCCTCGTAATCCAGCGCCCAGAAGGCGAGGCCGCCGAGGAGCAGTCCGAGGACCATCAGGGCGACCAGCCAATGGATTAGCCGTTGCAATAGTGTATATCGGTTCATTCCTAAATTCTCTCCTTGCGATCGATGCTGGGGTGTGTGAGACAGGATCTTCGGGCCTCGTGGCGAGGCGCTATCTTAAGACCTCAAGGGTCTGGTCGACATCATTTCGTCATATTGTCCCTTTCGATATGTGGTTGATGTGGCTGCGTTCAGCCACCATTGGAAGTCAGCTCGGATCCTCGATCCGCCAACGAACAGGAACCGCATCCCGTGACTTCAGACTCGCTTGCGTCGACACCTCCCCGAGGGAGGGTGCTTGGCCATCTGAATTGGTTGTTCAACCCCTTTCAGAGACTCGATGTACCCCAGATCTACGACCTGCTTTCGATGGGGTCTGTCACCGAGCGCACCTTCTATCTGAACCTGGGGTACTGGCCCGACGCCGGCGATGCCGACGAGGCGAGCGAGGCGCTGGTCATGCTTATGGCGGACTGGGCCGACCTCTCCGAGTCCGATCAGGTCCTGGACGTCGGTTACGGTTTCGGCGACCAGGACATCCTCTGGTCGCAGCGCCGTAGTCCGCGCAGGATCGTCGGGCTCAACCGCACCGCCTCGCAGGTCGCCGTGGCCCAACGCCGTGTCGCCGAGCAGGGGCTTGAGGACCGGGTCGATCTGCGCCTGGGGTCGGCGACTCAAATGCCGATCGCCGATGCCTCGGTCGACAAGGTGCTGGCGCTCGAATGCGCCTTCCACTTCGTGAGCCGCGAGGATTTCTTTCGCGAGGCATGGCGCGTGCTGCGTCCCGGCGGGCGTCTGGTGACTGCGGACATCCTGCCGATGCCGTTGACCGGTGGCTGGCGGGATCGTCTGCTGCAGCGGCTGTCCTGGCGCCTGATGGCCAACAAGTTCGCGGTGCCGGATGAGAACGTCTACGGCGTCGAGGGCTATGGCGAGCGCTTGGCGCGTCAGGGTTTCGAATCGGTCCGGATCGAATCGATCCGCGACCGGGTCTACGCGCCGTTGCACGACTATCTGCGGGCACATCCGGAGTCGCTGCGCCGGCTGCATCCGCTCGCCCGAGGCTTCGCCCGCATGGCACTTCGACTCGACGCGGCCAGCGTCTATCCGGGTCTCGACTACATCATGACGAGCGCAGTCAAGCCTGGCTGAACTCCATCGATCCGGGCGGGGGCATCTCTCCCCGCGTTTCCATGAAACCATGGTTCACTCCTTGCGCGCCTTGCGTTTCGTCGTAGCCGGCTCCGCGTAGCTGGTCATGTCCTCCGGTGGGCGCTCGACCATGCAGCCCCAATCGAGCGGGCGGTCCTGTACATAGCGCTTGCCGAGCTGATGGGCGATCTGGGCGCGCCCCAGCTCGACGCCCAGATAGAAGGCGTGCCCGCCGTCCTGTTCCACGCCCAGATAGGGATAGAGCTCGAAGGGGTCGGTGTGGGTGTGGAGTCCGTCTCGGTTGTAGACGTGGATGCCCTCGTCGCTCACCTGGATGCGGAAATTGGGATCGCGGATCGCTCCGGCCAGTTCGCGGATCTCGTCGGCCCCGTAGGGAAAGGGATCGCGCTCGTGCAGCCCGGTGAGGCCGCCGTCGATCTGTTTGGGCAGGCTGTTCTCGCGTCGCGCCCAGTGCATGATGCGCCGTGCCCGATCGGCCTCGCGGATTGCCGTGCGGCAATGGGGGCTGACCTGGGTGGCGAGGATGTTGGTGATGCCCAGCTCCGAGATGAGCCCCATGAGCAGGGCGTTGATGCCGGCGGTATCGGCCTCGGTCAGTTCGGTCAGGTTGCCCACGCCCATGAGGATTTCGGCATTCGGGTGGGCACGCCGCAGGCTGTGGTAGCGCACGATGGAGTCTGCGAAACCGAAATGAATGGGGTCTAGGATGGGGTCGGCGATATAGGGCTTGCCGAGCCGATCCATGTGCGCCATCGCGCGCTCCAGCGAGGCCAAATCGTCTTGTGGGTGGGGGATGAGGATGGGGACCGCGTCCACCTCCTCGGCCACCCAGAGACTCTGCTCGTTCAGGCTCAACAGATAATCGGCACCGGCCTTGCCGGCCAGCAGCAGATCGTTCGGGCTCATGGAATCGACGCTGACCCGGTGTCCGGCCTCCTTCAGATACTGGATGCACTGTTCCAGATGCGGGAAGGGGGTGTCTGGGAGACAGCCGAGATCAATCACATCGGCTCCGTCGGCGGCGAAGCGCTCGGCCCGATCGAGGATCGCGTCGACCGTCAGGCGCGGCGCATCGACGATCTCGCCGAAGATGCGCACATCGTATTGACCTAGGTCCGCCGGCTTGCCCTCCAGCCCGAAATAGCGGGGCAGGTCCATCATCTCCTCAGGGCCGCGCCGGACCGGGATTCCGAAGTGCCGGCTCAGTGCTTCCACATCCCCCCGGCAGCGTCCGGGAATCATGATCCAGTCCGCATGCTCCGTGTCGGTCAGGCGGCGTTGGATCATCTCGGCCGTCATCAATGCCGCTACCTTGACCCCCATCTGGCGTATCGACCAGGTGCGCTCCGGCAGATCCATCTCGGTCAGGATGCGTGTGAGCGGTTTCTCCGCGAGCTGGCCGGTCAGAAAGAGGATGTGTTCGCCCATCGAATGTTCGGTGACCTGTATGAATGCGGGTGGAATGAGATAGCAAATCTTGGTCCAGAGGGCATCGCCTCGCGGTCTGGCGTTGCGCCTGGGTGTCGCTGCGCTTCGCTCAGGCTACTTTGCTCGTTTGTGTTGTTGTTCCATCGCCTCGATCAGGAGCGAGAGGAACCGGTATCCGGCATGCACCAGTTTGCTGTAGGGCAGCAGCAGGAAGAGCGCCAGGACGCTGCCGAGGTGGAGGGCGAGCAGGAGGCCCATTGCCGCGCTGGCACGCCAGATCAGCAGGGCGAGTCCGGTCAGCGCGACCCAGAGCAGCAGACCCAGGATGGCCGCGCCGGAACGGCGTGCCTCGGGGGCGGTGGGTTCGGGGTCTTCGCGTTGCTTCAACCATAAAAATCCCAGCGCCCCGAGCGTCATGGCGATTCCGCCGAGAGCGCCGAGCATCACGGGCAGGCTCAGGATGGGGTAGGGCGCCTCCCAGCCGAATGTATGGTGGTACAGGGTCGCGACGAGCGTGGCAGTGAAGCTCAGCAGGACACCGCCCGCCAGAGTCTGGTGCAGTCGGCGGCGTGCGTGGGAGAGACGGTCGTCCAGGTCGTTGCAGCCGGGACCTCCGCCTCGCAGATTGCGCAGCAGGACGACATCGCGCATGGCGTCGGCGAGCGCGCGTGTCGTCAGCGGGACGGGGGCTGTTCGGATCCTGCGCCAGTAGCGGTGCAACCCGATGCCGATCGCCAGGCAGGACCAGGCGAGCGGGATGGCTCCGATCGCCGCCATCGCTCCCCAGGGCAGGACGCGGTAGAAGGCGCCCGCGCCCAGGTGTCGGTCGAAGAGGGCATCGGGCGGGGCATAGGCCAGGATCAGCGCGATCATGATTCCGGTTGCTACGAGCGTGACGATCAGCGTCGACAGCCGACTGTGCTCCAGCAGCAGGGCGAGCCATTTGGGCCAGGCATGCTCGACATAGGTGTCTTGACGCAGGGTGGTCAGGGTGCGCGGGACATTGACCGCAAAGACATGCGGCGGCGCGTACTGGCAGGCGTAGAGACAGTTGCGGCAGGCGTGGCAGAGATTGGCGAGATGGGCCAGATCACCGTCGCCGAGTGCCGGACGGCGTCTGGCTGCCTCGAACAGATCGCAGAAGCCGTTGCAGTAACCGCAGGCATCGCAGATGCCGAGGACGCGACGCGCCTCGTCGCGGTGTTCACTGGAGTGCATGACGTGCCGCCTCAATTCCGGCGATGCGCCCGAACACGATCCCGATGGTGAGCGCCAGACCCGAGACATAGCCGCGCGGGACGATGTTGGGTGCCATGATCATCCCGGCGGCGAAGAGGTTGGGGATGGCGTCGCCGTCCTCGCGCAGCACACGCGCGTACCGATCGACCGCGACCCCTTCGTAGGTAAAGGTGATCCCTGGTCGCATGGGATAGGCGGCGAATGGCAGCTCGGTCAGCGGCAATGCGTATGCCGTCTTGGGTGGATCAAGATCGCGGGTGTGCCAGCCGACCGGATCCTGGGCGTCCTCGCCCGGCTCGGTCGCAGCGTTGTAGTCGGCCAGGGTCGCGGCCAGCACGCTCGGCGGGAGTTTCAGTCGTTCGGCGAGCGACGCCAGGCTGTCGGCCTGGATCGGCGGATAGAGCGAGGGCGGTGCGCTGCGTAGCGCCCGCGCGTCCAGGATCAGATAGGCGATCTGATCGGGACAGTGTGCCAGTCGCTGACCCCAGACCGCGTAGCGGGTCGAGGCCGTGTCGCCGCCTTCGTCGCGGAAGCGCCGGCCATGGCGATCCACTACGATGCCGGACGGCATGCAGCGGATGCGGGTGACGATGCCGCCGTCGTCGGCCGGCGAGCGCGCGTCGACCGCGACCAGATAGGCGGTCGTGGGATCGCCGACTCGGCGTGCGCCCTGGGCGAATAGAGACTCCAGCACCCCTCCGGTGGCGAACGGCGTGCCTCGATTGAGAAAGCCGTCGGCAGCTGAGTCCCAGTGACGGCGCAGCCAGTCGCGATTGGCTTGGGCGCCGCCGCAGCAGGCGACGCTGGCGCGGGGTTCGATCCAATGGCCGGCACCGTCTTCCATGAGCTGGACCTGCTCCAGGCGCTGCGCGCCGATCCGCAGATCCCCGACCGCGCAGCCATAGCGGATTTCGACCCCGAGGCGCTCGGCCGTCGTATAGAGCGCGTTGAGCATGGACATGCCGCCGCCGAGCAGGAAGGCGGTTCTGCGCGAGACGGGCAACAGGCCGCCGGCGGTCGGCTGGAAATGGACGCCCGCCTCGCTCAGCCAATCGGTCGCGTCGGCCGATGCGCGCACCAGGAGCTGCGACAGGGCTGGATCGCCGCTCGCACCGGTGGCCCGATCGAGGTCGGAGCGGAAATCCTGCTCGGGATAGATCCCGGAGGAGAGCGGCGTCGAGCTCTCGTGCATGAAACGCAGGTTGCGCGAGTGACGTGTGTTGCCACCGCGCAGCGTCCTAGGCGCGGCTTCGGCCAGCAGCACCGAGGCGCCGGCTCGGCGCGCGGCGATGGCCGCGCAGAGCGCAGCCGTACCGCCGCCGATGATGAGGACATCCGGTCGATGCATGCGTGTCTGTCCTGGGCTGGATGGCCGCGAGCGGCGGCGAGCGTGGGTCAATGGACGCGGGCGTGGTCGGCGTTTGACAATCCTCAAAGCTGGCTACAAAAATGCTCAACTTTGCGTTCGCAACCATACGAAAGGGTTATCCAGTATGCAACAGCATCCGTTTCCATGCCTCGGCCGTTCGGCTTCCTATCGGAGCTGCTGTCATGGGTAAGGTCTGGTTCGTGGGGGCCGGGCCGGGCGCGCCGGATCTGATCACGGTGCGCGGCTCGCGTCTGCTGGCCGAGGCCGGCGCCATCCTCTATACGGGATCGCTGGTCGCCGAGACGGTGCTCGAATGGGCCGCCGAGGATTGCGATATCGCCGACTCCAAGTCGATGTCCCTGGATCAGATCACCGACTGGCTGCTGGACCGGGCGAGTCGTCACGAGACGGTGGTGCGGCTGCAAACCGGCGACCCGACGCTCTACGGCGTGGTGGCCGAGCTGGCCCAACCGCTCGATGCCGCCGGCATTCCGGTCGGCATCGTCTCCGGCGTCTCCTCAGCCATGGCCTCGGCCGCTGTGGCCGGCGAATCGCTGACCCTGCCGGAGGTCACCCAGACCGTCATCTTCACCCGGCTCTCGGGACGCACCCGGATGCCGGAGACCGAGTCCTTCGTCTCGCTGGCGGCCCACGGCTGCACGCTCTGCATCTTTCTCTCGATCGAGCGGATCGAGATGGTCGTCGAGAAGCTCGGCGAGGCAGGCTGGTCGTCGACGGCGCCGGTGGTGGTGGTGCATAAGGCGACCTGGCCGGGCGAGGAGCGTATCTTGCGCGGCACCCTCAAGGACATCGCCGCGCGCTGTCGTGCCGAGGGCATCGACCGTCAGGCCCTCATTCTGGTCAGCCCCGCCCTGGGTGCGCGCGGTCGCATCGGCGCCCAGACCTCGAAGCTCTACGATGCCGCCTTCCCGCGTCGGTTCCGCCCGGAGCGACTGCCTGGCGAGGCTGCCGAGGATTCCGCTTCGGATGCCAACTGACATGATCGCTCGCGTCTTGGCGTATGACGGACACCGACGGCCGTGACCGAGCATCTCTTGCTGATCGTCGGGGCCTGCGTGCTCGACGCGGTCTTCGGCGATCCCTTCTATCGTCTGCATCCGGTGCGGCTGATCGGGGATGCCAGCAGCCTGTTCGAGCGTCCCCTGTTCGCCCTCGGGCTCGATGGACGTCTGGGCGGCGTGCTGCACTGGGTGCTGGTCGTCGGCTCCGCCTTCGCCGTCTGGCTCGGCGTCCATCTCGGGCTGGAGGCGCTGCATCCAGGGCTAGCCTTCGTCTGGGATCTCTACATCGCCTATAGCCTGCTCTGTCTGCGCGGTCTGGTCGAGCAGGGCTGGCGCGTGCTGCGCGATCTCGACGACCTGGGCGCCGTGCGCGAGCACATGAAGATGTTGGTGGGGCGGGATACCAAGCCGCTTCAACGCGACGGCATGGTGCGCGCCACCATCGAGAGCCTGTCGGAAAACCTGACCGATGGCGTGCTGACACCGCTCTGGGCGCTCTGTCTGTTCGGCTTGCCGGGGCTCATCCTGGTCAAGTCCGTTTCGACCCTGGACTCCATGGTCGGCTACAAGAACGCACGCTACGCCCGCTTCGGCTGGGCCGGCGCACGCAGCGACGACCTGGTGCACTGGCTGCCGGCGCGTCTGTCCGTCCCCCTGATCGCCATCGCCGCGATTCCACTCCGAGGTCATCCCTGGCTCGCGCTCAAGGCACCCTTCCTCTATCGCGACCGATTGCCGAGCCCCAACTCCGGCTGGAGCGAGGCCGCCTGCGCCGGAGCGCTGCGGGTGCGTCTGCTGGGGCCGGTCTGGCGTAATGGTCAATTGTTGACCAATGACTATATCGGCGACCCCGACTGGCCGGCTGATCTGGATGGGAACGATCTCAGACGCGCGCTGATGCTGATGTTGATCTGCTATCCGCTTGCGCTTGGTGTGGGGATGGTGTTTGCGTCTTGGGGAATGGGTGTCGCAATGTGAGTGGGGAGAGGCTGTGCGGCGTGGTGCCATTTTGCGACCTCCGCCCGACGTTTTGGGCCACGACGTTTGCATTTGCGAGTTTGAGTTTCTTCCGCCTCTGCTTCCTCGCGGGCTATAACAGATCGTCCAGAGGGCTGGGCACCCCTTGCGCACCCTGTTTGAGCACATGGGTATAGATCATGGTCGTCTGCACGTCCTTGTGCCCGAGCAGCGCCTGAATTGTGCGGATATCCGTTCCGCGCTCCAGCAAGTGGGTCGCGAAGCTGTGACGGAAGGTATGCGCGCTGACGCGCTTGTCCATGCCGAGCAGATTGATCGCCCGCTTGATCGCCTTGTTGATCACGCTCTGGTCGACATGATGGCGCCGAACCTTGCCCGAGTCGTTCCGAGGGTCTACGGCACGAGAGGCCGCCGGGAAGACATACTGCCAGCGCCACTCGGTCGCGGCGTTCGGGAAGCGGCGATCCAGGGCGAATGGCAGATAGACCTCACCCAATCCATCCGCCAGATCCCGCTCATGGATCTCCCGCACCTTCGCCAGGTGTAACTTCAGCGGGTCCGTCAGCCTCTCCGGGAAGGTCGTCACGCGATCCTTGTTGCCCTTGCCGGACCGGACCGTGATCTGCTTGTAGCCGAAATCCACATCCAGCACCCGCAGCCGCACCGCCTCCGTGATGCGCAACCCGCTGCCGTAAAGCAACTGCACCACGAGCCCCGCCTGACCTTCTATCATCGGCAGGATTCGTGCGACCTCCTCGCGGGTCAGCACAACCGGTACGCGCGGCTCTTTGCTGGATCGTGCAGCGTCGATATGGCCTTCCAGCGGGCGTTCCAGTACGCGCTTGTAGAAAAAGATCAGGGCATTCATCGCTTGATTCTGCGTCGACGCCGCCACCTTTCCATCCTCAGCGAGGTGCGTCAAAAACACCTCGACCTCCGGTGCTCCGGCCTTCAGCAGCGCTTCGCGCGACTGCATCCCATGAAACCGGACATACCTCGTGATCCAATCGCAGTAGCTCCGCTCCGTATGGATTGAGTAGTGAAGTCGGCGCATCGTGCTCCGCACCTCATCCATCAGTCTGGGTCCCGCCATGGCTACGCTCCCTTGTCCGTGCGATGCCCGCTGGGTCGGGCTATTCGTCGGATTCTGGCCCGAAAATCCCGGCAATATCAACTTATCCTGTCACGCACGCCCTGATATGTGCTTTTCGACAGGGTTATCAAGCGAATTCGCCTCGATTAGCCGGAAATATCTGGGTATCAGGGCGTGGGTGCTTTGACAAGTGACTGAGGCGCGAAAATCTGGGCGGAAACGCCTGAAAACTGGGGTAATATCGGGTTATCCGGGCCGAATGGCTCAGATAATCATGGTTGGGCAAATAAGGCTTAGTACGACGAATGGATGAACAGTACAGAGAGAATCTAGGTCTGCCTGGAGATTCGAAGTTCGAGGGCATCGGTTTCGACATTCCGGTCGGAGCGGTCAACGATTTCTTTGATCTTCTTGAGAAAATCGCTGGTGGTTCGAAGAGACGAATCGAGTCTTTTCAAATTTCCTTTAATGGAGTTGGACAGAGTTCAGACTATGGTTGGGCAACCAGCGATTTGCAGCAGAACATGCGAGAACGTTCCAACGACGCAGCTTTTTTCATGGATTCTCTTTGGCTTGCGCTCCGAACATCTGAAAATAGCGGGGCTCAGGTGCCGCCGTATTCCACACTCAACAAGATTCTTCAAAAACATCAGGTGCCTTTAAGCGTTTCGGAAGAAGGAAACTTAGAGCAAACGAATATCGACACGCTTATTGTCGCTGATGATGACCAAGGAAGTAATTCCGAAGAGAATATACAGAGGTTGCAAATTGGTGACAAACTAGGACAGGGAGGGTACGGAGTTGTTTTTAAAGCAACAAGATCAACAAGCGTTTCAAAGTTCGAGTTCGCAGTCAAACTTCTTGATCCGAGTCCGTTTGTTTCTGATAGGTCCAAGGCATTAAAGCGATTTCAGCGTGAAGTAAAGGCAATCCAAGCATTAGATCACAGGGCTATTATTCAATATGTGGAGGCTGGAGTAACAAGCCAAGACAAGCCCTATCTATTGATGCCGCTTATTCGGGGCTTGGACATCAGGACTAGGTGTGGGCAGGCTGGTGCAGATCTAATTGTTCAGTTATTTGCTGAGGTTCTAACGGGCTTGTCGTATGCTCATGCGAGCAGCGTTATACATCGTGACCTTAAACCGTCAAATATTTTAGTACGCACCACCGATACGCAGCCGGTAATTTTGGATTTTGGTTCGGCCTATCTTCTTGATCACCTGAGTTCTGCCAGTCTAACAACAGCCGTGGTCGGGACAATAGGCTATATTCCATCCGAGGTACTTGCAGACCCAAAGAAAAGAAGTGCGCTTCAAGACATTTATGCTTGCGGTGTAATGTTGTACGAGGCTGTATGCGGGCGTAGGCCCGACCCAGCGAACTACTTGGATGTTGGTGAATCACGTCCGGAACTTCGCTGGATCGATCCGATAATTAAGGATGCGATCGCCGGGGAGAAGAATAGAATGACGACGGCGAAAGAGTTTGCAGAACGCCTTAGAACCTAGAGTTGAACGTTATCCCATGAGCTAAGGGAACAGTTTGCTTAATTGTAGGAATTTACCGATAACAAAATGAAATTGCCCAACAAATGGATACAGCCGACCGCCCAAAGCGCGGCAGCGCTTTGGGCGGTCGGCTGATCCAAACGTTGGGTGTACGGAGTATGAGCGTGAGACTCTTGCAACTGGTTTCGATACTTCTTCTTTGCGGCGGATGTACCGAGGAACAGACTGCTCGGTAAGTTCTCGCTGGCGTTTGGGCTGAGAGCAGCAACGACCAGCTAGCGTGCAGGCAAGAGAACACACATTTTCAGCTTGAATTAAGCGACGACGAAAGGACACTAACCTTTCATCTTGATCGCACGGCGCAGATTGCTACGGGACGTGAAGTGGAGGACTATTCCGCGACCGTTATCAATCTTACCGATCATACCTTTACTATTCAATACAACGCAGATGCCGGCGAACTCCCTCAGAACCATCCAGAAACTTGGCAGCTGATCTTCATTGCCCCGGGTATATTTCGCTGGCGTGCGGCAGATTCACCTGCAGGCGTGGTGAACAATGTCGTAGGAATCCGATGCACAAAATGACACTTGACGCCAGTCGAAGAGCGGGTGCAACTCAGCCAGCTCCGGTATGTTCTGCTTGTATATGGAACTGCTGCGTTGCGCGCGAAAAGCAAATCTGATCTGTTTAGATCCTGGCGCGCAGGAAATATATAGCCACGAGAAGGGGATCGAGAGAATGCTACGAAGTACTGCAACATTTCTAGTTTCCTTGTCATTAGCTGGATGCCTACTTACCACCACTAAGAACTCCGCTCCGGTAAATCTTCCGCAGGCTCAGAAGCTGTCTTCCCTGGAGGATTTTGGTGACCAAGGTGGAATGCTTATTATCGGGGTGGTCGACAAAGGCTGGTTCGGGAACGTGCGAGTTCCGAACGTGCGAAAGGTTGTCGACAAGGAGGAGACGAGGTTGAAAGTCGGTGATTTTGTGGAGCGCTCCATTACCGGCAAACGTATTACTCCTGAGCTAGAGCTTGGGGCTCTATACTACATCCCCGAAGCATACAATTCCCCGAATACGTCTGCCAAGATTATACAGAAGTTATGTGCGACAGTTGATGGTCACAATTTAGATGACGTTCTAATAGCTGACGAGCCTTCTGGGATTACAAGCGAGCGAAGGAAGCTCGTCCTTGATGGATCGCTCGATGTGGAATTTCTTAAGTTCGTAGGAATTACGGCACGAAGTGGGGCGAAATATCTGTTCGAATTGGAGTTGAAGAAGCCGCGTAAGAGGGAAATCTTCGTGGACGATGCAGAAGAAATGCGGCGACTTATCGCAAACGGTCCGATATGCAGGAAAGAATACCTGCCAATGGTATCGACCGAGAGAGTGTTTCAACTTGTCGCCGCATATTATGGAGAGCTGACTATTAAGCAAGCGTATGAACTGGAAGGCGTTGTAGGTGCACCAAAGCTCAAAGCCCAGCTAAACATAGGCTCGGAGAATGAAAGAATTCAACTCGTTTACTTCAAGATTTTTCCATTTCCTGTAACCACGTTAAACAGCTCCGGAAGCACTTGACCTAGTTTCTACACAACCATCGGTGCTATCGATATACATAAATGGCCCAACAAGCGCATTCGCACCGACGCTCACTGCGTTCGCGCCGGTGATGCGTGACGTTATGCGTATGCGTAGCAGAATTCGTGCTTCATTTTGAAATTGTAGAGGTATTTATGAATTGCTTAATACGTATTCCTGCATTAATGATGACGCTAATCATTTTTTCAGCGCCAATTTTTGCGGAAGAATTTGGCGGTGTTGAATTCCCTGGAGGGGCAAGTTCATTTGCAGACGAGGTAATTGAATATTTACCTAGTAACAATGTTGCTTCTCCTTATGACGATCCAAATAGTGCGTTAGGTATACCAGATTCAGATGACGTTGCATTAGGTGATGAAGGTGTATTGACTTTGAAGTTTGCGGACAATTCTTTAACTACATCCGGCGATTATAGTCCTGACTTATGGATATTTGAAATTGGCGGTGCTGTTGAGCCTACTGATGTATATGTCAAGCAAGAGGGAGGAGAATGGATTTATGTGGGTAGTACTGCAGGTGGCGTTTATGGAATAGATATTGATTACTACATTGGGGGAGGAATTATTGAAGGAGAAAGATATTCGTACGTTAAATTGATTGACCTATTACCTAACCAATCTAGCTATCCATACGAAGGTGCTGATATTGATGCCGTAGGCGCTATAAGCTCGATTGAATCTACCAAAAAGCCTGAGATTAAAGTTAATAACGGTTATTTTAATCTCTCTGTTACAGGCGGTTACAACCCTCCTGAAGCTGATTGTGCGGCTTCAAATGATTATGGGCGCATGGTGTTTGATGAAGTTAATCAGCTTTTGTATATATGCTCTCCGGCAGGCTGGGTCTTAAAGTAAATGCGCATAACGAGTGCCTCCAGCCGACCGCCCAAAGTGCCGCTCGCGCCACTTTAGGCGGCGTCTGAGGCTGGCGTTATGTTGGAGAATAGAAGAACAACATGGATCCTTGGGCTAGAGCAGAAAAAGAGCTAGAAGAATGGGTGAGTGTTCTTAATGGTGCAATCGGGGTGTTGAGCTTTACAATTGCTACGACTGCAATAACAAGTAGCTATCCGGAAGAAATTGCCTCGATAGCATTTGTGTTTATGACCTTGTGGGGATTCAGTAAAGGTAAGCCGTTCCGCAAGCCCATTCAACGGCATACGAGACATAGCGGGGTATTGGCTACTGATCTTGTTCTATTTGGCGGCTCGTACATCTTTATCCTCGGCTATTCTTCGCTTGCGCTAGTGGCATTTGGCTTTATCGAAGCAGCGGATCTGCAGGGTTTGTCATTTGCAAACTTGTTTTTCGGAACATAACACTTGCCTCAGCGCCGACCCAATACTGCGCATCAAATTCAGCGCAGGACTTCAAGGTCGTGCCAGCGCAGTATTGGGCCGACTAGGCAACACGTTAGCCCCTAATAAGAGGATGGCGCGATGAAAAAAACTTGTAACTTCATTGCTTTAATTGCTGGATTATTCTCCAGCTTTTCCGCGTTATCATTTCCTATTGCAGAACAAGTAACCGAAGGGTTTAAAGTTATTGTAAACACAAATTCAAATATTATCGCCACATACCAGGGAAATAGTGCGACATGTAGTAATGATCTATATCTTATGCTAAAGGAGAATGGAACCCCCGGCGATGACGGAGATTTTTCGAACGATTTATTTATATTCAACAATCACGGATCCCAACTTGGAAGCCAAGTTAATCTTGGTCAGTTCCCAGTCGGTACAGAGCTAATATTCAGAATTTTTGTCAATTCGAGTAGCTCTCTATATTGCAACGGCGATAGTTTTTATACTGGGCCCTCTGGGAGAAATCCAGATGATCATACGCATGCCAGGGTCCAAAATGATTGGCAGCCAAACGAAGCACTTGTGAGTTTCGAGGACCTGTATGACGGCATTCCCGACGGTTTTGATTACAATGATCTAAGTTTTTCTTTTGCAAATGTTGAGGGTGAAAGAGTGGAAAAACCCGAAATTGCCATTAAAGGCGGATATTTTAACTTTTCTACTTTATCGGGAAACCTACCAGAAAACCAAGATTGCCAACTTGAGAGAGATTACGGTAGAGCGATGTTTGATGAATTGAACGGCATTCTATACATTTGTGGTCCGTTTGGTTGGATTTCGAAGTAACGCAAGATCGTAGAGGCTAATCATGGTTGAACAAATAAAAGGAAAAACGGCGGTAAGCATAGGTCTGGTGCGGACATGTGACCAATGAACCAGGAATGAAATGGTGATGGCTGCGATGGAAGCGACAGTACAAGGCATCTTCATATATGGGTTTGAATCCTATCAGAAAACGCATGGCCTGAGCGTCGATCAACGACGCGCCGCGCAGGCCATCATGCTGTGCCAAAGTGAAGCGCTCGGCTATGAAGAATGGATCTTTTTGAATGACAAACATACGGAACAGCAGAATCACTCCTGTCGTCATCGCAGTTGCCCGCGCTGTCATGGTGCCCTGACGCATGACTGGTTGGAGCGCACTCAGGCACAGCTGCTTCCCTGCGACCACTTTCATGTCATCTTCACGCTGCCTCATGAGCTCAATGCGCTGTGGCAATACAACCGCGAATGGAGCAGTGATCACCTGTTCAAGGCCTCCGCAGAAACACTGAAAGAGCTGCTGGCCGATACGCGCTATCTGGGGGCTGAAGTGGGTCTGCTCAGTGCATTGCACACCTGGGGGCGGACCTTGAGCTCACATCCCCATGTGCATGTCCTCGTCACGGGCGGGGGGCTCCAGGGTGAATCGTGGCGTCCGGCCAAGAAGGACTACCTGGTTCCCGTCGGGGTTATCAAGGCCAAATTTCGCGGCAAATGGCTCACCTGGCTCAATCACGCCTACGCCGCCGGTGCGCTCACCTTGCCACCGGACTGGACCCTGGAGCGCTGGAGACAGATCCTGCGAACGATCGCGCGCAAGGACTGGAATGTCCGCATCCAGGGCGCCTATCGTCATGGTCATGGAGTCGCGAACTACCTCTCGCGCTACCTGCGGGGTGGTCCCATTAAAGATCACCGCATCGTGTCGGCCTCGTCCGAGCGCGTGACCTTTCGCTACCGCGATCATCACGACAATCACGAGAAGACCCTGGCGCTCACCCAAGAGCAGTTCCTATCCCGCGTGCTCTGGCACGTGCCGGTCAAAGGCCAGCACAGCGTGCGCTACTACGGCCTCTACAGCACGGGCGCCGCCCACAAGCGCCAAGAGGTCAGAGACCAGCTCGGCTTGCCCGAGCAGGAACCGCCGGCCACCGAACCTCAATCCCGTCAGTGCCCTTACTGCGGGCACCCCTTATTTCATCGGGTCAGCGTCCGCCGTCAAATTTCCTATCTAAGGAATACGGCCTGTTCCAACCTCGGTGGCACTGTTCAACAAGGAGTTCAAGCCGCCCCATTGACGCAGGAGCGGCCAGCCCAAAGCCAAAGCACGGAGCGGATTTTTTTGGCCCTGCCAGGGGCGGCTTAACTCAACGGTTAGGCACATCAACGCCCGGTGCCTAGCCAATTTCTTCAACAGGGCGTGGAGATAAATGCGATGAAATTTGGGGCGTTATGTTACTTAGAATGTAAACTAAAGACAATACTGCCTGGATTATTGGCCAGCTATTTTTTGATGTATGGGGGGGTTTCATTGGCTGTGGAAGATACTTGTGAGCCAGAGCCAACCGATCAAACTCTACGTTATGGAGATTATGTGATTTGCACGACCTATCCAGCACTTGAGTCTGATTATTATCGCGTTTACCTTCAGGAGGGAGATAAATTTCGTATAGAAGCCACTCAACTTACAGGCAGTTTTAGTATCTTTTTGAAGGTTATAGCCCCCGATGGCACGGAAGTACTGGACTGGCTTGAGCGCGATACAACTGCGGTCTTTGAAAGTTCTGCCTCCACTACTGGGTTATATACTGCGATAGTTACTAACAACTATAACAGAGGCAATCAATATAGCTTCTCTTTGTCGTGTCTTGGAGGGCCTTGTCTTACAGATGTCATAGATCCACCAGAGATTTCTACAGGAGGCGGCATTACTATAGGAAAAGGATTTGTGGATTTAGATATTACAAATGGGTTACATCCAGATACCTCATACTGTAAAGATGACCATCATTATGGCCGATTGGTTGTTGATGAGGTAAATTCCATCCTTTATATCTGTACCCAAGCAGGATGGGATATTCATTAGTCAAAAATATCAAAACGGCTAAAAGGGTTAAATGAAAATTGAAAATGAGCCGGTTTGAAAACGTAAGCATCGCAAGCCTAACAAGCGCATCTAGCCGCCCACAATAAGCGCCGCTCGTTCCTCGCTCCGCTTATTGTGGGCGGCTGCTGCTTGTCGTTAAACGACTTACGTCCAAAACAATAGGAGGTCGTTATGGAAGAGGATGTTATTATCGCCTTTCTTCTTACTAATTTATTACCTCTTGCGGTAACCTCAATAGTATATGGAGAAACTTTATGGCTTGACTAAAATGAAGCTCATTTAGGGAGTCCAGATGAGGCTTATGGAGTATTATGTTCCATTGCTATAAGCTATTCGGTAGAGGTTGCTGGAAATACAAATATAGATGGCGCATCTAATCTTTGTAATCCTGAAAGCATATATGTCGGCGGTAATGTGGACGCTTCGCCAGATGCTGTTAGAGAGATCATAGGGCTTGGCGGATCCACTCAAGTAAGCACATTATAGCCACTACATTAATATTCTAGACGCATTTAAAACTAAAAGCATGGCAAGCTGTTAAATTGTAACCTTAAACCTGTTAAATGCGGATACCAAAAGCGGAGTTGTAAAATGAAACAACTAATTGTCAGTCTATTATTATTCACGGTTTCAGGGGTCGCTTACTCTGCGACTCCTTTTATCGATTATTACAATGTCAGTTCAAATTGGACATCAGGAATAGTTGGTGAAGGCGAACTGATCATCGATGAGGATGTTATCCTAACTCAGGATCAGAATATAGTTGGAAACATTCAGATCACAGTAGTTGCTGGTGGTCAATTAACGAATGATGCTTACCAACTTACGCTGAATGGAAATGAGCCCGCTGGTATCACCTATGACCTAGCGGCTTCAACAATCGGAAATGGAAGCATCACCAGTAATCCAGCTGGTATTGATTGCGGCACGACTTGCAGTGCACAGTTTAACGAAGGCACCAGTGTATCCCTTACAGCCACCCCTGACACTGCTTGGGAATTTAACGGCTGGAGTGGCGCATGCACGGGCACTGGCGCTTGTCGTCTGAGCATGACCGAAGATCAAAGCGTCTCCGCGACCTTCATCCAAGAGCCCGTCGGCATGCAATCACTGAGCGTTAGCGTCTCCGGTCCCGGCTCCGTCTCCAGCGCCCCGGCCGGCATCCTCTGCGGAGTTGACTGTCAGGAGGACTTCCCCGCCGGGACTCAAGTCACGCTGACCGCCTTGCCGAATCTTGGGGCCAGCTTTAGCGGCTGGAGCGGCGCCTGCAGCGTTACCAACGCGAGTTGTATCGTACCCATGGATCAGGCTCGCAACGTCCTGGCTCAGTTCACGGCCGTCTCGGCCGATGATCTGCCACTGGTCGTCAACATCGTCGGCGAGGGGCAAGTCCAAAGTAGCCCAGATGGTATCAACTGCACCGGACTCTGCCTGAGTCGTTTCGCCAACGGCACCGGTCTGACCCTGACCGCCACTGCGGCAGAGGGTTGGACATTCGCAGGCTGGGAAGGCGCCTGTGCTGGCACCTCCTCCACCTGCACCTTGAGCCTGACCAGCCCCAATACGGCCATCGCCACTTTCGAGCCCCAGACCGTTCAGGGCGAGGAAACGCTCGACGTGGTCGTGGTGGGTCTCGGCTCGGTCACCAGCACTCCTGGTGATATCAACTGCGGCACCGATTGCCAGGACAGCTACATCCAGGGCACCCGTGTCACGCTCACCGCCACGCCTGCCAGCGGCAGTAGCTTCATCGGTTGGGGTGGCGCCTGCATCGACAGCAGTACCACCGCTACCTGTACCCTGAGTATGGACGAGACTCTTCTAGCGGTTGCCGCCTTTGGCTCTTCAGCAACGCGCGGCGAGTCCACCGCCTGGAAAGTCGCGGAAATCTACATGGCCACCATGGGCTATGCCCCCGACAACGAAGGCTTGCAATACTGGGTCACCAACATCGACACCCTGCCGCAATGGACACCAGAAACCGTCGCCGGGAGCTTCTTCGACCAACCTCTGGTCCAATCTGTTTACCCGCCCGAGGCCGGCTATGGCTCTTTCATCGACGCCCTCTACCGCAACCTGTTCGGTCGCGGCGCCGATCAAGAAGGCTACACCTACTGGCTCCAGCAGCTCGAAACCGGACAGATCGCTCGTCAGCACATGATCATCGCTATGATTAACGGCGGTTGGGAGAATCCTAGCCCGGACGCCCTCTCAGACATGCAGCGTTTTGCCAATCGTATTGAGGTCGCCTTGGCTTTCGCCCGTTATCAGGCGGAGAACGGCATTGTCTACAGCCAAATGAGCGGAGCGAACCAGCAGTATTTGCGCGAAATCGGCAGCAACATCCTGCACGGAGTGACCACCAACGACAGCACCCGCGATGCCGCCATCAACAGCATCCCGATGCTGCTCGGGCCGTTCGCGAACGAATAAGGTGATCGTTCGAGTGAAGCGAGCTATGAGCTGAACCGTTATTGGACGAGCCCGGAATCTAACGGGCCAGAAAGTAACCATCCCCCGGCTCTGCCGGGGGATGGTTACTTCAATTCTACTTCTCTTGCCACCCAAACTTGTCACAAAGAAACAGCGCGTTGTTGGTTGGATCATATATCATTCTTCCATAGTGATCCGTAGCCGTGCAGTCCTCGTCAGGTGGAGAACGACCATCTATAACATCAAGTTTGATATAGCCGCCCTTAACGCTGATTTCGGGCTTTTTGCTGCTAGTATCTGGCAGTAATACGGTCCCATACTGTAGATGATCCACCTCCCAGTTGTTCTTTCCGGGCATTGAGATTCTAATTGCCGAAATACCGTTTATGTTAACAACTCCAATGAAACGATCCTCACTTGTCGTCCGTGAGATACTCGAATCACCAAGGGAGAAAGGGCCGAATACTCCCAAGGAGTTTCCGAATTGGTCGAATGCTTCGAATATAGTGTTTTCGCTTAAATCCGATGAGAGAGGTGTTCCACCATTGTTTCTGCCTACATCAGTCCAAACAATGCCGGCATGCGTAGGCAACGAGCCATCAAGCGCGCTAGCAGAAAAATCGAAGGTAAGACTACTGGTTTTGAAATCTGAAAAGAGGCTTCTAGTCGAGCCAGTTGCGAGCCCATCAATTGTCCCGTCATCTCCATCGACGGAATCACTATACGCAGTAGTAATATTGGTGCTTGCAAACTCACGCAAAGTTACACCAGGTGTATTTAGATTGCCGTCTTCAAAATTTTCTATATAGAAGTTCAGGAAAGTGGTATCGGAAAAGGGGCTAATCGAAGCGCCAGCAGATACGTCATCGAATGATAGATAAGGTGATGGCCCTAAGTAGTCCGCTGGCGCCATGTTAGAAATGATGGCGGAGGCGAGAAGACTAAGTGAAACGTTGCTCTTTCGCATCATCAAGGTTCCTATTCGCTTAGTTTGAGAAGGTTCGCCGATTACAGCATTGTTCAACGCTTAACATGCAATGGACGGCGCAGCCGCCCAGCCAAAGTTTCTAGATCTAGAATGTCAAGTCCCCTAAGATTATATACCCGTTTTTTGAATAGTTCTGGGCGCTTCTTGGCCCAATCCTTGAGGGTTTGAATCGGGGCGATGTGCCTGAGTGCTTTTTGCGGAATGTGTTGGTTGTAGACCTGGACGTAGCGGGTGATGGTTTGCTCCAGGCTCTGTGAAGAGTCGAACCGTGTGGTGGCCAGCACCTCGGCGATGCGCCCATTGAAACGCTCAACCGTGCCATTGGTCTGTGGGGTTCTGGGTTTGGTCAGGCGATGCTCGAGTCGGCCGATGCGAAAGGCCGAAGTGCTTGCGAATCACCTTCAACGTGTAGCCGCCGCAGGCGCGGTGGCCGTGGGGGACGGTTCTTGGCTTGCGCCTGACACCCTACCTCTTATTCTTTATGTGCAGACAGAATCAGTAGTGATGTCGAAGTTGAGCGATGAAAAGGGAGTTATCTTCGACTTTGTAAACAATGCGGTGTTCGTCGTTTGCGCGCCTCGACCAGTAGCCAGACAGCGCGTGCTTCAAAGGTTCCGGTTTGCCAATCCCTTCAAACGGGGAGCGCTGAATGTCTTGAGTGAGCAAATTGATCCGTTTCAGTAGCCTTTTGTCGGCGCATTGCCAATAGAGGTAATCGTCCCACGCGTTCTCTGCAAAAATCAGCTTCATTCACGGAGATTCCTCTCCGAGCTACCACCACTCTCAAGCTCGGCAATAGATTCCAGCAAGCGCCGTGCGTTTTTTGGGCTACGGATCAAATAAGCTGTTTCTTCAAGGGCTTGGTAATCATCAAGGGAAATTATAACTACCGAGCGGGAATTTTTCCGAGTAATAATCATCGGCGCATGGTCATCACATACTTTTTCCATCGTATCAGCCAACTTGCTGCGGGCTTCGGAGTACGTCATTGTGTTCATTGGCCTGGCCTTCTAATCGTAGTTGTACAATTAATTGCACGCCGATAGTCGGCGCATTAAAGTGGACCCTAAAAATCGGACAGTCATTTAAGTTGTCAGGCCGGCACGAAAGGGTTGATCACAATGGGTGAAGCAAAGCGCAAAACCTACGCCGCCGCGTTCAAAGCCAAAGTGGCCTTGGAGGCCATCCGTGGGGTGAAAACCGTCAACGAGATTGGCCAGGAGCACGGTGTGCACCCGGTTCAAGTTGGGCAATGGAAGAAGGAGATCTTGGAGCACGCCGGCA
>NZ_AFWT01000006.1 GCF_000224065.1 Thiorhodococcus drewsii AZ1
TCTGATCATCCGCAGGTTTGCGCCCCCGTTTGGTCTCGAACAGCGTGCCGGCGTGCTCCAAGATCTCCTTCTTCCATTGCCCAACTTGAACCGGGTGCACACCGTGCTCCTGGCCAATCTCGTTGACGGTTTTCACCCCACGGATGGCCTCCAAGGCCACTTTGGCTTTGAACGCGGCGGCGTAGGTTTTGCGCTTTGCTTCACCCATTGTGATCAACCCTTTCGTGCCGGCCTGACAACTTAAATGACTGTCCGATTTTTAGGGTCCACTTTACGCTTCCAACACATCAAGCACCCGCTCATTCGCATCATAGGCCTTGTCCGCGAGCAGTGCTTCGACCTCCAGATCGACCAGCAAGTGATCGGCACCGACCAAATCCGAGGCCTGTCCTCCCGTTAGATAAAAACCCGTCGGATTACCTAAGGCATCGGTTCGAGCATGAATCTTCGTGCTCAATCCGCCTTTGCTGCGCCCGATGGCTTGCTCTCCTTTTTTTGGGAGCTCCTGCACTGTGTTGATGAGCGCGCACGATGGTGCTGTCGAGCATGGCGTATTCGTTGTCTGCATCTGCGCCCAGAATCTCGAACACGTGCTGCCAGACACCACGCCGTGCCCAGCGCGAGAAACGGGTGTGCACGACGCGAAAATCACCAAACCGTGCCGGCAGATCGCGCCACGGAATGCCCGTGCGATAGCGGTAAATAACCGCCTCGACAAACAAGCGATTATCGCGGGCGGTGACACCAACGTGGCCAGGGCGCCCTGGCAACAGGTCTTTGATGCGCTCCCATTGGTCATCGCGCAGGGCATGGCGGCGTTGTGCGATCTCGGCTCTCCTCAATGTTTCGATCATGATGGACGAGAATCATGGCACGATCGAGGAATTGATGACACGCCCTAGATCTATCCCAAGCCAATTCCGATGCGACACTCACCAATGCTCGAGGCGACGAATCTCGGCTCGGGATCGGCGCAGATGATGGGCAGGGAGCACGCGAGCCGCAACAGCAAGACGACCGCGGCAGCATCCGTCGTGCGGTCGGCGAGATCCCCAATCTTGGCGCGGCTCAGCATGAGCAGTGTGGCATCGCGCGTGACGACGGCATCGGCCGAGCGCGGCCCCGGATCGACGAAGGCCGTCTCACCGAAATAGCCGCCAGGGCCGATGCTGCTCAACCGCTTGTAATGGTAGACACCACTCGGCAGACGCAAGTCCACAACACCGCGAATGACGAAATAGATGGCATCGCCGGAATCTCCCACCCGAAACGGCCTGGCCTTGCGCGGCAGTTGCAATTCTTGCATCAAGGGTCGCAGCGTCTCCAGCACAGTGGCATCGATCCCGCAAAAGAGCGCGTTGTCTTCGATCGCGACGCACGCATCGATCGGCGCTGGCGGCCTGCCCAGCTCGGTCAAGAGCATATCCTCCGCGGCTTCCAACGCCTTGTCCGTGCTCTTGAAGCTGGTCTTGATCTCGGCCTGGACGTAGCCAGGAGCGAAGGAGCGCAGGAGCTTGTCCATCTTGCGTGCATGCGCCGCGCCACGGTGAATGTTCGCGAATAACATGTACCCGCCGTAACTGCGCAGGCGTAGCTTCATCTGGCGAAAAAGATCAAGCGCTGTCAGGTCGATGGATTGCACGCGGCGCATATTGACGACGATCCAGACGGGGCGCTCCAGCAGCGTGGCAAGCTCGGTGAAGAGACGATCGACCGTGCCGAAGAACAAGTGCCCGCGCAGCTCGATGTAGACGATACGATCGCCGTGCTCGTCGAGCAGTGCGAGGTCCTCCTCGCTGCGCAAGCCCATCGAGCGCACCGCGCGCCCTGTGCTGCGGCTGTGGATGGTTTGGGCACGAATCTGATCGCGAAGAAAGAGCAGCACCGCCCCAAGCGCACCGGCGCCGACACCGATGATCAAGTCGAAGGACAGCGTGCAAGCGATGACCAGGAGCGCCAAGATGCCGTCGATGCGGGTGCGGGAGCGCCGCAGCCACAGCAGCACCCGCCACTCCAGAGCGCGGGCCGAGGAAGGAAAATCGCTGACGTATCGGCTCAAAACGCGTCCGATTTAAGCTCCCGCCGTCGCCAAAACGGACCGATCTGCGTCGACACCTTTAGGTCTTGGCCGGGGATGAGGGTAGCCGCCTCACTACGGCGGTCGGGGACAGCGATGCCGATGTGTCGCTGCGGGGATTTCGGCTCACCAAACCTTGCCCCCTACCGAGGAACCACTTGACCCTGTAGTCGACTACAGGGTCTAGACTTTTCGCGACACACTCATGGCCCTCCGCGCCGAGCCAGCGCAATCACGAGGTATCGACGATGCATCCACTGACCATCGGCAAGCTCGCCAAGCAGGCCGACCTGAGCGTGGAGACGCTGCGCTACTACGAGCGGCTTGGACTCATCGCGCCGCAACAGCGCAGCGAGGCCGGCTATCGGCTCTATGAACCGGGCATCGTGCGGCGGCTGCGCTTCATCCGCCGCGCCCAGGCGCTCGGCTTCTCGCTCGGCGAGATCGCGGAGCTGTTGGCGCTCAGCGGCGACCCGGCCGCGAGCGCCGGCGAGGTCAAGGCGCTGACGCAGGCCAAGATCGCAGATATCGAGCAGCGCATCCGCGACCTCGAACGCATGCGCGAGGCCCTGGCCGGGCTCGCCGAGCACTGCCCCGGCCACCGTGCGACGACGGTTGACTGCCCGATTCTCGGCGCCCTGAACGGAGAGGATCAATGACCACCAATACGGCCCCGCCGGCCGCAGCCGGCACCGAGACCTCCAAACAGGCCCAGCTGAAGCCGCTCGAACTCAGCGTCCAGGGCATGACCTGCGCGTCCTGCTCGTCGCGCGTCGAACGCGTCCTGGGGAAGCTGCCCGGGGTCTCCGAGGCGAGCGTCAATCTGGCGACCGAGCGGGCGAGTCTGCGCTTCGATCCGGCCGCGCTCCAGCCCGAAACCATCGTCCAGACCATCACCGAGGCCGGCTATACGCCGGTCATCGAGGAACACGAGATCGGCGTCGGCGGCATGACCTGCGCGGCATGCTCCGCGCGGGTCGAGCGCGCCTTGGGGAAACTGCCGGGCGTCGTGCAAGCCAGCGTCAATCTCGCGACCGAGCGCGCCACGGTGCGCTATCTGCGGGAAATGCTGAGCCCGGCCGGGATCGCGCAGACGATCGCCGAGGCCGGTTACGAGCCCCGTCCGCTGAACGATGAAGGCGTTGGCGCGGAGGCCGAGGACGCCCATCAGGACCAGCGCCGCGCGATGCGCCGCGACCTCTGGCTGGCCGTCGCTCTGACCCTGCCGGTCCTGGTGCTCTCGATGGGTGCGGACATGATCCCGGGCCTCGCCCAACGACTGGGCGCGATCGCTCCGATGACGGTCTGGAATGGGGTGCAGGCGCTACTCACCACGGCCGTGCTGCTCGGCCCCGGCCGCCGTTTCTTCCGCCCCGGTCTGATCGCCTTCCGGCACCTGTCGCCGGACATGAACAGCCTGGTGATGACCGGCACCAGCGCCGCCTGGGCCTACAGCCTCGCCGTGGTGCTCGCGCCGTCCCTCTTCCCGCCCGAGGCGCGCAATGTCTATTTCGACTCGGCGGCCGTCATCATCACGGTCATCCTCTTCGGCAAGTACCTCGAGGAACTGGCGAAGGGCCGCACCTCGAGCGCGATCAAGAAGCTCATCGGGCTGCAGGCCAAGACCGCGCGCGTGCTGCGCGACGGCACCGAGGTCGAGGTGCCGGTCGCGCAAGTACATGCCGGCGAGCTCTTGGTCGTGCGGCCCGGCGAGCGCATCCCGGTCGACGGCGAGGTCCGCGAGGGCAGCAGC
Organism: Thiorhodococcus drewsii AZ1; assembly: GCF_000224065.1. Classification (GTDB taxonomy): domain Bacteria; phylum Pseudomonadota; class Gammaproteobacteria; order Chromatiales; family Chromatiaceae; genus Imhoffiella; species Imhoffiella drewsii. The sequence goes on from NZ_AFWT01000006.1 coordinate 3,831, forward strand.
CACGTCGACGAATCCATGCTGACCGGCGAGCCGCTGCCGGTGGCCAAGCACGCCGGTGACAGGGTCGTCGGCGCGACCATCAACCAGCACGGGGCGCTGCGGATCACGGCAACCCAGGTCGGCCGCGACACCGTGCTGGCCCAGATCGTCCGTCTGGTCGAGCGCGCCCAGGGGTCCAAGCTGCCGATCCAGGGGCTGGCGGACCGCGTGGTGCGCGTCTTCACGCCGCTGGTCCTGCTGACCGCGACCATCACCTTCCTCGTCTGGCTGACCCTCGGCCCGCCGCCGGCGATCACGCTGGCACTGGTCAGCGCCGTCTCCGTCCTCGTGGTCGCCTGCCCCTGCGCCATGGGACTCGCCACACCGGCCGCCATTATGGTCGGCTCCGGACGCGCCGCCGAGCTGGGCGTGCTCTACCGCAAGGGCGAAGCCCTGGAGACGCTCTCCCATGTGGATACGGTCGTCTTCGACAAGACCGGCACCCTGACCGAGGGCCGCCCGCGCCTGACCGACCTCGAGGCCGTCGACGGCGATACCGCCTCCGCCCTGGCGCTCGCCGCCGCGCTGGAGACGCACAGCGAGCATCCGCTCGGTGCCGCCATCGTCGCGGCCGCGAAGGAGCAGGGACTCGAGCTGGCGGACGTCGAGGACTTCCAGGCCCTGCCCGGCTACGGGGTGCAGGGCCGCGTGAATGGCCGGAGCGTTCAACTCGGCGCCGAGCGTCTGCTGCGGCGCGAGCAGATCCCCACCGAGGCGCTGGAGCGACAGGCCGAGCGTCTGGCCGCCGCCGGGCGCACCCCGATCTATCTCGCCGTCGACGGCGAGGCACGGGCGCTGCTCGCGGTTGCGGATCCGCTGAAAGCCCAGGCGCCCGCGCTGATCCAGGCATTGCGCAAGCGCGGTCTGCGGGTGGCGATGATCACCGGCGACGCGCAGCGCACGGCCGAGGCGATCGCGCGCCAGGCGGGCATCGAGGAGATCAAGGCCCAGGTGCTGCCGGACGGCAAGGCGGCGGCCGTGCAGGAACTGCAGCGCGCCGGACGGCGCGTAGCCTTCGTCGGCGACGGCATCAACGATGCGCCCGCGCTCGCCCAGGCCGAGGTCGGCATCGCCGTCGGCAGCGGCACCGACATCGCCATCGAGGCGGCGGACGTCACCCTGACCCGCAACGACCTCGGCGGCGTGGTCACCGCGCTCGACGTGGCGCGCCGCACGCTGCGCACCATTCGCGGCAACCTCTTCTGGGCCTTCTTCTACAACATCCTGCTCATCCCGCTCGCCGCCGGCGTCTTCTACCCGGCGCTCGGGCTGCACCTCCACCCCATGATCGCCGGGGTGGCGATGGGGTTCTCCAGCCTCTTCGTCGTCTCCAACAGCTTGCGGCTGCGTCGGTTGAGGCCGGTCGCGCTGGCGGAGCGGGCCGAGTCGGGGCCAGACGAGACGCTCGCAGACCCGATGATCCCGTCCGCCTCCTGACCGGCGGTGCCGTCAAAAATCTGATATTCCACACGAACCATAGAGAGACATGCCATGAAAACGACGATCCAAGTCACAGGAATGAGCTGCATGCACTGCGTCGGCGCCGTGACCAAGGCGCTGCAGCAGGTGCCCGGCGTGGACCAGGCCGAGGTCAGCCTCGAGGACAAGCAGGCCATCGTCACCGGCAGAGCCGATCCCGAGGCGCTGATCGCCGCCATCAAGGAGGAAGGCTTTGCAGCGGAAGTGATCTAACGCGCGTACACAGGTCGCATCAAGCTCCATACGTCTCGAAGAAGAAATAGCCGGTGATCGCTACGCTCGCCACGAGGACGAAGGTCCTCACCTGTGCCTGCGGGAGTTTGCGCGATAGATGGGCTGCGGCGTAGCCACCCGCGAGCGTGCCGAGCAAAACAAGGACCCCTTCCCGCCACGCGATCGCGCCTTCCCAGACGAAGAGCGCGATGGCGATGATTGAGACGGCGGATGAGGCCAAGAGTTTGAGGCCGTTCATGGTGTTGATGTTGGTGTGTCCGGCCAGGACAAGGTAGCTGAGGATAATGATGCCCAGGCCAGCGTTGAAGAATCCGCCGTAGATGCAGACCGCGAGCAGCATGAACTGCTGAAGGATACGGCCAAGGCTTGAGGCATGGCGGTGACGAGCGGCGACCGCCTTGAAGACGCCGTTGAGCCTGCCGCCGAAGGCGAACAGTAAGGTCGCGATGAGCATGAGCCAGGGGATCGCCTCGCGGAAGCGTGCTTCCGGCGTCTGCATCAGTAGCCAGGCGCCGAGGATTCCTCCGGCGAGGCTCATGACCAACAGCCCCGCGAGGGCCGCCTTTTCCGCTCGGAGATCCTCGCGGAAGGCGAGCGTACCGCTCAGGTAGCCGGCACAGGATGCAAAGGTATTGGTGGCATTGGCGCTGATGGGCGGTACGCCGGCCCAGAGGAGCGCGGGAAAGGTGATGAAGCTGCCTCCTCCCGCGATCGAGTTGAGGACACCACCGAGGAAGCCGGCGCCGAGTAGGAAAAAGACATCGAAAGACATGGAGCTCCGTAGTGCCACGCGATCAGGCCGTGCGCAGATTGACGCCGGTCCCGGGGTGGAAGAGATGCAGGCCGGATAGATCGACACCCAACCCCAGGGTTTGGCCTGTCTGAATCGGGTCGTTCGGATCCAGGCGCACGATCAGCCGTGAGGCACCCGCCGAGACGTTCAGCCCGACAGTGACGAGGGCTGGTGGAGACTCGATCCGAACCCTTCCCAGGTCCAGGAGTACGGAGAGTCCCTGCATCTCGGCGATCTGACTCACGCGCGACTCGGTCTCCTCGGCCGGCACCTTCGCCAGCTTGAGCGAAAAGGCGATATTCTCACGCACGCTCATGTGCGGGTAGATGGCATAGCTCTGGAAGACCATCGCCATGCCGCGGTCCCTGGGATCCACGCCGCGCATGAACCGACCGTCGACCCGCAGATCGCCACCACTCATCCCCTCCAGACCCACGATCATCTTGAGCAGGGTCGACTTGCCGCACCCCGAAACCCAACCAGGACGAAGAGCTCGCCGTCGCGAACGGTGACGGTCGCGTCCCGCACGGCGGTGATGCCGTCGGCAGACCGCCAGTCACGGCGAATGCCTCCGGGTCATTGAACGAACACAAAAAGACCACAATAAACCACATCGCCAATCCATGAACCGAGCGAGAGGAACTCGCCGGACGATCCGATTCGTGGCAACTCGAGCATCGTAGCGCCAGGTAAAAACACTCCCATTCAACGGCCTAGAAAAAAAGATCCGTTTTTTCTCCCCATAACGGATTCACGAACAGATCCGACAGGCGACTGGAGACATTGGGTTCCGCGCGTATCTTCCGGCCCGATGCATTCAACAAAACGCATACGCCGCGCTGATTTCGACCACGAAGTAGACCCAGGAATTCGAGATGTCCATGTTCAATCATCTGAGCCTGAAGGCCACGCTGATCACCATCCTTTCGATCGCCTTCGTTTCGCTGATGGCGCTCTCGGGAACCCTGATCACTCAAGATTTCGATCGCTATGCAAAGGCCGAAATCAATGAGCGACTCGTCGATTACGCCTATGGGATCGATGACATCGCGCATCATCTCGCGGTCGAGCGGGGTCTCTCGGCAGGCTACATCGGGTCGGGATCCACGACACTGCACCAACGGATCCTCGCACAGAGAAAGAAGGCGAATGCGGCCATCGATCGTATCCGCGCTCTGGTCGACGCTCGCGGACTGCCCTACCCGGATCTGGCCAAGGGGGTGGACCAGCTCCTCGCTCTGGTCAAGAAACAGGAAATCATTCGCACCCAGGTCGATGCACGCAATGGCACAGGTGCCTTCCAATATTATTCCGACGTCAACGCCCATGCCGCCGATCTCTTCGTGCGCTTCATTGTCAACGTCGACAACCCGCTGGCGCGTCGACAGCTGCTGATGTCGCTGCACCTTTCCGAGGTCAAGGAGAAGCTGGGGCAGATCCGCGGCAAGGTGAACGGAATCCTGGCGGCTCAGGAGATCGACCCGGCCGCCAAGCAGGCGTTACGGATCTATGTCTCCGACCTGCACCGCGCCGAGAGCCTGTTCGGAACGGTGGCGACGCCCGAATTCGCTGAGCCCTTCGCCACCATCCTGGAATCGGATACGGGGACCAGGATGAAGCAGGTGCTGAAACGTCTGCTCGATGATAACGGCCACCTGAATCCCTCCGACTACCCGGCCCCGGCCGATTGGTTCAAGACCGCAACCGGCCAGATCGGAAAGGTCAAATCGGTCATGGACGAGGTCAAGACGATCATCGTCGCCGAGATGGAACAGCACCGCTCCGGGGCGAAGCTGGCGGTGATCACGACCGGCCTGGTCGCCGTGATCCTGCTGGCCCTTATCGTCGGGATCTCAGTGGCCGTCACGCTCAAGCTCACGCGCAAGATCGAGCGCATCAGATCCACCCTGGACCGCATCACCGAAACCCGCGATTTCACGGTCAGTATCGACGACACCTCGAGAGACGAGCTGGGCTCCATCTCGCGCGCGATCGACCGCATGGCCTCGAATCTCGCATCCGTCGTCGAGCATCTGGTTCAGGGCGTCCAGTTCATGAGCGGCGGTATCCTTCGGCTCGAAAAGGTCTCCAATCAAGTCGATGAGGTGGTCAAGCAGTCGGACAGCGCACTGCAGGAGATCGCCGAGGCGACTCAAGACCTGACCGACAAGGCGCAGCAGATCCGCCAGGCCGCGAACGAATCCCTTGAAAGCGCACAGGAATTCAGCGAGCTTTCGGGGCAGGCGCGCGCGATGAACCAGGGCGCCCAGCAATCGATCGAGGATCTGGTGAAGATCAACGACCGCGCCTTCGCCGCGACCGAAAGCCTCAACGTCAAGACACAGTCCATCGTTCAGATCCTGGACAGCGTCAACGCCATCTCGGAGCAAACGAACCTGCTCGCGCTCAATGCCGCGATCGAGGCCGCGCGCGCCGGGGAGAGTGGACGCGGATTCGCGGTCGTGGCCGACGAGGTCAGACAGCTGGCGATCCGCAGCAAGGAGGCGACAGGTGAGATCGGACAGGTCCTCGCCGGCATCAAGAGCGAGGCGGAGCAGCTACAAGGGGTCATGGAAAGCATCCGGGAGACGGGCCAGCAAACCTCGTCGAACAGCGAGCGATCGCTACGCAATATCGAGAGCCTCCACGAGCAGATCCAGGCGATCCGCGGACAGATGGCGCTGATATCGAGCTCGGCGGAACAACAGAATGCAACCTCCATGACGATCTCCGAGGACGTCCAGGAGGTAAAGAAGGAATCGACCGAGATCGCCGGCGCCATGGTCGATCTAGGTTCGCTGATCCGCGAACTCGAATCCTCCCACGCGTCCATGTCTGGCGTGGTGAGCCGGTTCGCCCACTGATCGGACGACTCGGGGAAGGCGCTCACGAGGAGTCTATCCGGGTATCGAGCGCGATCGATCAGACCGTCGCGCGTACCTGGTCACCTGTCTCGGGGTGGAAGAGATGCAGGCTGGCTAGAGAAACGCCTAGCCCGAGCGTCTGACCTCTCTCGAACGAGGCATCCGGATCCAGGCGCGCGATCAATCGTTGCACACCCGCCGAGGAAGTCACGCCCGCAGCAGCCAGGGCTGCTGGCGACTCGAGCCCAGCCGTTCCCAGATCCAGGTGGACAAAGAGCTCCGAGCCCAGCCACTCCACCAGATCGACCGTGCCGCGCAACGAGGACGTCGCTTCCGCGTCATCTACCGGCACCAGGGACTCGGGACGGATCCCCACGATCAGGGGGCCATTCGGCAGATCGATCGCAGCCCGCTCATCGAGCGTCAGCGATATTTCGGCCGTGGCAAAAGACAATCGATCGTCCCCGATCCTCGCCGGCAGCAGATTCATGGGCGGCGTGCCGATGAAGCCGGCGACGAAGAGGTTGGCCGGAGCCGAATAGAGCTCGCGTGGCGTCGCCACCTGCTGGACCTCCCCGGCGCGCAGGATGGCCACGCGGTCGCCGAGGGTCATGGCCTCGGTCTGATCGTGCGTCACGTAGACCGTGGTCACGCCGAGCCGGCGCTGAAGACGTGCCAGCTCGGCGCGCATCTGGCCTCGGAACTGGGCGTCCAGGTTGGACAGTGGCTCATCGAGCAGGAAGACCTTGGGGCGCCGCACCATGGCCCGCCCCATGGCGACGCGCTGACGCTGTCCGCCGGAGAGCGTCTCCGGCTTGCGGTCCAGGAGCAGGGAGAGTCCCAGCATCTCGGCAACCTGGCTCACCCGCAACGCGGTCTCCTCCGCCGACACCTTCGCCAGCTTGAGCGGAAAGGCGATGTTCTCGCGCACGCTCATGTGCGGATAGATGGCATAGCTCTGGAAGACCATCGCCATGTCGCGGTCCTTGGGATCCACGCCGCGCATGGAGCGACCGTCGACGCGCAGATCGCCGCCGCTCATCTCCTCCAGGCCCACGATCATGTTGAGCAGGGTCGACTTGCCGCACCCCGAGGGGCCGACCAGGATGAAGAGTTCGCCATCGCGAACGGTGAAGGTCGCGTCACGCACGGCGACGGTGCCGTCGGCGAACCGCTTGGTGACGCCCTCAAGGATGATCTCAGCCATGATGTCTCCGTTTCGGACAGGTGTCTGTGCCCCGCACGCAACTACCCCTTCACCGCCCCAGCCGTCAGTCCAGCGACGATGCGGCGCTGGAACACCAGGACGAGCGCCACCACCGGAAGGGTCACCAGCACCGAGGCGGCGGCGATGGAGCCGGTCGGTTGATCGAAGCGCGAGCTGCCGGTGAAGAAGGCGATGGCGACGGGAACGGTACGCGAATCGGTGGTCGAGGTCAGGGCCGCGGCGAAGAGGAAGTCGTTCCAGGCGAAGATGAAGACCAGGATGGCGGAGGCGAAGACGCCGGGCGCGACCAGGGGCAGGATGACGAGCCGGAAGGCCTGCATCCGGGTCGCGCCGTCGACGCGGGCGGCCTGCTCCAGCTCCCAGGGGATCTCGCGAAAGAAGGCGGCGATGGTCCAGATGGCGAGCGGCAGGGTCAGGCTGATATAGGGCAGGATAAGACCAAGCCAGGTATCGAACAGGCCGAGCAGCCGCCAGAGGTCGAACAGCGGGCCGATGACGGCGATGGGCGGGAACATGGCGACCGCCAACGCACCGATCAGCACCGCCCGGCGTCCGGGAAAACGCAGCCGGACGATGGCATAGGCCGCCAGGGTGGCGAGCGCGACCGAAATCCCGGTGGCGATGAGCCCGATCCCCAGCGAGTTGCCCAGTGCCGCCGGAAACTGGGGATCGGTCAGGACGGCGGCATAGTGCTCCAGGCTGATCGTGCGCGGAAAGAAGCGCCGGTCGGTCAGGTCGCCGGCCGGCTTGAGCGAGAGCGATGTCAGCCAGGCGACCGGCAGCAGGGCATAGAGGACGAGCACCAGCACGGTGAAGCGCCAGAAGAGACGCTCGGACAGCGAGCCCTGGGTCTCGACTGACTTCCCGCTCATCGCCTCTCCCCTGCCCGTCCCAGCACGTCGGAGCCGAACAGACGCACATAGAAGAGCGCGATCAGGAGTGTGCCGATGAAGATGAGCACCGAAACCGCCGAGCCCAGCCCCAGGTTGAGCCGTGCGATCAGCGCCTGATAGGCCAGGATGGAAACCGACTCGGTATCCTGGGCGCCGCGCGTCTGAACGTAGATGGTGTCGAAAATGCGAAAGGCGTCCAGGGTGCGGAACAGCAGCGCGACCAGGATGGCCGGTTTCATCAGCGGCAAGGTGATGTAGCGGAGCCGCTGCCAGGCCGTCGCCCCGTCGACCCGGGCGGCGCGGATGAGATCCGGCGGCACCAGGGTCAGCCCGGCCAGGAGCAGCAGGGCGACGAAGGGGGTCGTCTTCCAGATCTCGGTGGCGATGATGACGAAGAAGGCCGACCAGCGCTCGGAGAGCCAGGCCTGGTCGATCCCCAGCAGGGCATTGACGAACCCGGTGGTGGGATCGAAGGCGAAGCGCCAGCCCAGTGCCGCCACGACCGTGATGATGGCATAGGGCACCAGGGAGGCGGTCCGCACCGCGATGCGTCCGACCAGTGCCCGATGCATCACCAGGGCCAGGGCGAACCCGAGCAGCAGCTCGACGGCGACCGAGCCGGCCGTGACCAAGAGGGTATTGAAGACCGAGCGCCACCAGACCTCCGAGGTCAGGACGCTCGCATAGTTGGCCAGCCCGACGAAGGACTGGCGGTCCGGAAAGCGCAGATCGTAGCGATGCAGCGACAGCCAGACCGCATAGCCGATGGGATAGGCCGTCACCAGCAGCATCGCCAGCACCGCCGGCGCGCACAGCAGCCAGCCGAGCCGGCGTTCGTCCAGGCCGAATCGGCTCACAGCAGACCCTCCGAATTCAGCGCGCGCCGCACCGCCTGGCGCAGCCGCTCGACGTCGCGCTCGGGATCGATCTCGCTCAAGGGATGCAGGGTGCGGGAGATGGCGATGGAGATGTCGCTGTAGAGCGGGGTGCGCGGCCGCTGGACCGCGTCCGCCAGGGTCGCGCGCAGCACCTCGGCGAAGGGAAAGACGTCCCGAACCTCGGGGTCGTCATAGAGCTTGGACAGGGTCGGCGGCAGACCGCCCAGCCGGGCGGCCAGGCGCTGGTTCTGCTCCGAGGCCAGACACTCGGCGGCCTCGAAGGCCAGGTCCGGATGCCGGCCGTGGGCCCCAACGCCGAGGTTGATTCCACCGACGCTCACCCGGCTCGCACGACTCGGATCCACGGCGGGCCAGCGCGCCCAGCCCATGTGCTCGGCGACCTCGGGCGCATTGGCCCGAGCGCTCGGCCAGACATAGGTGTAGTTGAACATGAAGGCCGAGTCACCACTCTCGAAGGCCAGACGGCACTGGTCCTCGCGACGGCTGGCCAGAGACGGATCCGAGGCGGGCGATCGTGCCAGACGCCGCATCACCTCCAGCGCCCGGCGTGTCGGCCCCGTCTCCAGCGAGACCCGGCGGCCGCTCTCGTCCAGCACGGAGCCGCCGGCCGAGACGAGCAGCGAGACGAAGAAGACGGTCAGCCCCTCGTAGCGCTCGCCCTGGGCCTGGATCAGACCGCCCGGGCCGATCGACTCGGCCGCGTCGATCATGGCGTCCCAGGTCGGCGGCGCCTCGGACACCCGGTCGGTGCGGTACCAGAGCAGCTGGGTATTGGTGGTAAATGGGGCGGCCCAGAGACGGCCTTGGTAGGAACCACTGGCGAGCGGACCGGCGATGCACCCCGCTCGCACCCGGTTCGCCCGGTCATCGGGCCATGGCAGGATCCAGCCCGCCTCGGCGAATTCGGCGGTCCAGATGACGTCCATGCCGATGAGGTCGATGTCCCGGTCGCCCGCCGCAAGACGCCGCACCAGCAGCTCGCGCTGCAGATCGGCGTCCGTGGGCAGGTATTCCAGTTTCAGGCGGTAGCGTCCACCGGACGCCTTCGAGCAACGCCCGGCCGCCTGCTCGAAGGCGCCGGACTGCTCCTTGAAGACGTACCAGCGCAAGGTGGTGGTTGCATCCTCATCGGACCCACGCTCGCAGCCCGTCAGAGAAAGAAACGGTAAGATGACGGCGAGAAGGATGCGAAACCGCCCGACATCCCGACTCATGAGCGATGATGAAGACCTGCTCAAACGCGCCCCACCATGTCCAGACATCGCTTCTGCGCCAAGGGTCTTGAGTCAATCAGACGAATCAGTCAACAAGAGCGGCCAACCGCGAGGGAATCTCGGCGATGGCCGCCTCGCGCGTATCGGCCTCCGAAGTCACGCCGAGAAGGATGTCGCGACCGGCCTGACGCAGGGACTCCCGATCGGCGGCGCTGAGCTCGGCGTACAGGATCCCATGGTCCGCCTGATATTGGGCGAAGGCCAGCGCGACCCGAATGCGGTTACCGAAACGCAGCATATCCAACTGTGCCTCGGGACTGGTGTTGGCCCAACCTCCATTGATCAAAGCGATGATCATCTGGTTGCGCGCCATACGCCCCTGACCGAGCTCATCAAGCCAATAGGCTAGACCTTCGGAGTCGACCTCGCGACCGAAAAGGTTGCGATAGAGCGCCTCGATCAAAGCCTCGTCACCGGCTTCCGCAGGATATTGCGCTTGAACCAGCGGCTGATCGAAAAAGCTCTGTGCAACCGTTTCGGGGGTCCACTTCGGCAGGGTCTCGATGTTGTCGACCCAGTATTGCAGACCCTGGTGATCGGGCGCATAACCGAGCGTGGCCACGTAGATCTCGGCCACCCTCCAGTCGGTCGAATCGCGATCGGTCGTCGTATCGCCGCTCACCACAAGGGTCTCGACGGGGCTCCATTCGCCTGGATAGTCCCCGAAGAGCAGCGGACGTACCTGGACGAGCAGTGATCCGGCTTTCGCGGGGACGAACGTGAAACTGGAGTCCGTATCGGTCGACTGGGGATCGCCAGCCGAAAGCGCATCCACCTCGACCAGCTCGATATCGTCGATGAACCAGCCGGCATTCGCATGCGTCTGGAAATAGTAGATACCGCCAAGATAACGGTAGTCGAAACGCAAACGGATCGCGCGACCCGCATAATCGTCCAGCGAAACGGTCGTTTGAGCAAAACCTCCCGCCTGAGCGCTGTCATTGCCGGGCAACTCCCACAGTGGGCTCCACGACAGACCATCATCTTCCGAGACCTCCAGGGTGGCGACCTGGTTCTCCGTGGCCCAGCCGAGCCAGCTCGAAAACACCAGCTGCGCTCCGGGCCTGGGCACAAAGGTCGGGGCGAATGTCAGAACCGCATCGCCAGGCGGTCGCGGATGAGCAAAATGAAAGGACGCTGCACCGCTCGCCGCACGCTCCTGAGTGACGACCGCATAGCCCGAGGAGTCGTCAGCCTCCAGGTCGCCGAGGCCCGACTCGGCGTCGTGGTAGGCCCTGTAGAGGCTCGCGCCTGCCAGACGCCACTGATAACCGGTCGCGCCAGCGACGCTGCTAAAGTCGAACTCCGCCGCAGAACCCAGCTGCAGATTGCTCGGCCCCGTGATCGTTTGTGGCCGATAATCCGCCCCCTTCACGTCAGGGTCGAAAACCGTCACTTCATAGACGAAATCGCGACTCGCCCCGTCGACGATCACGTCGCTGACCGTCACCTGATACTGCTCGTCGGCATCAGGGCGACTCCAGGTTTCGCCATCCTGATAAGGTTCGGGCATCCAGACCAGGGTATTTTCCCCGTAACCCTCGAAATAGGGCTCGACCTGAACCGCGACCGGCACCCCTTCATGCGTCATGGTCACGCTCGCCGAGGAGAAGTCGGCATCGTCATAAGACAGCGACCATCGTGGAAACAGAGTCTGATAGGGGACGTATCCAGGTGGCGGCCAGGCGATCAAACCATCTCGAACTGGTGGTCGCGCATCCCAGGCATGCTCGTCGAAGACCCAAAGCGCATTGGCCGCCCACTGACCGTCCGCGCCCGGCACGCTGCCTGCGCCCATGCGCTGAGTCTGGGGATAGAGGATCCAGCGACGATGCCCCACACGAGCGTTCGAGGCGCCAGTGTCTCGGAACTGACTGAAGACCGCATCGGGCCCCGCATTTCCGAGCGAGAGATTCGAATTCCCAGCCGCCTCGGCACCGTCAGGGCTATAGCATGACCATGAACCGGGCGGATCGTGGCTCAGCTGTTCATTGGACGACATCATCAGCGCCGCTTGCTGGGCCTTAACGCTGAAGGCCGCGTCGAGGGCGATATCCGCTGGCACGCCGGCCATTGCCCGAAACCAATTCACGCGTCGGATGGTTGCCTGCTGATAGGCATCGGAGACACTTCCTGGGATGCAGTTCGCGAGGTCGCCATTCCAATCGGCCGCAACCGTCTCGGATGCCGCGAACACCGTCCGATAGAAGAGACGTGCGGTCTCCCGGTCTGCTGGATCTATTTCAAAGGCGCCGGTCGCCGCTGCATACGCCGAAACCTCGGCACCAAGCCAGGCGGCCGGCGGCGAGACAGGAAGCCGGGGAGCGGCCGCAGCGAAGGAGAGATTCAAGAGACTGCAGAGTCCGACCGCGAGACACGACCGACATCCGGACGTCCAGTTCAACATGGCTGCCTCAGCTCCACTGTGATTGGCGAGATGCAAACGATCGCGGCCTTGCGCCCTCGAAACGATCGAGAAGCAGGACCGATATCCGAAAGATGTGTACTTTGACAACCTCAGTCAATGCGCACCGCGTCCGGAGAGACTTAACACACCCCATAGAGCCTTACCCGCGACGCAAGGATAGACCCAGTCGGCGACCATGCCCTTCAGGGCGATACCGACGAGAGACCGGGCATCACGCACCGACGCAGGAAATCGGCCAAATCACCAAACTCCGGATAACGCCCGGCCACCTCAATGACATAACCGAGCGTGCGCGGCACGTCCGCGAGATAATGCGGCTTGCCGTCGCGATGATTCAGACGGGCGAAGATGCCGCAGGCCTTGAGGTGACGCTGCATGCCCATGAGGTCGAACCAGCGCAGAAAACGCTCGGCCGGGACCGGTTCGAGGATCTCCGACCGGATCGCCAGATCCAGATAGCCCAGCGCCCAGTCGCGCACCCGCTCCTCCGGCCAGGCGATGTAGCAGTCACGCAGGAGCGAGGCCAGATCGTAGGTCAGAGGTCCCAGCACCGCATCCTGGAAGTCAAGCACGCCGGGGTTGGCCGTCTCGGTCAGCATCAGGTTGCGCGAGTGGAAATCGCGATGGACGCAGACCCGGGGCTGATCCAGGGCGCTGTCGATCAGACTGGCGTGAGCGCGATCGAACATGGTCTGCTCGCCAGCGTCGAGTACGATGCCCAGATGACGGCCGAGCAGCCATTCGCCAAAGAGATCCATCTCACGCTGGAAAAAGGGTGCGTCGTAGACTGGCAGCCCCTCGACGGGCGCGCGGGCCTGGATGGTGGCCAGGGTACTCAGGGCATCAGCGTAGAGCCGGCCGGCGGTGTCGTCATCCAGCTCGCCCAGATAGACGCGGTTTCCCAGATCGGACAGGAGCAGGAATCCCTGCTCACGGTTCTCGGCATGGATCTCGGGCGTGTTGACGCCGATCTGGCGGAAGCGACGCGACAGATCCGCGAAACGCCCGCAGTCCTCGTGGGCCGGCGGGGCGTCCATGGCGATCAGGGTCGTCCCCTCCCGGGCGAGCCGCCAGTAGCGCCGGAAGCTGGCATCGGACGAGGCTGGGGTCAGCTCGAATGAATCGGTGGCCAGCACGTCGGCCAGCCATTGCTGCAACATCTGATAGCGTTCGGACACAAAGACACCCGCACAGCCCAAGCCCTATCGGGATTCGGGCAAACTCGATGGTGGATTAGGATTCAAGGATCGGAGCGGCCGGGGCGCGAGGCCACACATCTTTGCGATTGCCGCTCCGGCCGGGATATGACATGGTTACAGGTTCAACCCAACCCGTCCACTCACTCAGCGACGAGTCCGCCAGACGCATGCCGACCACGGCCGACCTCAAACGTAGCGCCTGCCTCGGCGCCCTGTTTCAGATCATCCTCTTCGCCCCTCCGGTCTGGCCGGACAATCTCACTGCCCCCGCCGGTCGAGAGGATTGTCCGCATCTGGAGAACGGCCAGACGACCGACTGCTCGGCCGGTCCCTCGACCGCGAAGCCGGATGAACCATCGCCGACGCCCGACTTGAACGCGGAGCCGCAACCGGACGTACAGGATCCAGCGGCCCAACAGCGCCGCAACGAGATCTTCGCGCCGACCCAACTCGACGCGACACGTCCGACATTGCCGCCGCTACGCACGGACAAACCCACGCACATCCCAACGGGCCTAGACGGACTTCCACCGCAGAGGCGCGCAGCGGATGCCGACCAGGCCCTACCTCCGAGGAAGCAGCAAACGCCTGCGTCCAAATCCAGCTCGGCGACCCAATCCATGGGGTTCGACGACCAGCAGGCGGAGAAGCGTTTGCACGATGGGTTGAGCTGGGAGTTCTGCGGCCCCCGTCCAGGCATGACGCGCCTGGGTCCTCTGGCACCAAGCAACGACCCGATTCCGATCGATATCACGGCCGATCGCGTCGATTACGATCAGGATAAGGACCTGATCCATCTTGAGGGCGGCATCGAGTACCAGCAGGGCGATCGGCGTCTGGAGGCCGACCGATCCAACTACGATCACCGCACCGGCGAGGTCGACGCCTCCGGGCACGTCTTTCTCGATTATCCAGGTGTCCGTCTCACCGGAGATAGCACCCGATACAATCTCGAAACCAAGAAGGGAACCATCGAGAACACCCACTACCGCATGTCGGGCAACGCCAATCTACGCGGGCGTGCGGATCAGGCCTGGATGCTGTCGGATCAGGTCACGCGCTATCACAACATCCTCTACACGACCTGCCCTCCAGGCCAATCGGATTGGTCGCTGCTGGCCAGCGATCTGGAACTCGATCAGGCCCAGGGCATGGGCACGGCCCGACACGCGCGCATCCGCATCGCCAACATCCCGGTGCTCTATACGCCTTACCTCCGGTTTCCGATCGACAGCCGCCGCCGCAGCGGCCTGCTCATACCGACCATCGGGTCGTCGGAGGAGACAGGAACCGATCTCAGCATTCCCTATTACTGGAATATCGCCCCCAATCTGGACGCAACCATCACCCCGCGATTCATGAGCCTGCGCGGACTCATGCTCGGCGCACAGGTCCGCCATCTTGCCAGCTTCCAGGAGTTGGAGGTCGACGGTGAAGTGCTTCCCCGGGACGATAAGATGCCGGACGAGGGCTCGCGCGGTGCGCTGCGCGTCACCCAACAGGGTCGCTTCGGTGGACGCTGGTCGACGAGCATCGACTACGCCTCCGTCTCGGATGACGCCTACATGGAGGACTTCGGCAATCGACTCGACGTCACCAGTATCAGAAACCTCACCCAGCGCGCCGATCTACACTATGCCGGCAACGGTTGGAGCCTACTCACCCGTATCCAGGATTTCCAAACGGTCGACTCCAGCATCGCCCCAGCGGACCGTCCTTATAGCCAGCTGCCGCATATCGAGTTCAAGGTCGCGCCCGAGAGCTGGCATGGATTGGAATACGGACTCGACACCCAGTACGACTATTTCGAACATAGCGCGGCGGTTCACGGCAGCCGTCTGGTCGCCACCCCCTCGCTGCGCCTGCCCATCCGACGCGGATTCGGTTATCTCATTCCACGTGCCCGGGTTTTCTACAAGCGCTACGACCTGGTCGAGCAGGATGCCGGGCTGCCGCAACGACCGAGCGACCTGATCCCGAGTCTGGACCTGGATGGAAAGCTCGTCTTCGAGCGCGAAACGGACTGGTTCGGTCATAGCGCCATGCAAACGCTCGAACCCCGTCTCTACTATGTTCTGACCCCCTATGAAGACCAATCCGATCTGCCGCTCTTCGATACCACGGCACTGGATTTCAGCTTCGCAAGCCTTTTCCGTTCCAATCGCTTCACCGGTTACGACCGCATCGGCGACGAGAACCGCCTCACGGTCGGCCTGACCTCCCGTACCATCGCCAACACATCGGGTCAGGAACTGCTCCGCGCCAGCCTCGGACAGATCTATTACTTCGATAAACGCAAGGTGCAACTCACCAGCAACGAGGCCGAAAATGACGTCTCCTCCTCGGTCGCCGGAGAGTTCTCAGCCCACCTTCACAAGGACTGGTCCGCTTTGGCCAGCCTGCAATGGAATCCGAACCAGACGGAACAACCCTGGGAAAAGCAGGTCTTCCAAATCCGTTACGCCCCGGACGATGCGCGTCTGCTGAATCTGGCCTATCGCTACAATCAGGGCGATAACGAAACCGAGGAATACGAGGACGCCGACCTGTCCTTCCAGATGCCACTCGGATCCAAGGTCAGGGTCGTGGGTCGCTGGCTCTATTCGATGCGGAACGACGAAACCGTCGAGGCATTCGCGGGCATCGAATTCGGCCGCTGCTGCTGGCGTCTGCGCATCCTGGGGCAACACCTGAAACGCAGTGCCGACAGCAGCGGAAGCACGAGCGTCATGCTACAACTGGAGCTTGCCGGACTGGGGTCCTTCGGCAATCAGATCGACAAGCTCCTGGAACGAGGAATCTATGGTTATCACAGCGACTAACCGCCGTCTCTCGCGGTACGCGCGTCTCGCCTGCAGCGTCGGCGCCCTACTCTTGCTCTCGCTCTTGGGGACGCTCAGCACCCAGGCGGCGACGGAAGAGCTGGACGCCATCGTTGCCGTCGTCAACAACGACGTCGTTGTCAGCAGCGAACTCGATAAAGAGATCCAGCTGGTCATCCCCCAGATGAAACAACGTGGAACGCCCCTGCCGCCCGAACCCCAGTTGCGCAAACAGGTGCTCGACCGCCTCATCCTCAAGCATCTGCAGCAACAACGGGCCAAAGAGCTGGGCATCAAGGTTAGCGATGCCATGGTGAACGAGGCGCTGAACAACATCGCCAACCGCAACGGCCTCACCCTGCCCGAACTCCAGGCCACGCTGGAAGCGGGCGGTATCGATTTCGACGACTTCAGCAAGGACACGCGATCCCAGATCCTCACCAGCCGCCTCCAAAGCCAAGAGGTCGTCAAAAAGATCCAGGTCACCGATCAGGAGATCGACCGCTTTCTCGCCAAGGAATCGAGCCGGCTGGTGGAACGCGAGCAGGTGCGATTGCAGCACATCCTGATCGCGCTGCCCGACAATCCCACACCGCAGCAGGTCAAGGCTGCCGAAACCAAGGCCAAGCGACTGGTGACCAAACTGCGTGGAGGCGCCGACTTCGCCACCCTCGCGGCACGCGACTCGGACGGTCGCAACGCGCTTGAGGGCGGCGACCTCGGCTGGTTCGAGATGGGTGCAGTGCCGAGCCTGGTGTCCGACCTCGCCTATTCGCTGGCCAAGGACGAGATCAGCGATCCGCTGCGCAGCCCGAGCGGTTTCCACATCATCAAGCTGACCGACATCAAGGCCGCCGCGCCCAAGAGCGTCACTCAGACCAAGGCCCGCCACATTCTGATCCGCACCAACGAGATCGTCTCGGACGCAGACGCCAAGCGCCGACTGTCGCAACTGCGCACCCGCATCCAAGGCGGGGACGACTTCGGCATGCTGGCACGCGCCCATTCGGACGACACCGGCTCCGCACTCAAGGGCGGAGAGCTCGGCTGGGTCAACCCAGGCGATACCGTCCCCGAGTTCGAGGAGACCATGCAAGGACTGGGAGTCAACGAGATCAGCCAACCCTTCAAGAGTCCATTCGGCTGGCACATCCTTCAGGTCGAGGAACGACGCAGCCAGGACACCAGCGGCGACATCATGCGCATCAAGGCACGCGAGGCATTGCAACGCCGCAAGGCCGAAGAGGCCACGGAGGAATGGCTGAGACAGCTGCGCGACGAAGCCTACGTCGAAATCCGACTCGACGACAATTCCTGACCGAGCAAGCGCCAACAACCATGCCATCTCCATTGCGTCTCGCGCTCACACCGGGCGAACCTGCGGGCGTGGGTCCCGATCTCGTCGTGCGTCTCGCCCAGCAGGCCCAGGCAGCCGAACTGGTCGCCATTGCCGCCCCCGAGCTGCTCGCCGCACGCGCCCAGGCGCTCGGACTCGAACTCGCGCTGTCGCCGTTCGATCCGGACGCCCCGTCGGCCGCGTCCCGCCCCGGTGAACTCAAGGTGCAGGCCGTTTCGCTCGCGGCCCCCGTTCATCCCGGCACACTGGATCCGCGCAATGCGGGCTATGTTCTGGAAACGCTGACCCAGGCCTGCGACGGCTGTCTAGAGGGTCGATTCGACGCACTGGTCACGGCGCCCGTGCACAAGGCCGTCATCAACGAGGCCGGCGTCCACTTCACCGGACACACCGAGTTTCTCGCCGAGCGCTGCGGCAGCGAGCCTGTCATGATGCTGGCGACCCCTGGACTGAGGGTCGCGCTGGTCACCACCCACCTGCCACTGAGCCAGGTCAGCGCGGCCATCACACGCCCCCATCTGGTCGAGGTCATCGAGATCCTGAACCGCGATCTCAGACAGCGCTTCGGCATCGCGCGACCGCGCATTCTGGTCTGCGGGCTCAATCCTCACGCCGGCGAGGGGGGACATCTGGGACGCGAGGAGATCGAGGTGATCGAGCCGGTGCTCGCCGACCTTCGAGACCGGGGCATGAACCTGATCGGCCCCCTGCCCGCCGACACCGCCTTCGTGCCGAAACGTCTGACCGAGGCCGATGCCGTTCTCGCCATGTATCACGACCAGGGATTGCCGGTCCTCAAGCATCTGGGGTTCGGCCAAGCCGCGAACATCACCTTGGGACTGCCCATCATCCGCACCTCGGTCGACCACGGAACCGCGTTGGATCTTGCAGGAACCGACCGAGCCGATCTCGGCAGCCTGGAAACGGCTCTCGGCATCGGGATCGAAATGGCTCGGACGAGACGGAATCGATAAGACCGACGGGACACTGCATCCGCGACAACGCGCAAAGACAGTGGTACATGTATACCTCGAAGGATTCATGGAACCAGAGAATCACGGCGACCTTTGCCCGCCATTTCAGAGGTTTTGCGCATGCCAACCAATTTGTCGCTGACTGATCTCCGGGTCTTGCTGGTAGACGACGACGCCTTCCTTCGCCGCGTCGTCAGTCAGGTGCTGTCGGGTCTCAAGCTCAAGCAGATCGCAATCGCTGAAAATGGCCAAGAGGCATTGACCTTCTTGAGCAACCATGAGGTGGACCTGCTGATAACCGACATCCAAATGCCCAAGATGAACGGTCTGGAGCTGATCAAGCAGATTCGTCTCGGCAACAGCCCGAGAAGACCGGATATGCCGGCGATCGTGGTGACCTCCTTCTCAACCATGGAGGTGGTGGCCGCCAGTCTGGCCCTGGATGCGAATGGATTCCTGGTCAAGCCGATCACCCTGGGAAGCGCGGCCAAGAAGATCAGCGTCGCCATGCAGGAAAAGATGGTCCTTCGGGGCCTGGACCACTATCGTTCGGTTAATACGGATCTGGATAGCATTGCCCAGATCGCGGCCGACAGGACGTCCATCGTCGAAGCCTCGATTCTGCGCGGCGAGAACGATCCCCACAGACGCAAGCCCGCCGGAACACAGGTTCAATTGAGCCAATTGCAGCCAGGGATGTGCCTGGCGGATGACCTTTACTCCAAATCAGGGATGAAGCTGATGTCTGCGGGCCAAGCCTTGAACGAGGGGCTCATCAACCGAATCAGAGAATTGGCCGAAGCGCTGGATAGCGACCAGATACCCATCGCATCGTCACAGAGTTAAGGAGTTTCGCGACCGCCCACGCGGGATTCAATTGGATTCGATCCATTCCCTGACCTGCCGAAACAGGGTCGAGAAATGCCCCATCTCGTGTGCCGCGCCTTCCGCGTCACCCGCCTTTGCCGCCTCTTCGATGATCTGGCATGAGTCCGCCAAACCGTTCGCTCCAAGCGTTCTGGCCGACGACTTCAGCTTATGCGCCAGGTGCCCCAACTCGGCGATGTCGGAGATGACGTCTGCCTCATGCATCTGGTCCGCGATCGGTGCATTGGTTTGCAGAAAATGGCCGTAAAAATCGCGCAATATCGCCGGATCCTCCGTTCCCAACAGCTCGCCCAATGCAGCGGGATCGACCGTCTGAGGCTGACTAGACTGGGATGGCTCCGACCGGGTCTGGGCGTCGCCGGTCTGCATGTTCGATCCGAGCCATTTATCCATCAGGGCACGCAACTCGTGCAGTTGGATCGGCTTGGTGACGTAATCGTCCATTCCGGCATCGAAGCATTTACGCGCGGTTCCCTTGAGTGCGTCGGCACTGATGGCGATTATCGGGGTGTGTTCGGCTCCATCTTCCAATTCACGGATTCGGCGGGATAGCTGATAACCATCCATCACCGGCATATGGCAGTCGGTCAGAAGCAGATTGAAATGCTCGGCCTGAAATTTTTCCAAGGCCTGCCGACCATCCTCGGCAAACTCCACGCCATAGCCCAACATGCTCAACTGCTGGCCGATCACCTTTCGATTGGTTTCGTTGTCGTCCGCTAGAAGGATCAAACGCCCCGCAGCCCTGGCCGCGTCGACGCCAACCGGATCGGAGAACGGGATGCCGGACTCGGGTTCGGCTGCAAGATCCAAGGATTCCCGGCCAGCAGCGACCGCAACCGCATTGATCAGCGAGCTGCGACGCATGCTGTTGAGGTCCAAAGAGATGCAGTCTTCCCGATCGAAGCGGGATTGAACGCGCCGACCGCGCTCCACCAGCACGAAGCGCAGATCGCGCGACTCCGCCGCACGACGCATAAGCTCGTGCATGGATGTGGGGATCCGTTGATCGCCATGATTGTCGATGACCACCACGGTGCTGCTCCTTCCATCGCACAATTCCCGACATTTCGCCACGGCATCCTGTGACGACACCAGAATCACCTCGGCGTCCGCATGCCGCAGATAAGTGTCCAAGATCCTGGTCGACACCTCCTCGCTCCCAATCAGAAGGACGCGGACCCCCTGCAGTATTCCTGGCCCAGGTTCTTGAATAGACGTCGCCGCTTTCTTCAGAGACAGAAACACCGAGAAGGTAGCACCCTGATTCGGTTCGCTCTGCACCTCAATATGCCCGCCCATCAGCTCCAGCAGGCGCCGCGAGATCACCAACCCCAACCCGGTGCCGCCGAAACGACGGGTCGTTTCCCCTTCTCCCTGCACAAAGGGCTGGAACAGACGCTCGCGCACCTCCGCGCTCATCCCGATGCCGTTGTCCTCGATCCGCAGCAGGAGATCCAGGTGGTCGGATCTGAAATCCCGCATCATGATCGAGACCATCACACAGCCCGAGCGGTCCGGCAGGTCCTTGCTGAATTTGATCGCATTGCCGGTCAGATTGAACAGGATCTGATTGAGCCGGACCGGATCCCCCTCGACGGTCGGCAGCCCAGGATCGCAGTAGATCAGCAGCTCGACCCCCTGCTTCGCGGCCAGGTGGGCGAGATTGCCTCCAAGGGTCTCCAGAATGGTCTCCAGCGACATGGGGATATTCTCCAGCTCCAGCCGGCCCGACTCGATCTTGGAGAAATCCAGCACGTCGTCGATCACCTCCTGGAGCATGCGCGCCGAATCCTTGGCGGTCCGTACCAGATCCTGCTGCTCGGACAGCAGTTTGGTGTGCGCCAGCATGTCGATGGTGCCGACGACCCCGTTCAGCGGCGTGCGGATCTCGTGGCTCATGGTGGCGAGGAAAGTGGACTTGGCGCGATTCGCCGCCTCGGCCCCCTGACGAGCCTGAATCAATTGGGATTCAGCCCGTCGGCGCTCGGTGATGTCGCGAAAGGTGACCACGGCCCCCGCCAGCCGGCCGTCCTTTCTGATCGGGGTCGTGGTGTATTCGATGGGCAGGCTGCTGCCGTCCTTGCGCCACAGTACCTCGCTCGAGCAGTGGTGCACTGTCCCATGGGTGAAGGCGGAATACATGGGACATTCGTCCACCGGGTAGTCAGAACCGTCCTCCCGCGCGTAATGCACTGCGGCATGCATGGATCGACCGATCAGCTCCTCCGGCGCATAGCCCAGCATGCGTGCGGCGGAGGGATTGATGAAGGTGGTGAGGCCGCGATCGTCCAGGCCGTAGATGCCCTCGCCCGCAGACTCCAGGATCCTCCGGCTCTTCTGCTCCGCCTCCTTGAGATCGAGCAAGAGCCGGGTCACGGCAAAGAGGGCGAGGCTGATGCCGATACCCAGCCCGAGCACCAGCCAGGTGGTCGCCGAGCGGGTCTCGGCATCGAATGCCGGCCGGCTGTGGAAGCTCAGGGTCCAGGTACGCCCGTAGGCCTGGATCCGCTGCAGGCCGGTGTGGCCCGGGTTCGGATTCGGCTCCGGCTCGTGCTGCACGGCGGAGTCGTACATGAGGGCGTCTGAATCGACCCTCTCGCCGTCGTAGATTCGAAACTCGATCACCAGGCTCCGCTTGCCGAGGATACCGGCCATGAGGTCGTCGACCCGATAGGGACTGTAGACGAAGCCCCGGAGCGCCTTCCAGCGCGCCTCCGCCGTCCCCAACGGCAGATCTGGCCGATAGATGGGCACGTACATGAGGAATCCGGCCTGCTCCTTGCCGTGGGTCTCCTGCACCAGCCGGACCTTGCCCGAGATGGTCGTGGCGTTGGTGTCCACGGCCGACTGCATGGCCGCGCGCCGGATCTCCTGCGAGAACATGTCGTAGCCGAACGCAGCGAGGTTGCGCCCGGAGAAGGGCTCCAGATAGACGATGGAGGTATAGAGCGGACGCTCGCCGGGCGGCTTGACCTGATAGTCGGGGAAGCCCTGTGCGCGCACTGAGGCGATGTGCGCCGCCAGCTGATCGGGCTGGATGACTTGACTGTAGCCGACGCCCAGGATGCCGGGATAGTTCTTCGCCAGACGCAACCGCACGATATAGTCGTGCCATTCCTGGCGGGAGACCGTCTCGCTGGCGTCGAAGAGCCCGGCGCCGCCGAGCAGGATCTGCTCGTGGTCGCGCAGCCGCTGCTCGATCCCCTCGTGGATCTCGCGGCTGAGCAGCTCGAACTGCCGCGTCGCGATCTGTCGCCCGTGATCGCGCAGCCCCATCCAGGCCAGCAGGACCGGCAACAGGGCGACCAGCAGCACGACCCACGAGAGAACGCTGCGTAGGTTGGCGCCCCTGGCTCGGGCAGACCGAGCAAAGCTCGACAGAGGGGTTCGGTTTCTCTCTTGCATCCGATCTCTGAACACCCAAATGATCCCGTTCAGACTCAAGGGTCCCGACTATATGCAGGCTAGGACGCCAGCCAGCCGGTTATCCCATCTCCCGGCCTGACGCCCGGGCGCAGAATCAACCCTGCATCTGGTCACTCGGCCTGCATCTGATTGTGCTCGATCCATTGCCCAACCTGCTGGAAAAGGCTCGAAAAGCGGTCCATCTCCTGTGCGACGCATGCGGAATCGCCGCCCTTGGCCGCCTCTTCGAGACGCTGACAGGAATCTGCCAAGCCGTTCGCGCCCACCGTTCTGGCCGATGACTTCAGCTGGTGCGCCAGACGTCCCAGCTCGGCGATGTCCGAGCCAGAATACGCCGCTTGGATCAGTCCTGCGGTCTGTGAGCCGGTTCTCAGAAAATCGTCGTAAAAATCGGCTAGCACCTCAGGATCCTGAGTCCCCAGAAGCTCTCCCAGTACCTTGGGGTCCAACGCCTCTGCCGGAGCGGGAACCGCCTCCTCCACTGGGACCTTCGCCACGTCAGCGCGCACTCCTGCTTTCAGCCATTTCTCCAGAACGGACTGAAGCTCGTGCAGCTGGATCGGCTTGGTGACATAGTCGTCCATACCGGCCGCAAAACATTTCTGCGCCGTTCCCTTCATGGCATCGGCGCTAATGGCGACGATGGGTGCACGCTCGCCGTCCTTTTCCAGCTCGCGGATACGTCGTGACAGCTGATATCCATCCATCAACGGCATATGGCAATCGGTCAGCAACAGGTTGAAGTCATCCGCCCGCCATTTGGCGAGGGCCTGCCTGCCGTCTTCCGCGAACACCACGCCATAGCCCAGCATGCGCAACTGCTGTCCGATCACCTTGCGATTGGTTTCGTTGTCGTCCGCCAACAGAATCAAACGGCCCGAGGCCCTGACCTCGTCGACAGAAACCGGCTCGGAGAGAGTGAATTCAAAGTCGGATACGCCGGACCGCTCGGGCGATTCGCGCCCGGCCGCGACAGCCACCGCGTTGATCAATGTCCTGCGACGCATGGCGTTGAGGTCCAGCGAGACGCGGTCCTCCTTATCGGTGAGAGGATCGCGACGCCGACCGCGCTCGATCAGCACAAAATGCGAATGGGGATCGCCGGCCGCGATGCGCAGCAGCTCGCGCACCGGCGTGGAGACGCTCGTGTCGCCGTGATTGTCGATGACCACCAGGGCCTCTGCCGTCGTGCTGCACAATTCCCGGCACGCCGCCAGCGCCCGGCTCGGTTGAACCGACGTCACCTCGGCGCCCGCGTGCTGCAGATAGTCCTCCAATATCCGCGTGGACTCGCTCTCGTCCTCGATCAACAGGACCCGGATTCCGGCGAGAGCGCTGCGCCTCTCTTCGGAAGGTCCCTGCACCGAGTCCAGGGCCAGGCGTACCGCAAAGGTAGAGCCCTGACCGAGTTCGCTGCGCACCTCGACGCGCCCGCCCATCAGCTCCACCAGGCGCTGGGTGATCACCAGACCGAGTCCGGTGCCGCCGAAACGGCGGGTCGTCTCTCCCTCGCCCTGCACGAAGGGCTGGAACAGACGCTCGCGCACCGCTTCGCTCATTCCGATACCGTTGTCTTCGACCCTTAGCGCGATCCCTACCCGACCGTTCATCTGCTGCAGCATCTCAACGCACACCAGCACCCTGCCTGAGCGCCCCGACAGATCGCTGGTAAATTTGATGGCGTTGCCGGCCAGGTTGAGCAGGATCTGGTTGAGACGGACCGGATCGCCCTTGACCTGCGGCAGCCGGGGATCGCAATAGATGAGCAGCTCGACGTCCTGCTTCGCCGCCAGATGGCTCAGATTCTGGCCCAGCGTTTCCAGAAGCGTCTCCATGGACAGAGGGACGCTCTCCAGCTCAAGCCGACCCGCCTCGATCTTCGAGAAGTCCAGCACATCGTCGATCACATCCTGGAGCATGCGCGCCGACTCCTTGGCAGTCGACGCCAGGTCCTGCTGGTCGGGTTGCAGATTGGTGTGCTCCAGCATGTCGAGCGTGCCCACCACACCGTTGAGGGGCGTGCGGATCTCGTGACTCATGGTGGCAAGGAAGGTGGATTTGGCCCGGTTCGCCTCCTCGGCCTCCTCGCGGGCCTGGATCAATTGCACCTCGGCCTCCTTGCGCTGGGTGATGTCGGTCACGAAGGCGATGAAGATATCCTCGCCGTCCCGCTCCGCTGGCTTGTACATGGCGGTGATCTCCACCGGCAGCCGACGCCCATCGCGGGTCTGGTGGATCGTCTCCAAACGGCCCCAGCCGCGCTCCCTGATCGGCTGCATCCGCTGCACGAAGCGATCTCCCGAGAGGCTCGGGTCGAAGTCGGCCACCCGCATGCCGAGCAGCTCCTCCCGACCGTAGCCCAGATGATCGCAGGCGCGGTCCGAGACCAGTGTCACCCGGCCATCCCCGGCACCAACCCAGAACTCGGCGATCCCGGTGCGGTCGAGCGCGGCCCTGGTCAGGGCCATGACGCGGTTGGCCTCGGTCGCCGCGTCCCGTTCCCGCTCCGCAGTCGCGAGCGCCGTCTCCAACTGCTCTTCCAGAAGCTTGCGCTCGGTGATGTCGCGAAAGGTAACCACGGCGCCCGCCAGCCGGCCATCCTTTTTGATTGGCGTCGTGGTGTATTCGATGGGAACGGGGCGTCCGTCCTTGTGCCACAACACCTCGGTCGCCGACCAGTGCGCCTTGCCATGAGTAAAGGCCTCATACATGGGGCATTCTTCAAGCGGGTAAGGCGAACCGTCTGGACGTACATTATGCACAGCGGCATGCATGGACCGGCCGATCAGCTCGTCGGGCACGTAGCCCAGTATCTGTCCGGCGGCGGGATTGATGAAGGAGGTGATCCCCCGAGCGTCCAGGCCGTAGATCCCTTCACCTGCGGACTCCAAAATCAACCGTCCGCGCTCCTCGGCCTCCTGCAGTAGGCGCTGCGCCTGCTTGCGCTCGCTGACGTCGCGGATGACGCCGGCGAAGCGCAGTCCACTCTCCAGCTCCAGTCGGTTGACGCTCAGCTCGATGGGAAAGAGGCTGCCGTCGGCCCGCCTTCCCTCGCCTTCGCGGCCGGTCCCAATGACACGCGCCTCGCCGGTCTTGCGGTAGCGTTCCAGATAACCGTCGTGCCCCCAGGCATCCATCTCCGTCATCAGCATCTTGACGTTGCGGCCCCTCATGACCGCAGCCGGATAGCCGAACATCGTCTCAATGGCCGGGTTCACGTCCTCGATGCACCCGTTGCGATCAATGATCAGGATGCCATCGACTGCCGAATCGAACACCGCCTTGAGGCGGTTGCGGGTCTCCTGGACCTGACGGCGTCCCCAGACAAAGACGGTGGCCAGGGCTATGACAATGAGCGCCGTGACGCCTACTCCCCCATAGATGAGCAGACGCACGAAGGAGAAAAGGCCATAGGTCTCGGCCACGTCCTGCTCGGTGGCTAGACCGATATCGAGCGCCTCATCCCACAGCCAGACACCGACGACGGGGACGCCCCGGTAGTCTCGGTAACCGTCCATATCGATGCCCCGTCGACCGCGAATGGCGCTTGCAGCCATTCGAGTCAGGGGGCGGTCCTGGGGACGGACGGCGGCCTCTTTACGCGTTCTCAGGTCGACACCCGGGTCGGTAATCCGCACTCGGGGTGGCTTCAAACGTGTCTGCTGCGAATCATCGCCCAGACCGGCCTGTGCCGAGCCGAGCAGACCCAAGGCACGCAGCCTGGGCTCGAGCCGGGTCCAGGACAGCAGGTAGCCCTGTCGGTCGAAAGCATAGGTTGTGCCGGTATCGCCGATACGGCCTTGATTCAGCAATGGAAACAAGACTTCATGAGGGTCGATGCGCAGCGTCAGGAGGGCAACGATCTGGCCCCGCGCATCCCGAACCGGGGCACCGACGAACATGGTCTCTTGGCGGTACAGCGGAACAGCGCCGCGCAACGGGATGTCGGTCGCTTGAATTCGGCTCAGCGCCGTCTCACCGGCCCAAAGCTTCTCCAGCACATCAGGCTGCTCGATCAGGAGATTCGTCGATCCGACATTGTCATCCCTGGACGAGGCCAGGCTCAGGTTGTCCGGGCCGATGATGAAAAAGCCGCTGTACTGCCCGGTCTCGAGGTGGACATTGAACTGCTCGCGCAACCGTCTCAGGCCATCGGAGGCGAGCAGCGAGGCCCGATCGGGATCCGCTGCGAGCAGTGAGCCGACGGCAGTAGTTACGTTCGTGGACTGGGCGAAAGCGAGCGCGGCCCGACGCTGATCCCTGGCCCAGACCCGGATTGCACGATCGGTGCCTTCGAGCACGGTCTCCAGTGCATTCCCAGCGGTCTCTCGAAAACGCTGTTCGATCAGTGCAGTGACGCTCGTGGAGCCCACCAGAATGGCAGACAGGGCAGCAAAAAGCACGACAGCCTGAGTGAGCCCGAGACTGCTCAAAACCCGACCCAGCGTCTTCCTTAAGGGGGTGGATCTCGGCATCTGCGGTCACTCCCAACAGAGGGGATTGTTCTATGCAGAACAGAGCATTAGAGGGACATCGCCATCAACGTCACAGGGATGCGCACACGATCCTTGTTTGCGAGCCTCCGTCGAAGCGTATCGCAGAAGCCAGCGTTGCAGGACAACCAGGAACCGTCTCGGCTCAACCAGCAGCTACTGGGAGAGAACATCAGGCAGCGCTCGCGAGATCCTCAATGAGCGCCAAATCCCGAGGAGAGGCCGTAACGGCATCATCCAGAGCGCTTCTGCAGCTCCCCCGCCGCCGCAATACGGGCACGCACCTCCAGCGCCACATCCAACGCCTTGAGACCGACCCGGCCATTGACGAGAGGAGAGGTTCCTTCACGGACACCGCGCACGAACTCGGCGATCTCGCGGTCGAGCGGCTTGATGGGCTCGACATGGATGCGATCGCGCACGATCGCCGGCCTGGACTCGCCCTCGACGGATTGGGTTTCGGCCACATCGATGGTCTGACCGACGAAGTCGAGCGAGAGATAGGTACGCGACTGGAACACCCGGATGCGCCGGGTCGTCTTTTCCGACACCCGGCTTGCCACCACGTTGGCCACGGTTCCGTTGTCGAATTCCAAACGGGCGTTGGCGATATCGACATGCTCGGTCAGCACCGAGGCCCCCACGGCGGAGATGTTGCGGATCTCGGCATCGACGAGGGACAGGATGATGTCGATATCGTGGATCATGAGATCGGAGACCACGTCCACGTCGGTGGCACGCTCGACGAAGCCGCCCATGCGCTGTGCCTCGATATAGAGCGGCGAGCGGATACGCTCGGCCAGGGCCATGACGCCGGCGTTGAAGCGCTCGACGTGACCGATCTGGAGCATGGAGCCATTCTCCCTAGCGAGCCGTACGATCTCGGCGCCCTCCTCATGGGTCACGGCGATCGGTTTCTCCAGAAGGACATGGATGCCGCGCGACAAAAAGGGCTTGGCGGCCTGTAGATGGGCCGAGGTCGGCACCACCACGCTCACGGCGTCGACACGGTCGATCAGATCATCAATCGCGGAGAACGGAGCGCAACCGGCCTCCTCTGCAATGGTCCTCGCCCGCTCGGCATCCGTATCGAAGACGCCGACCAACTCGACGTCCGGCATGCGCGAGTAGATGAGCGCATGGAAACGACCGAGATAGCCGACGCCGATGACGGCAACACGAAGCTTGTCGAGCGGGGATTGATCTGACATTCGGAAAAACCAGCGAGATTGGATGAGAAGAAAGCGGGCGAGGCTGTGGAATGCCCCTCGCCGATGCAGGTACCGGCCATCAACCGCCGATTTGTGACGGCGGGCCGGAGGACTCCACCGCGAGCGGCGGTCTGTCGCCTCCAGAGTAGACGGAGACCTGATAGGCCAGGGTCGCAAACATGCTGATCGCAACGAAGAGTACAAGCAACAAAAACGGATCGGTCTTCCGGTGACTGCGTTTCGTCATTATCAACATGGCTGAGATCGCTTCGCGTAAACTGTCAACAATTGTCTAATGTTCGGTCTCATTATTATGGAGAAACCCCATAAGTCCACCCCCTTTCCGCGCCCCGGGTTGACCTCTCGCACGTATTATCACGACTTCTGAAGCCATTGTCTGCCGTGGAGACCCAGGTGAAAGACTACCCTATCAAGATATCGGCACAGAGCCAGTATCAACCCGACCGTTCATCGCCCGAAGAGGGGCGATATGTGTTCGCCTACACCATCGTCATCGAGAACCAGGGCGAGGCCCCGGCCAGACTCCTGGATCGGCACTGGATCATCACGGATTCGGATGGGCAGGTGCAGGAGGTACGCGGCCAAGGCGTCATCGGAGAGCAACCGAGCATCGCGCCCGGGACCTCCTACGAGTACACCAGCGGCGCCATCCTCGCAACCCCGCTGGGAAGCATGCACGGAAGCTACGGCATGCTCGCCGAAGACGGAACGCGATTCGAAGCTCGCATCCCCGCCTTCTCGCTCGCATCGACCAGTCTTCACTAAAAGACGCTAGAAAGACGCTCCCGCGATGCCCCCAGCTTGCTGGGGGCTCGCAGCCTCTTGGAGAAGCTCTTCGCATGCCAATTTACGCCATCGGCGATATCCAAGGATGCTATTCGGAGTTGCGTCGACTGCTCGACCGCCTCAACTTCGACCCGGCTAATGATCGGCTGTGGTTCGTCGGGGATCTGGTCAACCGAGGTCCAGATTCGCTCGCCGTACTCCGCTTCGTGCGCGACCTCGGCGAAACGGCCGTCTGCGTGCTCGGAAACCACGACCTGCACCTGCTCGCGCTGGCCAACGGCAACAGCAAGCACGCCAAGAAAAGCACACTGGACCCGGTGCTCAAGGCGCCAGACCGAGATGAACTGCTCGACTGGCTGCGCCACCGACCGATGCTCCATCACGACAGGGAGCGCGGCCTGACACTGATCCATGCGGGACTTCCGCCCCAGTGGGATCTGACCGAGGCCCAAATCTACGCCCGCGAACTCGAGGACGTCCTTCGGGGCGACGATTACAGGAACTTCCTCGCCGCCATGTATGGCGACAAACCGGCCCGATGGTCCCCTGATCTCACCGGGATGGACCGGCTCAGACTCATCACCAACTGCCTGACCCGACTGCGTTTCTGCTCACCCAACGGCACGCTCGCGCTCAAGGAAAAGGGCGACATCGGCTCACAGGCATCCGGCCTGGTGCCCTGGTTCCAGGCGCCCGGAAGACGCACGCAGAACGACCGTATCATCTTCGGACACTGGTCGACGCTGGGTTACTGGAATGGAGACAACGTCTGGGCGATCGACAGTGGTTGCCTCTGGGGCGGATCCCTGACCGCGCTGCGGATCGATCGCATGCCCATGGAGACCGTTCAGCTCGACTGCCATGGGCACCTCAGACCGGATCGCATCGACTGATGCGTCGCTCGGATCACCCGGGACGCGTGACACGATCAGCCCAATAGGGTCGCTGCGGGGCTGCTGACCCTCTGCCATTCGATAAAGGTCATGGCGAATGCATTGCGCTCATCGGCAGATCGCTCGACCCGGCCAACCTCGCGCCAGTCATGCGGATCCCAGTCCGGAAAGAAGACATCGCCCTGAGCTCGCGTATGAACCAGCGTGAGGAGCAGCGCATCCGCGCGCGGCATGGCCTCGGCATAGAGCGCGGCGCCACCCACGACCATCAGATCCGACTCGCCCTCGGCCAGGGCGATCGCAGCGTCCAGGCTGCTCACCACGTCGCAGCCCTCGGGCGCGAATCCCGGATCCCGCGAGAGCACGATATGACGTCTGCGCGGCAGCACACCCGGCAGGGACTCCCAGGTCCGCCGCCCCATGACGATGCTCTTGTCCAGCGTCAACTGCTTGAAATGGGCGAGATCCGCCGGAAGCCGCCAGGGTAGATCGTTATCCCGCCCGATCACCCGATTTTCGGCAACGGCCGCCACCAAAGACAACAAAGGCCGACCGGTTGGCGCTCCGGCCGGCCGCGAGAGATCGGACGCCATGGATTCAGTGAGCCGAGGCCGCGATCGAGGGGACCTCGGCCGGGGCCGACCAGAGCCGCTCCAGATTATAGAAATCACGCACCTTGGACTGCATCACATGGACCACGACCCCATTGAGGTCGACCAGCGCCCACTCGCCCTCCGCGAGCCCCTCGGTACCGAGCGGCGTCTCGCCGGCCTCCTTGGAACGAAAGGCAATCGTCTCGGCGATCGCCTTCACATGCCTGTCGGAGTTTCCGGAGGCGACCACCATGAAATCCGTCACCGACGTCTTGCCACGCACATCCATGACGGAAACATCCTTGGCCTTCATATCGGCCAGGGTATCCAGAACGAGTTGCCGGAGTTGTTCAAGCTGCATGCGATCTCCTCTGCGGAAGGTCAGGGGGTGCCATTGCACCAGTCTAAAAAACGAAATGCCCGTCGGGCGTCATCCATCGGATCCGGTCCGATATAGCCCGGTGCGCTCGATGTAGTCGAGCACCGGATCGGGCAGTAGATAGCGCGGACGCTTGCCCTGCGCGATCAGCTGACGAATCCGCGTGGACGAGATCCCCAGTTGGGTCACATCCTGAAATTGAATCCGCCCTGAGGGCAAGGCGGCCAGCGCCGCCGCATCCTCGCAACCCCGTGCCCGATAGAGATCGCGCAGCGCCGGCTCCTCGGCCGGATCGTGTCCCGGACGACGCATCACCACCAGGTGCGCCATCTCCAGAATCTCCATCGGCCGATACCAGCGCAGAAAGCCCGCGAAGGCGTCGGCACCGATCAAAAGACAGAGCGACCTCCGAGGCCCCAGTTCGTCGCGCAACGACATGAGGGTCTCATAGGTATAGGAAGGCGTTTCACGCAGAAGTTCGCGCGGATCCACCGCAAAACCGGGCTCGCTCTGAATCGCCGCCTCCAGCATGGCGAACCGCGCCTGGGCATCGGCGCGCGGCTGTTCGCGGTGCACCGCGACCTTCAGCGGAACAAACGACAGACGCTCCAGCCCGAGCCCCTGGAGACAGTCCAAGGCAGGCCGAAGATGTCCGTGATGCACTGGGTCGAAGGTACCGCCGAAGATGCCGATCATGCGTCACGCGCAACCCGGACGACAGCATTCGCATGCATGGCGACCAGTTTTGAAACGGGGGTTTGCAACTCGAAGTCACCGGGTGTCCGAACGACCCCGACGGATCGACAGGAGCCGGCCGCCCCTTTTGAGGCGCTGGAGGTCATTGAGATGACAAGCCGAACTTGAAGCAAGATCCCCTTGCCCACGTAAGGTGGTGATTAGCGGATGGGGCGCACGTTAGCAGAATCCGCTCGGATTGTCCTGCGCCATGAACGCCGAAGACTCCGCTCCAAAAAAGAACTGCCGCGAACCCGTCGCGGCAGTTCTGGGCATCGATCGCTAAACCGGCATCAGTTATGCGACTTGAGCATCAGTTTCAGGATCTTCAGATTGATGACCCAGAAACGATAGAACTGCCAGACGGCCGAGGTTCGCATGTATTTAGTGAAACCGGTCGGAACTGGCGGATAGTAGGCCTGCTGATAGGGTTCTTTGTTCTTGACTGCCATGATTGGTTACCTCTTCGCCTCGATTTTCGTTCGGATCAATCCGGAAGAATCGACCAGCCTGGACGCAACTTGGCCTGATAGATGAAAACGTGATGCAACAGGTACTTCATCCAGTGCCCAGCAAGACCGATCTCACCGAAGGTGAGGTTCATATCACGACCGTATTCCGGATAGGTCTCGTAGTCCGGCACGACCGGAAAGACCGTCATGGTCGCCGCCGATCCCTTGAACAAATCCATGCCGGTCGAGGCCACGCAAGCCGCTCCCGTTTCGGCCATAGAGGCGGTATGGGTCGGACCCGAGGCGCCATTGATCATGTCGCGGATGCTGCCGGCGACCGCCAGTCCCATCGTCGCCGAGGGCATGCCGGTCCGCGGAGGAGTCGGGCTGATCTGGGTGCCGCTAGGGCTCTTCATGACCTTACTGATCGGATGCGGCGGCGCAAAGGCGATACCGACGGCGAACATGTTCTTGTACTTTGGGTTCTGATAGGTCTTCGGCCAATCGTTCTTGCTCCAATCCTCATAGGCCTTGGGAGTGTAATCCGCATCGACCTTCATGAAGCCATTGGGCGCGAAGACCTCGCTGGTGATGTCGCCACCGGACTTGTCGAACGCCTTGATTCCCACACCGGCGAAGGGCGGAATCAGCATGGCGAAATCGAACTCCAGCTCATGCGTGCTTCCATCGAGCTGTTCGTAGTGGAGCTTACCGGGCTCGACCTTGGTCACAGCCGCGCGAGTGATCCATTCGACTTCGCGCTCGACCATCAGCGACTCGGCAAAGACCTTACCGTTGGTTAGGTAACCACCACGGGTGATATGAACCCCGCCCATCCCGAAATCACCCAGCTCGTACTCGTTGCTGATCCAGATGATGCGGCCACGATCGCGCACACCCGCCCCGCGCAGTGTGTGATCGACGTTATAGATGTACTCGAAGGCGGCGCCCTGGCAGGTGCACATGCCATGCCCCGTTCCGATGACAAAGGTTTTGGTCGCGCCGCCCTTCATGGCCTTGATGCATTCCTGAAGCGCCGCATTGGTCTCCAAGGCATGCTCGGACGTGCACACCGACAACGAATGGCCCCCATCGGGACCTAGACCTGGGGTGGCACCAAAGTTGAGCTTGGGTCCAGTCGCGTTGATGAGATAATCGTACTCAATCTCGCCCAACTCGCCCTCGCGGCCGGATTCGGTGTACTCCACGCTCACGAACGGCTTATCGCGCGTAGCGCTGCCCTCCGGGTTGATGGAGAGCGCCTTCGCCTGATGGAAGGCGACATTGACCTTCTTGTAGATGGGGGCCAGATCGAAGGTGACCTGGGCTTCCGTCATTTCACCCACTGCGACCCAAATGTTCGAGGGAATCCAGTTCCATTTCGGCTTGGGCGAAACCACGATCACCTCGTGCTTCTTGCCGATCCATTTACCCAAGTATCTAGCGGCCGTATGACCCGAGATGCCTGCTCCGAGAATCACGACACGTGCCATAGAGACACTCCTCCCTATCTTTGTAGTTGGAGACGGAAACCTGTTTGACTTCGATTTGAGCCCTGACAGCCGCCCCGACCGGGGCTACTGCAGCATTCTTAACAATTGAATTGATAATTGTCGAGGACGAACTAAGGTTTTTTCGATCCAAGAGACCCGAATCCAACCCTAGGGTTCCCTCAGACGCGAATCTCTCCGTTGCCCAGCACCACAAATTTGAGCGAGGTCAATCCTTCCAGCCCGACTGGACCACGTGCATGGAACTTGTCCGTGCTGATGCCGATCTCCGCGCCCAGCCCATACTCGAAGCCATCGGCGAAGCGCGTCGAGGCATTCACCATGACGGAACTCGAATCGACCTCGCGCAAAAAGCGTCGAGCGCGCGAATAGTCCTCGGTGACGATCGACTCGGTATGGGCCGAGCTATGACGTGCGATGTGATCCATGGCCTCGTCCAACCCATCGACCACGCGGATCGAAAGGATCGGCGCCAGATACTCGGTATCCCAATCGGCCTCCGTCGCCGGACTGGCATCCGGAATCAGATCGCGGGTACGGACGCAGCCCCGCAGCTCGACCCCCTTCTCCGCATAGGCCGCCGCCAATCTGGGCAGGATGGCGTCCGCCACCGCTGCGTCGACCAGCAGGGTCTCCATGGTATTGCAGGTGCCATAACGTTGAGTCTTGGCGTTCAGGGCGATGGAGAACGCCTTGTCGAGATCCGCCTGGGCGTCGATGTAGACGTGACAGATACCGTCCAGATGCTTGATGACGGGCACCCTGGCGTCGCGACTGATGCGCTCGATTAAGCCCTTGCCGCCACGGGGAATGATGACGTCGATACACTCGGGCATGGCGATCATGGCGCCGACCGCAGCGCGATCGGTGGTCGCCACCACCTGCACGCCCTCGGCAGGAAGCCCTGCCTCGACCAATCCCCGCTGAATGCAGTCCGCGATCGCCTGATTCGAGGCAAAGGCCTCGGAGCCGCCACGCAGCACGGTCGCGTTGCCCGACTTCAGACAGAGCGCCGCAGCATCGGCGGTCACGTTCGGACGCGATTCGTAGATGATGCCCACCACACCGAGCGGCACCCGCATCCGCCCGACCTGGATCCCGGACGGGCGATAGTCGAGATCCGTGATGGCGCCGATCGGATCCGGTAAGGTCGCAACCTGCCGGAGACCCTCGATCATGGAATCGATCCGTGCGGGCGTCAGTTCGAGCCGGTCCAGCAGCGCCGCGTCCAGCCCCTTGGCCGCGCCAGCCTCCATGTCCTGTCGATTGGCCGAGGCGATGGCGGCGCGCTGGTGATCCAAAAGGTCCGCGATCGCGATCAATGCCGCGTTCTTCTGGCCCGTTCCGGCACGCGCCATGGCGCGCGCCGCGACTCGGGCGCGTTGCCCGACCTCGTTCATGTAGCCAACGACGTCGTCGATCTGTTCTGCAGTCATCGGTAAAACCCGTTCGATAAAGATGCGCGCCCACCGCAAGACCCTGTCCGCACAGGCATCGCAAACCGATGGAAAGACGCGAGAGATGTTCGATTATAGACGAGCCTGAATTGCCATCCGGAAGGGATCGAGACACCGCCGGCCAACCCCGTTCAGGACTGACGCCCAGTAGCCAGCCTATCGGCGATGATCGCCAGACGCCGCCATGAATCGCTTTGGGCATAGCCCTTGATGATACGATCGACCTCGGCGCACTGCTGCAACAGACTATGCAGCAACGCCAGCGGCAGTCGCCGAAGCGCACGTTCGAGCGCCGACAGACGCTGCCGAGGCACGCGATGCTGGGCGAAGACGCTGGACGGGGAGTCCCCGCGCGCGATGGCACCGGCGGCCTCGGCCAGCATGCGCAGCTCGCGCGCCATGACCCAGAGCACCAGAACGTCGGCGGTTCCCTCCGCGCGGAGAACGGACAGGATACGTTGCACACGGGCGCGTTCGCCATTCAGCGCGGCATCGGTCAGGGCGAAGAGATCGAAGCGTGCGCTATCAGCCAGATTACCGAGCAGATCGTCCAGGACCAGCGGGCCTCCCTCATGGAGAAGCCGCAGCTTCTCGATCTCCTGAACGGCGGCCAGCAGATTGCCTTCGGAGCGCTCGGCCAGAAGGGCCGATACTCCGGACGCGGGCTGAAAGCCAACCGCCTGTAGACGCTGCCCAATCCAGGACTCCAGCTCCTGCTCCTTGAGCGGCCAGACCTGGATCACCGCACCGACGGAGTCGAGCGCCTTGGCCCATTGCGTCTGTAGATCCTTTCGCTCCAACCCCAACGCCAGAAGCAGGAGCACATTGTCCGAGCAGGGATGCGCGCAATACTCGCGGATCGCCGCCCCGCCCTCCTTGCCGAGCTTCCCGCCCGGCGCGCGCAACTCGATCAGCTTACGCGCCGAAAAGAGCGACATGGAGGCCGAGGCGGCGGCGAGGGCGCGCCAATCGAAACCCGCCTCGGCATCCAGCACCTCGCGCTCATCGAACCCCTTGCGCCTCGCCGCCTCGCGGATGAGACGGGCGGACTCGCCGAACTGATAAGGCTCGTCACCGCAGACCAGATAGACCGGTGCGAGCCCCGACTTCAGATGCGTCTGGAGCTGATTGAATCTGACCTGCACCGCAATCGCCTAATTCAACACCGCACGTAACCGCATCAGAATGCGATCGGCCGCATCGGTCGCGAAGTCTTCGTAGATGAGATCCTCTTCGAGCTGCTTGCCGAGCACCTCGACGTCTGGGTTATCGAAGTTGCGGACCAGATCCATGGTCTGTGTCGGCACCTTCTGGGCTCCATCCGGAGAGACGGCATCGAAGCGGACGACATAGTGGAGCTCGTAGGCCAGCGTCTTGCCGTTGGCGTTCACGGCCGCCACGCGCGAGGAGCGGCCCTCGGACAGAATCCGCAGCCGCAGATTGGCCTCGGCAGGGTTCTCGGTCAGATGCACCTGGCTACCGGTCAGCAGATCCCTGATCGCGCTGCGCACCGGCGAGCCGGGACTCGAGTCGACATAGATCGGCGTGAGGTCCTGCGGGATCTCGACCTCGCCACGCAGCTGAAATCCACATCCCGAGACCAGCACGGCGACGAGCAGGGAGACCAACAGCCAGGTCCCAACCCGCGCCGAAACAGGGCGTCCGGACCGAGCGGTCTCGAAACGGCGGCTGAACATAGGGCTGAATCTCCCTCAGGCCACGATGTTGACGAGCTTGTTGGGCACCACGATCACCTTGCGCACCGGTTTGTCGCCGATGAACTTCTGCACCGGCTCGCTGGCCAGGGCCGCCGCCTCGACGGCCGCCTTATCGGCATCCGCCGACACCTTGACGCTACCGCGCATCTTGCCGTTGACCTGCAGCACGTAGTCGATGCAGTCCTGCTTGAGCGCCTCCTCGTCGACCTTGGGCCAGTCGGCGTTCAGGATATCGTCGCCCAGACCCAACTCTCGCCAGAGGTGATGCGTCACATGCGGCGCGATGGGCGCCAGCAGACGCAGCACGATGCCAACGCCCTCGCGGATCAGCGCGGCGCGCGCGGGAGACGCCTCCAGACGGTAGAGGGCGTTGACCATGGTCATGCAGCCCGAGACGACCGTATTGAACTGTTGGCGCTCGTAGTCGTAGAGCGCCTTCTTGAGCGCGGTATGGATCTCGCGGCGCGCCTCCTGGGCCGGCTCGTCGAGATCGGCCGGGGCACCGGCGGCACGGATGGCCTCGGCCTCGCCGACGGCGAGCGACCAGAGACGTCGAATGAAGCGGAAGGCGCCCTCGACGCCCTCGTCGTTCCATTCGAGCGACTGGTCGGGCGGCGAGGTGAACATGGTGTAGAGCCGCACCGTGTCGGCGCCGTAGCGCTCGGTCAGCACCTGAGGATCCACGCCGTTGTTCTTGGACTTGGACATCTTCTCGATGCCGCCGAAGATCACCGGCTCGCCGTCCGACGCAAGCCTGGCGCCGATCACCTTGCCCTTGTCGTCGCGCTCGACCTCGACGTCGGCCGGATTGAACCACTCCTTGCGTCCGTCGGCGCCCTCCCGATACCAGGTCTCGGCGATCACCATACCCTGGGTCAGCAGGTTGGCGAAGGGCTCGTCGCAGTCGACCAGACCCTCGTCGCGCATCAGTTTGTGGAAGAAGCGCGCATACAGCAGATGCAGCACGGCGTGCTCAATGCCGCCGACATACTGATCGACCGGCAGCCAGTATTTGGCACGCTCGTCGAGCATGGCGGTATCGCAATCGGCCGAGCAATAGCGAGCGTAGTACCAGCTCGACTCGAAGAAGGTATCGAAGGTGTCCGTCTCCCGGGTCTCGCCGTTGCCGATGTCGGAGAAGGACGGCATCTGCTTGAGCGGCGAACCGGATCCGTCGACCACCACATCCTCGGGCAGACGCACCGGCAGGTCGGTCTCGGGGCGCGGATCGCCATCGGCGGTGCGAACGACTGGGATCGGACAGCCCCAATAGCGCTGGCGCGAAACGCCCCAGTCGCGCAAACGGAAATTGACCGTCTTGCTGCCCTTGCCGCGCTCGTACAGCCAGGCGGCGATCGCATCGACGGCATCGGCGGAGGTCAGGCCATCGAACTCGCCCGAGTCGAAGAGCACGCCCTTCTCGGTATAGGCCCCCTCCTCGATCCCGCAGGGGCTGCAGTCGGCCGAACGGATGACCGCCTTCTTGGGGATACCGTAACGCTCGGCGAATTCCCAGTCGCGCTGATCGTGCGCCGGCACCGCCATGACCGCGCCGGTACCGTAGCCCATGAGCACGAAGTTGGCGGCATAGATGGGCACCAAGGCACCGGTGATGGGATGGACGGCGTTGATCCCGAGCGGAAAGCCCTTTTTCTCCATGGTCTCGATCTCGGCCTCCGAGGTGCCGCCCTGGCGACACTCCTCGATGAAGGCAGCGATTTCGGGATTGCTCTCGGCGGCGCGGTGCGCCAACGGATGCTCGGCGGCGACAGCGACGTAGGTCACGCCCATCAGGGTATCCGGACGCGTGGTGTAGATGCCCAGCACCTCGCCCGCGCCCTCGATCCCGAAGTCCATGGCCACGCCCTCGGAGCGCCCGATCCAGTTGCGCTGCATGGTGCGCACGCGCTCGGGCCAGCCATCCAGCCCGTCGAGCGCGTCCAGCAACTCCTGTGCATAGTCGGTGATACGCACGAACCATTGTTCGATCTCGCGCTTCTCGACCGGTGCGCCCGAGCGCCAACCCTTGCCGTCGATGACCTGTTCGTTGGCCAGCACCGTTTGATCGATGGGGTCCCAGTTGACCGTCGCCGTCGAACGATAGGCCAGCCCCTTTTCGACCAGGCGGGTGAAGAGCCACTGCTCCCAGCGGTAATAGTCGGCATCGCAAGTCGCCAGCTCGCGGTCCCAGTCGTAGCCGAAACCGAGCTGCTTGAGCTGGTCCTTCATATAGGCGATGTTCGACTTGGTCCACTGCGAGGGCGGAATGCCGTGCTGGATGGCCGCGTTCTCGGCTGGCAGACCGAAGGCGTCCCAGCCCATCGGCTGGAGCACATTCTTACCGAGCATGCGCTGGTAGCGGGCGATCACGTCCCCGATGGTGTAGTTGCGCACATGCCCCATGTGCAACCGTCCCGAGGGATAGGGGAACATAGAAAGGCAGTAGTACTTCTCACGGGACGGGTCTTCGACCGCCTTGAAGGATTGCTGTTCTTCCCAATAGCGCTGGGCCGCCGCTTCGATGGCGCACGGATCGTAATCGGTCTGCATGGAATTCAAGTCTTTGACAACGAGGGTTGGAGTCGATCTGAGTAAGGATACCTCAGAGCCACGGGACACCGCGACCGCCACGGAAACGCCCGCACGATACGCAAGGCCCGAATGACACCGAGACACGGCAAGGCTTTTGCTATCCTAATCCCGACGCCCGACGGGCCGTCGATCCATCACTGGAGCACCTGGAGATAGCGCGCATGACCCAAGATCAAAAGAACGAGACGGTCGACAAACTGGTGCAGGCTTACGAGCAGATGCTCAAGCAAACGCACGAGACCATCGAGAAGGCCCAGACGGAATCCGTGCCCAAATTCCGTGAAGTCCTCGAAAAGACCCGCGACAACATGGTCGAACTCGGCGAACTGAGCCGCGAGGAGGCGCAGAAGGTCTCCGAATTCATCCGCCGCGACATCGAGGACGCCGCCAACTACATCGCCGAGACCGGCCAGGACATCCGCGACTGGTGGCGCTTCGACCTGGAGTTGATGGAAAAACGGATGATGGACATGTTCAAGATGGTCGCCGACCAGACCAGCCTACAACTGGCGCAATGGGCCGAGACCGCGCGTCAAATGAGCCTCTATCGGGCCGGCGAGATCACGGGGCCGGGCACATTGGTCTGCGACCGCTGCGGCGCCGAGACCAACTTTGTGAAGGCCGGACGCATTCCGGACTGCGCGGACTGCGGCGGCACCCTGTTCCATCGCCGCGCCGAGGGAGATAACGACCAATCCGGCACCGGCGAAGACGCCAAGGGCTAAACAAACAGCCGGCGGATCGGCTGGAAATCCGGCCGATCCGCGCTTACTATGCAGTTTCGTGTCATGTCCCGCAGGAGAGACCGGCCCGTACGGCCGGCGCCGAAGGCGCAACACCGCCCGGAATCGCTCAGGCAGAAGGACTGCGGGGATAACGACCGACTCTGGAGAGCGGTGGCGACGAACGTATCGGTCGCCATCCACCGACGGGGCAGCAGCCGAGCACATCGCATGCCGGCCGCAAACTCTCAGGTTTAGGACAGAGGGGCGATGTCGGGGTCAACGGACCTCGGCCTCGTGCTGTCGTCGCCGCCCAGTGGGCCGACGACCCCTGACCAGGTCCACTTGGAGAGTCGGATGGGACGACATACCCCCCTCTATTCCCAACATGCGCGCCTCGGCGCCCGCATTGTTCCCTTCGGCGGCTGGGATATGCCGCTGCACTACGGCTCCCAGATCGAGGAGCATCATGCCGTGCGCCGCGCGGCGGGCATGTTCGATGTCTCTCACATGCGCCCCGTCGACATTGAGGGCGAGGATGCCCAATCCTTCCTGAGACGCCTGCTCGCCAACGATGTCGCCAAGCTCCAGTCCCCCGGCAAGGCGCTCTACAGCTGTATGTTGAACCCGGCCGGCGGGGTCGTCGACGACCTTATCGTCTACGCGCGCGGCCCGAACCGCTATCGCCTCGTCGTCAATGCCGGCACGGCAGACAAGGACATCGCCTGGATGCGCGAGCACGCCCAAGGGGCCGCGCTCGACATCCGTCCCCGTGACGACCTGGCGATGATCGCCGTCCAGGGTCCCGAGGCCCGCGCCCGGACCGAGCCGCTCCTGCCCGAGGACCTACGCGCCGCCGCCATGCAGCTCCAGCCATTCTTCGGCGCCGAGGGCGCGCATTGGTTCGTCGGGCGCACCGGCTATACCGGCGAGGATGGATTCGAGATCATGCTTCCAGCCGAACAGGCCCCGGAGCTGTGGCAGGCCCTGATCGATGCCGGCGTCCAGCCGTGCGGACTCGGTGCGCGCGACACGCTGCGTCTGGAGGCCGGCATGAACCTCTACGGACAAGACATGGACGACGAGATCGGCCCGCTCGAATCCGGCCTGGCCTGGACCCTCGCCTGGGAACCCGCCGATCGCGATTTCATCGGACGCGAGGCACTGACCAAGCTGCGTCAGGACCCGGAACGGCGCGTCTTCGTCGGCCTGCTGCTCA
The DNA here is from genome assembly GCF_000224065.1 of Thiorhodococcus drewsii AZ1. Lineage (GTDB taxonomy): Bacteria > Pseudomonadota > Gammaproteobacteria > Chromatiales > Chromatiaceae > Imhoffiella > Imhoffiella drewsii. The sequence goes on from NZ_AFWT01000006.1 coordinate 45,413, forward strand.
CCGGACGCGGCGTCATCCGCAACCACCAGAAGGTCCTGGTCGAGGGTCGCGAGGTCGGCGAGATCACCTCAGGCGGATTCTCGCCCACGCTGGAGCGTTCCATTGCCCTGGCACGGGTTGCACCGGGGATCGGCGACACTTGCGAGGTCGAGATCCGGGGCAAGCCCGTCGCGGCGCGCCTGGTCAAGCCGCCCTTCGTGCGCAACGGCAAGATCCGCATCGATCTGTAACGACCACGGCATTGGCCCCAATTCCAAGCGCCACGCCGCCCTATTGAACTATCGACGGGTCCCGACCGGACCATACTGGAGAACGACATGAGCGACCTGCCAAGCGAACTGCGCTACACCAAGACCCACGAGTGGGTGAAGGACAACGGCGACGGCACCCTGACCGTCGGCATCACCGATCATGCCCAGGAGGCGCTCGGCGACATCGTCTTCGTCGAAGCACCCGAGGCCGGTCGAGCCCTGGACGCCGAGGAAGCCTGCGCCGTGGTCGAATCGGTCAAGGCCGCCTCCGACATCTACAGCCCGCTGGCGGGCGAGGTGATCGAGGCCAACGCCACACTGACCGACACCCCGGACGCCATCAACACCAGCCCCTATGGAGACGGCTGGATTTTCCGCATCGCGCCCGCCGACATGAGCGCGCTCGACGCCCTGCTCGATGCAGCCGCCTATGAAAAGGTCGTCGAAGACGAGGCCTGACCGAACCGCGCGCCGCGCACTTTTTTGACGGGTCCGCCACGCGGACCCTGGAATTCATCTATGCCTTTCGTACCCCATACCAGCGAAGACATCGCCTCCATGCTGGAGGCGATCGGTGCCGATTCGATCGAGGCGCTCTTCAACGAGATCCCCGCCGAATTGCAGGTTGGCGAGCTGGCGGACATCCCCACAGGGATGTCCGAGATGGAGATCGCCGCCCTGATGCAGTCGCGCGCGCGCGCCGACGGCCAGCCGATCTGCTTCATTGGCGCCGGCGCCTACGACCATCACATCCCCGCCGCCGTGTGGCAGATCGCCACGCGCGGCGAGTTCTACAGCGCCTATACCCCCTATCAGGCCGAGGCCAGTCAGGGCACCTTGCAGGTGCTCTACGAATTCCAGTCGATGATGAGTGCGCTCACCGGGCTGGACGCCTCCAACGCATCGCTCTACGACGGCGCCTCCGCGCTCGCCGAGGCGGTACTGATGGCGGTGCGGGCCAACCGTAAGAACAAGTCGACCCGCATTCTGATGCCGAAGGCGTTGCACCCCGCCTACCGGCGTACCGTGCGATCGATCGTCGAGAACCAGGACATCGAACTGATCGAAGTCGACTTCGACCCCAAGAGCGGACAGACCCCGATCGCATGCATTGAGGCCGCCGTCGGCGACGCCGACCTTGCCGCGCTGGTCGTGGCCCAACCCAACTTCTTCGGTGCCTTCGAGGACGTCGACGCACTGACCGACTGGGCGCATGCCCGCAACGCGCTGGTCATCGGCGTGGTCAACCCGATCGCTCTGGCCCTGCTGTCGCCACCCGGAGACTGGGGCGCCAAGGGCGCCGATATCGCCTGCGGCGAGGCGCAGCCGCTCGGCATGCCACTGTCGTCCGGCGGACCCTATGCCGGTTTTCTCTGCTGCCGCCAGGAGCATGTGCGCCAGCTGCCCGGACGCATCGCCGGACGCACGCTCGACCTGGACGGTAAGCCCGGCTTCACCCTCACGCTCCAGGCGCGCGAGCAGCACATCCGGCGCGCCAAGGCGACGTCCAACATCTGCACCAACCAGGGATTGCTGGTCACCGCAGCGACCATTCATATGACCCTGCTCGGCGCCGAGGGATTGGAGCGCGTCGCGGCCAACTGCCACGCCAATACGCGCACGCTGGTCGAGATGCTGTGCGAGATCCCCGGCGTCGAACCCCTGTTCGAGGGTGCGGTCTTCCATGAACGCGTGCTGCGTCTGCCGGCGCCCGCCGCCGATCTGCTCCGCTCGCTGGCCGAGCACGACCTGCTCGGTGGACTCGACCTGAACGCGGACTATCCCGAACTCGGGTCGGCGATTCTGGTCTGTGCGACCGAGACCCGAACCCAGGACGAGATGCGCCGCTATGCCGACACCCTGGCACAGATCCTCGCCACGCGCTGAAGGCTGGCGGCCGAATAGTTGACGAACGATGGGGGCGGGCTATTCTGATCGACCGCGCAACGGTCGCAGACGCCCTTCATCTGGTTTCGGGACATTTGTTTGGCCGAATCCGACACCACTATGGATGACCGGACACAACGCCGCGACGCCCGTCGGACACTGGCTCGCCAGAACTAGACTCGACTCGGAGACTCCCATGGCTCAAACCGCACTGCAAGGAAACCCCGTCAGCCTCAGCGGCGATCTGCCCGCCGTCGGCGACAAGGCGCCTGACTTCAAGCTGGTCGACAAGGACCTGGGCGACAAGTCGCTGGCCGACTTCGCCGGCAAGAAGAAGCTGCTGAACATCGTGCCCAGCCTCGACACCCCAGTGTGCGCCACTTCGACCAAGACGTTCAACGAGGCCATGGCCGCCAAGAGCGATGCTGTCGCACTGGTCGTCTCGGCCGACCTGCCCTTCGCCATGGGCCGTTTCTGCGGCGCCGAGGGCATCGACAACGTGATCGGTCTATCCATGATGCGCTCGCGCAACTTCGCCAAGGACTACGGCGTGCTGATCGAGGACGGTCCGCTGGCCGGCATCACCGCCCGCGCCGTCGTGGTCCTGGATGCCGACGACAGGGTCGTCTACACCCAGTTGGTGCCCGAGATCACTCAGGAACCGGACTACGAGGCCGCCCTGGCCGCACTCTGATAAACAGTCGGCGGACGCTGGCCGATGCCACGCCCGCCGCCCTCATTTCCCTCACCGACCGCCAAACCGCCATGCTGATTTACGATCAATCCCGACCGGGCCGCCGGGCCAGCGCCCAGGCACCGCTCACCCAACCCGAGATCACGGAAATCCCGGCCGGACTGCGTCGACGCTCCCGACCCGCCCTGCCCGAGGTCTCGGAGATGCAGGCGGTGCGTCACTACACCCGGCTGTCGCAGAAGAACTTCTCGATCGACACCCATTTCTACCCGCTCGGCTCCTGTACCATGAAGTACAACCCGAGGGCCTGTAACAGTCTGGCCATGCTGCCCGGCTTTCTCGGCCGCCATCCGCTGGCGCCAGACACCCACGGCCAGGGCGTGATGGCCTGTCTCCACGACCTGCAGGAGATCCTCAAGGCCGTCACCGGCATGCATGCCGTCTCCCTGGCTCCATCGGCTGGCGCTCAGGGCGAGTTCGCGGGCGTGGCCATGATCCGCGCCTACCACAAGGCACGCGGCGATCATGCCCGTACCGAGATCCTGGTCCCGGACGCGGCCCACGGCACCAACCCCGCCTCGGCGGTCATGTGCGGCTTCAAGGCGCGCGAGATCCCGACCGGCAGCGACGGCGATGTCGACCTGGATGCGCTCAAGGCCGCCGTCGGTCCCCAGACCGCCGGCATCATGCTCACCAACCCGAGCACGGTCGGCGTCTTCGATCGCAACATCCAGGCCATCGCCCGCACCGTGCACGACGCCGGCGGACTCCTCTATTACGACGGCGCCAACCTCAACGCCATCCTCGGCAAGGTCCGACCTGGCGACATGGGCTTCGACGTCATCCACATGAACCTGCACAAGACCTTCTCCACCCCGCATGGCGGCGGCGGACCAGGCGCAGGTCCGGTGGGCGTCTCGCCGCGCCTGGAGCCCTTCCTCCCGGTTCCGCTGGTCACCTTCGACGGCGACGCCTACCACTGGCAGACCGAGCGCGAGCGTCCGGACAGTATCGGCTGGCTCACCGCCTTCGGCGGCAATATGGGCATCCTGCTGCGGGCCTATGTCTATGCCCGCATGCTCGGGCGCGAGGGCATGGGGCGGGTCGCCGACTTCGCCACACTGAACGCCAACTATCTGATGGCACGCCTCAGAGAGGCCGGATTCGAGGCCGCCTACCCGGAGCGTCGCGCCAGCCACGAGTTCATCGTCACGCTCAAGCCCGAGTCGCGACAATTCGGCGTGAACGCCATGGACTTCGCCAAGCGGTTGCTGGACTATGGCTATCACGCCCCGACCACCTATTTCCCGCTCCTGGTCCCCGAATGTCTGCTGATCGAGCCGACCGAGACCGAGAGCAAGGAAGACCTGGACGGCTTTGTCGAGGCCATGATCGCCATCCGCCGCGAGGCCCAGGAGACTCCCGATCTGGTGAAGGGCGCACCTCACAGCATGCCGGTACGCCGTCTCGACGACGTCCGCGCCGCCCGTCAACTGGATCTGGCCTGGCGCCCCGGTACAAGCGAGGACATCAATGGCTAATCAGAACGCCAAGGGATGGCGCCGCGTCGTCTATGCCTTCGGTTACTCGATGAAGGGATTCAAGGCCTGCTTCGAGCTGGAAGAAGCCTTCCGGCAAGAGGTCTTCGTGCTCATCCCGCTGCTGCCTCTGGCGCTCTGGCTGGGCGAGACACCGGTCGAGCGCGCGATACTGACGGGCAGCCTGCTGATGGTTCCCATCGTAGAACTGCTGAACTCGGCGATCGAGGCCAACGTCGATCGGGTCGGACTGGAGCGCCACGAGCTCTCCGGTCGCGCCAAGGACATCGCCTCCGCCGCCGTCTTCACCAGCATCGCCCTGTGCATGCTCATGTGGGCACTCATCCTGGTGCCCAAATGGCTCTGAGCCTGTCGAGCACACTTGATGCCGATGCGGTTATATTCGCACTTACGCACGGCAGCAGAACCAAGCACCCCTAGAATGCCGGTCGCTGACCGCTGAGACACAACAACATAAAGAAGAAGGTGGAGGACCATGGGCGGACATTTCGTCGAGCAGGATTTCCTGCCTCTCAAGATCGCCGTTCTGACCGTCTCCGACAGCCGGAGCGAAGACCAGGACACCTCGGGCAAGCTGCTCAAGGAACAGGCCGAGGCGGCTGGTCATACAGTCGTCGCCAAAGAGATCGTGCCGGATGATCTCTACAAGCTGCGCGCAGTCGTCTCGCGCTGGATCGCCGATCCGGAGGTGAACGTCGTCCTCAGCACCGGAGGCACGGGCGTCACCGGGCGCGACAGCACGCCCGAGGCGCTGCACCCCTTGCTGGACAAGGAGGTCGAGGGCTTTGGCGAACTGTTCCGCCAGATCTCCTTCCAGGAGATCGGGGCCTCCACGCTCCAGTCGCGCGCCTTCGCCGGACTGGCCAACGGCACCTTCATCTTCTGTCTGCCCGGATCGACCGGCGCCTGCCGCACCGCCTGGGACCAGATCCTGCTCCCTCAGCTGGACATCCGTACCCGCCCCTGCAACTTCGCCCAGCTGATCCCGCGCCTGCGCGAGCATTGAGACGACGCCCATGAGCAACCGTAACGACTGCGCACCCCTGTCTGGAGCAAAACGCACGCTCACCAAGCAGGAGGCCATCGACTTTCTGGCCTCCCGCGTCGAGCCGATCGCCGACACCGAAACACTCGCGACCGAAGCCGCGCTGGGACGCGTGCTATCGGCACCGGTCGTCAGCGCCATCCAGGTCCCCGGCTGGGACAACAGCGCCATGGACGGTTATGCCATCCGCCATGCCGACCTCGCCGAGCACGATGGCCGCTTGCCGGTCGCACAGCGCATTCCGGCCGGCACCGCCGGCGCGCCACTCGCGCCCGGCACGGCCGCGCGTATCTTCACCGGTGCGCCGGTCCCCGACGGCACCGACACGGTTGTGGTCCAAGAGGTCTGCGAACGCGATGGCGACCATGTCATCATCCCGACCGACATCAAGGCCGGCGGCAACATTCGCCGCGCCGGCGAAGACATCGAGAGCGGATCGGCGGTGATCGCCGCCGGAACCCGGCTGGCCCCGCAGCATCTGGGGCTCGCGGCCTCGGTCGGCGTCGCCGAGTTGCGGGTCTATCGTCGTCTGCGGGTCGCCGTGTTGGCGAGCGGCGACGAGTTGGTCATGCCCGGCACGCCCCTGGGACCCGGCCAGATCTACAACTCAAACCGATTCGCGCTCATCGGCCTGCTTCAGTCACTGGGTTGCGAGGTCCTGGATCTGGGCATCGTCGCCGACACGCTCGAAGCAACGAAAGACGCACTGCGCCGAGGTGCCGCGTCGGCGGACCTCATCGTCGCCAGCGGTGGGGTTTCGGTGGGCGAAGAGGATCACATCCGACCCGCCGTCGAGGCGCTCGGCACCCTGGAACTCTGGAACATCGCCATCCGACCCGGCAAGCCGGTCGTCTTCGGCCGCGTCGCGGGCACGCCCTTCTTCGGCAGCCCCGGCAATCCGGTTTCGCTGTTCGTCACCTTCTGCCTCTTCGGCCGCCCCATCGTGCGTCGTCTGCAGGGACTGACCGGCGATGCGGCACCTCGGACGATCAAGATCCGCGCCGGATTCGACTGGCCGAAGCCGGACAAGCGCACCGAGTTCCATCGCGCCCGCATCGAGACCGGCGCCGACGGCGAACCCGAGTTGGCGGTCTACCCCACCCGCTCATCGGCCGTGCTCTCCTCGGTCGCCTGGGCCGATGGTTTCGTCGAGATCCCGCCCGGACGGACCTTCCAACGCGGCGATCTGGTCGACTTTCTTTCCTTCAGCGACCTACTGCACTGAACCCGCTATGTTACGCATCTTCTATTTCGCCAGTCTGCGCGAGCGCCTTCAGACCGAGGGGGAGTCGCTCGTACGGCCCGACTCGGTCTTCACGGTCGAGCAATTGCGCGACCATCTACACAATCGCGGCGGCGTCTGGTCCGAGACGCTCGGTTCGGAGGCGTCCTTGCTTTACGCGGTCAACCAGGAACTCGTTCGACCGGATGCCAAACTCGGCGACGATGACGAGGTCGCCTTCCTCCCGCCGGTGACCGGCGGCTAAGATCGCCGCTCGGCGCCATTGCCCCGACCGGGCCGATCAGGCAGGCTATGCGCGTTCGAAATTCAGTTGACGATCGATCTGCGTCGAGAGGGTCAGAGGCATGTTGAGCGCGAAACAGGAAGTGACCGAATTGCTGCGTCGCCTGCCGGACGACTGCACGCTGGAGGATATCCAGTACCATCTCTACGTCATGGAAAAGCTGCGCAAGGGCCGTGAGGACATCGCCCTCGGACGCGGCTATCTCAACTCCGAGGCCAAACAGCGGTTGGATCGATGGCTGGAGAGCTGATCTGGTCGCGCACCGCCCTGGATGATTCCGAGGCGATCGTCGCCTTCATCGCCCGCGACTCCCAGGTCCAGGCCAGACGCTTCGTCGAGAAGCTGGTCGACACCTGCGAGCGTCTTCTGGTTCAGCCCGCGCTGGGATCCCTACCGCCCGAATCGAGACGGGAGGGCATCATGGAGTACGGTCTCTACAGCTTTCGCATCCTCGGCGAACATCAGGGCAACGACCTGCACCTGCTCGCGGTCGTTCCCTTCCATTCCTGGAACACCCCGATGAGCGTCTCAAACCTGACGCCTTAGCCTACCGCACGCGAATACCCCTGGATCTTCCAACCAGGCACCGCTGTCCCAATGGCATCGCAAACGACGCAAGACCACCTCCACGCGAGGCCTCATCCATGCAGATGCATATCCTCCGAACACTCGGAACACGGCTGACGCTCCTGGTCATCATCGGCGGGCTTGCCGGCTGTGTCGCCGCCCCGCCCGTCGTCGAGCAGACCTGGCCGAATGGATACGACGCCTATCTGGTCGACGGCACCACGGCCCCGGATGAAAGCGATCGGGACGAAGCCTACTATCCTGACGATTCGCCCCGCGTCAGCACGCACCTCTACTTCGGCTACGGGCCGATGTTCCTGTACGACTCGCCTTTTTACTACGCCCCCACACCCTGGTATTACACCTCACCCTGGTATTACCCGAGATATCGTAACTATCGGATAAACCGCCACCGGTATTGGCGCGACCGGGACTACCATCGTTGGGGCCACAAACCGAGATACCCGACCGACCGGCGCCACCGGGACCGCAATCGGCACCGACCACCGGATCAACGCCCACGCGACCCGAACCGTCGACCGCCCCACAACAACGGCGGCGATCGGAAACCACGCCCGACACCAGCCGAGCGCCCACGAAACCACGACCGCTCCTATCGCTCCAACGACACCCCACCGAGCCGGCGCGGCTACAGACCCTCACGGAACGCAACCGCAAAACCGACAGGACGGCGGATCTACAAAGGCAATGCTAACGCTCGACGCCAATGACGTCGTCCGGGTTCAGCTGCGCTGCACCCGGACGACGCGACACGACATCAGGCGGTGGAGGTACGGATCCAGTCCACCCGCTTGCGCATGACACCGTAGTAGACCACCGGGATGACGATCAGGGTCAGCAGGGTCGAGACGAAGAGCCCGAACAGCAGCGAGACGGCCAATCCGGAAAAGATGGGATCGTCAAGAATGAAGACGGCCCCGGCCATGGCGGCGACGGCAGTCAGGGCGATCGGCTTGGCGCGCACCTCGGCTGAGCTGATCACGGCCTCCTCGAACGACTGGCCCTCGCGGACCTGCTGATTGATAAAGTCGACCAGCAGAATGGAGTTGCGCACGATGATGCCGGCCAGGGCGATCATGCCGATCATGGAGGTCGCGGTGAACTGGGCACCGAGGAGCGCGTGCCCCGGAAGGATGCCGATCAGGGTCAGCGGGATCGGCGCCATGATGATCAGCGGCACCAGATAGCTGCGGAACTGGGCGACCACCAGCAGATAGATGAGGATCAGCCCAACGCCATAGGCAATGCCCATGTCGCGGAAGGTCTCGTAGGTAATCTGCCACTCGCCGTCCCATTTGAGGCTGTACTCATAGGGGTTGGTCGGCGCCTGACGGTACCATTGCTGCAACCCCATCTCCTGGCTCAAGGTGCTGGCCATCTCGAACATGCCATAGAGCGGACTGTCGATCGGCCCCGCCATGTCTCCGGTCACATAGACCACGGGCAGCAGATCCTTATGATGGATGCTGTGCTCGCGGGTCCCGTCGACGATCGAGAGGATCTCCGACAGCGGAACCAACCGATCGGAGGACGCACGCACCCGTAGCGCCAACACCTGCTCCAGATCGGCCTTGTCGGCCTCGCTGTAGCCGACCCGGATCGGCACCGCGTATTTGACGTTGGCACCGTGCAGATAGCTCACGTCCTCGCCGTTCAACACGGTCGACAGCGCGGTCGCGACACTCGCCTGCTCGACCCCGAGACGTGCCGCCTTGGCACGATCCACCACCAGGGTCAGCTTGCGTGAAGGGAACTCGACCGAGTCGTCGACATCGACGATGTCGGGCGTCGATTCGAAGACATCGCGCACCTGCTTTGCGACCCGAATCTGACCCGCATAGTCCAGTCCATAGACCTCGGCGACCAGCGGCGAAAGCACCGGCGGCCCAGGCGGAATCTCGACGATCTTGGCATTGCCATCGTAGCGTCTGGCGATCTCCTGCAACGGCCCACGCAGCCCCTCGGCAATGGTGTGGCTCTTCTTGTCGCGGTGATGCTGGTCGATCAGATTCACCTGCAGATCGCCCACATTGGCGCCCTCGCGCAGATAGTACTGACGCACCAGGCCATTGAAGTTGATGGGCGCCGCCGTGCCGGCATAGGTCTGGTAATCGGTGACCTCGGGCACGCCCGACAGATAGTCGCCCATCTCGGCGAGCACCCGTGCCGTCTGCTCCAGACTGGTCCCCTCGGGCATGTCGAGCACGACCTGGAACTCGCTCTTGTTGTCGAACGGCAGCATCTTGAGCACCACGGTGCGGTTGACCGCGAGCCAGATGGATCCCGCGATCAGCAGCAGCATGCTGGCGAGCAGCAGCCAGCGGTTGATGATGCCTCGCCGTCCGACGAGAAAGGGGGTCATGAGCCCGGAGAAGACCCGGTCCAGCCAGCTCCGTTCGGCATCCGCCACCTCATGACCGGCGTGCGCATGCGCCAGCGAGACGCGCCCCAGCATAAAGTTGGTCATCCAGGGCGTGAAGACAAAGGCGACCATGAGCGAGATCAGCATGCCCATGGAGGCGTTGATGGGGATGGGGCTCATGTAGGGCCCCATGAGACCGCTGACGAAGGCCATGGGCAGCAGGGCGGCGATGACGGTGAAGGTCGCCAGAATCGTCGGACCGCCGACCTCATCGACCGCGCGCGGCATCAGCTCGAGCAGCCGCCCCTTGCCCATCGCCATGTGCCGATGGATGTTCTCCACCACCACGATGGCGTCATCGACCAGGATGCCGATCGAGAAGATGAGCGCGAACAGCGACACCCGGTTGAGGGTGAAGCCATAGGCCCAGGAGGCGAAGAGCGTCAGGGCCAGCGTGACGATGACCGCGGCGCCGACGATGATCGCCTCGCGCCAGCCGATGGCGAAGAGCACCAGCAGCACCACGGAGGCGGTCGCGAAGGTCAGCTTACTGATCAGTTTCTTGGCCTTGGCGTCGGCGGTCGCGCCATAGTTGCGGGTCACCGTCACCTCGACATTCTCGGGAATGACGATGCCCTTCAGCTGCTCGAAGCGCTCGATCAGATCCTGAGCCACCTCGACCGCGTTGACGCCGGCCTGCTTGGCCACCGCAATGGTCACGGCCGGGGTGGAGCCGGCCAGATCCACACCCGCCAGAGTGCCGGCCGGTCCGGCGCCCATGCGCACATAGGTCTCGGGCTGCTCAGGGCCGCGCTCGATGGTCGCGACGTCGCGCAGGAAGACGGGGCGTCCGCCATGCAGACCCACCACCAGATCGCCGATCTGCTCTGGGCTGGATAGGAAGGTCCCCGCCTGGACCAGGATCTCCTGATTGTCCGAGGTCACCGCCAGATCGTCGCGGGTCAGGTTCCCCGCTTGGAGCGCGTTGCGCAGACCGTCCAGATCGATGCCGTGGCCGGCCAGGGTCTCGGGCTGCAACAGCACCCGAACCACCTGTTCCGGCATGCCGAGGGTATAGACATCGCGGGTGCCCGGAACACGCTTGAGTTCCTGCTCGATGGCGTGCGCGACCTGCCCAAGCTCGAAGGCGCCGACCTGATCGTCTTTCGACCAGAGCGTAGCGGTCAAAATGGGGACGTCGTCGATCCCCTTGGGTTTGACGATGGGCGTGCCGGCGCCCAGATTGGCGGGCAACCAGTCTTGATTCGAGAAAACCTTGCTGAACAGACGCACCACGGCGTCCGTGTTGTCTTCGCCGACCCTGTACTGAATGGTAAGGACCGCCATGCCGGGTCGAGACACCGAATAGACGTGCTCGATGCCCTTGATCTCGGAAAGCACCTGCTCGGCCGGGCCAGCGACCAGATTTTCGATCTCGGAGGCCGAGGCTCCCGGCAAGGGAATGAAAACGTCGGCGAAGGTGACATCGATCTGCGGCTCCTCCTCGCGCGGTGTCACCATCACCGCGAAGAGCCCCAGCAGCAGACCCACCAGGGCCAGCAAGGGGGTGATTTCGGTGGCCTGAAAACGACTGGCGATCCGGCCGGCGATACCGAGCCGCTCAGTCATGACCGTTCTCCCCCGCCGCATCGATCCGCGTCTGCACCTGCTCCTTCAGCAGCACCCCGGCCGCGATCGGGTCCAGCGCCACGCGCTCATCCGCCGTTAGACCGGCCAGGACCACATAGGCGTCCGGCAACGCCCGACCCAGACGGACCTGACGAAAGTGCACCCCTCCATCCGTGCCGACCACATAGACGCCGGTCACCTCGGAGCGATGGACGACGGCCTTGCGCGGCACGGTCAGCTCGGATTTCTCGCCCACGATGAAGCTGGTCTTGACGAACATACCCGGAAAGAGCGCACGCAGCCTGTCTCCCGGCTGGGTGGGCAGATCGATGCGTACCTTGAAGGTGTTGGATCCCAGATCGGCATAGGGAAAGACCGTGATCTTGCTGGTCTCGATCATCTCGCCCCCGGAAAGATAGACCCGCGCAAGCGGCTTCTGCTCGGCATCCGAGTGAGACCGCCGAATCGCCGGGATGATGCTCTGGGGCACATCGACCGTGACCCGCAACTCATCGAGCGAGATCCCGCTCATGATGGGCGTGCCAGGACTCGCGATCTCGCCGAGTTCGACATGACGGTGGGTGACGATTCCCGAGTAGGGCGCGCGGATCTCGGTGTAGGCCAATTGCTCGCGTGCCTGCTCCAAACGCGCCGTAGCGGCATCGAGCGCTGCCTGGGCGCTGGCCAGATCAGCGGTCGCCTTGTCCATGGCCGAATCCGAAACGTTCTTCTTGCGATAGAGGCCCGCGACCCGCTCGTGCTCATCCTTGGCCTGTTGCAAACGCGCCGTTGCCGATTTGAGATCCGCCTCCGCCTGATTGACACGGGCGCGGTGCTCCGTGTCCTTGAGGCGGGCAAGCAAGGCATCCTTCTCCACGAAGTCGTCGACATCGTAAAAGATTTCCTGCACTTGGCCTTGAGTTTGGGCCGAAACCGTCGTGCGATTGACCGCCTCGACGACCCCGTCGAGGCGGTATTCACGAGGCAGCGTGTGATAGCTGGCGAGTGCGGTTTCCAGTGGCTCGGCGGCAAACGGATGAACACCGAACGTCAGCAATGCAGCCAGTGCCGCAAGAGATGTGATTGAACGCATATAGATGGCTTCCTTAATACATTAGCCGTCTCTTAAATTAGATACCTCTAATATCGCATGAACCGACGGCATTTCAAGCCCAAGCACCCCTCCGCTATCGCGTTGACCTGCAAGCATTGCAAAACCATGACGGCCTTTTACACTTGGCATCCGCTTGCTGGACCTCGCCATTCCAGCCCGCTTGAACCGATACGGCAGGACCCCTGACGCCCATGAGTATGGAGCCCGTCGAGGTATGGCCCATAACCACATGAGGATAGCCCAGTGAACCCATGGTCCGAGGATTTGATTGCGATCGAGCGCGCCAGAACCCTGGACGGACTCTTTCTGCAGCGGACTATCCGATCGCCCGAGCGCGTCGCCTACCGCTACCATGAGCGCGGCAACGGCTGGAAGGAGCTCACCTGGCGCGAAATGAGCACCTGGGTTGCCCGTTGGCGCCAGGCGCTTTCGGCCGAGAACCTGATGCCGGGAGACCGCGTCGCCATCCTGCTGCGCAACTGTCCAGACTGGATCATGTTCGATCAGGCCGCCTTCTCGCTTGGCCTGGTCACGGTCCCGCTCTATACCGACGACCGCGCCGACAACGCCGCCTATATCCTGCAGGACGCGGCGGTCAAGACCCTGCTGATCCAGGACGCCGGACGCTGGCGCCGGCTCGCCGAGGTGGTCGGCGACGCCACCTGGCCGCTGCGGGTCGTCATTCTCGAACCCAGCCCAGCCGCCTACGAACTGGCCGAGGAAGATCCGCGCGTGGTGGTCGCCGAGCGCTGGCTGCCCGAATCCGCCCCGGCACTACAGCCACGCATGGGCGATCCCAATAGCCTGGCCACCATCGTCTACACCTCCGGCACGACCGGACGTCCCAAGGGGGTGATGCTCAGTCACCACAACATGCTCGCCAACGCGCACGGCGTTATCACGCTCATCAATGTCTACCGCGAGGATGTCTTCCTTTCCTTCCTACCGCTCTCGCACATGCTGGAGCGCACCGGCGGCTACTACCTGCCACTGATGGCGGGCGCGACCGTGGCCTACGCACGATCCATCGCCCAGCTCGCAGAGGACATGCAGACCATCCGCCCGACGGTCATCATCGCCGTCCCGCGCGTCTTTGAGCGCATCTACCAGCGTATCGCCGACCAGTTGGAGACCAAACCGGCCGCAGTCCGCTGGTTGTTCAACACGGCGGTGAAGGTCGGCTGGCGCTCCTTCCAGCGCACACAGGGACGTGCCGGCTGGCACCCGACGCTGCTGCTCTGGCCGTTCCTGCGGCACAAGGTGGGCGCTCCGGTCTTGGAGCGGCTCGGCGGACGCATACGCGCCGCCGTCAGTGGCGGCGCCGCCCTGCCGAACAGCGTCGCCCGCACCTTCATTGGACTGGGCCTACCGCTTATCCAAGGCTACGGACTGACCGAGACCAGCCCGGTGGTGAGCGTCAATCCGCTGCAAGCGAATATCCCCGACAGCGTCGGCCCCCCCATCCGAGGCATCAAGGTCCGCATCGGTGCCGACGACGAGCTTCAGATCAAGGGGCACTGCGTCATGATGGGGTATTGGAACAACCACGCCGCGACCGCCAAGGTGCTGTCGCAGGACGGCTGGTTCCACACGGGAGATCAGGCGCGCATCGAGAACGGGCGCGTCTACATCACCGGTCGACTCAAGGACATCTTGGTGCTCTCCAACGGCGAGAAGGTTCCGCCCGGAGATCTCGAACTGGCCATCAGCCTGGACCCGCTGTTCGACCAGACGGTCGTCCTCGGCGAGGGCCATTCCTATCTCACCGCGCTGCTGGTCCTGAACGCGGACCTATGGAGCGGACTCGCCCGAGAATACGGTCTCAACCCGGAAAGCGTCGAAAGCCTCGACGACCCGCAACTGCACAAGGGCATCCTCAAGCGCATCCGTTTCGCCCTGCGCGACTTCCCTGGCTACACCAAGATCCGACGCGTCACCCTCACGCTCGAACCCTGGTCGATCGACAACGGGCTGCTGACCCCCACGCTCAAAATCAAACGCAACAAGGTCGTCGAACGCTATCGCGACGCCATCGAAGCCATGTACAGCATGGACAGTTGAGCTTGCCTCGCGAGCGCTAAGTGCATAAACTAGTCGTCTGCTGCGGGTGTAGTTCAATGGTAGAACAGGAGCTTCCCAAGCTTCTAACGTGGGTTCGATTCCCATCACCCGCTCCATATTCCCGCCTCGGCCCTCGACCTGGCCAATCGCCCCCGAGAAATGTCCCTTGACCGATCTGACGCCCGAGTCATTCGCGAGCGCCGTGCTCGATTGGTACGCCGCGTTCGGCCGCAAGGATCTGCCCTGGCAGCGCGAACCCACGCCCTACCGGGTCTGGGTCTCAGAGATCATGCTGCAACAGACCCAGGTCGCCGTCGTCATCCCCTATTTCGAGCGTTTCATGGAACGCTTCCCAGACATCGGCGCGCTCGCCGACGCACCGGTCGATGCCGTACTCGCGCTCTGGTCCGGCCTCGGCTACTACGCCCGAGCGCGCAACCTGCATAAAGCCGCTCAGCACATCCGCGACCGACATCAGGGGCGATTCCCCACGGATATCGATCAGGTCGTCGATCTGCCCGGCATCGGCCGCTCGACCGCAGGCGCCATCCTCTCGCTCTCACTGGGACAGCGCCATCCGATCCTGGATGGCAACGTCAAGCGCGTCCTGGCCCGCTGCTACGGTATCGAAGGCTGGCCCGGCCGCAGCCAGGTCCTCGGCACACTCTGGACGCTCGCCGAGCGTTGCACCCCGGACAACGACGCAGGACCCTACAACCAGGGGATGATGGATCTGGGCGCCACACTCTGCACCCGCGCCCGGCCCGAGTGCGAGCGCTGCCCAGTCGCCAGGCATTGCATCGCCAAGGCACAGAACCGCCAGCGTGAGCTCCCCGCACCGCGTCCCGCCAAGGACATCCCCGAGCGCACCACCCAAATGCTGATCGCTATGAACCCGGCCGGAGAGATCCTGCTCGAACGCCGCCCACCGACCGGCATCTGGGGCGGGCTCTGGAGTCTGCCGGAAATCCCTGAAAACGCGGACCCCAACGATTGGAGCCTGACCCGGCTCGGCCGACGCCCCGCTCAGCTTGAAATGCGACCGTCCTGCCGTCACACCTTCAGTCATTACCGGCTCGACATCCAGGTCAGACTGATCCGGCTCGCGGAGCCCATCGACCGTATCGCGGAAGACAATGGCTCATGCTGGACCACCCCGAGCGAGGCCCAACGCCTCGGTCTCCCCGCACCGATCAAACGGATCCTGGACGAACTGAGCGCCTAACCCCATCGATCACAGAAGGATCGGCCACAGGAGCTGTCATGACCCACACCGTCCACTGCATCAAGCTCGACCAGGAAGCGGAAGGACTCGACCGACCGCCCTACCCCGGCGAACTGGGAAAACGCATCTTCGAACAGGTCTCCAAACAGGCCTGGCAGGAATGGCTGCGTCACCAGACCATGCTCATCAACGAGAACCGCCTCAGCCCCATGGACCCCAAGGCGCGTCAATTTCTCGAAACCCAGATGGAAAACTACTTCTTCGGCGACGGCGCCGAAGCCCCGTCCGGATACACCCCGCCGGCCGCCTGACCGACCAACCTCAAAAAAAGACGGGACATACCCTTGACGAAAGGCTAATCTGCTGCTTAAATAGACAGCTCATCCGGTACGGAACGCCGGGTAAGAATACCTAAGCCTAGGTAGCTCAGTTGGTAGAGCAGCGGATTGAAAATCCGCGTGTCGGTGGTTCGATTCCGCCCCTGGGCACCAACTATCAAGCATTTAGACGCGCCTCTGAGCGCGTCTTTTTGCGTCTGGACGCCTGATTCGCATCCTGCGGTGGTACCTCTATTGGTACCTGCCGGTACCCTTCCCAATCCGTGCCTTTATGATGGTGTGCAGTCGTTCACCGGGGTTCGGCACCGCAGCATTAACGTCAGGCCTGACTTTACCCGGCCGGCACGCACAAAAGACACCGCACCAACGCCATGCTTTCGGTGGAGGCATAGCTGAGAAACAAGCAGCTGGGAGATGACACATGAGCGATTGGGAGGCTCAGGTTGAGCACGTCTGCGCGCAGTCCTGGAAGGCACTTATGGCCGAGCGGCGGTTCTTTCCCTTCTACCCGCTGAAAGGCATTGGCGCAGCCCTTCCTCGAACAGCCGAGTCACCGACCTTCGATCAGTTGCGGCAGAGGCTCGGCGCAAACGCAGCGCTCGAAGCTTGGTCCCGATACCCAGACGTCCAAGCCATCGACCAATTATTCACCGAGGCATCGGGAGACACCGCGTCCCCGATCTCCTTGTACGAAGCGGCGCTGATGATCGGACGAAGGCTATTGGACACGCCCTCCGCCTTGAACGGTCGCGCGGCCGAGTTCTTCGCGACACAGATTCGACGCAAGGCCATCGACCCCCGTCATCCGCGCACCCTGATTCGCTACAGCGACCATCCACCCGAAAGCGAGATCCCGGACCTGACCTGGCGGTTGTTCCCCCAAGAGCTGCAGGACTTCGCGATCGCGCAATGGGGGCGTACGCTCTACCGCGCTTCGGAGCTGGGGGGCCTTCGCGGCACGCCAGAGCAACGCGAGAAGCCACTCGATCCGCGCGAGCGCAAGACCCTGCTGCGCCTCATCGCCGCGCTGTGCGACCTGGCCCAGCTCGATCTGGAGCAGCCCTACAAGAGCGCCGAGGTCATCCGCGTCAAGCTCGAAACGCTGGGGATCACGCTCAAAACGGATACCATCGCGGAGAAGCTCAAGGCTCTGCCGGAAGTGATCCCGCCCCCTCCAACGCCCACGACCAATGCCCCCTCGACGCCCCTATAGGGATCGTCAACCGTCCCTATAGGGACACAGCCCTCCCCCGCCACTCTAGGCTACCTCCCGCGCATCGCGCATTCCTGACGCGACGCTCACGACTTCATGCGATAGAGGTAACCTGATGACGACCCATTCTAATCCCGCCCGCCATGACTGGCGCTCGATTGCCGCCCTTGCCGAAATCGTCAATGCCGGCGCCAAGAAGACCACCCTCAGCGAGCATGCCCTGCGCCATTACGTCCGGCATGCCAACACCAATGGGCTCGGCCCGCATGTCCGCAAGCTCGGACGCAAGATCCTCATCTCGGAATCCGGTTTCTACGACTGGCTGAGTCGGGCGCCCAGCGATGATTGACCCCTGGTGAGTACCGGTGCGCCGACCTGGCTTGTTTCCCTCAGCCGGCGCGCATTGGCCTCCCACAAGGATCGTCACACAGCCCGCGACTGTTCCACACCGGATCGCTGCTTCCAGCGACTGCGGTCACGGACGGGCACCGACCAACCATCCATGCCGACCCGGTCCAGCAAGCTCTGGGTGGGGTGAGCAGGAGCCAGTCTCATGGGGCATGACAGTCCACCCAGTCCATCGGGCTCATCCCAGCCCATCACCAATGCCGCCTTCCTCAAGGCTGTCTTCCCAGAACTCCGCCCCGAGGAATACCTCTGGTGCGCCAGCTTCAAGACCGATCCCAATCGGGCCAGGGCCGCCCAATGGAACGGTTACCCGGCACGGGTCCCGGTACTCGATCACCCGAGCCGCAACACCTATTTCTGCGTCGCGGCACTCAAACCTACAGCCAAGGGTCAGCAACATCGCCGAAAGGAGACCTTCTCCCGATTGTTCGTAGTCGTGCTCGACGATGCCGAGCCAGTCGCCGGGATCACACCAACCTGGGTCCTCGAGACCTCGGCACCCGACGGACAGCCCAAGCTCCAGGTGGGCTATCGCCTGCATGAACCCTTGGAGGATCTGGCGAGCGCGCAGCGCCTGCACCAGGCGTTGGCGGAGGCCGGAAACCTCAGAGCCGATCGCAACGGCAACAATCCGGTGCGCTATGTCCGTCTGCCAGTCGGCTGCAACACGAAATACCGACCTCCCCACCCGCACCGCCTGCAACGGTTCGAGCCCGATGTCAGCATCAGCTTGGACAGACTGATCCAGGCGCTCGGACTGAGCCGCACCTGGATTCTCGATGGCGAGTCCTCCGGATGTCAGCCAAACACGGCGACCTGGATCCAACAGGCCTGCAAACTGGCTTGGGACGCGGCGCGACGGACCCTGGATGATCCAGCCCGGGGTCGCCATGCCGAGCTGTTCCGACTCGGCGCCTACGCCGCGCGCGATGGATTACCGCTCGAGGCATTGGACGTCCTGCTTGATGAGTTCGCTCGGCGCATGCGCCCGACGAATACCCAAGGTGAGGTGGCCCCCATCAACATCGTCGCCGAGCGACGCACGCTTCAGGATGGGTTCGAGCGCGGACGGCGTGATCGGAGCCAAGACCTTCAACGTCGAGAGGCTCCGACGGTCGCCAGTCGCGAGGCGAAGCCGTCCGACACTGCCCGGAGCCTACCCCCCAACGCCTGGGGCTCAGCACCCTTGAACGTCTTGGGAGAGGTCAGTCTCATCAATGCCGCGCGCATCCCGATCGCGCCCATCCGCTGGTTGTGGCCCGGCTGGCTCGCAGCGGGCAAGATCCACGTGCTCGCCGGCGCGCCCGGAACAGGCAAGACGACGGTCGCCATGGCGCTGGCCGCCACCCTGAGCCTGGGCGGACGCTGGCCTGATGGCGAGCGTGCCCCTGCGGGAAACGTCATGATCTGGTCGGGCGAGGACGACCCTAAGGACACCCTGGTGCCGCGCCTGGTGGCGGCCGGCGCCAACCTCAGCCGCATCGATCTCATTACCGGCTATGTCGATACGCAAGGCACGCGCACCTTCGATCCGGCTCGCGATACGCTCGCCCTTGATGAGCACATCGCCACCCTGGACACACCCCCGGCCCTGCTGATCCTGGACCCGATCGTCTCGGCCGTGGGCGGAGACTCGCACAAGAATGCCGAGGTCCGGCGGGGACTGCAGCCCTTGGTCGATCTGGCGATGCTACGCGGCTGTGCAGTGATGGGGATCTCGCATTTCAGCAAGGGTTCGGCCGGTCGTGAGCCTGTGGAGCGCGTCACCGGCTCCCTCGCCTTCGGAGCCTTGGCCCGGATCGTCCTGGTCACGGCGCGCCAGACTGAGAGCGAGGGCGGTGGACGGCTGATCGCCCGCGGAAAATCCAATATCGGCCCCGACACCGGCGGATTTGCTTATGACCTTGAGGTTTGTGATGTCAATGGGGGGATCGAGACGACGCGAGTCCTCTGGGGCCAGATCCTGGAAGGCAGCGCCCGCGATCTGCTCGGCCGCTCGGAGCTGACCGAACTGCCCGAGGAGCAGACGGCCACCCGCGAAGCCATGGATTGGCTCGCTGACTACCTTCGCCCCGGACCAGCCAAGGCGAAGGACGTGCAGCGGGAGGCGCGCGAGGCCGGAATCAGCGAGAAGGCGCTCCGCAGCGCGAGGGAACGACTGGGCGTCAAACCCACGAAAAGTGGATTCTCGCAGGGATGGCGCTGGGAGCTGCACCGCGAAGATGCCCAAGATGCCCTTGTCAGTGGGCAAGTTGCCCACCCGCCTGAGGAGGGCATCTTCGCGGATGGAGGGCATCTTCGGGCAAAGGATAGGAGCGCTCACGGACATTAGGGCGACGCATAAAACACGAATCGCGCCCGATTCGAAACGCGCTTCACCCCAGCGCGGACGACGAGATCATTTGAGGAGACCGCTGCGTTCCTCGGCGATCTCACCCAGTACGGCTAGACCTCTTCCGGGTGGGTTAACACGTTATCGTATCTCCTAAGAGCCGCGTGAACGAGCGGCTGCGGGCCTACAAGCCGGCGCTGCTCGCCCACGCGTCACGTCGACATCAACCAGCAAGTTCCGGACAGCGTGGCTTTGGCCGTCGGAGTCCGCAGTCGAAAGGACAAAGGCCACTCGCCCCTTCCCACGAGTTCCGTATACTGCCCCCGGAATTACGGCGACTCGTCACCGTCTGGTCCAGATTCTCTTTCAAGTGGTACGGCGAGCTGCTGCACAACCATCAGTTGCTCGTGCGGCCTGGTTCAGCGTTCGCGTCGCCGCAGCCAACGCCTCGGTCGCCATCGTGCTTGGCACGCTCGCCGCCAATGCACTGGTCAGACAAGGCCGCATCCGGGCGCGCGCCGGATGCGAGCTGCTCCTGGCCGCCCCCCTGGTGATACCAGACGTCATCATCGGACTCTCGTTATTGCTGCTGTTCGTCGCCATGCAGCACACCATCGGCTGGCCCGACGGCGCGGATTCACCACCATCACCTTCAGCACCGTCTATGTCGCAGTCGTCGTACGCTCGCGACCCGCCCAGATTGACCGATCCCTAGCCGTTGCGACCACGGTGGCGCGCGTGCTGGTCGAGGAGTCCGGGTTTGTTTCAATCCTTGTTCTATTGGATTAGCCGTTGCGGCGTCGACCACGCCCAGCATCCGCTGCTGATCCAGACGTTTCAATCCTTGTTCTATTGGATTAGCCGTTGCGGCCTATCCCCAAGCGCGGCGCCAAGGTGGTGAAATTCGGGTTTCAATCCTTGTTCTATTGGATTAGCCGTTGCGGCGCCACCGAGAGGTGGCCGCCATGACCGTCGAACTCATGTTTCAATCCTTGTTCTATTGGATTAGCCGTTGCGGCAAGACCAAGGAGACGTCTGATGATCCGGATTGAGAAGTTTCAATCCTTGTTCTATTGGATTAGCCGTTGCGGCGCATCACCCTCGCCGACCTCGCCCGCACCGATACCCTTTCAATCCTTGTTCTATTGGATTAGCCGTTGCGGCCCGGCCGCAGGGCGCGTGGAGCGGCATCGCGCTGTTGTTTCAATCCTTGTTCTATTGGATTAGCCGTTGCGGCTAGATGAGATGCGCCGGAAAGATCCTGAGCGCTTTGAGTTTCAATCTTTTTTCTATTGGATTAGCCGTTGCGGCATGCAAGTAGACACTGATGACTTCGGTTACAGGTTGTTTCAATCCTTGTTCTATTGGATTAGCCGTTGCGGCCTCGCTGGCGAACTGCACCGCTCAGGAGCATCGCGCAGGTTTCAATCCTTGTTCTATTGGATTAGCCGTTGCGGCTTCAGCGCCCTTGAGTTCCACGCCTTCGCTGTCGCGTTTCAATCCTTGTTCTATTGGATTAGCCGTTGCGGCCTACTGCTGCGGCCTCGGGTCGGTCGGGGTGCTGGTGTTTCAATCCTTGTTCTATTGGATTAGCCGTTGCGGCTTATACGTCTCACTCTACGTGCAACTTAGAATCATTGTTTCAATCCTTGTTCTATTGGATTAGCCGTTGCGGCCCGAATCCAAGCCAGCCTCGCACGCCAGGCTGAGAAGTTTCAATCCTTGTTCTATTGGATTAGCCGTTGCGGCATCACCGAGTACGGCGGCACCAATCCCTACATTCCGTTTCAATCCTTGTTCTATTGGATTAGCCGTTGCGGCTCGAGTGAATTGATGGTTCCGCCAACATTTATCCGGGTTTCAATCCTTGTTCTATTGGATTAGCCGTTGCGGCGCACCACCGAGGGTCCGGGCGGCATCCGCACGTTGGCGTTTCAATCCTTGTTCTATTGGATTAGCCGTTGCGGCCTTGCCGGCTGGGTCACCCCTGCTGCGAGAGATCAGTTTCAATCCTTGTTCTATTGGATTAGCCGTTGCGGCTCCTTTGTATGTCACGCAGTGCGGAGAGACCGGCGAGTTTCAATCCTTGTTCTATTGGATTAGCCGTTGCGGCGCATCAGATAAACCCAGCGGGGTGAGTGCATTATAGTTTCAATCCTTGTTCTATTGGATTAGCCGTTGCGGCAGGAGGTGATTGCCGGTCGCCAGTTCCAAATACTGGTTTCAATCCTTGTTCTATTGGATTAGCCGTTGCGGCGATCTGAAAAGCATGAACTGGATCGCGACCGAGGTCGGTTTCAATCCTTGTTCTATTGGATTAGCCGTTGCGGCCGTTTCCATTCCAGGGGTGCATTATTGCCAATTGAGTGTTTCAATCCTTGTTCTATTGGATTAGCCGTTGCGGCTCAGCACAGCAATCAAGTCGTCAGATTGAGCCTTATTGTTTCAATCCTTGTTCTATTGGATTAGCCGTTGCGGCCCACCGCCACGTTCACTGGAACTGTTGTTGAAGTCTAGTTTCAATCCTTGTTCTATTGGATTAGCCGTTGCGGCAAACCCCCTAGTTCTCACCAGGGGGTTTTGTTTTGTGTTTCAATCCTTGTTCTATTGGATTAGCCGTTGCGGCGCACTGATCGCCGCGTTGTGGCGGCGCGAACAACGTGTTTCAATCCTTGTTCTATTGGATTAGCCGTTGCGGCGCTATCTCCAGTCGTCAGGAGCTGACTGCCGTGCTGTTTCAATCCTTGTTCTATTGGATTAGCCGTTGCGGCGCCACCTTTCACTCGCCGGTCCCGGCGAAGATGTCGGTTTCAATCCTTGTTCTATTGGATTAGCCGTTGCGGCTACCGGGGCATCGGCGGCCGTGCTGACTCATCGATGTTTCAATCCTTGTTCTATTGGATTAGCCGTTGCGGCCAACCCCTATGCCCGGTGCGCCACGGAAGGCTGGTTTCAATCCTTGTTCTATTGGATTAGCCGTTGCGGCATGGTTAATCTGGCATGGGGGACCGCCCCCATTTTTGTTTCAATCCTTGTTCTATTGGATTAGCCGTTGCGGCTTGATGGAGCAGTACAACACGGCACGGGGGGAGTGGGTAGTTTCAATCCTTGTTCTATTGGATTAGCCGTTGCGGCCAGAGCCGAATAGGAATCGGTAAACGTCTGTCTTATTTGTTTCAATCCTTGTTCTATTGGATTAGCCGTTGCGGCGTACGACGGCACGCCGGACAGCGTCGAGACGATTGTGTTTCAATCCTTGTTCTATTGGATTAGCCGTTGCGGCCTGAGCGCGGACACACCACACCGCGGGCCGAAGTACGTTTCAATCCTTGTTCTATTGGATTAGCCGTTGCGGCCCGCCCATGCGGCTTTTGCGATGGCCCCGATATCGCGTTTCAATCCTTGTTCTATTGGATTAGCCGTTGCGGCGCTCTATCGCCCGGACGTTCGGGATTTCGCGGCCATGTTTCAATCCTTGTTCTATTGGATTAGCCGTTGCGGCGGGGTTTCGTTTCTGAAACCGTCGACCTCCTTATGGAGTTTCAATCCTTGTTCTATTGGATTAGCCGTTGCGGCAGAGACCACCGAGGTGGTCGAGGTGGCCTGGAACAGGTTTCAATCCTTGTTCTATTGGATTAGCCGTTGCGGCTGAACGCCGTTCAATTTAACGCCACGGTTGCCGAGCGTTTCAATCCTTGTTCTATTGGATTAGCCGTTGCGGCTCTCGAAGACCTGGAAAGCCGGTGGGAAGGTTTCGGGTTTCAATCCTTGTTCTATTGGATTAGCCGTTGCGGCCTCCAGCGCCAGACATGGGCCTGTCGGATCTCGGCGGTTTCAATCCTTGTTCTATTGGATTAGCCGTTGCGGCCGCCCTGCGCGACGCCGCGCGACTGCGGGAGCAGCGGTTTCAATCCTTGTTCTATTGGATTAGCCGTTGCGGCACGACGTTTGCGCGTCGGTGCCTCTTTTTCGGGACCGTGTTTCAATCCTTGTTCTATTGGATTAGCCGTTGCGGCGGTGCTGTTGAAAGGGGATGCGATCTGCGCTTTCGAGTTTCAATCCTTGTTCTATTGGATTAGCCGTTGCGGCACTGAGTTGGCAGTACAACAGTATGCTTTACCGAATGTTTCAATCCTTGTTCTATTGGATTAGCCGTTGCGGCCCGGACCGAACGGCGCACCACCCGGCTCGAATACAGGTTTCAATCCTTGTTCTATTGGATTAGCCGTTGCGGCCCTAGCGGGGATGGGCTCCATCTCCGGTGGGTTTCCACGTTTCAATCCTTGTTCTATTGGATTAGCCGTTGCGGCCCTTCTCGCTTGAACTCGACGAAACCATGCTGGGCGTGTTTCAATCCTTGTTCTATTGGATTAGCCGTTGCGGCGTGCGGCAGCGCTGGGAACGGCATGGCTACGTTCGGGTTTCAATCCTTGTTCTATTGGATTAGCCGTTGCGGCGCAGAGCCACGGGGTTGAAGTCCTGACGTGCTGGAGGTTTCAATCCTTGTTCTATTGGATTAGCCGTTGCGGCAAGCCCCGATGTGCCGTGTGGGCTGGAATGGGGATGGGGTTTCAATCCTTGTTCTATTGGATTAGCCGTTGCGGCGCGCGCGCCTCAGGGTCACTGCGTCATGTAGCTGGCGTTTCAATCCTTGTTCTATTGGATTAGCCGTTGCGGCTTCCCCCTCGCCGGCGCGGCGTGGAGCTATGGCTCGTTTCAATCCTTGTTCTATTGGATTAGCCGTTGCGGCGCGCCTGGTCTATCTGCCGCAGGATCCGCCCACCATGTTTCAATCCTTGTTCTATTGGATTAGCCGTTGCGGCGTAAGGCGGGTTGCGTCGATCAGGAACTCATGCCAGCGTTTCAATCCTTGTTCTATTGGATTAGCCGTTGCGGCCAGGTGGGGACCGATGCCTTCGTGGGCGTGCCCCTCCGGTTTCAATCCTTGTTCTATTGGATTAGCCGTTGCGGCCGGTACCATGGCGAGCGGATCGACATCGATGGGCCGTGTTTCAATCCTTGTTCTATTGGATTAGCCGTTGCGGCCTCGCTGGGCTGCATCGCGTCCCGGCCGAGGAGCAGGGTTTCAATCCTTGTTCTATTGGATTAGCCGTTGCGGCAAGCAATGGATGCCTGCAAAGCCGTTATTACCGAGGTTTCAATCCTTGTTCTATTGGATTAGCCGTTGCGGCCTATCCTGAAACAGAACTGTTTGGGCAGCTTGGGATCGTTTCAATCCTTGTTCTATTGGATTAGCCGTTGCGGCATCTCCATTGGCCGGGTGTCTGTCCCCCGATGGAAGTTTCAATCCTTGTTCTATTGGATTAGCCGTTGCGGCCGTGTTTTCATGACTCAGTTATAGTTGTTGCTCCATGTTTCAATCCTTGTTCTATTGGATTAGCCGTTGCGGCAAGCAATGGATGCCTGCAAAGCCGTTATTACCGAGGTTTCAATCCTTGTTCTATTGGATTAGCCGTTGCGGCCTATCCTGAAACAGAACTGTTTGAGCAGCTTGGGATCGTTTCAATCCTTGTTCTATTGGATTAGCCGTTGCGGCGCATAATGGTGTCGCCCAGGTACTCGCGCAGATCGGGTTTCAATCCTTGTTCTATTGGATTAGCCGTTGCGGCGCGCGCGGCTCAGGGTCACTGCGTCATGTAGCTGGCGTTTCAATCCTTGTTCTATTGGATTAGCCGTTGCGGCTTCCCCCTCGCCGGCGCGGCGTGGAGCTATGGCTCGTTTCAATCCTTGTTCTATTGGATTAGCCGTTGCGGCTCTACGATCTTGAGGAAGCCTGTGAGCACGGGTACCAGGTTTCAATCCTTGTTCTATTGGATTAGCCGTTGCGGCAAGGACTGACCTCGGCCCGCCACTCGGCGGGCTTTTGTTTCAATCCTTGTTCTATTGGATTAGCCGTTGCGGCGCCGAGCGCACTGGAGACCCGGATCTCGCAGGATAGTTTCAATCCTTGTTCTATTGGATTAGCCGTTGCGGCACGAGAAGGCCAAGGCGGACGACGACCCGGAGTTGGCGTTTCAATCCTTGTTCTATTGGATTAGCCGTTGCGGCCTGGACTGCGCGGCACCTGGTGGTCCTTCGAGTTGCAGTTTCAATCCTTGTTCTATTGGATTAGCCGTTGCGGCCACTTGACGAGCGATACATCATCGGCTCTGAGTAACGTTTCAATCCTTGTTCTATTGGATTAGCCGTTGCGGCTCAACGCCAGCACCCTGAAGCAGATTTACGCGGAGCTGTTTCAATCCTTGTTCTATTGGATTAGCCGTTGCGGCGCTCGAAGACGCTCGCTTCCCGACTGCCTAGGAAGGGTTTCAATCCTTGTTCTATTGGATTAGCCGTTGCGGCTGGTTTTCCGACTCGAACGCCCGGTATGACTTCACCAAGTTTCAATCCTTGTTCTATTGGATTAGCCGTTGCGGCCTGGACTCTGGCTGGACTCTGGCGGGGATCCGGTGATGTTTCAATCCTTGTTCTATTGGATTAGCCGTTGCGGCGCGTCATTCTGAAGGTCGAACACGCCAGGGGTGCCAGGTTTCAATCCTTGTTCTATTGGATTAGCCGTTGCGGCCAACATATTCCGCCCGATCCCGCCACACACCCCCCAGGTTTCAATCCTTGTTCTATTGGATTAGCCGTTGCGGCTAAAAAGATGGCTAATCGTGTTCCCGGTGTTGCGATGTTTCAATCCTTGTTCTATTGGATTAGCCGTTGCGGCCGCCAGTTTCAAATGCTGCATAAAAGCGGCGAATGGTGTTTCAATCCTTGTTCTATTGGATTAGCCGTTGCGGCTTCATCCACGGGGCGCTTATCATCCGAGCAGTGTAAAGTTTCAATCCTTGTTCTATTGGATTAGCCGTTGCGGCGCGAGTGCGCTGGTCATGGCAGGTCTCCTGACCTAGTTTCAATCCTTGTTCTATTGGATTAGCCGTTGCGGCAGGATGATGACGTGTGTCCCTCGCGAGTGGTATCCATGTTTCAATCCTTGTTCTATTGGATTAGCCGTTGCGGCAGCATTCTTCGGAAAAACCCTTTGCAGCAAGAGCTTTAGCCCTTTTCGGGCTATACGGATACGGTGCCTTTTCGAGAGTCTTCATGGTCGTTTCTGGCACGATCGTAGCGGACAGAGCATCAAAAAATCAGGGGATTATTCCATCGAATCAGTTTGTTGCGTACTGACTAGGGTTAGACGCAAATATTTTTGTAGCAACAGTCCTCGCAGCGAATCCGTGATGGCGTGCGCCGAGGAAGCTTACCCGTCTGAATAATATCGAAAATCTGGTCGATTAGCGAGGTTACTTGGGCAATGGCTTCGGCCGTAATGGGGATTTCCAAAAGCCGGCTGCCACCGCGCACATAGGCGACAAAGCCGCGCTCAACCGGTTGTCCGTAGATCTCACGAATCAACATCGCGTAGAGGACGAGCTGGGTCTCGTGGGTCTTGAAGGCAGCGTCGCGCGCCTCCGTGAACTTGTAATCTAGTGGCGCCATGGTGCCGTCCTTCAGCCACAGCACCTCGTCGACGATCCCCCTCAGTCGCAAGCCCGGAGAGGCCAGGTAGACCTCGATCTCGCGCTTGACCGCGCCGATCTTGCGCCGTAAATAGTCGCGGTTCTCAGTCGCTCGGCGACGATGGACCTCGCGTCCCTTCAGAACCTTGAAGCGTTTGTCTTCATGCTGCTCGATATGCTGGACATTCATGAACCAGGTGAAGCGCGGACAGAAGACATGTTCCAGCACCTCCGAGGGCGTAATCATCGGGGTGCGCTCAGTATCCAGGGTCGGATCGCTCATAGGAACAGCGCCTGTATTTCGTCGGTGACCATTTTCTTGTCGAAGGCTTGCCCAAGCAGCATCACCTTGCGGAAATCCGCCTCGCACATCGGAAAGATGTAGACGGAGTCGGCCTCCTCGTCGGTCAGATCCTCGATCTGCAACCGCAGCTCATCGAGCCGATTGCGCTCGATGGTGCCGAGAAAGACCGATTTCTGGACCCGGTAGAGCCCCGCCTCCTTGCACCGCTTGGCGATCTTGGTACGCGGCTTGTCGGCGACGATGTCGTAGATGATCCAGACCAGCGTCTCAGTCGTTTTCACTACCCGCCCTCCCGATCCAGTCGTTCGCCATCCGATGACAATCGAGCTGCACCGTATCGCGCCGTTTGATGTTTCGGTTGCGGTAACGGATCGACTCGTCGAGATGCGCGCCGAAGCGCTCCATCAGGACCGCCTTGCCCTGCTTGTTCAGGGTGAAACCGTTTTTCAGGGCGTCGAACATCTCCTGATTGACCTTGCGCGCAGCGAATAGGCCGACCACCGTCTCGTCCGCCCAAATGCGGTAGCACTCGATGAGATCGAAGACCAGCGACTTCTTTTGGTAGTGATCGGTGTGAATGAAACCGACATAGGGGTCGAGTCCGGCGAGAACGCAAGCGCGCTCGACAGTGCCGTAGAGGACGCCGTAGGCATAATTGAGCAGGCAGTTGAATTCGTCTTTGGCGGGGTTTCGCGAGCGCGCCTTGAACTGGAATTTGTCCGGCAACAGCAGATTCACCGCCTCCCAGTAGGTCCGACCTGCGCGCCCCTCCAGGCCCATGATGGTTCCGCGAACCTCGTCGAGCTCGCCGCTGACGTCCGCGAGCGAGGCACGCAGTGTCTCCATGGCCACCACCTTCTCCGTCAACTGGGCGGACAGACGCGTGCGCCGTTGGCGCGCCCCGCGTAGGAAATCGACCTGGTTGTCGAGCTTGCGCAGCATCCAACCCAAGGCCAGGCTCAGTCCCTTGTCGGTATCGGCCAGACGCAACTGCTCGCGGCGAATTTCAGTCGTCGAGCCCGGCCGCCCATGCCAGACCCGTCCGTAGGGCTGACCGACCTGGTCGAGAAAGACGATGTCGATGTTCTTTTCGACCGCCAGTTGAATGGCGTCGGTGGACAGACTGGCGCCGGTGGTGATGAGGATGGAGCGCACCTTGCGCGCGGAAACATCCTGCTTTTGGTCCTTCACCTTGACGACGAACATCTCGCCCTGGCGGTGGAGGTAGGTGCCGAAGGTGGTCAGAATCAGGTCCATGTCGTGACGTCTCGATCGGTTCGATGGGCGTCATTCGACACCGACCATCAGCGGTTGTCCGGATCCGCAAGCTTGCGATCCGCTGAACTGACACGTGCTCTCCCCTCCCCCTCCCCAACGGGGAGAGGGTCTTGGTGCATCCGAATTGTTAAAGAACCAACCGACGCGTCAGCGACTCAGCCAACCGTACCCGTGACTGACCGTGCGACCAAAGGCGAAACCATCCGGCAGAATGACATTCGCAACGAATTCACCGATCAATCCGTGTAGATTCTGCTCCTTATAGTAACAAGGCTGGCGATGAACCTGCACGAAGGCAGCATAGAGTCGCTCGGGAAATGTCACCTCCAGCCCGCGCATTGCGATTAACAGGTTGGAGACCAACAGCCGGTCACGCTCCAGACGCTGCTCCTGCTCGCTCATCTGCTGGTAGCGGCGATAGTTGTCCTGATTGAAAAGCAGCGCAGGCGTGTGCAGTCGGTAATGTTCAAGCCGCTGACTGACTGCGAACTCGCTATGCCTCAGGGTCAGTGCCGCATCGCCAATGCTCACGGACTCCTCGCCAAGCCGCAGACTCAGATCGAGCCAGGGCCGGTCGAGCAGACGACTGGCCGCCTCGGCCCAGCCGATGACCAATCCACGGCCTGCGTCCCAGCGATACTGCACCCGAGGGTAGCGATACAGCGCCTTACCCGTCGTTGGGTCGTGCTGATGAAACAACGGATCATCGCGAAAGGCCGTGGCCAGGGCGCCACGCAACTGGCTCGCGCGCTGCGCCGGCTTACCAGGCAGATCACGGTCCCAGCTCAGCTCAACCTGGGCGCAGGGGATTTTGGCTAGAGAATGCATGTCGGCTCGTCTCCTGGCAGGCCGATGAAGCCCGCCTCGCGGTCATAGGTCTCTTCGCTGGCATCGAGCCGGTGAAGCAGGTCGCGCTCCAGGCCAAGCGCCGCGCGCGCGTGGACCTGGATGACACGTTCGTAGAAGGCACACTTGAAGGGTCGAAACCCGGCCTCTTGCTCGGCGGGCGACAACCGGGGGTCGTCACGCAATCGTCGGTATTGCTCCCAGATCCGATGGTCAGCGGGCTTGCGCGCCACGAACAGGGACACCCTGAGCTGTTCCTCAATCAATTGAAACGCGCCCTCGACGCCGATCAGATCGCCTTGCGCCAGTTGCTCGTCGACGCGCTGCTGATCCTGCCGTGCCCGGCAGCCGAGGAAATAGCGCTGAGTGAGCTCCAGGAAATCGCATTCATCCCAGCTCTGCGCGGTTGCCAGGGTGTGCGATGTCACCTCGATTAAGGCGGCGTCATAGACGCGACGCCAGAGCGATTCACCCGTTTGCCCATCGGACTTGGCGTCCTGTAACTGCCAGAGATGCACCTCGCCCGGTTGTGCGCCGTTCTCGCCGTGGCGGTTGCAGCGCCCGGCCGCCTGGATGACGGCGTCGAGCGGCGCCAGGTCACGATGGACCACGGGAAAGCTGAAGTCCACTCCGGCCTCGACGAGTTGAGTAGTCACGGCGATGACGGGTTCGCCTTGCCGCAGCAACCGCTGGATGAGCCGAATACGCGCGCGGCGGTCCAGTGGTGTCAGGTCGGTCGACAGCGCGACCAGGGGACGTTCGGGCAGCGTGTCGCGCAGGGCCTCAAAGAGCCGCCTCACGGCGCGGCGGCGATTGAGGATGATGAGGGTGGGACGCGCGTCCTGTCTCAGATCGGCGGTCAGTCGCTCGGCGAAGTCGTCCAGGGTCAACGGGTCGCGCTGATGCGCATGCAGCCGGGTGCGAGTCATGGCGCGAAAATGGCTGTCGTGATCCGGCAACAGCTCGACGGCATCGCCGGGCTGAAAGATGAGCGGACGCGTGGCGGTCAAGAGCACGAAGCGCGTCCCGAGGGTTCTGGCAGAGGCCATAAGCAATTGACGCAAGGCTTCCCAATAGCGCAAGGGGAGTGCCTGGACCTCGTCGAGCAGCACGATGGCGCCGGTGAGCTGTCCGGCGCGCTTGAGATTGGCGTTGCGCGGACTGAGCAGTGAATGCAGGAGCTGATGGAAAGTGGTCACGACCAGCTCGCTCTGCCAAGTCTCGGTGAGGAGCTGATCGGCGCCGTCGGGCTGGTACTCGGCGTCCTCGGTGCGGAACCGGGTCTCGGCCAGATGGTGGTGCTTGAGCAGCAGGTCTTCGCGGTCGGCGATCTGGTTGGCGCGCAGCACGGCGCGGAAGACGGCGTGGTTCTGGTCGATGACCGAGGTAAAGGGTAGACAGTAGATGATGCGCGGCGCCTCGGCGTCACGCGCCTCGAGTGCGGCCCGCGCCTGGAGCGCGGCATGGAGCACGGTGAGGGTTTTCCCGGCGCCGGTGGGGGCGGTGAGCGTCAGCAACGGATGGTCCAGATTGGCGAGCCAGGTTTGGGTGACGTTGCTGGCGATGTGCTCGCGGCGGTGGTTGAGTGGGATGGCTCTCCCCTCACCCCCGGCCCCTCTCCCCGCTGGGGCGAGGGGTGTTAGAGAGCCCCTCTCCCTTGAGGGAGAGGGGTTGGGGTGAGGGTGAGACACTGCGGCAGGCACCAGATAGCGCTCCTTGTACCGCATCACGGCCTCGGCCGGCAGCACCTGCCGCGCGATGCGTCCCCCCTGCAAAGCGGCATCGGTCTTGTCGACCGCGAGCAAGGCCCCGAATCCCGCCAGCATGGCGAGCGCCTCGTCCAGGGAGCCAAAGGCGCGACGCAGTTTGGAGCCACCGGCCTGGCGGTCGCGCAGACGGGCCTCGACGTGCTCCAGGGTCAGCGGCTCGGGCGCTTGGCTCAACCCTGGATAGCGCACGCCAAGATCCGTGAGCCAGGCGTGAATCCCCGCCACGTCCAAGACCGCCAGTTGCCGATGCAGGGGGCTCTCGGGATCCTGCCATTCGGCGCGTGTCTGCTCGAAGAGCGCCGGCCAGTCCTGAAACGTCAGTGCGCCATGATGGCGACGCACGGCGATGAAGGCCGCCAGGCGCTGCCACAGCGGCCAGTCAAGCGCGGCGGTGTACCACCACAGCAGCAGCGCCCCGAGCTCGGCATGATGGGTGAGTGCCGAGCGCCGTCCCGCGTGCAGCAGATACGCCTGAAACCAGGGCGTGGCCTTGCCGAGGTCGTGAAACAGACCGGCGACGAAGGCGATGGCGCGGGCCTCGGCGCGCGCGGTGGGCGCGATGCTCGCCTCGGCGCGTTGCGCGACCCGCTCCAGGTGCGCCGGCAAGGGGTCGCCGGGATGCGCGAAGGTCTCAGAGAAAGGCAATGATGTCGGGGCCGATGGCATGCAAGACTCCTGTTCCACCCTGACCACGGATCGGTTGCCCGTCCTCGGTCAGCACGATTTCCTGATAGCGATGCACGGTTCGCTCGGCATCCATGACGGCCGGAATGCGCAGACGGTGATAGCGGCGCGACTCCTCGTAATGGACCTGGAGACCCGCGCCGAGCGGAACCGCCGTGCTCGCCTGCCACGCCTCTCCCGTGATGGGCTCGGCGTCCCATTCGCCGACCCAATGGAGATCGGCCAGACAAGAGGCCAGACCGAGCGTGACCGTATAGGCGGTGCGCCCGGCGCGCAGCCGTGCGGCTAGCTCGTCGGCGAGCGCCACGTCGAGACCGGCGACATGGATGCGGAAGCCGGGCGCGCGCAACAGCTCGCAGGGCACCTGGGTATGGATGTTCTGTCCGGCGCGTGGGCGGAAGAAGGCGTCGGTGCCGTCCTTGGTCTGGAGCAGGTTGAGGGCGGCCCGGAAGACCCGCACGGGGGCACGCAGGCCGACCCCGATACGCACCCGGTCCCAGCCGAGCCGGTTGTGATAGTCCGCCTTGTCTAGCCCGAGCACCGCGCCGAGCATCCCCAGCACCGCCGGTGGCGGCGGCAGTGGGTAGCTCACCGGACTCATGGGCGAATAGGGCTTCTTGAACAGCCCGTACTCGCCGCAGATGTCGAAGACCAGGGTGCGCATGGTTAGAGATCCAGCGCCGTGACCTTGAGCCCCGCTTGCCCGGCCAGCTCAGCGAGCAGGCCGCTCTGGGCGCCGGACCGGCAGCGCAGACGCGGGTCCTGCATCACCCGCAGCTCGGTCAGCGCCGGATAGTCGCACCAGGCGGCGAGCAGCTCGCCGACGTCCAACTGGAAGTCGCGGGTTGAGCGCAGCGCGGTGTCCTCGCCGGTCTTTTCGCTCAGGGCGAGGCGCCGCGGCAGGGCACCCAGACGGTAGCCGGGCTGATACTGGGCCGCCACCAGCAGCAGCGGGTCATGGCCGAGCTTGGAGTGCGTGTTGAGCGCGGCGGTTCCGCGCCACAGCCCTTCGAGCAGGAGGTTGAGGTCGGTCTCGGTTAGGCCGGTGGTGCGCGCGGCGGTCTCGTTGACGACGCCGTAGGCGGCGATCAAGGCGTAGGGGAGCAGCCAACGCTCGGCGAAGGACTTCTGATTGGCCGAGGCGCTGCCGGCATAGGCGGCGGTCTGCTGGACCAGGGTCGGGCTGACACGGTGCAGCGAGCGGTTGAAGGCCGAGAACTGAGCCGGGCCGGTCAGCTGCAGCGAGGGCTCCTTCGGACCGAGCGGCAGGGTCGCGCCGAACAGGCGCGCGTCGATGCAGCCGCCAAGGGCGGCGTCCTGCAGGGCCTGGCGCTTGGCCTCGCCTTTCTTGCCCTTCGCTGCCTCGCCCAGGAACTGCTCCGCGCGGTCCTTTCCCTCGGCCAGGTGGCCATCGGCCTTGAGCGTATCGCGGATCAGTACCTCGCGCCCGGCGGCCAGACGTTTCTCGACATCCGGCTCCAGGCTCAGGAAATAGTCACGCACGGTGCGCTTGATGCGCACGTCGCTGACCGTCGCCTCGCCGGTCTCGGGATCGGTGCGGGGCCGATTCTCATCGAGCGGATCGCCATTGGGGTTGCAGTCCTTGGCCTCGTAGAGGAAGAGGATTTCGTAACGGTTGGTGATCACGGACATAGTCTTTGGTCTCCTTGACCAGATGGAATAGTTGATGGGGTCGGCAAAGCTTGGCGCTGTTGGTTGTGGCGAGGTGTGTGCCCTCACACCAACGCCTTAACCATCCAACGTCTCGATTTCGGTCTCGCCGTCAACTACCCGCTCCAACTGACCGATCCGATAGGCGAGGCTGTAGCCGATGGTGAACGCGAAGGTGGCCTCCTCGTCGCTGACGGCCCAGTCATCGGCACAGACCACCCAGGCGTTGGCCAGATCGGGATCGAGCCCGGTGATCACATAGCCAAGCTTGCCGTACTGGGCGAGCTTGCCGTGACCCTCGCGATAGAGCCGCTGCAGATGCTGACGAGTGAGCAGACGGCCGATGAACTTCTTGGCGAAGGGTGCAGCCTGACGCTCTTTGTACTGCACCGAGGCCACCGTCGCGGCATAACAGCCGGTCAAAAAGGCAACCACCAGCTCGGGGCGGCGGAAGAAATCGGCGTGCTCGCGCACATAGCGTCCATATGGACTCTCCGGAATGGTGTCGGACATGAGAGCGTGCTCCTCCATGGGGTCGGGAACGATGAGCCGGACACGGCTGGCATAGCGATAGAATCCCCACGCCTGGCGTGTCGTCCAGTGCAGCAGGTTGGCATTGCTGCGGCCGGTCGCGATCAGCTTGGCGACCAGGGCATGCAGGAAATGGCGCTGGTCGATTGGCTTGCCGGCGAACAGCGCCGTCAGCCAATCGCGTAGGGTCTCCTCGCTCGGCTTGTCGCTCGCGCTGCTGAACTGCTTGAATGTCATGGCCGTGATGCGCACCGGCTGATCCTCGCCCCTGCTCAGGCTGATGAGATCGGGCGCGCGGGCGATGTCTTGGCCAGCCGCATGGAGCACCTGCAGGCGGCTCGGAAGCAACTGCTGGACCTCGGCTTGCACACGCCAGGCGGCGTTCTGTTGCTTGAAGAAGACCAGGGCCAGGGCAAGCTGGTCGCCGTAGCCGGCGAATTCGTCGGTCAGCGCCAATTCGTCGGCGATCAGGTCACGCGCCTTGCCTAGGCTGTAACGCTGCGGGCGCCGGCCGAGCCGCTCGCGCAGCTCCTCGCGCACCTCGGGTGCATTGCTGTAGGGCAGGACCAGATAGGTCTGTCCGGCCATGCTGCTGGTGAGATAGGTCTCGGCAAAGGTGAAGGTGTCGGCAATGGCCAGGGCGCAGTCGCCGCAGACCGGGAAATTGCGATGCGCGGCGTTGGCTCGGAAGCCGCCGGCGATGCTGCCGGGGTTGTTGAGGTTGTAGCAGGCAAGCACCGCGTAGTTGCCGTAGACTGCCGTGTCCTCGCGTCCGCAGACGGCGCAAGCTCCCGCCTCGCGCGAGCCGCCCTTGTCGGCAAATCTTTCGACCACTTGATGTACCAACAGGTCACGGATCGCTGGCCAGCCATGCACGGGCTGCATCTGCTCGTCGGCCCAGTAAACGTAGGCGCGGTGCTCCTTGTCATCGACACCAGCGGCCACCCGGGCCTGGCGGACGGCATCGAGGATCGTCTCCTGCTCGCGCTCGAACGTCGCGAGCGTCGCCGCGAGCCAATCACGCCGCTGGGCGTCGATCTCCTCGGCCGCAGCGAGCTGCATGACCGCGCGCGATAGCCGCGCCAGGGTCTTGACCGAATCCGGACCGGAGAACTTGCAGCAGGGCGTGAAATCCGTGCCATTGGGCGGTCCCGAGCGATAGAGCACCCCTTGATTGCCGTTGTAGGTGCGCACACCGCACCATTCGCCGCCAGCAGCGAAACAGAGTGCCAGGCCGCGGTCATAGTTGGCGGGCATTCCCTCGTTCAGCCGTTCCCAAGCCTCCCGCTCCGGCAGGCATTGGCTGAGCTCGTGTAAACGTTGAAACATGCGTCTTCGACTCCTTCAATCGGTCCGCGACAATGATCCTCGCCTCGCGCGCTCGGGTCTCCGTTCGCAAGCTTGCGATCACCCGATGCGTCGCACCTGGTATTCCTCAACCCGAGCCCCGCAGTCACGCATCTGCCCAGCGCTCAGCTCCAACCCGCGCAATTCGGGCGGCAGGTCGAGCGAGAGATGCAGATAGCGACCGCCGCGCGCGCAGACCGTCGCGGCCAGGTTCACCGGCAACGAGCCGACCAGGATGTCGCCCGGCTGGATGATCGCCGGGTCGAGATGATCGAGGATGCGGTCGACCGCCAGCCCTTCCTCGGCGGCCCAGTCGCGGGCGCCGGGGTGGCGGGTGACGAAGTAGAGGCTCATGCCGACGTGAGCGACGCGCGAAGCAAACCACTCACGCTGAGCACGCCCGCCTCGATCAGGCGCGCGCGTAGCACCGACCAGTCGAGCTCGGAGAGCTTGCGCCGCCCGTTGGGCGAAGTGCCCGAGCGGTTGGGCTTGCAGCGCACGCGCGCCGAAGGATGGAGCGACGGATTCGCCAGCAACTCGACGAACTGTTCGAACGAGAGGTGGTGCTTGTCGTTGGACTTGCCGTTGAGCGAGACGTCGAAGTATTGCCCCTTGACGAGGTAGGGATGCGGGAGCTGTCCCTGCATCAGGTTGTAGGCGGCAGACACGGAGGTCAGACAGTTGTGCTCGTTGATGACATCGCGCACGTTCAACATGGATGCGTCTCCTTGCAATCGAGTGATGGGCGGCCGGTCTCGTCAGAGGCCGGGGCCTGGGAGAACCTGTTGGCTGGACGTATTGAACAGGCGATTGGCTTTGCGGTCAGGATTCGCAAGCTTGCGAGCTTCGAGGCACCGATCGGCTTCACAGGTTTGCCTGATTCGTGGCGCCATTTTGGCGCCAGTGCTATTGTTCTCTCCATACTGGTCAAACAGGGTCCTTCCCCATGATTTCCCACGAGCCAAACCGACAATCGCGCATTGGCGCGCGCGTGCCGCCCGAGGTTTTGCGCACACTGCATCAGGCGGCCGATCTCACCGGAGCAACGCTCAATCAATTCCTCGTGCAGGCCGCGCTCAAAGAGGCCCGGTCCGTCATCGAGCGCGAGCAACGGCTGCAACTGTCCCGCCGCGATGCCGAGCGTTTGCTGGAACTGCTGGAAAATCCACCGCCACCCAATCAGGCGCTCACCGACGCTCAGACGCGTTATCAAGGACTGAAACGTGATGCTGATTCAGCCTTTGACTGGCAGCCATGATCGGCGCGGCTTCGACTGCGGGCGGGTCGAACTCAATGACTGGCTGGCCAAGGTTGCGCGCCAACATCAGAACAAGGGCTTGTCCAAGACCTTTGTGGCCGTTCAGGAGCAGGCCCCCTCGGCGATCCTGGGCTATTACGCCCTGACGCTCACCGAAGTCGATACCGCTGTCTTGCCTGAAAGCCATTCCAAACGGTTGCCTCGCATCATTCCGGGCGTCCGGCTCGGGCGTTTGGCCGTAGGTCACCAGCATCAGGCCAAGGGTCTCGGCGAGCTGTTGTTGATGAACGCGATCGAGCGCGTCCATGCCATTCGCGCTCATGCAGGCGTGGTCGGACTCTTCATCGATGCCATCGATGACCAGGCTGTCGGGTTCTATCGGCGCTATGGCGCCCTCCCATTTCTCGATGATCCCTTGAAATTGTTCCTGCCGGTCGGTTGAGCACAGCCCTGGGTTTCTGGTTTCGCTGCGTCTGGAGGGACGCACGCAAGCTTTCATCAACCCTTGAGCCACTGCAGCACGAGCAAGGTGTTCTGGTAGTCGCGATCCTTGTCGGGCTTCTTGGCCTGTGATTGCGGTTTCCATTGTCCTTTCGTTGCCTTCATCCGTGCTTCCAGCCAGTGTGCGACACGCTGCCGCTCTTCGCCCTGCCAGCGACCACTCTTCACTTGGCCGATCAGATAGACGATCTCGCTCTGGTTCTTGTCCGGGCGCGCGTCGATCAGATCGAGCAAAGTGCGCTCAAAAGGGTCCAAACGTTCACGCTCGGCCAGGCGTTCAGCCTCTCGACGCCTGGTCTCAGCGGCCTCCCTTGTCTTCTGCTCGCGCTGTTCTTGATCCTTGTACAACTGGCGAGTACCGGACTCATTCTCTTGCATCTGTCCATAGCCGACCGCCGTTTTGGCTCCAGCACCGAGCCAGTCCAGCGCCTGTTTCAACGCCTTGAACACGGCGTCCAATTCACTGGCCAAGTCGGGATGACGTGGGGCAATGCCGAACAGCAGTTGAGGCTTGCTGGCGACCAGGAAGGGCACCGGCACCGGGGCATGCCAGTCGGCGGGAACCTTGTCCGGCTCATGGCGCCAGTCCTGGATCTCACCGCCCTGTTCGTACCACTTGCCCATGTGTGGTGTCATCACATCGGCGCGCAGGTTGACCGGTGCGATTGGCAAGGCATCGAAGAAGAGGAAGGCGCCGGCCTGATCGAGACTGCCGAACCAGGTTGCGAGCCGTTGCTGACGCTGCTCGTCGTCGAGTGAGTCGTCCCAGACTTCAACCCAGGCGCGCACCAATCCCTTGACCGCGCTGCCAGCCAGGTAGGGCACCCCGAGGGTGTGATGCCAGGCCAGGCCGTTCTCGACCGGATGAGGCAGACCGAGTCCGGTGGCGAAGTGCCAGTCGGCGGCAAAGACCGCGCCGCGACCACCGAGCGTAGTCACGAGTTCGAGTTGACGTTGGACGGCCTCTTCCAGTGACGGCCCGTCCCCGGCACGCTTGGCGTTGCTCTTGACCCATTGGGCCTTGCCCTCGGCTGGAACCTGCCACTGATCGTCATAGGCATTGAAGAAACGTTCATACCAGAGTCCACGATGTCCACCATCGGGCATGGCGTTCGGTGCTGGATGATTATCGAGATAGAGTGGCAAGGTCATGATGCAACGCCCCCCTCATCGGCCTCATCCTCACGCGCCAGGAAGGCACTCGCCAGCTTCTTCACCCAGTCGAGAAACAGCAGCGACTCGATCTGAGCAGCCAGATAGGCGTCCTGTTCGGATTGGGTGATGGCGGCGAGCAGATCGGGCTTACCGTCGAAGGGGCGCTCAGCTTGCGCCAACCAGTCACCGAGTAGCGCATAGAGTCGGTAATAGACATGGTCGGTGCCTTTGCGCCGGTAGAAAGCAGCAGTCTGCCCCAATCCGTTGGCGCGGATCATGAAGGGCATCGCGCTGGCGTGGCTATTGAATTCCTTCTGTGTCTTGAGATCGTTGCGCCATTCCTCGGCGAGTGCCTTGATGCGGTCCAAGGCGAAGCGCGCGCGTTGTTGCTCGGGCGTTCCCCTATCGCGGGGCTCCTCGCGAGCCGAGGGTGATGGGGGCAAATCACGCGAGACACTGACCGCCGCAGGTGGCTGCGTCGCGGGCGCGTCCTTGCGGTATTTGGGTGGACCTGCCGGTTTGTGCTTCTTGGCCATGCCTCAACCCTCCCCGTGCTGAACACTAACCTTGCACCAGCCCATGCCAACGGTCTCGTTGCCGCCGAGCTGTAGATAGGGCCGCTGGCCGAACAGGTCGCCGGTCACGTGGGCGAGCACCTCGGCGGCGCTCTTGTCGGCTTCCTTCCGGCGTGCCGCCTGGGCATGCAGGGCGACATAGAGCAAGGTGTCGGGCGGCAGGCTCTCCTCGTACCAGAGCGCGCCGGGCTTGACGGTCTTGGTCCTGTTGTCGATACAGACATGCGCATTGACCGGCGTGGCGAATTGGGCCAGATGGCTGAAGCGGTCGTCATCGACCAGGGCCAGTTGCTTGCGCAGGGCGGTCTCGGCATCGAAGCGATCCATCAGGCTCGCCAACACAGGGATGATGGTCTCGAAGTCGGCTTGCTCGGTACGCAGTCGAAATTCCTCCAGATAGAGCGATTCGCCCGTCGGCTCGGGGAGCAGAACGGTTTGGCGGTCGAGACGCGCGAACGCTGCCGGCAGATCGAAGGCAGTCAATCCCAGCCGCGCGGCATCGGCGGCGAAGCGGCGCAGCAACGCCGGACAGGTCACCCATTTGAAGTGTCCGGTCAGTGAGCGCACCGGCAGCAGCAAGAGGCGGGCGTCACCGACAAGCAGGGCGCCGGCATGATCGGAGGCGTTATTGGTCTCGGGGCCGAAAACGGCAGTCAACCATGGCGCGTTCTTTTCTGTGTTCTCTTCGGCCAGGGCACGCAGCGCGCCCTTGACCGCCGAGCCGTAGACCACGGGCCAACCGGTATGCGCCTCGCGCTGAATCGGCAGGTCGACGACTCCGCCGCTCTGTCCGGCGCCGGCGTGAATGGACGTCTCGGCCAGCAGGCCGAGTAGGGCTGAAGTGTTCATGCGTTTTCGTCTCCTTCGATTGGCCAGAGTCCGACGGCCAGTTCCCCACGCCCGAGGGCGGAATCGCGACCGATATGCTGTCCGTGCAGCGCCTCGACCGCAGCTCGGGCATCCACCCCGTCATCGAGGGTGCAGAAATAGATGCTTCCGGCCGGAACCAGACTACGCACCGGACGCGGGCGCTGGTTGGCCAAATCCCAGCCCCCCTCACGGGCGGTTTTGCCGATGACGGCACAGCGCAAGGTCAGGGAGACACCCCGAATTTTGCCCTGCCAGACACCTAATCCATCACGCTCGCTCGGGATGAATCCGGGCGGCAGCCACTCACGGTCGAAATCAGCGGGCGTCAGCAGCATCAACGCCAGCTGGTTCCCTTGTGCCACCGGCGGCTCCGGCCCCACCGGTTGCTCCGCCACCAGGCGTACCGCGCTGGGACGCGCCTCGCCGCCGAAGCGGATCACGTCCGACGTGGACAGCATGTCGGCGCTCAGACCGCGTGACCCGACGCCGATGGCCAGCCCCGCTCGCGGGCGCAAATGGCGGGTCTGATACAGCAGACCGTCCCGACCGGTGCGTCGCGCGTTGTCGCGGGCAATACCCAAGCGAGGTTCCTCGTCGAAGAGGTCGTCATTGAAGAGCACGCGCGCGGGCACCTTGCCCGCAAGAACCCGTTGCAGGTCCGCGCGCTCCAGCCAGCCACCTTCCAGGGGCTTGGCACCGAGGAGCGGCCCGTCCGCCGTGGCGCGAATCTGCGGCAGAGTCACCCGCCCTAGGTCGCAGGTCACAGGCTCGCCGGGCTCCAAGAAGCGATACTTGCCGTCCTTGCCGAGCAGATGCTGGGGAACGGGATAGAGCCGTGCGCCATTCCACAGGGGATAAGGGCCAGTCAGTTCGAGCTGGCCCAGGCTGTCACCATCCCCGATCAGAGCCCGCAGCTCGGCGTACGCGTCTGCCTCGGGAAAACGCGACCAGTCCACCTGCTGCTGCTCGCCAATCAGGGTCCGGAGGGCGCCGGCCACCGTGCGCGCCGGAGGCGGGAACAGACTGCTCAGCTCGTTGTGGCCGCTGGTCTCGAAACCACGCGCCTCGCGGAAGAACCAGGTGTCGAGTGGGTCGAACCGCCAGTAGAGCGTCTCTGTCATGACCGTTCCCTTCCTTTCTGCGCCAGGAAGCGCACCAGCAGCGCGGCGTCGGCCTCCAAGCGTGGCTGTTGGTAGAACTCGATGCCTGCTTGCGGAACCATCGGCATGACCTGCGTAGCCCGCCGTGGTTTGTCCTCATCTGACGTGTAGCGTCTGACCGGGGAACACTGCTTCAGCAAGGGACGGATCAAGGCTTCGGCCTCCTGGATCTTCAGAGTGAGCCCTCGATTGACACCGGATGCCAGATAATCGACGGCCAACAGCGACGTAGCCTGCTCCAGGTCGAAGATGGCTTCGGCATCCGGTTGGCCCTTGGGCGGATTGAGAAAGGCGAAGCGTTCGCGGATCCGATAGAAGAATTTGCTGCTGAAATCCGCCGCCTCACCGGACTCATCCGCCGCGAACCTTTCGGCCAAGCGCGTGATGGTGAGTTGCTCGGGTGCCTCGACGCTCAGCGCACAGAGCCAAGGCCGCGCCCATTGCAGCGCCTCGCCGCTAGACTTGACCACGCGTACCGCCAGGGCATCGCGACCGGTGGCGTCCTTGGCGATGTCGTCGAGCAGATGATGGCTGTCGCGCAGTAGCCGCGTCAGCGGGATCTTGACGTGAGCGAAGGTGACGGCGGCGGAGATGGTCGAGCAGCCCTCCTTGCCAAACGCTTCCTTGAAGGCCGCGAGGTAGACCGCGCGAATGGCTGTGGCACAGCCGAGTGCATCCTCCAGCGGCAGCAGGGCCAGCACGTCGTCACCACCGGCGTAGATGAGAAAGCCGTTGTGCTGATCGACCAGCTCGGGAACCGCCGATGTGAAGGCGTTGAGCGCCCGCGAAATCTTGGGCGGCGCCTGCAGATCCGTTTGCAGCAGTTGGCCCAGGCTGTCGCCGTCCATCAGCAAGATGGCGTAGAAGGGCGCGGGTGGGGTCTTACAATCCAGGATCTTGAGCGCCTTGCGTACTTCTTTGACCTTATCGCGATTCTGGCAGAGTGCCCGGTTCTCCAGCACATGGGGGAAGAGCGCGCTGGAATGCAGCCGGGTGAGTACCTCGCTTCGGGTCTCGCGCACGCAGCGCAGCAGGCGAAGGCCGCCATCGGACCCATCGAGCAGGTTTTCGGTCGCCGCGCGCAGGGTCTCCAGATCCTCGGAGCGGGCGCCATCCAGCCCGGCCACCCAGTGCGCGGCGGCCAAATCGAGCGTTGAAGGCATCTGGCCATCGAGTTGCCAGCCATGCAAGGTCCAGCCGTCGGGCATTGTGGCGCTCAGCTTGGCGAAAGCCCCCACGAACCGGCGCTTGATGAAGGCGATGGCGCAAAGATGCTCGCCTTCATCGAAATCACGTGGAAATTGTTTGCGCTGTCCCTCCCAGAAGTCCTTCAGACAGGCATCGCCAGGAGCGACGGCGCCAGACAGCTCTTGCCAGCCGGCCATCATCGAGCACTTCACGCCACCCTCAACGGGCGGCAGGTGCGTGCGCCAATTCTTGCGCCGATCGAGCAGGCTGTTGTCCTC
The DNA here is from genome assembly GCF_000224065.1 of Thiorhodococcus drewsii AZ1. Classification (GTDB taxonomy): domain Bacteria; phylum Pseudomonadota; class Gammaproteobacteria; order Chromatiales; family Chromatiaceae; genus Imhoffiella; species Imhoffiella drewsii. Next base: position 88,586 of record NZ_AFWT01000006.1, read on the forward strand.
GCCCAAAGCCCAACTGATCTCCCAAAAGCCGTCGATCTGACGCTCCCAGATCGCGCGCGTGTCCGCGCTAGGGTCATGCGGCCGCAGATCTCGTGTCCAGACCGACTCGGCCAGCGCTCGCCAGGCGTCGCGAACGCTTTGCTCAATATGCACAGGATCGAAATCACCCGGAACCTTGCACTGAATCGCCTTGAAGCGGTTGGGGATGCAGCCCTGGCGTGGGGTGTCGCCCGATCCTTTGCCTGTCAGCCAGCCGAGATAGCCGTCATCTGGACTCGGAAAGTCAATGGTGCCCCCTTGTTGTTTCACTGCCAGCATGGCCGCTCCAGCCAGCCAGGACAGTAGAAAGGAACCGGCCCAGAAATCGCGCGTGCGCCGCGCTTGAGCCACGAATCCCTGCACGGGACCAAGGGTGAAGTGGAAGGTTTGGTCGCTCATGAGCGAGCCTCCAGAAGGTTGCGCCGCTCGCGAAAGCGATCCATGAACGCATGCAAGACACCCCAGTCGGGGTCAGCTTCGACACGGCGCATCGGCCCCTTGGCTTTCAAGCCAATCGACCAATCTTCGGGCAGAAATTGCGCTGGCAACAGGGTCACCAGCCCGGCAACCGAGCCGTCCGGAAATTGATGCGGATGCAGGAACAGGGGCGAGGCACGCCTGTGTGACCCCAGATCGCTCCAACCGCCGCCGGGTTTCGGGGCAACCGCATTGAACTCTGCTTTCTGCTTGCTGGAACTGAAGAAATAGTTGTGCGGCAGACCGAACACCGCCCGGCGTGGGTGACAATCGACCTGATCGCCATTCGTGACCGCCAAGGCAAGATCGTGATCGTCGGGAAAGTTGCGCTCCGCAGGTTGGCCAGCCACTTTGCCGTTCTGCCCAAAACTGCGGTAGCGCTGCATCTCGTTGCCGATGTCACCAAGTAAACGCCAAGGATCTCGATGCGCGACGGGCAGCAGATCGATCCGGCTGTGCCGGGAAAAGGCCGTAAATGGGGGGAGTGAATCGAGCCGGTCCGCGCTCAGATCGGCCAGTGCCCCGGCCAGCTCGTCGGCCGTTGCCGGGACGGCGAGTTCAGTGCCCGCGAGCGTCTGAATCGCTAGCGCACCAAACCCTTTGCGGGCGCGACTGCCAAGCCCCCCAAGCAATCCAAGCGCCATCAGCGCCTGTGCGACCGACAGGCGCTGATCCGTCGTCGTGCCAGGGCGAAAGCGCAGCGTCACGCGCACCTCGCCGGGGGCAATGGCCTCACGCAGATATTGGTCCCTGAAGTGATACAGCCCCAGGCCGAGCAGGTATTGATGGCCCGCGCTTGCGCTTGGCAGGCTTGCCTTTTTAAGTGTGCGCGCCTCGGTATCGACCCGTAGCAGACAGCAGCCCTGTCCACTTGCCTCACCGTCGGCGGCGAGACCAAACAGCCGCGCCTCGCCCTGATGGAGCAATCGCAACGCAGCAGCCTCATCACGCGCCTCGCGCAGACAGCGCCCCCAATTCAACGCCCGCCACCAGAACCGCAACGCCCCCTTGAGCGCGGGTGGACGGATGCCATCGCTCGGCGTCTGATCCGCTCCGCCGATGAACATCGGGGTGACGATGCGGTAGGTTGCTTCCAGGGTCTCAGGCACGTTGGATACTCCATGTCGTCAGTTACAGGAAGGGCTCCTTCCAGGCATTGTCAATTCAGGACGCGATCCATCGCCCGTTGCAGCTCCGCCGGCAGCCGCTCAGGGCTCGCGATGATTTGGCGCACCTTCTCCAGTGCCGATGGATTGCCGTGCGCAAGGGCATTGCGCAGATTCTTGAGCATCCAATAGGCGTCGCCCACCGCGCGCGGCTGATCGCCAGTCCGTATCTCCGCCTCGAAAGCCTCTTCGGCGGGCTTGCGATCGTTCCGATGATCCTGAGTGCCATATTTGCGACGGTCGCACTCACGGGTGATGACGGCCTCGAACCCTAGAATGGCGGCGCGCACGTAATCGCCTTGGTGTAGATAGAAGCCAGCGAGCCGTCGCTGGTAGGCCATGAGTCCGGCGCCACGTACCCATTCCAAGCGTTTAGCGAGCGCAGATCGAAACAGCGCCGACACGCCCGTGAGCGGTTCGCCAAGAACTGGCAGGAAGGTCAGAATGCGGCGGCGGGCGTCGCTCAGATTGAGGGTGCGCTCGAAGAAGGCTGCATCGAGCAGGCATTGCACCTTGTCGGGCGCGACCCCGTCGGCACACAGCAACGGCGCGAACAAACCGTAATCACCGTTCTGATCGAAGCGGCTCAGGGCATCAAGCCAACGCTCGATGTTCAGCAATCCATCAAGGCGCAAGACCGGCGTTTCTCCGTTTTCGGTCATGTCGAGCGCACCGTAGTAGATGCCCTCGATGGTCAGACCGCGCACCCGCTCCAGAAAGAACGCCGACAGCGCGCCGATGGCTGCCAGATGTCGGAAACCATGCGTCAGATCGATGGAGACGTGCCCTTCCGAAACCGATTCGGCGATGCTGTCGAGGATGCGCGCCTGTCCTTCGGCATCGCGGCCGTAATCGATGAGCCGCAGCAGACAGGGAACGCCCAGCGCACGCTCGACCAAGGGTGTGACCGCATCGAGCAGCGAACCATCGACAGCGTTCTCGGTTGCGGCCTCGATCAATTTCAGCCTCAACTCCTCATCTTCACCCTCGGTGGCGAACTGCTCGATCAGAACGTCCCACATGCTTCCCGCAGTCCCCAGCAACACCAACCGAGCCGGAGCAATCACCTCGCGTAACGCCAGACCAAAGAAAGGTGTCGAATGGATGGCTCCATTGGCAAAACGGTAATTGGCAGTCCGATAACCCGTCTTGGAATCCTGTCGAGCACGTCCGAGAAAACTCACCAAGGTCATCAATGCCTTGTTCGTCATAGCGCGTCCTCTCTATCGGGATCTCTGTGGCTTTGCTGTTGGCAATGGTGCGTACCGAATCGCCTCGGGCGGCAACGCTAACGCGTAGCCGCTCCCGTCCGGCTCCTGGAGCACGAGATACGGTCGTGCCGCGAGCGCACCCACCTTGTCCCTCAGCATTCGGTTGAGCGTGCTGTTCTTGGTGTTGAAATAGTCAGGCAGCATCCCGTCGCGTAATCCGGCGGCCCTGAGCGTGCGACTGTCCTCGTCGAGCAATGGATCGATACGTTCCAGCTCGGCGATGAACTGGGCACGATAGTCAGCGCCACGTCCCTCCGGATCCTTGAAGGTGATTCCGGGCAGCGGTGGAAGACCGGCCTGGGCGCGTCGGGCAAACCATGAGAGAAAGGCCAGTTCGGTTGGGGGAAGCCGGATGATCTGACCTCCGGCGCAAATGCGTTTGCCTTGCAGATCGAGGATCAGTTCGTGCTCGGCGAGCGCCTCCTGGACCGCGCTCACGCAGTCTGAAAAGCGTGCGTTGCCCTCCACGAGGGGGCGGTGATGCGCTGAGCGCAGTCGCACAAAAGGGATCCAGGCCAGATCAACCTTGGCCGTCCGGCAGTCGTAGGCGATCTTCTTGCCTTCCGGCCCGACATGGATCGGATGCTCCGTTAGGGTCGGGTAATAGAACTCAGGATGGCTCTCAAAGGGCGCTGAGACCAGTACATGCGAAAGCCGGTCCTGGGGACGACCGAACAGCGAAAGCGCATACCCAACGAAATAGCCCATGCTCTTGCGTCCGCCGGCGATCGAGACATGCAGAGCACTGTCCTCTTGCGCCGTCAAGCGCCGCACCAGATCGGTGATGAAGTCGGCTGCGCAAACATTTTCGTCGGGAGTGCGGATGTCGTCGAGCCGTTCACCATCGCGGCCAGGGATCACATGAATGTGACTTGGGGCAAAGCGAATCGGCGGCAGGTCATATTCACGACGCAACCTTTCCAGCCAACCGATGGCTGGAGATAGCAGATTCAGGCGGGCGTGGTCTGCACCGGTAGCCGTTGTGATCAAATGGACCTCTGTCGGCAGCGTTCCGGGATTCGAGCGCCATAAGGCATACAAGGTCTCGGTCACGATTTGCGGCGACAGACCGGTCACGGCTAGCAAGATGCGACGGGGGTAACAATACGATTCGTTTGCGGATGCTCTGTGCTCAATCTGTTCTTGCATCATGTCATGTCCTTGCATCTGGCATCTCGAGCGCTTCTTCTATGCGTCGAGCCATCCTTATCCTTCATGGCGTCCCGATCGATCTGGTTGCCGGCGTGTCGGTATCCTCGCACAGGCTTCAGACCACCGCCGTCATCACAAGCTTGTGACGAAGATCCATGCATCTTGCCGCATGGCGACTTGGTCAACCCCTTGGTCGAAGACATAGGGCCTCTCGTTGCGGGTCACTGTGACGGCCCCTTCACTCCTAAATGGCAGGGCGTAGGCGCTCAAGCACCCTTGAGAACAGGCATGCGGCAATCAGCGCCCTCCTCGGCTCCGTGGGTCGCTTGGACAACGCGAGCGACCGACCGCAGACACATGCAAAGACCCTACTCGCCATGCCGGACGCGCGCATTGGCGCCGCGTTCGCTCTGTGAACTGACCAACAGGTTTAGCCATTGTGGCATGCTAGGGCCGAGAGACCTCGCCCGGCGCAGATCAGGATAGACTGACCCCATGGACCCCGTTTCAGCACTTCTCGCAAGCTACTTGAATACGGTGACGGAAGCCTTCGACCACATGGATCTCACGCTCAGAGTAGAGTCGGTGGAGCATCAATGCAGGATCACGCACTCGCCTACTGAAAACCCGTCTACAAATGGTCGATGAAATCAGCCCCTACCGAGCCACGCATCCGCTTCGAGCTGATCCAATACCACTCGTGCCACTCGTAATCATCAGGCTCTTTGTCAGAAAGGGAGATCAGCGGCGCATCGAGTTCCGGGTCCCACGGCGGCGCCGGACCGAAAAGCAGCCGGGCGATCAGCGCAATGACCGCAAGTCCGACGAAAATAGTCAGCCCGAGCCCACCGGCTAGCAGCGGCATCAGAATGGCCGCCAACAGCCAATTCCACCACTTCCAATGACGAATCGAAAACATCGCTTTACCTCCAAAACAGGCATCCGATCCAGCGCCTGAAAGCAGTCTAGTCCCGAACGAGAATGGCGTGCCACGACGCACCCTGGGACAAGCCCAGCCAGCATCGCGACTCACGGCGCGCTCGTCGGTGCTGAGGCGGCGGTGGCCGCCGACTCACCTCCCTGAATCGCGGCCAAACGGTGGACAACGGTCGTGTAGTCGATCCGCGCGGCATTGTCACCCGTACCCTGGTGATAGCTCTGATTCGACGCATCCTTCGGCAAACCCGCCCAGATCCGTGACAGGTTGTAGGCAAAGGTGTCGGTCGGCATCTCGCCACCGATCCAGTCATTGACACCGGCATCCCGGGCCAGCACCAGCGCCAGTCGATCTTGCAAGGCTGGCGTGAACTGCTCGGACCCCGTTAGCTCAAGCCGGTCGGTCAGACCCTCGAGTGTCGACGGGATGAACTGATAACGCCCGATCGCTGACCCGCCGTTCCCTGCATCGAGCAGTTGCTGTTGAAACGTGCGAACCTCGTTTAGGGTCAGGGTCGATAGATCGACCTGATTCTGATCGACGTGGTCGTACCAGGCGTTGTAGTTGCCGTGCGACTCCGGGACGGCGATCAGATCGAGCAGTTGCCCCAGATGCCCCTCCGTTACACTCGAGTGCAGCAGAGGGCCAGGCGCACTTGACGGACTGAGCGTCCCGATCGCGGCAGACTCACCCACTGTGGCAATCGGCATGCTTTGATTGTACTGACCAATGAGGCGCAAATCCGTGTCGTCCCGTCCGACCACGGCACGCTCGATCAGGGTTGCAATGGCCTCCCCCGACGCGCCGGATTCGGCGATCACGGCTTGACGCTCGGCCAACTGCTCGGTGCCCGGTGGGAAGGCAAAGAGGCTGGACTCTGATGCCTCGCGATAGAACGCGACCTGGGCAGGCGTCAGACCATAGCCCTCGATCTGCGCCATGCGCGTATCGATCATCGCCGCCCGCGCGGCGCTCCATCCCGCCGCACTGCCCGCAGCGACGCGACCGGACTCAACCGCCTCGGCAACGCTCCCCCCATTCGACAGGGTCTGCCCGAAGGCCCCAACCGCGCCGGCGATCTGCTGGCCTACTCCCTCGGCGCCCGCGACCGCCAGAGCACCCGTCTCAGCCGCCCGGATCCACAGCCCACCCATCTCCCGCTGAACGGTCTCGGCCGCCGGTCGCGGCAGGAACACCCGATAAGCGATCTCCTCCCCGAGCTGCTGATGCGCATCAGCGCGAATCGCGCTCATGTTGGCAAGGTGCTGCTGCGCGACGGCCGCCGCGCCGCCACTGGCGAATTGCTTAACTGCGGCCGGCGCCTCCCCAAGCATCCTGATGGTTCCATCGGCCGCGACCCGCTGCGTGGTGAGTCCGCTCATGACCTCCTGCCCAGGATCCTGCACTCCGACAGCAGCGACGCGGGCCTGCGCTCCACCGAATACGGGTCCTTGCATCGTGAGCCCAACCGATCCCTCGGGGTCAATGGCCTCAGGCCGGCGCACACCCACCAGTCCGGCGTAGATCGACTGGGCCGTGGCCTCGGCCTGCCGTTTCTCGTCGGTGGTCATCGCATCGGCGCGTGCTCCGCCATAGAAGCCGAGCAGCAGCCCCATACCCGCAATGGCTCGAGCCTGCTGACGGTCGCCAACGACACCACTGGCCATGAGGGCGTCAGCCTGGTGGGCCGTATCGCCCGCCAGCCCGAAGCGATCGAGAGTCTGTTCCAAGCGCTCATAGCGCGCTGGGTGTGCCAGAAGCAGACCCGAGGTCTCCACCGCCCCGAAGCTTCCGCTGGTCCCATACTGCTGCGCGAATTGGGAGGCCCGCTCGACGGAGCGGGACGTCGTGAGCAAATCCTGAGCCTGTTGCGCGAGCTGAGCCGACTCAGTACGGTTCAGCCCTTCGGTGTAGCTGTCTGACTGCCCCCGTTGGATGTCATAGGCGAGTCCCTCCGCAAAACGCGCCTGGAGCTGTTGATCCGTCGAAGCCTTTTGAACAGCGGCCTGGGCCATCTCCTGGGCCAAGCCTCTGTCGAGGCCGTACTGCGTCGATAGCTCGCCCGCCAAGCGGTCGATTCCTTTCGCCGTCTTCGGTACCGCAATTGCTGCTCTGAGAACCGTTCCCATCTGATTGTGCGACAGATGCGAATTCCTGAACCGCTCCGTCAAATCTTCACTCGCCGCCAACACAGCCGCATCCGCCCGACTGTAAGAAGCATTAAGCCGCTGCCCCAGCGCATACTGCAAACTGGTCTGGTGATTGGCCGCCGCCGAGCTCGCCAGCGACTGACTGAGCGAGTAGCTAAAGCTCTCCTGCGCCTGCTCGGCGCTCTGCTCGGCCGAGCGCAGCGTCGCCTGCGCCGAGTGTCCGAGGTTGAACGACCACAGCAGCCCCGCCGCGCCTGGGGCCACGGTGCCGCCGAGCGCGGTGCGCTGGAGCAGTGGTCCAACGGTCCCGGCCGCCTGCGGCTGGAGGACATCGGGCGAAGTCAGCTTCTCGTTGACGTGATCGCCGCTCTGCAGCCGTCCCGCCAGGTGGGTCGCCGTGATTGCGCTGCCGTAGATCAGCATCAGGCTGATCGCCGGGGTCGAAGCGACCAGCATCCCGCCGGTGGCCAGATAGTCCTGCAGCAGCAGATCGCTCTCGTAGAGCGCGCGGAAGGACGGCAGGGTCACCCCGGCCTGATCCGACAGGGCCTCGAAAGCCCGCTGTGCGGCGAGGATCAGATAGAGGTTGGTGATCGCCAGGATCGGCAGCCACAGTTGGATCCAGAGCCCGAAAATCAGATAACGCCCGACCATGGCGATGCCGATGGGTCCCAGCGCCACGGCAAAGGCCATGAAGGGGCCAATGGCGAAGATGAAGCCCTCGAAGAAGGTCATCATGGGGCGCATGATGCGCACGAACAGCGAGGGCTCGGTCGCCCACTGGCTGTTGCGCTGCTGGATCGCCTGGCTGGTCTGCAAGGCGGCATTCCATTGGCCGATGTCGGTGTAGTGCTGGATCACCCCACGCTCGAGCATCGGCAGGATCGCGGTCATCACCATGTACTGCTGGGCATCGACCGTGTCCTGGGCCAGCGTCGTCAGCGCCGCGCGCACCCGGCTATCGACCGAGCCGCTGTCGATTCCGAGCTTGGCGGCCACCGCCTGCTTGAACTTGGGCAGGAATGATGCCGTGGTATAGGCCGAGAGCCGCCCGTAGGCAGCGACACAGGTCAGCTCTTCGGGTGTCTCGCCGAGGATCAGCTTGGTGGTTCCGGTCACGATCGGCGTCTGGAAGGCTTCGTCCAGCGTGGTCGCCTGGAGCACCGTATCCATGGTCGTGCCATTGATCTTTCGGTCGACCGCATAGAGCACGCAGTCGGCCACATAGTTGAGCCAGGACTGTTCGACATCCGCTCCCGTCGTCGGGCTGTTGGCCTCTCCCGTGGTCAGGCGAGACAAGGCCGTCTTGCGCACCGTCGCCATCACCTGCAGCGCATCGGCGAAGCCGTGCTCGGTCATGGAGGGTGTCGCGAACGCCTGCTCGAACAGCCGGGTGAGCCCATAGCCCAGATTGGACACGGCCGAGCCCACCACCGCCGGTCCCAGCGGGACATTGTCGACCACCCGCGCCGAGCCCGAATAGGCGCCCTCGATCGTCACCGACACCTTGGGCACGAACAGCAGCGAATAGAGCACGAAGGACACCAGCAGTCCCTGGAAGCGGATGCTCTGCGCGCCCTGCAGCAGTCCCTGGAAGGCGATGATCAGGGTCCCGAGCAGAAAGCCGATCCCGACGAAGCGCACGAAACTGTCGGCGCCGAATAGCATGGCCACCGCATTGAGCACCTGCTCCAGGAACGCCGGATCACCGATGGAATAGATGGTCCACATGCGAGGCGCCTCCAGACGATTGAGGTGGACAGGGTTGGGATGACGCAGGCATACGAGAGGAAAGAAGAGGGCTCGATGCGTGCAGGCCGCGAGGGATCAGGGCGAGGCGTCGGCCCCAGCCGACGTCTCACCCGGCGCCGCCTGCATCAGATCCAGATAGCTCGGCGCCTTGTACTGAGCGAGCAGATTGCGGTAGGTCTCCAGCAGCTCGTTGGGATTGCCGTAGCGCTGGGAAAGCGTGCTGTACTCGGTCCAGATGTCGGCGCGCACGGCGTCGAGGTGCTGGAGCAGTTGGGTGGTGTGGGTGTGCTGCAGGCTGCCGGTCGCCAGACGCACGCTGGTCAGCAGGTCGCGCACCAGGGTCTGGAGCATCTCGACCGCGAGCATGGGCGCGGCACGGTCGGCGAAGCCCTGGGCCATGCCAGGCTCCAGACGCGCCAGGGTGCGGATCCCGCCGCCCAGTCCAAGCGGCGCGTGCTCCATGAAGCCCTTCTCCTCGGCGCTCAACTCCTCGACACCGAGGCGGAACTTGTCGATCAGACCGACGCGTGAGGCATCCCCAACCAAAAGGGCACGCACGCGGGGGACCAGCCCTTCTAGCGCGATCTCAGCCTTGGTCGGATCGCGGCATTCGGAGAGCGAGGCACAGCGCCAGACCACGACCCGTTGAGTCTCCCCTTCCCCGCTGCCGTACAGGAGATCGCTCACCGTCAGGGTCGGCGGCAGGAAGGTGGTCGGCAGGTTCACACCACCACCGGGCGCGTCCTTCAGCCCGCCGTCCGCCGAGCCAACGATGAGGCTACCGGTGAGACTCATGAGCGCTTCGAGCAACGCCTGGTCACCGTGGCTATACCAGCCCTCGACCTCAGCGTCGGTGAGCGCCTTCCAGACCAGGTTTCCCTCGAACTGTTTGGCGGCTGCGGCCGGGACTTGCTCATAGACGGTCTCGAGCGGTCCCTTGCCAGTGACGGTCGAGCGGTTCTCGAAGACGTCCCCCAGCTCATAGAGATCGGCCATCAGACTCGCCTCCCCCACCCGCTTGCCGGTGAGCGCCGAGGCGGTGTCGTTGACGATGCCTTGGGCGAGTTGGCAGGAACTGCCGAAGAGCTGGTTCATCTGCTGCACCTTCTTCTGCAGCTGCTCAATGATCTCGGCGGCGGAGGGGGCCATGGTGGTCAACGCGAGCTGGAAGGCATAGCCCGCAGCATTGGAGGCAATCGCGCGCAGCAGGTTGGTGAACTGCTCAACGTTGATGAAGGAGAAAGAGCCGCCGAAGAGATCGATGCCGCCGCAGCCAGCCTCAAACGAGGGCGGGACGAAGGAGACCAGGTTGGTGTCGACGATGCGGTTGCGCGCGACCACCGATCCGGCCGAGAGCACACCGCGCCGTTGCCCCATGTGCGCCGTCGGATCGGTCACGTTGACCAGGGTGCCGAACATCGCCTCCATTTCGGCGTCGAGGTCGGCTTGGACGGCGGTGCTGACAACCAACGCAAGCGTCACGACGAAGAGCAAGCAACGGTGGCAGATCAAGCGGACAGGCATGGCGAACCTCAGTCGGTCGGGGGCAATTCGGGAGCGGCGATTAGCCCATCACCCGCCACGCGGGAGCGCAGCAGCTCAAGAAAGGCGTCCGGATTCTCGGGGACGCTGAGCGGTGTCTCCGGCCCCCAGTCCAGACTCAAGTCAGCGACCAGGGGCTTGGTGTGGGCATAGGCGGCCTCATCGATCCAACCAGCCTCGCGGGCAGCGAGCAGCAGACGCTGCTCCAGATCGCTCAGCGACAGCAGCCCCTGGGCGATCGGCACGATTCCGTCGGGCGGACGGACCAGGAACAAGGCCGGTGTGGAGATGACGCCAAGTCGGACAGCCTGTCCCGTATCGCGGCCAAACTGGGGAAAGCGCCCGTTCGGAAGCGCCCGACCGTCGAGGGCGATCGCCTGCACCCGAATGCCGGTCTGCTCGCTGAGAAGGTGCAGCACCGGTGCCTGGGCCGCGCAATAGGGACAGTCCGAGCGGTAGAAGAACCAGATCCCCGCCTCGCCCGCGAGGTCCTTCAACACCGCTGCGCGCTGCTGGCCCGCGATGCGATTCAGCAGATTGGCGTAGTTGCCCACCGGGTGACGTGTCGTTTCGTCGAGATAGGGATCACTCTGGACGACGCGCTGATAGACGTCAGTGAAGCGCGACGCCTTGTCGAGGGCGATGCGCTGCAGATAGAGATAGAGCGCGACCTTGGTCGGGGTCGGGTCGTCGATCGCCTGGCGCTGATAGTGCTCCAGATTGGCGCGCAACCAAGCGGCGGAGAGTGGCGCGGGCTCGGTTGGCGCTGTTTCCGAAGCGGTGTCCTTCTCCGCCGGCTGCGGAATATTGGTCATCACCGGCGCAGACGGCGGCGGCTCTGTCTCAGGTTGCATCTCGGGTTCCGGCGTCACCGGCGGCTCCGGGGCATACCAGAACCAGCCCTCGGCGCCCCGCTCGTAGAAGCGGATCACCTCGGCTGCGGGTGTCGGTCCTGCACCGCTGACGATGAGCAAGACCAAGACAGCGCCGATGGCGCGCTCACCTCGACGCATGGTCGCCCCACCCCATGCGAGAAGCCTTCGCCGTCACCCGCCCCTCACCATGGTCGAGAACCGATCCCCCAAGCAGGAGACTCGCCAGGGCCAACCAACGACCGGTCGCGACACTGGAGGGCACGCCCGACTACCGCGCCGCACGCGCCTGCGGCCGAGACACCCGAACCGTCTCCTGTTTCGGTGGGTGATGCGACGCGGCCCCATCCGCCTGGCGCTCGCGCTGCTCGATCGTCCTGCGGATCTGTCGCACGCTCACCCGCACCGCCTGCGCGGTTTCCAGATAACGCTCCCCCAAGGGCCGATCGGCGTACTGATCCCAGCAGAGCAGGATCTGATCCTCTTCCTCCGAGGTTGGCGTTCGCGGACGTCCGCCCTTCGGCAGATCGTCCTCCAGGCCCAGGAATTTGCGCTGCTCACAGTAATAGGTCGCGGTCCAACCATAGATCTCGATCATCAGCTGACGCGGTGCGCCGGCCCGCAGCAGCGCCTGTTGGGTCTGGCGCAGCCGCCGCTGCTCGCTCACGCGCCGGATCGCGATCTGCGACTGCGCCTGATCGAAGTCGATGCGCAGCGCGATGAAATGCTCCGCGACGTTGAAGAGGTCGTGCAGATCCCGTCCGGAGAGCGATTCGAGGAAGCGGATCAGCTCCCAGCTGAACCCCAGCGCGAGCACGCGCTCGAAATGCCCTTCGTGGATCTGTTCGACGGCGAACTGCAGAATCACATCTGCGGGACACGGCGTGTTCATAGGTACCTGAACTCCATTCGCTCCATGACGTCGTCACGGCCAACGCCGTAACAGACTGCAATCGCCCCCAAGCACCCGCTGTCTCTCCTCCGGCGATGCGCAGAAGAGCGGTGGGCGACGCGCACGTGCCGGGGACCTTTCACGCGTGCGCCAGATGGGACATCCCATCGTTCAATCCTGTGCGTCGCGGGAGGCTGGCTCCTCCTCGGACGACGCATCCTCGGGGACCGACACCACCTCGCGCGCCGCCTCATCGACCGCCGCGCGCTGGCCGCGCCGCTCGGCGGCGGCATAGGCACGCCGATGCAGCCCGATGAATTCCTGCCCAGCCCCGCCGATGCGGTTGCGCCAGCGGATGGCCACGGCCAGGCGCTCCTTGCTCGGCAGCAGGCCGGACAGCCACAGGGTGTCGAGGCCCATCAAAAGGCGATCGAGCTCCTGGATGAGGTTGGCGTAGAGCGCAATCGCCGGTGAGGCGATATGGACGGTCGCGGTGATCGGATGGGTATAGCGCGGGCGGGTCTTGTCCAGACCGCGATCGGCGAGCAGGACCTGCAGACGGGCGATCTCGCGCTGCAACTCGTCGGCGAGGCCTTCGAGACGCGCGCGGATCAGTGCCTCAACCTGCTCGGCATCGTCATCGTCGCCGACCAGGTGCAGGATCACCTCGATGCCATAGAGGGCATGCATCGCCGGGCGGAATTCGCGATCGCGCAGCAGCCGTCGGGCGTACTCGCTCTGAATCCGCAGGGTCAGATCAAAGACCGGGCGGCTGTGGCGATAGGGTTGGCGCGGCCGTGACGGACGCGTCCTCGCCGGTGGCGCCGTCGGGTTGGAATCGGTCGGGGCTGTCAACGCCTCTGTCATGGATTGAATCCCCATGCTGCGTGCTCGAATAGAGCCTTCGTCGTTTCATTCGAAAAGAACGTCGCGATCGGCTAAGTCAGACCAATCAAGTGCAGCCTGGCTCACTGCAGTCACAGAACCTGCGCATCTTTAGCAAGCGTCTGAATTGAGAGCCATCGCACACGCTGAGCCGCATGGTGCAGCGCGAACGCATTGCGGCTCAAGTCAATACGGTTAATCCGTTCGATACCGTTTTTTTCATAAAACGGTTATTCGTGAATAGACCGTTTTCTTCCTACGAAAGACCGAACCTTGATGCGTCAATACCAATGAAAGCCAGCACCTGGCACGCCTTTCGTGCGGTAAAGACCGACGGACTGCTCGGCCAGGCGCGATGGCGGATTTAGAATGCGTTCCTTCATCGCCTTGGCCGGCGTGTCGCGGCACCCGCCACTGTCATGGCCAAACAGGCACGCGAAACAGCAGGAGAACCCTTTGAAATGGGTTGATCAAACACAGACCGATTCGGCGGCGGATCAAGCGCGGGTGGCGCGCGCCGCCGAGGTGCTGGAGCGGATCGTGGTGGAGGACTGGCCGGAGGGGCGCTCGCCGCGGCTGCCCATCCTGTTGCTACGGGCCTTGTGCCGCCTGACAGGCGACACGCCGGAGCAGGTGTCGGACGGTTGGGGCGTCATGAAGATTGCGGCCATGATGCAGAGGCTCGGGGCGCCCTGGAACAATCTGGACGAGGCCGATGTACGGCAACGCCTCAACAGCCATTGGCGCACCTTGCAGGAGGGCTATTGGCAGCCACGGCAGGAGCATGTCCGACGGCGCTTTGCCCATGAATCGCTCGGGCTGCGGCCACAGATCGCCAAGAGCGGCGCGGGCGGAGGACGGGGCAACACGATCCGCTACTTCCTGCGCTTCGAGCCAATGGAGGGACCGGCGCCGAGTGTCGTCGAAGCATTGACCGCTCACGCCAATCCCGTCTCGCACGCATCCAGCATCCAGTATTACCCAGTCGAGCTTCAGGTGCCTCGCCTGCTGCGCTGGATCCCGGAGACAGGACTGCGCTCCCGCAGCCCACTGGGAGGCGTGATCGCCACCCTGCTGACCGGGATCGGGGTGCTGGTCGTCCTCTTGGCCTTGCTGACCTTCTATTTTGGGCTGCACAGCGACTCGGCCGGCGCCGCGGTTCAGGCGCTGCTGCGGGCGCTCTTTCTGCTCGGGGTCCTGCGCCTGAGTCTGGGGTGGTGGTTGGACCTGGCGCAAAACAATCTGGCACGCGCGCCGATCTGGTGGCAATCCCTCAGCGAGTTCGGCGACACCGTGATCGAGCGGCGCTTCGATCCGACCGGGCTCACCGCATCGCGGCTGCATCTGGTGCGTTATGTGGCGGATTGTCCGCTGTGTGGGGCGAAGGGTCCGGGACGCAGCGCGGTCCGTCTGGCCTCGGGGCGACTCGAGTTCTGGGGTCGGATCGTTGGCCGCTGCATGAATGTGCCCAACGAGCACGTCTGGTCGTTCGATCACGGCACGGGTCAAGGTCGATTTCTGCGCTGAACTCAGGGCATCGCGGACTTGCCGCAGGCCTGTGTCCGCCGATGGCGGTGCTCGGGGGTATTCGCCATCAGCACAGCGGCGATCGCAAGCTTGCAGTCCTCGCTCTCGCGCGAGCCCCCGTCGCGCTCCGTCCATTGGAGGCTGATCCGCGACTCGGTGGCGGCCACGGGTGCGGTCGATCCGCGCTGCTGAGGCCGAGAACTCAGCTGCGGCGGGGAAACATTCGTTGGGGAGAGGGCAGATGCCGGGCGCGATGCAGACGAAGCCGGGGCAGGCATCAGCGGCGGCTGGCTACGCAGGGCCGAAACCTCCGGTCCGAGCTGACCCGCCGTCAGCCATAGACCACCCACCAGAACTCCGGCGGCCGCCAACAGCAAGAGCACAGGAGATAGGCGGTCGTCCGCGCCGAAGCGCCGCTCCAGCCCCGCTCGGTGCGCACGCCGCGCGGCGCGGTCGGTGCGGATAGCCCCATCCAGCTGCTGCCACGCCTGGTGCAGGGCATCGGACACGACACCCTCACGACAGGGCTCGAGATCCTCGGCGAGGGTGGCCAGGCGTGAGACGCCCTCCGGCAATCCCTTGGGGAAGCGCGCCGCATCCGTAAAGACCACGCGCTCGAGCACAGGGACGCCCAGCCCGAGCGCATTGACAGCCTGGACGTGAGCATAGTTCTGGCGCAATGGATTCTGAAACGGATGGCGCCGACGCCCCAGGACCTGCGTCCAAGTCGCCTCACCCTTCCGCCCAAAGATCAGCCCCCGATAGTTCTTCGATTCCACCACCAGCAGCCCTGCTGGCGTTAGGGCCAGATGGTCGATCTGCGTCCAACCTTCACGCCCATCCGGCAGGATCACATCATGCCGGACGGCGGGAAAAAGCTGACCCAATGTCCGTCCGATGCGCGCCTCGCCAGCCGCACCCCGCATCCTGGGAATGAGGCGCTTCAGCGCCAGGACGGCCAACACCACTGGCAGCAGCCACACCAGCGGCCGAACCGCCGCAAGCGTGATCAGGGAGAACAGACTTTGAGCATCCATGACGCGCGAGCTCCTTCTTGAAGGGACCGTGAGAGCGATTCCACGACGCCCGGTCGTGACCGACCGATGATCCTAGCAAAGGGACCAGCACCCGAAGTGAGACCTTCATCACTCCGCCGCCCTGAGGTGGAATCACCTGGTCTTTCCAATTCGCCGTGGCCATGAGGGAGCGCCCCTCAACACGGGCGCGGACTCGACGACCGGCGAGGCGGTGACGCATATGGCCACCGTGACGCGGTCGCGTTGAACGACCGCCTGCCGTGCCGTCACGCTCCGCCCGTCAGACTCGGCGCACCGGCGGCACCTTGCCAGCACTCCAATGCCCCAGCCAATTGTCGTGCCTGCCGTCGCAGGATCCCGATCTGGTACAGCAGGGCGCGAATCTCGGCGAAGCGCGGCTCGTAGATCTCGATCAATTCCCGCTCCCAGGGCTCGATCCGCCCGAAGGCGCGCAGCGTATAGCGGTGCCCTGCCCCACGGGCGATGTAGTCAGTGCGGTGCCGGCCTCGGACCCGAAACCATTCGATCAGGAAGACGCCCGGCGCCGAGCGCGGTGAGGGTGAGCGGCGCACCCGCACCCCGATCGAGCCGCGCTCGCGATAGGGATGCGCCTCGCGTGCCCGCAGCATGGCCTCCATGAAGCCGGTCGCGAGCTGAACCGCCTCGGCGTGCAGCGGGTCAAGGATCACCAGGCAGGCCGACTCGACCGCCGCCAAGGGATTGCCACCTTCCGGCTGGGCGCCGTCATCCAGATCCCAGTCGAACGTCTCGTCTGTCGTGCGCTCGAACATGAGCCTCGCCTCTCAAGCCCGGTTTTCACCCACCTACCTGGGTGAAACTCGGGCCTCGTTTCACCCCCTTGCCACATTTCAGCGGGTGACCGGGTTTCACCTCGGCCACTGCACATGCTCGGTTTCACTTCCGATTTTCGCTTTTATCAACAACGATTTACTGGAAAACCCGAACATTGCTGTTTCACCCCTGACCGCTGGAGACGGCTGTTTCGCCCATTGGCATCCTTGATGAGCACGACGCTGCTTTACAGCTGACAGGGTGGTTTCACCCACTGTGCGAGACAACGCGGTTTCACTCACCAGAAAGGCCTATCCGAACAGCAACTTGGCCATACCAGGCGCGCACCCAGCTTCACCCCTGCCGCGCTGGGCTGCGGTTTCACCCCTGTCACGCTGCGGATCCCCCGCTGATCGAGTGCATCAGCCTAACCAGCGACCCAGCCTCTGTCATGCCCTAACGGTGCCTCTGCGCAGGGACCGTTTCGGCCAGACAGCGGGTTGCACGGTCCCCTAAGATCGGGACTCATCCCGCGTGCGACCAGCGGTGTCATAGAGTGAGCGGGAGGGACAGCCGCCGTCAGCGACAGACGAGCTATGACACCCAGGGGACCGGAGGTGCCCCCGTTCGGTCCATCCGGAGACACCCTGCCGTCGCCAAGGAAGCAAGGGGGGACAACCACTGACAGCACGCGACACGCGAGACAGTGCCATGCCCGATTCTGCCAACCCTGAGCAGCTCCTGAAGCAGCTCACCGCGATGACCGCCGGTCGACCGACCCGCCCGCGAACCTTCATCCAGGCCAACGCTGCGGCGATTCTGGCGGCATTGAACGCAGGACATACGGGAATCGATCTCTACCGGGCCTTCGCGGCGGCCGGTCATCCGCCGCCCATGAGTCTGCGCCAGTTCCGTCGCTATCTGGCACGACTGCGCGCGCAGGAGCCCGGGACAGCGCCGTCAGCGTTGACAGCTGGACCCGATCCCGCCGCTCGCGCGCGACAGCCGACACCGGCACACCCGGCGTCACCGCCACCCACCTTGCGCTGGGACCCGCTCGCGGATGACGAAGACATCCATTAGGCCCGGCGCCAACGCCGCTTCTTCAATCTCTCGCGTCAAGGAAACTCACTATGTCCATTCTCTACATCACCCTGCAGGCCAAGGGCGGCGTCGGCAAGAGCTATGTGTCCTCGATCCTGGCCCAGTACCTCCTGGAGTCGGGCCAGCCGGTACAGTGCATCGACACCGATGCCACCAATCCGACCCTGCTGCGCTATGAACCGCTGCACTGCGACTATCTGCAACTCGCCGAGGAGCACGTGGTCAATCCACGCGCCTTCGATCAACTGGTCGAACGCGTGTCTTCGGCACAAGCCGACACACCCTTCGTCGTCGACGTCGGCAGCAATGGCTTTCAGCCCTTGATGGCCTATGCGGTCGAAAACGATCTCTTCGCGGTGCTGGAGGGACTGGGTGTACGGGTGGTCATCAACTCGGTGATCGCCGGCGGCGCCGATACCCTGGAGACCCTTCGCAGCACCAAGCTGATCCTTGAGGAAACGCGGGTGCCAACCCTGGTCTGGCTCAATGGCCATCTGGGCGCCTTGGAGCATCACCAGCGGCCGATTCATGAACTCGGGCTGTTCGAGCTACACGCCGCGCGCGTGATCGGCTGGATCACCCTGCACCGCTACACCAGCCACACCTTCGGCCAGGACATCGAGCAGATGCTCAAGCAACGCTGGACCTTCGAGGAGGCCATCGCGCAGCTGGGACTGATGCCGCGAATGCGGCTTCGGAAGGTCAAGCAGGAGCTGTGGTCGCAGTTGGTCGCAATCTTTGCCACCGCCTGAGCCATCGATCATCGAGAATCCCGCCTTTCCACCCCAGGGTCACCCGGATGTCACCACCCGACCTGCTCGGTTATGCGGCCACCTTCCTCACCACCGCTGCGTTTGTGCCGCAGGTCGTGCAGATCCTGCGCACCCGCGACACCCGGGCGATCTCGCTCGGGATGTATCTGCTCTTCTGCGCGGGTGTGGCTATGTGGGCGCTCTATGGCCTCCTACTCACCGCCTGGCCGATCATTCTTGCCAACGGGGTGACGCTCCTGCTGGCCCTGGTCGTGCTGGCCTACAAGCTCACTGAATCCAGGCGCGCGTGAGGCTCGCCGACAACCGCTGAGACTTGGCTCTACCCAAAACAAAAACCGCCCGCTCCAGGCAACTGGAACGGGCGGCCGGTGAGTCGAAAAGGGTGTTAAAAACAGGCCGCCCAACGACCAACCAAAGAGGCGGCCAGACGTCGGGCAGCACACAGCTCAGGCAACCAGCAGCCGCTCGGCCAGACCAAACAGCGCCTGCTTCAGATCCCCGGCCTCCTCGACACGGGTTCCAACGCGGAACAGCGCCGAGACATCGCAGGCGATGCCGATGCCGACCGGCTCGATGCCATTGGCCTCACAGAGGCCGAGGATCTCGACGGTGGCCGCCCAGTCGTTGGGCACCCCGTCGGTCATCACCAGGATGACGCGCCGGGTCTCGGGGCGCAGGGTCAGATCCGTCGCGGCATACCAGAGCGCCTGGGCGAGTGGTGTGCCGCCGCGTGGCCCTTGCTGGAAGGCCCCGGCGCGCTGACGGATCGACTGTCCATGCTGGACCAGCCGGGTGATCCGTGCGTCCTCGCCCCCGAGTCCCGGAAAGGCGCTGACCGCCACCGAGACACCGGGGATGCGCTCCAAAGCCAGAGCAACAGCCAGGGCCGATTCCAGTGCGACCCGGAAGGCCCGCTGTCCAGAGCAGGTCTGGTTGTTCATCGAACCCGACAGGTCCACCAATACATGGAAGGCCGTATTGGGCGCGATGCGCGGGCGTCGCCGGGCGAAGAGCCGGGCATCCCCGACCCCAGCCCGATGCAGCCGTGTCGGAACCAGCGTGCGACCGCGACAGACCGCGTGGGGGCGATCCATCTGGCTCGACTGCACCAATCCTTGAAGCCGGGCGATCAGCGCCCTCGAAGTGGCCTCCACCTGACGGTGCAGCACCTCGCCGAACGGCGGATGACAGGGCGGATCCTCAGGGACCGGGAGTGTGGGCAGACCGAAGTCGCCATCTCCCGACTGAGTGGTCAGCACCTGACGCACGCTGGCGAACAGATCAGCGCCCAGGTCGCCCTCGCCAGCGGCGAGGACACGCTGGAGCAGATCGTCCGAGGCTGGATCCTGACCATCAGACAGCGCATCGGCCGCTTGACCATCCAATTCCGACGTCGCTTCAGGCTCAGCGCTGCCATCACCGATCTCGGAAGCCGGTTGATCGGTCCCCTCGTGGGCAGCGTCCGGCCCGTCGGTTTCGTCCGTCTGTTCGTTTGCTGAGGCCGGATCCGCCTCACCCGCTGACGTGTCGGAGCCGTCTTCATCCTCACAGTGCTCTGTCTCCTCGGGTGCGTCTGATGCGGATGTCGCCTCGGGCTGAGATGCCTGCGCCTCCTCGTCCAACAACCGTTGGATCCGTTCGGCCAGAGCCACGGCCTCGGCGGTGGAGCCCAATGCCCGCACCTCGGTCATCAGTCCGAACAGCCGATGCACCAGCGCGGGCGGAAAGGTCTGGCGCAGCACCCGTTCGGCCTCCTGGGCCGGTTGGGTGAGCGCCTGCTGGCCCAGCACCCGATGACGCAGGATCAGCAGCAGCGCGGCCGTGAGGATCTGGGCCGGATGTTCGTTGGGGTGTGGTGGATCCAGATAACCCTGCGCGAGCATCCAGTCGATCACCTGCGCCAGGGTGGCCTCGGTGCCGGGATAGTCCCGACGGATGGCCCGCTCGATGCGGATGTCTTCCAGCAGGTTCAGCAGCGTACGGCGTAACGGTGAGTGCCGCGCGGCCGTTTGATAGACCGCCATGTCGGTATGGCGGACATGGCTCGCCTCGTGGGCCAGCAGCCCCCAGGCGACCGGTCGCAGGCGGGAATCCGCCGGCAGATCCGGCAGCCAGATGGTCTGTCCATCGGTCGCGGCCTGCTGGCCGCCGACCTGGACCTGGACGCCGAACTTGCGACCCAGAGCGGTCGCGACGATCGGCATAGCGTGCTTGAGAGTCTTGGTGGTCATGGTGTGACTCCATGCTGGGAGGCGCACCTGCCCCACTGGGGCAAGGCGAGCCCGGTGGGGAAAAGGCCGATCCGAGGACCGGCCGTTGGTGGATGGCCCGAAGGACTGTTTGATGGATTAGAAGAAGCAGTCCTCCTCGAATAGCTCCGAGGATTCGGTGGGCTCATCCGCGCGCGTTGCGCCCGCGTGTGCATCGGCTGATTGGCGTGATTTGGCCAAAGGTCGCGCCTCCGGTGTCGGCACCGTGATCAACGACGGACTCTCGGAACCGACCTCCGCCAGCTCGACGTCTGCCGGCTCAGTCGGAAGGTCTTCCGCCTCGCCCGCGAGGATCCCGGCCCCATGCCGCGCCAGGCGATCTTCATCGCGCAGCAGCAGCCAGAGCCCAAAACCCTCACGGAACAAGGCCCCGGTGATGGGACCCGAGCGCGGCACCCGGCGCAGATACCCCTCCAGGGGCTCAAGCATCGGCGGGATGCGCGGGTCCACGAAGGACAGCACCGCGAGCTTGTCGCGCACCCGGCGAAAGGTGCCCAGCGCGCGCTGGCTCATCTGCGTCTGGCCGACCAGGCTCTTCTCCAGATCCCGCGCGATCTGCGCGATCTCGTGGAAGATTGATCCGCCAAGCTCGGCGGCGTCCTCGGCCAGGGTGCCTGGATGCGCCTCTGCCGGGCGGATGACCAACGGGCGGTAGCGAAAGGCAAAGCGGGTGGCGACCCGGGTTGCGGGTTCCACCGCCTCACGCAGTTGGCGCTCCCAGTGCGGGTGGCGAGCGATCCAGTCGGCGATCTCGTGGTCGTAACCCGCGAGGAAGGTCTGGACCTCCTGCTCGAAGGTCGTCTTGAGTCGATCCAGTTCGACACTCACGCCCGCGACCTGATCGTTGGGGACCAGAAAGCCCCCGAGGAAGCGGGTGCCGACCTTGAGGCAGGCCCGCTCGGCCTGCCCCTTGAGGGTCTGGAACACGCGCAGCGCCTCGGGATTACAGATGCGCTTGGAGCCCCAGTGGACCAGTTCCTCGGAGGGGATGTCCTGATCGGCGAGCCCGAGGTCCTCGGGCCGGAGCGTCTTGCGCCCGCCCCAGATCGGGATCGAGAGCGAGATGAACGTCATGGCCTCGGTGAGGGTGATGACGGGGTTGGTGTCGGTCGTCATGTGGCGTCTCCGGACCACAAGAACGCCCGCACCACCCGGCTGGGCAGTGACAGGCGCCCAGCGGTCTGTGTTGATTTAAGGAAATGAAGAGGCGGATCAGCGCCTGCGGAAGGTCCCGCTCATGCCGGAGTGCCTCCGCTCCACAGATCCCCCATCACATCGGCGGCGATGCGATGGATGGCCTCGCGTTGCTCGAGATCGGCCCGGGCGGTGAGCGCCTGCTCCAGCGCGAACCGAATCGGCTGGGGCGCACCTCGGAAGGTCAGCGCCAACCGCGCCCAACGCACCAGGGTGCGGGTCGAGAGCGTCACCGTCAGTTCCGCTCCCGCGTCGGCCTCGCCCATGAACAAACGACGGACCTCGTTGGCCACGGCGATCAGCTTCTCGCCGATCTCGGCGGGCAGACTCGGCACTGCGCGCTCCAAGACACCCAGCTCGACCTCGGGCTCCAGGTAGCCGACTTGCAGCACCCGGAAGCGATCGAGGAAGGCCAGGTTCTGGCGCAACACCCCTTGGTAAAGTCCGGTGGTGTCGCCCGCCCCGGCCGAGTTGCCGGTGGCGAAGACCCGAAACTTGGGGTGCGGCCGGATAACCTCACCGCCGTTCTGATGGATGACCAGAGGATGGCCCTCGATCACGTCGTTGAGCCCCGCGAGTTCGGCCGGGTCCATGAGGTCGATCTCGTTCAAGAGCAGCAGATGGCCCTCGCGCAGCGCCACGGCCAGGGGGCCGTGGACGAAGCGGGTCGAGCCCTCGCAGAGCACGAACTGTCCGACCAGGTCGGCCAGCTCCATGCGTCCATGACAGGTCACGGATTGCACCGGCCAGTTGAGCCGGTTGGCGACCTGACAGACGAGCGATGTCTTGCCGCTGCCGGTGGGACCGGTGAGCAGAAAGGCATCGCCCGCAGGATCGCGCAGGAAGGCGATGATCCCGGCTAGCCCCTGACGAAACACATAGGGCGTCGTCGGGGGGATGAGCGGATGGCTGGCATCCGCGAAGCCTTCGATGCTGAGCCCCTTGGGGGCCTTGACGCCGAAGGCCTGTGCGACATTGAACAGCTGGCTGGTCATGCGTCGTCTCCGGATGAGGGAGAGACGCCGCCCCCTGAGGGATGGATCTCCCCTCGGGGTGGTGGTGAGCCGGAACGGGTCCGGGCGGTGATGCGCGCGCTTTTATGGATCGCCCGCGCAGGCGATGGGGTGGTGGCTCTGTAGGAGTCACCACGGAAAGTCTCTCCCGTGACGACCCGGTGGAACGTCAGGGGACAGACTTTCTGGACAGCGACGAGCCGGAGACCCGCTGGGGATCCCCGACTCGGTAGGTCGGTCATCAGAAATAGCCGAAGATGATGTCGCCCTCGTCGCTGCTGCCCTCGGTCGCATCAACCGCGTCAACCGCTGGCTCGGGTTCCTTACGCCGCCGGCGCTTGGCTCGCGACGAAGGATTGCCTTCCCCAACTGCGACCGTCTGTTCCGCGTCGGCGCCCTCCTCCGCTGCGGCCGGATCGTCCTTGAGAGTCACCTTGACCCGCATCGTGCTCGGACGTCGATGCACCTCCAGGACCTGGGCATCCAGGTCGGGAGCGATCTCGGTCAGGAGGGCGGCATAGTCGACGCTCCCGCGTTGACGGTAGCGCAGCACCTGCACCCCATTCTGATCGGCCAGGAGGTAGTCGCCCATCAGGTCGACGAGGCCCGACTGAGCCTCCCTCAGTCGGCTCTTGACCGCCTGGAGAGCCTGTTCCAGCCGGCTCGCCTCGGCTTCAGCACGGCGATAGGCTTGGGCATGGCGTTGCCAGGCAGCTTGCTGCTCACCTTGGGGGACATAGTAATCGCGCGCGGGATCGGGCGTGGGTGCCTGTCCGCTTGCCATCATCTCGGCGAAGCGCAGACAGACCGGCACCAGCTTCTGCTCGATGAAGTCCGTATCGCGGAGGATCTCGAATTCGAGCGGGTTGACCTTCGACTTGACCGGATCGAACACCAGCCAGCCGCGCTCGGCCTCGGCCACAAAGCACTGGAACTGCACCTGGACCCAGTAGAGCCCATAGGCCAGGCTCTCCGTGCCCTGTTGAGCGATCGCGTCCCAGGTCTTCTGGCCCGGAACCTTGAGTTCGACCGGTTCGCCGGTCTCGGTGACCCCGTCGAAGGAGCAGCGCAGGAGCGGATGGGTCTCCGACTCGGCGCAGACTGGCAGCAGCCAGGTCTGATGGCGTTCCTCGAAGCCGCGTCGGGCGTTGTCCTCGCACTGGATGCCGCGCTGGACGAAGGGGTTCTGCGACAGATCTGCAGGCGCACAGAGCCCAGTCTTCTCGGCCCACAGACGCCACGGGGTTTGGTAGGGCGAACGCCCCAGGATGACGACCGCCTCGGAGGCGGTCACACCCTGGGCGCGCCAGGCGAGCCACTCAGGGCTGCGTTGTGAGAGGTCGACGATGCGCATTGGAGTCTCCGGTGGGCGGACACCCCTCCCCCTCGGGAACGGTGTCCCGTGGGGGGAAGTCGACCGGACATGCCGGTCGGATGGTGGTCAGGCGGCCTCGGCCGGGGCCAGGGTCTCCTGCTGGGCACGGTCGAGCTCAGCGAGGGCGTAGGCGAGGACCTCGCCCTGGAAGCGCCCCTTGAAGTAATCCTGGGCCGAGGCCCAGGCGCGACTCCTGGCGGCCCGCTGGATCAACCCTTCGATCTGAGTCTGGGTCGCCTCATCGAGCGTCGGGATCGCTGCAGCGGACTCCCGATCCGAAGTGGCCGTCCCCGTGGGTGACGCGGTCTCTGCCATGACGACCAGGTCGCCATCGATCGGCTTGCCGGCCATCTCCTCAGCGGTGTAGCCCGCTTCCTCGGGGAAGGCGGCGCGCAGGCTGGCCGCCTTGGCGCATTTCAAGAGCTGACCGCGAGGGCGCTTGACCCACATGGCCGAGGGTACCTCGCCGCCGCCCATGCGGGCATAGCTCTCTTCCCAGAACACCGTCTCGGTAAAGGGACAGCGCGTACCGCCCACCAGGCGGTAGACGGTGACCTCGCACCAGGCGGGAAAGCTGACCTGAACCTGCAGCTCCTGCCAGCCCTCGTCGCTCTTGGCGCGTCCGGCAAAGGTGCGCTCGACCTCGGGGCCGAAGCGCGCCGGATCCATGCCGGCCCATTGGCCGGTGCGCGACGCCGTGGTCTGGACCTCGGCGATGCCGGGCCAGACGGTCTCGACCTCGCGGGCGAGGGTGCGATTCCACATGGGGACCACATGGACCGGGCGTTTCATCACGTCCAGGCCGCGCGCCTGGCAGTAGCGCACCGCCAGCAGCACGCCCTCGACCGTCTTGGCCGAGGGGAAGATGGACTCGACCAGGACCTGCCAGGTGGCGGGATCGAGGCCAAGCTCGGCGAGGCTCTGGGCGGGGATCGCCAGCCGGCAGGCGGGCACGGTGGTCTGGGATGGATTGGACTTGCTCATGGTGCCTCCGAATCAAAGGGGGTACCAGGCCCCTGGGGGCAAGGATGCCCCGTGGGGTGAAGGATCGATGGGATCGACCCTCAGAACGCAATGGCGTCGCCGATATCGGGTGCGGGTGTCTGCCCGGCACGACCGCGCGGTGGCGTCTGTCGACGACGGCTGGCAGGTGACGAACGCGTCGGCTGAGCCGTGGATTCGGCCCGACCGTCGAGCATCAGCAGCGTGCCGCCGGCATCGATGACGACCTCGGTGGTGCTGCGCTCGCTGCCGTCCTGCGCCTGGTATTGACGCGTGCGCAGCTTGCCTTCGACATAGACCCTGGAGCCGCTGTGCAGGTACTGTCCGGCGATCTCGGCCAGACGGCCGAAGATGACAATACGATGCCATTCGGTGCGCTCGCGGGTCTCGCCGGAGGGCTTGTCGGTCCAGGTCTCGCTGGTGGCCAGCGAGAGGTTGGCAACGGAATCGCCGCTCGGCAGAACTCGAACCTCAGGGTCCGTACCCAGGTTGCCGATCAGCAGGACCTTGTTGATACCTCGGGACATGGCGTCTGCTCCTGTTCGATGGAACGGAGAAACGACCGGCCCCGGACGGGGAACGGACCGCTCCCCGGTAGAGGATGACCGGGACAAGGCCGGTCGGTGATGCGCGGAGTCTTGTGGATCGCTTCCGCCAGCGATGGGACGACCAGCCGTGAGGTTGGTCATGTCAGAATGCGTGTGACCGTCTGGCCAGTGGGTCTCGCGATGGGCGAGCGTCAACGGACAGACCGCGCCTGGAGTGACTCTGGCACAGGCAGGACGCCCAGGCGAGCGATCAACCGTCCTTCCGAGCAGTGACCGTTCTGGGTTTGGAGGGGCGCACAGCGCCCGTCTGCGGCAATGGCGAGCACTACAACCTGCATCTCAAGAGCCGGGACTGCACCCTGCCCTGGCAAGCCTATCGCGCGACCTTCGTCGTTGGTCCGGACTGGCAGGAGATCCGGATACCCTTCGAGCACTTCACCCCCAATCGACTGAGCGCGCCGCTCGATACGGACCAGCTGACGCAGCTCGGCCTGGTCGCCATCGGACGGGCCTTTCGTGCACAGGTCTGCGTCGCGGAAGTGGGCTGGTATCGGGACCTGGACGCAGGCTCAGCCCTCTCGCCTTCCGGCTGCAGTCCCAGCGCTGACTTGAAGGAGCGGAGCACGGCCTCGAGGTCAGTGAGCATCATGTAGGTCCCCACAGCTGCTCGCCGTCCCAGGTCATTCCATTGATGCATAGGCAGTAGGCCCCGGGGTGGGTGTCAATGGTCCCCTCAATCGGTCGACGCTCCCAACGGATAGCTTTCGCCTTCTCTCCACTGGCATCGGGGTCGATCCCAATGTGATAGTGCTGGCCCGCGCCCTGGATCTTTATCCTTCAGCCGCCCTATGCGCTCCCAGGAGTGTGTCGATCTTTTTGGTCGTGCGGGGGCGACTCAGTCCGTCAGCCAGCGCTTGCAGCCCAGCCTCGAAGCGTTCGCCAAAGTGTGCGCTGATGCCTTCTTCCTTGCGCGCGCAATTGCCGTTTTAGCAGTAAGGCGCACCAAACCCCTACCGCCCATGCCCCTGGGGCGGGTCAGGCATCGCCAGCCGCTGCTACCGAAAATTTGGTAGCTGAGGCGGTTAATTCACCAGCGACTAGGTGATCCAGGTAAGTGGCCTGGCCTACTAAACAGGGAGCAGACGATGAATGATGAACTGAGACACTTTTTCAGCACCTACTGGTGTCGCATGTGGGCGTTCGATGCCGAGCCCACCCCATCCAAACCGGTGCATCAGTCCGCAGCCCTGGCTGTCGATCCGCTGACGCGCGCGAACAGCGGTCAGAAGGCGATCCTGGCAGGCTTCGCTCTGGTGATGCTGCTGATGCTGGTCGATATGGCGGACGCGCACAACCTATTGCCTTGGTTCGAGGTGTCGGTCGACTGCGGATCGCTCGCCATCTTGTTGGCCGTCGCCATCTCGGTGTATCAGTATACCCAGATAAAAAGCTTGCATCAGCAGGTTCGCACACTATACCCACTCTCTTTCGTCGACGCCTTGACCGGATTAAAAAACCGAGGCTATCTTGACGATGCCCTTTCGCGTCTCGTCGCGAGCGCGGCCCGGCAGGGCGAACAGCTTTCTGTTATCTTTTTCGATCTCGATAAGTTCAAGCTAATCAATGATACGTATGGCCATGCTGCCGGAGATGCAGTGCTTTTACACGTGGTACACCTTGTCATGAAGTCCTTCCGACAGAGCGATCTGGTCTGCCGCTACGGTGGCGACGAGTTCGTTGTGGTGTTGCCCCAGACCGGACATAATGAGTGTTTTGATTGCGCTGAGAAGCTCCGCGAAAAGATCGCGAGTACTCCGTCCGCATACGGGAAAATCACGCTGTCTATTGGCACCACCACCTGGAGCCCCACCAATGCGATCATCAAGCCCGCAGCGCTGCTTCAGAGTGCCGATATGGCGCTCTACAAAGCCAAAGCGGAGGGAAGGAACCGCACCGAGTCGATTCCGGCTCCGGCCCGGCCCAGGCTCAGGCCCCGGCTCCGGCTCCGGCCCAGGCTCCGGCTCAGGAGGAGATTCGGTAGGGTTTGAGTCGGTGGCGCTGTCGGCCGGTCTTCGTACGACAGCGCAGGATCCGAGCTCAGTCCTCCGGCAAGCTCCTTAGGCTTGCGGGCACCGACAATGATTGCCAGCTAAGGAACCGTCCACTAACTATTTCCCGGTTTGTTGGGCCTGATGGTGTAGTTCAGGTCGGGGCAGAGACGGCGCCGACGGATGTTCAGCGCCGCCATCTCCTGAGGCGTCACTTGGATGCCCTTTTGGTAGTCCGCCGTGTCGAGAACGGCTTCGACGGCCAAGCCCGTGGTCGTGGTCGTTCCCCGGATGAAACCCAGCATGATCGGCAGGGTACGCAGCGGATGCCCGGCCCAGTTGCGACTGATCTGGCTGAACAAGCGATGTTCGATCGGGTTCCATTTGGAAGCCCCACTGGGGTAATGACAGACGGTGATGGCCAGGTCGGTGTCATTGGCCAACTGCTGTAAGGCGCGCTTCCACAGGCGCGGGCGATAGCCATTAAAGCCACCGGCATCGGCTTCGATCAGCAGATGGTGGGCGTGGGGGTAACGGCGCTGCCCGACCTGCACCCACCAGCGGCGGATGGCGCTCACGGCCAGTTCGGCGGTGACGGCGTGGGTGCCGACACTGACCAGGGCGTGGTTGGCCGCTTGGTCGTAGACGCCGTAGGGGGTGGCCCGGCATTGGGCCTCGCTCGGGAAGTCGTACGTGTTGACCACGTCAGCTGTGCGGCAGTAGCGCCTTCCCGCGTTCTTGAAGTCCCCGATGAGTTCGGACTTCTTGGCATCCACACTGATGACCGGTTGCCCGTGGCGCACGAACCGCCGCTTCAGGCGCTGGATGAAGCGATACTGCCGATCCCGCTGCGGATGGACCTTGCCAATCAGGCGTTTGATGTTGGTTTTCAGGGAATAGTCGTGCGCTTCGAGCAACCGCCCGACGGTCATGGCGCACCCGCGACCCAACCGTTTGGCGAGAGTGCGCAGACTGCTGCGGGTGTATTTGGCGCGTCCCTCTGGATCCCCTCCCGTCTCCGCTTCCACCAGGGCGAGGAGGTCGGACTCCAGCCTCAGATCGCTTTTTTCAAGGGGCGACGCCCGCCGCCGACGCGGCGCACCCGCCCGCGCGGGCAATCCGCCAGCCCCTGCTGCAAGTCCAGACGACCCTGCCGGATAGTCTTCGGATCCAAACCGGTGACGGTGGCCACCCATTTGGTGCCGCCATAACCGACGACCTCGGACAACAACCCGGCCACCAACCGCCGGTGTTTCTCGTCGAGATGCTCGCAGAGCAACTTGACGTGCCCTTCCACCCCTTCCGCGACCACCACCTCAACCGCTGCCATCCAGATCTCCTCCGCCCGCTTGTCACTGGCTCCGAAGCATACGGGCTACGCAAAAATCGGGGAACTATTGATGGACAGTTCCTAAGCAGGCCAAGCCATCTTAATCAGGAAAACGGAAAATAGGCTCCTTTCACCAGAAATTCGGTAATGTGGGTGCTCGCCGATAGGGCGGGCTCCGCCCCGGCGAGCTGGCTGCCGCTTTCAACCGACAGCAACGAAAGCGTTTTTCGTCTGTCGACTGGTGGTGGTATTCAATTCCTACGTGCAGAGACACGCTGAAAACGGAACAAGGCCCTTAAAGTAGAGTACTTGGTATTCAATTCCTACGTGCAGAGACACGCTGAAAACCTTCCCGAGGTTCTCGCCTCTCTCCGTCCTTAAATCAAGACCATGGATCCATACCATTCCGCGTGTTAGCCTCGCTTCGGCGCTGCTCTGGAACGGAACACGGCCAATGGTCTTGGAATGGGAGGAAGCAGGTGGCTTTATCGGTGTGGATTTCGCCGGCCTTGCAGTACGGTGCGCTGGACCCTGGCGAGTCGAAGGCGCGGCAAGGTGCGTTACAGCGAGCCGTGGTGCAGGCCATCAAGTGGCATTTGTTCGAGGGCGAGGATGCTTACGAGCGTGTGTTGCCCGACTTCGCCGCGAGGCTGAAACCGGAATTTACAATCAGTAACGAGGAGCGGCGGGCGGCGCAGCGTCTGTGGCAGGCGTTGCTTCCAGAAGAAGCCACCGCCCCGGCGGCGGTCGCGGAACAGCTGGCTCCCGATAGCGGCCTGGAACCGGAACCGCAGGATACCCCAGCCCCAGTTCCCGAGCGTATCGAAGCACTTTTCGGCTTCGCCCTGCATACCCTGTGCGCGACCCTGGCCGGCCAATGGGTCGATGAGCCGAATCCCGATTCGGGCGAGACTGACGATGACGAAAGTAACGACGACGAGACGGACGTTCCCGCGACCTCTGCCGCACCGCAGGCGGTCGAATTCGCCCAGGCGGTCGGCGCACTGGTCGATCAACTGCGTCAAGTCACCTGGAAGTGGCAGCGTGATCTGTCGGAGGACGAGCGCCCCGAGGACGTGGATTGGCGCCTCGTTGCTCACGTTTTGCTCGAAACGCTGCTGGCGACCCTCGACGACTGGTTCAAAGTGAGCACGGGTGAAACGCGCAAAAGCGGCGGCAAACCCCACACCTTAAAAGTCATCGAGATTAGCCAGTCCGAATTCGCGAAACGCATTGAGAGGCTGCTCAAAACCCTGCCGTTGAGTTTCTCGCCGCAACCGCTCAAGCAGCCAGTAGCCTACTACCTCGACGATCCGGGTCCGTCGGACGACGAAGCGGACCTGTGCAGCCGTGTCGATCTGATCGACTATCGTCAGACCAACAAATTTCTACGCGACGCCCATAGCGACATCCAGTGCCGGAAACATCGCTCCCCGAACTTTCAGCGTTATGTCGCGGCGATCAATGTGCAGCAGGCCGTTCACTGGCGGATCAATCGCCCGCTGTTGCAGTGGACGCAACAGCTGATTGCCTTGGTCAACGCGCCCCCCGCGAACGACGATGACGCATCCTTGCGGGACTGGATCAAAGACCATCTTTATCGCCCCCGCCCTGCCAACGGCACGCGCAAAACCTTCGAGCGGCCCGCTGAGTTTCTCGACAATCCGCTCGCCAGCCGCGCGCTCGACGAACTCTGTCCGAGCGATCCGCTGGTCGACCCACCAACCTTTTATCTGCCGTGGAAGGCTGACTATCGTGGGCGGATCTATCCCCAGACCTCTTGGCTCACCCCGCAGGGCGGCGATCTGCAACGGGGCTTACTGGAGTTTGCGCGGGGTCAGGTGCTCAATGAATCGGGCGTGCATGCCCTGCGTCGGCACGGGGCCAATCTGGTCGAGCGTTCGCGCCTGCTGACCGATCTCGGGATCAGCGACCGTCAGGTTGTGACGCTGAACGAGCGCGAACGCTGGACGCGTGACCATGAAGCCGCCATCCTCGCCAGCGCCGCCGACCCGCTCGCCGAACCCTTCTGGCGCGACGTGGCCGATAAGCCGATGCAGTTTCTGGCCTTTTGTCTGGCCTACCGGCAATGGAAGCAGCATCCCGACGCACGCATCCATCTTCCGGTGCAGATCGACGGCACCTGCAATGGCATCCAGCACATCGCCGCCTTGACCGGCAATCGGGAGCTCGCCGAGGCGGTCAACGTGCTGCCGCGCGCCAATGATCTGCCGGCGGATATCTACAGCGAATTGGCCGAGGCAGCACTGAAGACCCTGGGGCACCTGCCCATCCCCAAGGGACAGGCCCGCCATCGTCATGGACTGGAGTGGGGCGATGCCTGGCTGGCGACGGACGCCGCCCCCGGTGCCTGGCTCAACCGCAAGACAGCCAAAAGGGTGGTGATGACCATCCCCTATGGTGCCGGCCGCAGCGCCCAGGCGGGCGCGGTGCTGGAGGCGATCGAGAAAAGGCTCATCGAGGTTTGGGATGAGCGCCCACCGGATGAATCCAAGCTCACCGCGTTGGTTGAGTGGACAAACGCCGCATCGGCGCGCAAGGATTTCGTGCGAAAGTGTACCAAGGGCTTATTCGTCGAAGCACGCCAGGCCGCGTTTCCCAAGCAGGACGAACACTCGTCGATCTCGATTCGTGTCAGCAAGCCGGAACCGAAGGGGAAGGGAAAGGGATCCAGGAAAACGCGCGCCAAGCCGGACACCGAGGAAACCTGGACCCCGGAGCGCGCCGAGTGGGAGCGTCTGCGCACCTTTGGCGCCTATGTGGCGCGCGTCTTGGTCGAGCAGCTGCGTGGCGCGCTCGATAGGAACTACCGCGGGATCGGCGAATTTTCCAACTGGCTGGGAGAGGTCGCCGAATCGGTCTCGTTTCCTCAATGGACGAAGGAGCAGCGCAAAAAGATCGATGACGCGAAGACGCAGTGCAAAAAAAAAGAGGCCGAAAAATTTGAAGAAAAGCCTGACTGCCTGGGATTGCCTTTGATCTGGCTGACGCCGCTCGGTTTCCCGGTGGTTCAAAACAAGTTCGCATCCGCGAGAACGAGCGTCAGCGCCCGGATCGGCGGACAGGCGGTCAAGATCGACGTGCGGCGTCTGACCGAAGAGGTCGATCCACAAAAACAACGCGCCGCCCTGCTGCCCAATCTGATCCACAGTTTGGATGCGACCCATCTGATGCTGACGCTGCTGGAGGCCAAGGCGCGCGAGGTGCATGACATCGGCAGTATTCACGACTGTCTGCTGTGCCATCCGAATCAGGCCGAGACCCTGGCGCAGGTGGTGCGCCAAACCTTTGCCGAGCTTTATGCGCCGTATAAGAACGGAGATCCGCCCGGGCCGCTGACGGACTGGTACAGTTGGATGCAAAAGGCGGTTGCGTTGCGCACGCTGCCGCGTCGGGGCGAGGTCAACACAGCGCTGAAATATCCGGGCGGACAGACCGAGCTCGATCTCAGGCATGAGGCAGACTCAGGCAAGCAAGAAGCGCGGGACGCGCTTTTATGGCTGGCCGCTATCCGCAGCGATGACCTGCCGTCGTCTGAGCGTTTCCTGTTCGCGTCGCTGCTGGACCTGGCGACGGCCTTGATAACGCCCGCACCGTCGCCGGATCTGCCCGAGCCGCCCGTTTCCGCTGCGCTGCCTTTGAGCGAAAGCGCCATCTCGCCCTATTTCTTCTCCTGATGGATCGCTCATGGCCCGCCAACCGACCCGGTTGATCCTGTCCTTCATCGGCAAGACCGACCTCGATTTTCTCCAGCCCAAAGGAGACGATTTAAGTCCGATCCGCCGTCTGTTGAAAGCGGTGCTCGATCGCGATTCCGAACTTCAGCGCAAACGCCACATTGCTGCGCAAAACACGGTGTTAGTGCTGTTCGACGACGATCCGGATGGATGCAATGAGCGTGCCGAGTTCTGTGATCGACTGCGCGAGCAGTTGCCGGAAGTTGGTTTGAGCGGAATGGAATTGAAGCGCTATCCCGTGAGCCTGAAAGGTCCGACCGATCTATCCGCGCTCTATGAACAGGTGTGGGCGGCTATTCCGACTTCGAAGCCGGACTGCGCCGATGAAGTCGTCTTCCATGTGACCTCGGGGACGCCGGCGATGCATTTGACGCTGATGCTGGCCGCGCAAAGTTTGCGCCTGGACGAGGCACGGCTGTTCGAGACCTCGCGCGAACAGGGTGTGCGCGAGCTGCATCCGCCCTATGCCTTGGCGCTGCGCCGAAAACGCGAGCGCGAGCGGGTGGCGTATCGAAGCCCGGGGTCGCTGTCTGATGCGGCGCGCAAGGGATTGCTCAAGGAGATCGTGGTGGAGGATACAATGGCCGCAAGCGCCTACGCCGCGCTGTACAAAGCCGCAAGCAACCGTAAGCAACCTCAGCGTGTGCTGATGCTGATCTGCGGCCCGACCGGCAGCGGCAAGTGGCGCGCATGTCAACAGTTTGCCGAGTGGCGCACTCCCGGCAGCGTGAGCAATCCCGAGAAACATGCGGACAAAGCAAGTCAGCTCGCGATCTGGAGCAATCTCGCCTACTGCCCGGAACTTCCGGAGGGGGCAACCCTGCTGATCCGCTGGCTCGATGCCTGGCCGGAGTCGGCCTTGCGAATGCTGGCCCAACTGGCGGATGAACGCTCCGATCTGGCGATCGCCGCGACCCTGCGTACCGACCGCTTGCCGGCTGGCGCGCTTGCCACTCTGGCGTGTGATGGATTGCGCGGCGCCGTGTCTGTTGACTTGCCCGCGCTGAGCGTGCGATCCGATGTGGTCGCGTTGGCTGAGTCGCTGGCGCGCCAACTCGGCATCCTCGACGGCAAGCTCAAGGAGCGTCTTCAGTATGATCTCTTGACCGATGTCTTCCCGCGCAATCTGCATGATCTCAAGGGACTGCTGGCTACCGCTAACGCGCGCAGTCCAAGCGCCCATCCCGAGCGCAAGGCCTATCTGCAAGCGCGCGAGTTGCGCGATACGCGGCGTCTGCTCGATGAAGCCTGGCAGGTGGCCGCCGGCATGGATTTCGGGCCGGAGGGGCATCGGCTCGACGATGTCCTCAATGCCATCCGCACGGCGGTTGTGCGGCGAGCGCGGACCGAAGGGCGCAGTCAGAAACAAGTGGGGGAATTGCTCGGCCTCAGTCAATCGACCGTGTCGGATTTCCTCAAAATCGAATTGGATCCACGTCTCTGGCCCAGTCTTCGTGACGCCGATCATGCCGACTGAGCGCCCACCAGAGATCCGTGGTGCGCGCGATTTGGCGGCCTTGTGGCGTGCCCTGCCGGCGGCGGTGCTCGCCTATCCCGTGACGGCCTATCCACCACATGTTGGACTGGCCGCACTCAGCGATACCCTGCGCGCCCGCGCCTGGCGCGAGCACTGCGCAGCGACCACGCTGGAGAGCTGCGCGGAGCAGGGGCGCGACTGTGCCCGTCTCGGACGCTGCCGTGCCGATGCGCTTTTTCCGATGAAGCTCGGCGGTGGCGCACCGTCCTGGCGTATGGCCACGTTCTTCGTGCGTTGGCGCCCGGCACTTGAGCAACTGCATCTGATCGCGCTCGGCGCGGCGGCGTGCGACTCGATCGGCTGGGCGGCGCGTTGTCTGCGTGAGCGTCATAGTTTGGAAGGAGCCGTGCCGTTGGCGGTTGCGACGCTGGCGGATCTGGAATTGACGAATGCGACCCGCTGGGAATTGACCTTCGTCACGCCCTGGCTGGTCGGTAAGGGCCGGCCGGATGCCGACGCTCCCCCGGATGTCGAAACCCTGGCCCACGAGTTGCGCAAGGCGATGCGCCTGCGCGCCCACAAGCTGACCCCTCTGTGCCTCAATGACGAGCGCGTTCAGCGTCTGAGCGCGCATCTGGCCCATCATGTCGCCGAGGCGCTGCTGTCAGGAGGCTTGAGCGTCGAGAGCGCCGAGATCGAGCCTGAGCCGCTGACATTGGCGAGTCGGGGCAACGGGGCGAGCTTTACGGCGCTCACCTGGAGCGGACGCGCGATTCTGCGCGTGAAGCCAGCCGTGCTGCCCTGGCTGAGTCTGATCGCGCTCGGCGGGGGCGGTGAAAACGCGGACAAGGGGTTTGGAGCTATCGAGCTGACCCCGTTGGATTGAATCAACCGTTGTGGCTGGAGACAGGTATGCGTTGGCTGTGGTTGATTTCGATTGGCGTGACCGATGTGCAGTTTCCAGTTTGGACTCAGGATAAATACGGTTGCTGGATCGGACCCTATCGCTTCGAGTGCGGGCGTGCTGGCATCCGCACGGTACATGAAGGTCTGCTAGCCCTGTTGGACAAGGGGCGCATCCGTTTCGATGCCGAATTGCCACGTCCGATCAGTCGCGAGGTGATGCGTGATTTGCGCCTCGACTTCATGGTTAAGCCTGAGATTGGCGATTTTGCCGCCGCAGTTCACTGCGCTAATCGGCCCGACGCCTTCCGCATCGACGAGCAGACCAACGAGATCCCCAACCCTCGAGCCTCGACGCTGCCGCTTTACTGTCCGAAGATCGAGCCGCTGGTGACTAAGGCACGCGAGATCTTCGCCGATCACGCGGTCTCGGTGTTGGTGCTCAACACACGGCGCGTCGAGAATTTCGGCAGAGAGTCGCGCGATGAGCCGATCGCCTCCGGTCCTTTGGTCTCGCGCTATCTGGCTGAACGTCTCGGGCTGAACTGGTTGGACAGCACGGGACGGATCCCGGAGTTTTTCGGCTCGGGCATCGCGACCTGGATCGACATTCTCGTCGATCATGAGGCCATGGAGGATCCCGAGGCGCAGGGCCAAGTTGTCGCTCGCCTGAACGAGGGGCTGCGCATCTGGAGCGGAGGTGGGCGGGATGAGCCGCGTATTCTCGTGACCACCAGCGGCGGCATGCCGCTGCTCAAGCCGCTCATTGAGCGAGTGCCCGCGACTCGCTTCGGTCATCGGAGCGTCGAACTGCTCGATCAGCCGGAAAGGGGTGCCGACGCCATCACCTCGGCATTGAGCTATGCGGAGCGGGTCGCCGAGCGCGAGACCCTGCGTTTCCACTGCGTCGAGGCTCTGCGTCAAGGCGACTATGCAGGCGCCTATGGGCTGGCGCGCCGGTCGAGCGATCATCCTTGGGCGACCGAGGTCCGCGAGCGCTTGGGGTCCTTGCTGGAGTTTCCGGGCCGCGCGATCTGTCTTGGGGGGCAGCCACTTGCGCCTTTTGCCCTGCACGCATGCCAGGTCGAGATGCGCTTGTGCATGGGCGATATCGTCGGCGCCTTGCTGCGCCTTGGTCCC
Source organism: Thiorhodococcus drewsii AZ1 (assembly GCF_000224065.1). GTDB lineage: Bacteria > Pseudomonadota > Gammaproteobacteria > Chromatiales > Chromatiaceae > Imhoffiella > Imhoffiella drewsii. Next base: position 125,012 of record NZ_AFWT01000006.1, read on the forward strand.
TTCATCGAATCGGCTGTCTGGAACCTCATTGCCAGCGATGCGCGGATCCAGGCGCTTGGCGTGTCGCTGGATCGGGCGAACGAATCCCTGACAGGCGCGATCCCTAATGATCATGCGTTGTTTTCGCGTCAAACTCCGCTGCTTGAAATACCCAAGAAGAGTCTTGGATCCGATCCTCGGTATTCGGTGAGAAACTTGACTTTCGAGTGGCCCAAGTGGCTGGTAGAACCGGAAGGCGGGCAGCGATCCGCTGCGCTCGCGCTCATTGATGTGTGTGTTGCCTACAACCGTGAGCGGGAGGGGCTCAATCCGCGACAGTACCGAAATCTGCTGGCGCATGGCTCGGATCAGGCGATCGATGTGAGCAAGATAGGTGGCTGCCTGCAGAGCAGTGGCTTGATTGCATCGCCCGGGTGGCGTTTCGGCGAGAACTTTCTGGGCACCGATTTGATCAAGGCGCTCTTTGCCAAGCTTGGCGCCGATGATCTGAGCGTCGCCATGAATGGCTATCTGAACGATAGCCTGAATCGGGTCATCGAGGGATAGCGACCAATGGTCAAGCTCGAAATCAGTCTCAAGCGTGTTCAGACCTTCATCTTCGAGGTGCCGCGTCTCAAGGCTATGCTCGGCGCCAATGCCCTGATCGGGCAGGCCATGCGGCATGAACTGCCGGCGCTGCTGGGTGAGCAAGGATGCAAGCTCACCTGGCCGACGGGAATCGTTCCTGACTCCGGTGACGATCCATTGAATGGTGACGTGATTGATCCCGACGACCACGATGATCCCGCTGCGCTGTATCGGCGGGGCATCCTGGCCCGCGACGGCGGACATTTCATCGTGCTGTTCGCCGCTGAGCCAGCGGCCGAGCGCTTCCTTGCGCAGGCCGAGGCGGTGCTCGCCGAGCGGCTGCCAGGGGTGTCGTACGACGCCCAAATCGAGCCCTTTCCCAAGCCGGGTCAGCATCGGCGCCAGTCGCGCGATCCGCAGGAAACGGCGCTTTTGGATCTGCCTGTGCTGCAGGTGTGTCAGGAAACCGGGCAGGGGCCGGCGTCGGACCAGGAAACGCGCGACGGCGAGACGCGCTGGCAGGCGCGGTCGGTCCAGTATCGATTGAAAGCGGGCACGCAGTTCTACGATGGCCAAACCCGCGACATCATCGGTCTTCTGCGCTCGGCTCTCTACCCGGATCGTGAGATGGATTGGCAAGATCCAGATGACCTGGGGCAACTCGTCGCCGACGGCTATCTAGCGCTGATTCATGCCGACGGCAATGGTATCGGCAAGCGCTACAAGGACCGACAGAAACACGCGCCCGACGATGATCTGCTGGCCCGCGAGGCTCATGGCGAGGCATTTTTCCATAGCATGCGCGTCGCGGTGCGACGGGCCGTTGTTGATGCCCTGCGCAAGACCTTCACCCAGCCGGGCGGCGTGCGTCCCTACGAGATCCTGATGCTCGGCGGCGACGATCTGCTGCTGGTCTGTCGCGCCGACCGGGCGCTCGATTTCGCCCGCGCCTATGCCGAGGAACTATCCAGGTACGAACTCGCCGACGGACACCCGCTCACCGTGGCCATTGGCGTTGCCATAGCGCAAAAAGGCTATCCGCTGCATCGGCTGCACGAATTAGCCGAAAGCCTGGCCTCCAGCGCCAAGCGGCTCTATCGCGCCTTACCGAACCACGAGAAAACCTCGGTCATCGACTGGCAGGTGGTCACTCAGTCCTGGTTCGAGGGGGTTGCCGAGGCACGTCGCCAGACCGAGTGCATTCAGTATCAGGTCAGTGGCCAGACCGAGACCTTATTGCTGACGGGGCGGCCTTATCGCGTCTTGGGCGCGAATGGTCTGGAGGCATTGCTCGATGCCACGCAAGCGCTCGACGGCGCGAATGACGAGGACAAGGCGGCGCGCTCGCCGTTGCGCGCACTACGTGCTGCCTGCGAGCAGGGGCGTTTGATGGCGGAGATGGCCTTTGCCCGGCTCCGACCTGAGACGCGCGTTTGCCTGGGCTGGGAGAAGGATGAGCTGTGGACGGATGTCCCCGTCGATGGCAGTCGCGTCTATCTCAATCGCGCCCTCGACATCATCGGTCTGCGCGAGATCGGTCATCTGGGGAGAAAGGACGATGGGGAGCAACACCATGAGTGACACCGCGACCGCTCCAGTGTTTATCCAACTCAGCGTCGAGGCATTGGAAGATCTCCATACTGGCTCGGGGACCGGCGGCGGTGATATCGATGCCTTGGTGCAGCGTGATCGCCGACGCCAACCGGTGATTCGTGCCAGTCATCTCAAAGGGCTGCTGCGTGAGGCGGGCGAGGCGCTCATCGAACTCGACGAGAAAAGGAATGCCGGACATGAACAGACGCAGCAGGATCTGAGCGCCTTGCTCGGCACCGAGGGAAGTGGGCGGGGTGCGCTGCGCTTGACCTCCTTGTTCGCATCTCCGGAGCAAGACAAGGCGACCCTGGTTTGGGGGTCGACCCAGCGTGTCGAGGGTGGCCGCGCCCCCAAGCCGGATACGCTGCGTTTCATTGAATACGTCAAGGCCGGAACGCGCTTTGAGGCGACGTTGCGATTGGCGGATGCCGGGCTGGTACCCTTGCTGGAGCGTCTCCTGAATCGGATCGATCGCTTCGGAGGCGAGCGCAATCGGGGCGGCGGTCTGGTGAAGCTCGATTGGCAAATTCGCAAGGCAGCGGTGAGCCAGCCGCCAAGGCTTGACGCCGGACGCTGTCTGCGACTGGTGCTGTGGAACCTGGAACCGCTCTGCCTGCCGGCGACCGGGCATCCGGGCAACCTGATTCGCAGCCATTCCTTTGTTCGCGGCCAGACCTTGCGCGGCGCGCTCATGGCCTGGGCGATCCATCATGGCCGAGCGGATCGGGTGCATTTGTTCGAGCAGATTTCGGTTGGCGATGCCCTGCCTTTGCCCGAGGGCTGCCAGGGTGCCGAGCAGGTGATCCCTATCCCGTTGTCGATTCTGACCGATAAACCGCACGGAGGTGATCCTGGTGTCCCGTGGTGGGGGGCTAAGACGGCGGAATTGCCTGCGTTCGATTCCCTAGGCGAAATGCCTGAAGCGGATGAAAAACGCAAACGCCCCGGCGCGCATGAGTATCTATGTCGCTCGGTGGGTGTTGCGCACTGGCAGCGCTACAGGCCGCAAATGCAGGTGCGGTTGCGCAATGCCACGCCGAAACGGGGCTCGACTAAGGATCCCCAGCTCTTCAGCCTGGAGGAGATCGCCGAGGAGACCTGTTTTCAGGCCGAGCTGCGCTGCGCCGACGCGCAAGTCGCGGAGGATTTTCTGGCTGCTTTCGCACCACTGATCTCCGGCGAAGATTGGCTGGCGATCGGGCGCGGCGGACAGCCAGCGCGGGTCGAGTCAGTGAGCCTCGTGCCGCCGTCCTCCTTACCCCAAAGGCTTGGGGATGACTGGACCCTGACCCTGACGAGCGATGCCATCGTGCGCGGAGATCGATTGGGGTTTTTGGACAACCTCAGCTTGGAGTATCTGTGCCACTTGGTTGGGATCGATTGCAAGAGCGGCTGGACGATTGATGCCGATGTGGTCGAGACGGAAGCGGTGCATGGCTTCAACGCCGTCACCGGCTTGACCCGCGCGCCGGCCTTAGCGCTGCGGCGCGGTTCGTGCTGGCGCATGACCGGAACCGACAGCGCTGAATTGGCTCGTGCCTTGTTTGAGGTCGGCTCCCTTGGCGAACGTGTTGGTGAGGGATACGGGCGCTTTCGGATTGGACTCCAGCCGATTGCGTTAGACACGTCGGGCAAGCCGTCTGGCGAGAAGGACGCGCCGGAGCCGTGTCCCAACGAGGAGCTGCTGGCGCTGGCGCGGGAGCTGGCGAGTCGGATCGACAAGGCTGGTCCGAGCCTGAGCCAGTTGCAGTGGCTGCGCTCGCAGGCCACGGCGGTGGAAACGGAGTCACAGCTTGAGCTTCTGTTGAGCGAGGTCGCGCGTGCATCTGAGCGCCGTCCGCAAGGTGGCAAGGCTTGGAAGAATTTTCCCCATCAGCCGCTGCGGGAGGCGCTGGGCGACTGTCGGTCGCTGGACGAAAAACGCCAGTTGATTGCCTATCTCGTGCAATGGCGCGTTCCGAACGCGAAGGAGGCGCGGTCATGACCCAGCCCTATCGAACCCTCTTCGTCGGTACCCTGGTGCAGGAATCCTTCCTGAGCATCGGCGGCAGCGATGATCCGACGGCCAGCGTGGATAGCCCCTTTTGTCTGGACGGGCGCAACCGTCCGACATTACGCGGCACCGGGCTGGCGGGCGCGCTCATCGCTACGTTGCGCCGGATGCGGCCTGTGCCCGCGACCATTTCGGGTAGCCAGAATGGGCGTCAGCCTTCGGTCTGGCGGTGTTTCAACAGTCACCCGGTCGCATCGCCTTCGCCCGTCGTTCGTCAGCATGTGGCCATCGACGCTCGTACCGGTGCGGCGGCGACGGGCATGCTGTTCGACCTAGAGACCCTGCCGCCCGGTACACGCTGGCCATTTCTGTTGGAAGTGGAAACGGATCGCGATGAGCGTGCGGGCGATCTAGCACGCCAGGTGCTGAGTCATTGGGCCGCCGGGCGTTGTCTGCTCGGACGCGAGGTGGCGCGCGGCCTGGGCTGGATGCGCCTGGAAGGGTGCCAGGAATATCGCTTGACCATCGAGCAGGCCGAGCAGTGGCCCTGCGCGCGTGCTGCCGATCGTTATCCGCGCTATATCGAGGAACAGTTTTCGGCGTTGGCGTCACCCGTGGAGGCGACACGCGATCCATTTCCGCGCTGGTGCGAAATCAGCGGCACCCTGAGCGCCGGCGAGTACCAGCCTACCTGGAGCAAAGAAGGCGAGACTGGTGGCGCATGGGGCCTGGATAGCCTTTCGATCGGCGGCCATGCCAGTGATGAGCTGGCGGCGTCTTGGACCGAGCGTTTTCTCGCACCTGACGGCATGCTTGATCCTGGCGCTGACGGGGCTTTCGATCCCGATTTCACGGTTGTCACTTTCAAGCAATCGGGCGGTGAGCATACGGCTGAGCGGTTGCCCTATATCCCAGGCTCCAGCCTGAGAGGGTCGTTGCGCCACGCGCTGGCGCGGCTGCTGCGTGCCAGGGGTGAGATCGATGAGGACACCTGGCCACCGCTGGTTCGTGCGCTGTTCGGGACCACCAAGCAGAGCGCGAAACTGCTGATTCGGGATGCCTTTCCCGATTTGGACGAGGAACTCCGCTTGGCCTGGTTCCAGCATCATGCCGAGGACGAGTTCGCGGGCAGCACATATGGTTCGGGAAAGTTCGACCGCGTGGCGGTGATGACGGGATGTTTTCGTTGGAAGATGGTGCTCGAGGATGCGAGCCAAGACGAGCTGGCGGCGGTCAAGCGCCTGTTCAAGCTGGCCCAGAATGGCCAGATTGGCATCGGCGGCGGCCAGTGGCGTGGGCATGGCTGGCTTCGGTGGCAGATCGACCGCTTCGACGCCGAGGAGGGCGTGGCATGATCGCCAACACCTGTGCATTGCACATGCACACCGAAAAAGACTTGCGCAGCGTTGCCGAGGTCATCGCCGATCAGGCGGGCAAAGCGCCGCCGCTGTTGGCCTGGGCCGACCCGGATCCGCTGCATGTCGATCTGGTCAACCGCACCGGGCGGCATGGTGATTTCGTGCCACTGGCTCAGGGCGTGCCGTCCTGGCCGGCGGATCTGCCGCTGGTCGAGGCGCGGCTGTTCTGGCCCAGGGCGGTGCTGCATGTCGTCGCGTGCGAGAAAGGTGGCTGTGTCTGGACGTGCATCAAGGAAGTCACCGCAGATGACGATACCTTACCGGCGATGCGCTCGGAAATCCCCGTGCATACCCGTCGTGATCTAGCGCGTTTTGGACTCTCTGCTCATGAGGTAGTCGAGGGCTTGCGCGCGATTGAATACCGGGAGCGCGGACGTTTGGTGGCGTGGCGGTTGACGATTGGGGTGGCTTGAGATGTGGATCGAGACCGAGATCGAAGGAACTGCCAACGCGGCGAAGGGACGCAAAGTCTTTTTTTTCTCTGCTAAACGCCAAGACGGGAAGAATCTGGTTGCACAGGAATATCTAGTTCATAAGGGGATTGGTTCCAAGCCGACCATTGGCTTGGCTGTGCGTATCCAGGTTGACGGGGAGCGTGTCGTCAAGGTGGAGCTGAACCGACGGAAGGCCGTCATGCTACCCTATGGTTTCATCCCTATTGATTCTCGTCAGGCAGTCGCCGATACGCCGGTCCTGCATGACGGCTCTAGCGGCGGTGATTTGCTGTCCGGCGAGATTCTGTGCGAACTCGAAGCCCTGACACCCTTGCTGCCGGGCAATATGCGTTACGCGGTCAGCCAAGCAGATCGGCAACGCTTGCAGCAGTGGGGATTTGACGAACTGAAAGAAGATAAGCAGATCGCGGAGCCGCTGCGCTTGACCGACGGACGGGTGGTCATCGCGGGCACAGCTCTGAAAGGCATGATTCGCCAGAGTCTGGGCGCCTTGACTTCTGCGCCGATGGAAAGGGTTGGAGAGCGTCATTTCACCTATCGACCGAATCTCGATTTCAATAAATATGGCACCGAGGAGCGCTATGTAGTGCGGCCCGCGCTCGTGATTGCTGAGCGAAACGGCGGTTGGGAAATCGAGATATTCGATAATGCGCGCGCGGCGTTGTTTGTACGTCAGAATGCTGAACAGCGGATTCGTAAAGCCGCTGTTGATGGTGTTGTCTTGGGGGAAGTGTCCGGAATCAAAGAAGATAGAAATCGCATCATGCCTGACATGATGTCTTCGCACTCGTTCAATCACCGCCTTGCGAATTACAAGGGTGGCATCGACGGGCAGGGTTTGTTGGGGGATGCCTTCACCCCGCCGACGCGAACCTATCGCCTAGCCTTGGTTCCGCGCAAAGCGGATTTTCGTATCGAAATCAAGGCAGACCTGTATCAGTGCTACCTGCGGGACCAGAAACAAGTTCTTGCGGATCATACAAAGGGCCATCTTGCCGGTCATCCATTGAAATTCGATGCCAAACAGGTGTCCAACAGTATCGAGGCCAACGCCGAATTCTCGCCGGATCAGCTCATCTATGTCGAGCTGAAAACAGATTCACAAGGGAAGGTTTCCGTGAATTCCCAGGTTGTTTCCTGCGGCCATCATTTCCGCTATCGCCGGGCCTACACTTCATCAATACGCCTACAAGAGGGCCACCCTCGCGCTTGCCTGACTCCGATCGCCGAGGAGCAAGCTCCTGAGTCAAAAGGTTCGATAGATGTGGCGCCTCAGCGTCTCACTGGCGCGCGATTGCTGTTCGGTTATGCGCGCAATGACAAGACCAACCGCATCGGTCAAGGGGCCTTCGAGCGCCTAGCCGGACGCATTGCCATCAATCATGCGGTGACCGACAGCGAACCTCGCTTTCTTGGGGATCCGGCAAAAGGCTATTGCATCCCGCTGAAGATCCTTGGCCAACCCAAGCCATCGGCCTGGGAGTTCTATCTTCAGCAGCCCAAGAATTCCAAGGACCCGCTCAATACTTACGGCGATCTGCCAGGTGATCCCGGTGGCGAACTGGCCGGACGCAAATTCTACCGGCATCAGAAAGGCACGGACAAAGCCGACATCGAGGCCGATACGGACGAAACCATCAACTCCGATCAGGCCACGCTTGCGCGCTTCATCTGTCAGCCTGGAACCAGCTTCCGCTTCACCATTCGCTTCGCCCGGCTGCGAGCTTTGGAGTTGGGCGCCCTGTTCGCCGTGCTGGAACCTCACAGGCTTGCGCCCGAGGGCAAGGCGGATGACTACGCCCACAAGCTCGGTCTGGGGCGACCGCTGGGAATGGGCAGTGTGCGCATCACCCGCCGGGCACTGCGGGTACGTTTAGAAAAAGACACCGTGTTTCTGGACGATTCCGCCCTGGACAACACTCTCAGCGAGGCGATCCGCGCGCTAAGGGGAAAACTTGACGATGATCTGGTGCGGCAATGGCTTGACGCGCACCGGATGGTCGCCGATCAACGTTTGGGCTATCCGCTTGACAAGACCAAAGTGAATGGCAATACGGTGCAGACGATCTATGCCTGGCATACGGCTGTGCGCCGTGCATACAGTCAGCTGAGACGTCAGGAATCCCCTGATTGGTCAGCATTAGCCAACAAGATCAATCGCTAGCTGTCCGCTGGGTTTCGATACGGATGCGACTAAAATGAGGTGTGGGTGCATTTTTCCTCGACTTTGGCTATTTAGGCCGTCGCCGCAAGTTCATCGAACAAGCGATCCAGGCGCTTGGCAGAAATTATGACCATTTCCGGCTCGGATGTTGACTCGCTGTAATTGTTTAGGCCCAGAGAGTGCGGCGCACCAGGGCCTAGCAGTCCGAGAAGGTCGCATGCGGCTTGAGATACCAGGTGCGAGAGCGCGCCAGCCTGTCCCAGCGTTCGCGCCACTGGTAGACCATCAGACACGAGCGAGAACAGCGCCAGCAGCACGGGCGTGATCCGGGCAATGGCCAGGTCGTTCCATTGACGCTGGGTTTTCACGCCAAGATGCCGGCGTGTTTCCTCGCTCGACTTTGACCATTTTTCCTGATCATGAAATTTTTAAGACCAGAAAATTACGAATCTCAAAAAAATTAGCTAGCGGTTAAATTTTGACGTTCATGCGTCCTGCCCCTCTATAATTTTCCACCTCCAGCGAGATTCAAGCACTTAGCTAACTGGGAGAATCCCATAATAACCAGAGTCGGTTATATATGAATTTATAAATTCGCTGCCATGTGAGTAATGCCATCGAGCGGACGGATATGCCTTCATCGAAAGTTCTCCAAGCGTAACGGATGAAAAACCGGCCGATGGTTAGTTGGATCGAGACAGGCTGCGATTATGTCGTTCGGGTTCGCCGAATCCAGACAGATTGTCTGTAGATTCGGAAGATCAATAAACAACGGACGTTCATTTGCCTGCCAATTCCAACGCGCTAAGGCGTCGGTATAAACCAGCCAGAGGACTTGACCGCTAGGGTCAAAATGCAGCGACCTGAACTCAGCGTGCCTATTTTCGAAGACGGCCTTCTGTCGCAACATACGTAGATTAAAGATGCGAACGATGCCATTCCAATTACCCGTAGCAAACCAGGTTTCTCCCTTTGTATCCAGTGGACTGAAAGCAATGGTCCGAATTTTACCGTCGCTTTCACTGAAGACATTTACATATTTATCTCTTTTTATATCCCAAAGACCGGCGGTTCCTATTTCACTCCAGGCCGCAAGCCAGAGACGGCTTTCACGATCAGTTTTACTGAACACGAGGCAATCGATGCCGCCGTCATGGCGATCAAGCATCCGGTACTCTCCGGTACTAGGATCTCCGATCCAAGGGCAGCGACCATCCTTACCTCCAATTGCGAGCCAATAGCCTCCATCAGCGTCAGGTGGACTAAAGGCAAGGGTTGTGATCGGAATGACCGAGCTTTCTGTCCCGCCGAAAATATGGAGGCAATCACCGGAGACAGGATCCCAGAGTCGAGCAGTGCCATCGCGACTCGCAGTCGCGAGCCAATAGGATCCACTAGCATCCCGTTGGCTGAAAGCGACGGCCGTGATCTCCTGCTTATGCCCCTTGAATGTTTGGATACAATCTCCCGTGCGTGTATCCCAGAGCCTGGTAGTGCGATCTTCACTGCCCGTCGCAAGCCATATCTTTCCCTCTGCATCCGATGGGCTGAAGGCGACAGCCGTGATCGCCTGCTCATGACTGCTCAAATTTTTAACGCATTTTCCCGTGCGTGCATCCCAGAGCTGATTCCCCGTCGAGAACCATGTGCATCCATCTGAGTCCGGTGGACTGAAGACAAAGGACGTGATTTCACTGGCATGACTCATATTCGCTCTTTTATGAGCGGACATTTCAGTGTGTGGATCCCAAATGCGGACTGTGTGATCTTCGCTTGCCGTGGCGATCAAAATGCGATTTTTGGCATCTGGCGGACTGAAGTTAAGACTCGTAATCTGATTACCATGTCCATGAAATTCACATAAACAATTTCCTGTGTGCAGATTCCAGAGGAAAGCATTTTCGTTGATCTTCGCTGCGAGCCAAATGCCATTCTTCCCATCTAATGCTGTGAAGGCGAAAGATGGGGCGGTATAGGGTTGGACATGACTGGAATTGCTGATTACCTGTTTACAATCTCCTGTTTGTGGATTCCAGAGTCGGATGCCGCCATCTCTATCTCCGGTAATAAGCCAAGTGCATTGATCCGCGTCCAACGGTGTGAAAGCGAGGCCCGTTACAAAACAAAATTTAAAATCTAAATCTTTGATCAAATCCCCCGTCCGTGGATTCCAAAGGCGAACGCCACCATAACCTCCAACAGCGAGCCAGGTATCGCCCTGGGTGTTTCTGGGGCTAAAGGCTAGATGTACGGTTTGCCCATAGCCTGCAAATTCATGTAGACAACGCCCTGTGGCTAGATCCCAAAGGCAGGTCGTATTGTCCTTCCCGCCAGTCGCAAGCCAATAGCGACCCTCGGAATCAGGCGGACTCAGGGCTACAGCTGTGTACGCCCGCCCATTTTCAACATGGTTGGTAAAAGTCTGCAACAAACCTCTTTGCGGATCCCAAAGGCAGGCGCAACCATCGCCCCCTCCTGTGACGAACAAGGCGCGGTTATCCGCGTCCAATTCAGGACAGAAGGCGATGGCTGTAATCTCCTGCATATGATGGCCAGTGAATACCTGGAGGCAGTCTCCGGAATCCGTATTCCATAGGCGAGCGGTGCCGTCCGTAGATCCAGTGACTAGCCAGGGATGCATGGAGCTAAATGCGAGGCTCGTGATCTTATTAGTATGCCCTTTTAAGACATGGATGCATTCCCCAGTATCTGGATTGTAAAGGCAAGCCGTTCCATCACGACTCCCTGTCGCAAGCCAATAGCGTCCATCCGCCGCTGCCGGGCTGAAATCAGCTAACAACCCACTAATTGTGCGAATAAGTGGCGAACGATCGGTGACCGGCTTGAGATGGCGAATCCAAGGCGTGGTTGTGGCATCGGCTGTTTGGCGCAGCTTTTTGCCAAGTTCGGAATATTCATCCCAAAAGCCGCTCAGCCCATTATAGAGCACTTGATTTACCGATGTCTCACCAGCGATAAGTCGATGTTCTTCACGCGACAGCACCCGATGCACGTCTTGTAGCATTTGGCGTTGTTCGATTCGATCTAGTGGCCAGCCATTGAGGCTCAGCCAATAATCCTCCATTAGCGATGGCCAGCTGGCATCGCCCCCCTTCTTGATGCGTGCGATACGTGCTGGCAGATAAGAATTCGGATCGGTGAGTAGGTCAAACAGAACATTCCAATGCTTGGCTGCGAGCAAATGGCTGGGGAGATAGCGCAGGGCGTCGTCGCGGGCCTTTCCCATCAAGCTCTTCCAGTTGACATCAATTAGATTAGCGCTCACTTTTTTCATCTCAGTCTCCCATTCTTGTCGTTTCCTGGACATGGGGTCCACTTTAGGGAAATCCGTGCAGTTCAAACAGAACTCGACTTTGGCCAATTTAGGCCCTCGCCGCGAGTTGATCGAGCAAGCAACCCAGACGCTTGGCAGAAATTAGGACCATTTCCGGCTCGGATATTGACTCGCTGTAATTGTCTTCGGCCCAGAGGGTGCGGCGCACCAGGGCCAGACAAGGAGTGTCGCGTCTGCCCTCGTGATACCCGTCGGGTCGATCCCTCGCCGACGGGACTCGTGCAGGGCGACATCTATCCTGACAGAGGGGGCCGAAGCCGTGGTCGAGCGCCTGAGCGAGATCGACATCGGTCATACAGGCTCCTTTCGATCAGTCGTGTTTGGACTTGGCCTGGTGGGACGCTGCGTCACCGACCGAGAAGACCGGCTTGCCGGCCACGAGCGAGACGCGGACGCTTCCCTGGGTGTGCGGGTGCTCGAAGAGGTAGTCCGCGAGCGGATTGGTCAGACATCGATCGAGCTCTGGGCGCAGGCCACGCCCACCGAGAATCAGTGCCTCGGGGCGTGAACGAGTCGCACGTACGACCTGCGTAATGAGTTCAGCGTCCACCTCAAGCTCGACGTCCCGCAGGCGCTCGCAGCTTTTCGCGATATTGGCCACGAACTTGCGGCACACCCGCTCAAGGTCACGCAGATAGTCAAACACGACGATAGACTCGGCGCCGCCGAGCCGTCCCAGCAACTCGGGTCGGCCTAGCTCCGCGATGAAGGTTCTCTGGATGGCCTCGCGCACGCCGTGCTCGATGGTGTCGAACGGCGTCTCGTAGTCGAAGCACGCCCGGCGGGACGAGCCGCCGTTCCCGTCGCCGATCTCCTCGTAGAGGCCAAGGTTCGAGGTAAAGATGAGCACAGCCTGGCCGAAGTAGCTGGTTTCGCCCTGCCCCGAGGTGAGCCGGCCGTCGTCCAAGACGCCGAGCAGGGTGTCGAGCAGCCGTGGATGCGCCTTTTCGATCTCGTCGAAGAGCACCACGCTGTTCGGCTTGGCGCGGATCCCCTCGGTGAGCTCACCACCGCGGTCATAGCCCACGTAGCCTGGCGGTGCGCCGATCAGCCGAGCCACGGCATGCTCCTGACGTAGCTCGCCGCAGTCAAAACGCAGCAGCTGCTCCTGGCCGAACACGATCTCGCTGATCGCCTTCGCAAGCTCGGTCTTACCCGTGCCCGTCGGTCCCGCGAAGAAGAAGACCGCGCGCGGCGCCTGTGAGCCTTCGCTCTGATGAGCAGCGGACAGGCCGATTACGGCCTTGCGCAGCGCCGAAACTACGGTCTCGACCGCCTTTGGCTGGCCCAGCACCCGTTGCGTCAAGTCCTCGCGGGCGTGCGCGACGGCATGGTGAATGCGCTCCCCTGCCCAGGGGCTGTGGGTAGTCCCGATGCGGACCGCGCGTGCCAGCTCCTCGATGTCATGCATGCGCGCGCACCCCTGACGCTCGGCCGTCTGCACCAGGGCATCGAGCTGATCCAGGGTCCAATCCTCCGTCGCGTCACTGAGAAGGCGGGCAACCGCCTCAGGGCTCACGGCACAACGATCGGCCAAGGGCCGGCTGCGCTTCAGGGCATATAGGTTACGCACGTCGCGGGAGGCTGCGGGGATGTGGACTGTCCGCACCTGAGGTGACGCCAGAACGGCACTCGGTAGGGCGGTAGGGCGGTCGACCCGCAGGAAGAGGGTCCGCTGCCGATCAGTCAGGCGCGCAAAGCGCTCGATGGCCTGGAGGAGACGGAAGTCCCCGTCCCTTGGTGTCGCCGCATCCTCGAGCAAGAGTCCCGCGTCGACCAGCATGGCGAAACGTGCTCCCTGGTCCGGTGCCGTCAGGCTGGCGAAGGATTCGAGCACTTCGGTTGCCCCAAGCGTCTGGTCTCGCCCGGCGCGCGTTGGTAAAGCCGATTCCTGGTGTAGCTCGGCACTCGCCCGAGCCAGGGCCACGCTCCTGCGCGCCGGATCATAGGTCCAGGTCGCCGACGCCGCCGTCTGCTCATGACAGAGACGCTCCAGGGTCAGGACGCGCGACCCACCGCCCGGATTCGAGAGCAGAAAGCGATCGAACTGACGGCGGCCCGCGAGCACGACGCAGCTCGCCACCTGCGCAGCCAAGGTAATGTTCTCACCGAGTTCCTCATCGAGTCGCTGCATGGTATTCGACATAACGACACTCCTGTTTACGAGCATTGGGTGAAGGTCTTCCTGGCCACGGCCGGGCGTCGGGCTCGCTTAATGCGACGCTCGCGCTCAATGACCGTGGACTCGGTGGCGACGTTCGGCGTCTTGGAAGAGGCTGCGCGTGCGAGCCGGGCGCAAACATCTTTGGTGACGACCCCGTCCTCGCTAGAGTTGGGCGCAGCATCAGTCATGATCTCCAGCGTGGCTGCGAATCCACCTTGATCGGTTTCGTATTCGGTCGCCTCCAGCCAGATCTCCGGATGGTCGAGGTCCACCACCACGAGACCTTCGCCTTCCTCGCGCTCCAAGACTTCGAAGCCCTGCGCGCACATCCCCTCGATCCAATCGGTCCGGGTGAAGGCCATGTTGACCAACCGGCGTGCGTCCACGTGCAGTTGCGCAGACTCGCGTTCGACGCTGGGACTGAAGTCTTCCAATCCGCTCGCGATGCGCTGGAGCTGGGCCGCCAGGCTGGTCCAGCGTAGCCCGAGTCCTGGGTCGTCGTGTGCCAGGTCCGGAACCGACTGCATGAGCTCGAGTGCCCGCGCGATCCCATCCCGGCGCTGACGCTCGCGGGCGATCAAGCGCGTGATGCTCGAGCGGTAGTCCACGTGGGAGGTCTGCGTGGTCACTGCATCGAGCTGCGCGTGCATAGCGTCAGGCAAGTCCTGTGCTGACAGACTGGCCCTCGCCAGCTCCGCATTCAGATGCGCGCGCAACGCCGCAACGGTCCGTGCGTGCTCCTCGGCCGCGTGCTCGGTCAGTGCCTGCTCCGCAGTGCGCGCATGCGTCGGCGTGCCGCTCAGGACAATGGCTGTCTCACGCGATGAAATCTGAGCTTGCAGGCGTTCGAGCTGGCGTCTAGCTTGATCTTGGAGGACTTTCAGGGTCGCCTCATAGGCCTGTACTGTCTCCAACTCTGCATCGGGGAGTGGCCGTTGCGGCGGCGCGGCCAGTCCTGGCTCCACCCGGATCCGTGCGACCGCCCCTTCGATCTGGGACCGGAGCAGATCCATCTGCTGCTCCAGATCGGCGGCGCGCCGCCACGCCGCAGCCCGTTCCAGACGGCGTTCAAGCAGCCGCTCGGCCTCGCGGATGGCGGACTCCACCACCTGCGCGCACTCGTCAACCTCCGTCGCCAACCGGTCCGCATAGGACTCAAGCCGGTCCGGATCCCGTGCAGTGGCATCGCTCAGTGGCGTCAGACGCGGCGTGGCGAGCGCCAGATCGGGCAGGCGGTGCGCGGCCTCGTCGAGCCTCTCGACCAGGTTCTGGAAACGGGTTTCCTGCTCGCTGATCGCCCGGCTTGCCGCAGCCATGCGACGGCGCATCGTCTCCTCACGGCGTCGCTCTTCCTGTGCGTGACGGCGTGCCTGGCGTGCCGCCTGGCGCGCTTCCGCCTCGCGGCGGCGCAGTGCCGCTAGATCCGCATCGCGTGTGGTGGAACGGAAAGAAACTGTGGTCGTCGACATGGGTGTCTCCAGCAAGGTCAATAGGTGCGAGACCCTCTCCCCCTTGAGGGGGCAGAGGATTGGGGAAGGGCGGTAAAAGGCTATACGTGGCCGGAAATCAGGATGGCGGCGCCACCGGGACGAAAGCCCCGCGCAGGTCCGCCTCGAACAGCTCGCGTATCGTCTCCATGTCGGCCTCATGCCTCCGCAGTGCGCGTTGGGCCAAGCCCGCCAGGCTGCGTGAGGCTTCAGCGTCGGACAGGTCGAGTCCGCGCCAGGTCGTTGGCACAGAGGGGAGAACCGTCTGCGCGAGTGCGGTCAGCACCCATTCGGTGCTGCACCCTCGCGCGAGCGCGGAGCGCATCAGTTGCGCCTGCCCGACCCAGGCGGTTCCCTCCGCCCAGTCAAGAATCGCCCCGATCCGCGTGGTGGCCTCGCGCCAATGATTGGGCATCACTGCGGTTGCCAGCAGTTTCTCCAGACGCCAGAACGCAGTGCCGGCAAGACTGAACGCGGTCGACGAGGCGCCCGGTGCGAGCGACTCCCAGGGCGGAATCGCCGGCATCGCTGCGATGGTGTCGGCGCAGACGGCCTGGATCAGATCCTGGAGCGCCCAGCGCTCGGCCGGGCGCGGCCACAGGCACCCCATCAGCACATGGGCCAGACGCGCATCGGAGAGTGCCTGGAACGGCACTGCGCCGATCTGCACCTCGGCGTGCGCGCACGGCTGGCCCCACGCGGCCTGGGCCAGGATCTGTCCGAGCGAGAAAATGGCAGCATTGGTGCCGAGCAGGTTCTGCTGCACCAGCTCCGGTGCCGTCCAGCGCCGAGGCAGCAGGGCGCTGCGCTCGAACTCCGGGTGGTAATCGGCCGTCGTTGTGCCCTGCCCCAGTGCCCCAGCGGTCGAGAGCCACAAGTCGTCGTCATCGGTCAGAACCAGTTGGGCCGGTTCAAGCGTTAGGGGTTGGAGACCCTCCCCCGCGAGCACCCTCAGGAGTTCGACCAGCCGGGGCAACAGATGCCAGGCACGCTGCTCGGAAGCCGTGCTATCCGCGCACCAGTGCACCAGTGTACGACCTCCACCGGGCAAAGCGGTCAGCTCGAAGTCTGCTCGTGCTCCGCGCACGTCCACCGTGCCGTACCCCCAAACCCTTGCCAGATGGGGCGCCGGATTGGCCGCAAGCCGACGATAGAGCGTATCCGGCGTCAGTGCGCCCGTGCGGAATCGGCGGTAGTGACCGCTCAGCGGCGGACCGTCCGCTTGGTCCCTGGCGACCGTCCACTCATCAAGGCCGTCGCCACTGCGCACCGGTCCGTCGATCCGCCAGCCATCTTCCTGCATGGCTGCAGGCAGCGGGTCTGGCAGTTCGGCCACCGCGTCCTGCGGCTCATGGGGTTCGGCGTCACCCGCCCCCGTCTGGTAGGAGATACGACGTAATCCGAGCCGGCTCATGAAATCGGCGAGCGTGCGCTCGCGCGGTGCCTCCTCCGGTGTTGTCTTCCCGGTCGCGGTCACCCCCGCCATCGCCGTATCGCCATCGCTGTGATCCGGATCAGGGACCAGCAGTGTGCCATGTTGGGGGCAATAGTCTTCATCGGTGAAACCTGACCCGCAAAGCGGGCATCGCAGTAGCTGGCTCATGAGCCATATCCCTCCTCAGTGTCATCCCAACTCGTTGCGACCGCGCCGAGCCGGCGAGCGGTCAGCGCCATATCCGGCGTGTGCGGAATGCCCACGGTCACTAGTCGTTGCGAGTCGACCTGGCCGACTTGCACACGGTGCTGGGGCCAGTCGCGCCAACCTTGGTAGAGCCGTTGGGCGAGCGGCGTCAGCAACCGCACCTCCTGATTGGTCGACCCGGCGAGTGGCGTCGCCTCGCGGGTTCGGGCATAGGGTCCAACCACCGCGACATCGAGCAGCGCCACAAGCATGGGGAACCCCGCCACCAGAGGCCGCCACTGCAGTCCGGTATAGAGCACCACCTCACTGCCCGGAAAGGCGGCGCGGAATCCCGCGACCAGTGCGGTCACACCCGCCGCCTGATCAGTCGGCTCGCCGCCGCTCACCGTCAGTCCCGACGGCGGGCGCCCCTGCGCGCGGGCCATACGCAACAGCGATTCGACGCTGAGCGCCTTGCCTCCCTCGGACGACCAGGTTTGTCGGGACGCGCACCCTGGACACTTACGCAAGGAGCAGCCCTGCGTCCATACACCCATGCGCCTCGGACTGGCACCCAACACGCCGCTCCCGAGGCCGAACGCGACCTGATGCACTCTCAGTTGCATGGGATTCTCTCCTCGACAATAGCTTCCACCAGATGGCGATAGACCGCTCCGCTGCGATGCAGCATCGAGATCTGGATCGCCCCCCGGTCTATCGGAAACTGAAGCGAGCCGCTTTGACGGCCATCCGGGGCGGCACCGATCAGGACGGGCTGCAGACCGAAAACCGGATCCGGTTCGATTAGAAGATGGCGCATGCCATTAGCCGAGAAGTGCAGACATGCCGGCTCACCCCAAAGTCCGCGAACCCGGCGCACGCAGCGCCAGAGCGCCAGCGGCGGCTCGGGCGCCGATTCGGTCTCACGGAGCTGCTGCCAGATCGGCCCGATCCGCTCGGTGTGCCCCCGGACATGCGCGAATAGACGCAGCTCGGCCGTGCTGGCCGCCTCTATGGCACCAGAAACCAACCCCTTCGACTGGAGTGCCGTCCAGTGGCCCCGCAGCGGTGCGAGCAGCGTCTCCCGCTCGTAGTCACCGAGCAGCGCGAACGCCATCAAGCTCAACTCGTCCGGCAGATGCTCCTCACCGATTCCGCAGAGGAGGAGCGCCTGGTGACGCTCCCGGAGCGTCTCGAGATCGCGGTATGCCGCTTGCAGCAGATATTCGATGACGGGCTGCTGCGGTTTGCCTGTGTCCGCGCTCATGTCGCGCCTCCATTCTGTGCAGCACCTTGTGCCTTGTGCGCACGCGTTTCGGCTGCATCGCCCGATGCCTCCGATAGCGGCGCGGCCGTCAGGCTGACCTCAATCGGCGTGAGCCGGTCAGTTTGCCGTTGTCTGAGCATCCGCCGCAGTCGGTCGATTTCCGCCCGCAGATCCTCGTGCTCGGCCGCGCGCATCGCCTCGAAGAGGTCGTGATTGAACATCCGACGCTGGGCAGCGAACATCATCAGATCTGGCAGGGTTCCGATCAGGATCCAGAAGGTGACAGCGATCCATGCACTGGAACTGCTCTTTAGCAGCATGCCCATTGCCTCCAGCCGCTGTGACCGGCCTCCATAGGCGATGTTCAGTTCGTTCTGGAGTCGCTGCTCGACGGTCGCGAGCCGCTGTTTAGCTGTGGTCAACCGGTCTTGAGGATCACCGATACGGCCGAGTTCCTCCTTGGTGGTCGCGATCTCGCGTCCAAGCCGTTCCGCCGTTGTCCTGAACCCACGCGCCCTTGGACCGAACCCTCCCACGCGGATTTTGCCGTCCGTCTCATTGCCTTGGATCTCGTCCTGCATGTCCTGGAGGGCTCGTCCAAGCTCCACTTGCAACGCTCGGAGCCTTAGCTGCAGCTCTTCTTCCCGGCCGATCGCCGCCGTGGCCTGAACCATGGCCTCCCGAGCACCACCGAGTTCGAGTGCGTACTGGGGCGATTGCTCCATCGTGGCGCGTCTCACTTCCTTGGCCTCCGCGAGAATCCGCTCGATATCGGCATGGAAGGTATCGGTCGTCATGAGGCTGAAGCTCAGCATGATGATGACGATCGAGACGAAGCGAACCTGATAGATCGCCCGCCGGATGTCATCCGCCCCGTTCCCGCGGGCCTGGATGAGATAGTGATGGTCGAGTGCGAAGAGGCCAATGGCGGCCAGCGTGGCCAAAGGGAGTGCATGGAACACCGGGAACCCCAACAGGCTGATCGCCACCCTGTAGACGGCATAACCCAGTGAGATCGAGCACAGAATGAGAGCCAACGCCTGAAAAGCGATCTCGCGGCGCAGCTTGGGGTTCCCAGCGATGATGTCACGCTCGATCGTGCCGACGGCCATGAGCCGCTCCAGGAGCGACCGGCCCTCAAGGCCGGCGGCGGTGCACGGGGTCTCGATCACACGGGCATTCGTAATCATGGATACGCCTCCTGAGCGGTCGGTTGATGTGATGTCGTTCATCTGGTCACGGATGAACAAAGGTGGGTTTTCACCATAAATCCGGTGAACGGTGTGGGTCCGGACGAGACGCTCGTAGGGGTTAGCTGGAGGATGGACGCGCTCAGTCGCATCCGACCACGTCGTCCGAGCACCGGGCGCGGCGCAGGCCGTCCAGCATCCCGGCCAGCAGTTGGCGCATGGGCTGCAGCGCAATGCGATAGCCGTCCCGGTACCAGGCGGGATAGAAGAGCCCTCGGCCCTC
The DNA here is from genome assembly GCF_000224065.1 of Thiorhodococcus drewsii AZ1. Taxonomy (GTDB): domain Bacteria; phylum Pseudomonadota; class Gammaproteobacteria; order Chromatiales; family Chromatiaceae; genus Imhoffiella; species Imhoffiella drewsii. The sequence continues at coordinate 144,569 of NZ_AFWT01000006.1, forward strand.
CTTCGTCAGCGTGACCGAGCCGTCCTGACCCTGTGTGAACATCGCCGGCTCGATCCTGGCCGGCCGTGCCAGAAGGCCGTGCACCCAAGCGTCCAGCTCCGCGCGCGCCGGCTCCAGGAGATCCAGGGCTAGTGACTCGCGGTCCCTCTGAATCGCGTGCAGGAAGCCGATCTGCACATCGAGACCCGCACGCAGCGCGAGCTGGGTCGCATGAGATTGCGCCAGCGTATAGGCCAGCGACATCAAGGCGTTCGGCTCATCCAGCGGCGGCTGGCGCGTGCGTCTGTCGAAGACGAATCCGGACGTGCGGGCATAGAGCGATCCCAGCGTCGCAAAGTGCTTCACGGTGGCCGCCCCCTCCACCCCCATCAAGGTGGACACATCGCCGGCCTCCGCAGCTGACTGCATGGCTTGGTAGAACTCGGATTCGGCGCCGGGGGCGTGAGACCGTGCGAATTCCGCCATGGACTCGAGCTTGGCCCACACCACCCTGCGCGCCATCACCAACCGCCGCAGCGGGTCGGCATAGGTCAGATGCTGCTCATGGCGCAGGGCGACATGCCGGTGCGGCAGACCGCACGCGTTCGCGCCGGCCGTCGGCATGCACCAGCACCAAAGTGTCGTGCGTACCCTTCTCGAGGGTGGCACCGCTCTGATCGACGACGAGTGCCAGGTTTGCGCTCATGATGACCTCCATCGGTGATTGGCGATCGGAAGCAGGGAACTGCCCGTGCCGCCGATTTGCCACAGATCGCGGCTGCGTCCCAGGGGATAGGCCCACAGACGGTCGTCCTGGTCGAGCAAGGGCGCGCAGCGCGCGAGGAGCGACGTCAACTCAGACGCCGGAGCACGCAGCCAGTAAACGGACCGCTGGATCATGGCCGTCCGGGCGGACACGATACCGGCCACCGCCCGCAACGCATCGGCGTCGGACATGTCGTAGCAGACCATGAAATTGCCGATGTTCGAGCGCAGCACAGCCGGCTCCCCGCAGGGCTCGCCAGCGCGCGCGTCCACCCGCAGCCGATCCTCGCGCCAGACCAGGCGCAGCCCGTCGACCGGCCACCAGGCGGCCAATAGATCCGAGGCGAAATCGCAGCAGCTCGCGATCTCCGCCAACACTCCGCGCTGCTCGCCGCCGCCCAGCATGGCCTCGTACACGGAATACTGTTTCGCGTGATGGAGCGAATCCAGCGTACCCCGGACACGGCGCGCGCGGCCTGGGATGGTAATGTCGTAGGAGATCACCACGAGCCGGGCGGGCCGGCTCCCAACGATGGCATATTTCATAGTAGGCTCCCCCCGGCTTGCGCCGCTCCCTGAGTCAACAGTCTCGGCACGCTCAGCCATTGACCCAAAAACCGAAACGGTTTGGACGCATCGAGGATGGAGGTCTTCAGGGGATGAAGGTGGAGCTGCATGCCCTCCACCACCGCGGCACAGCGCCGGAGTAGCGCTTCCGCCCCGGATCGGCTCGTGCTCAGCAGCACGAAATCATCGGCGAAGCGGACCATGGCGCCATGCACCTGGCGCATAGCGTCGTCGAGACGCCAGAGATAGACATTACACAGCCAGGGTGCTAACACCGAACCCTGGGGAATCCCGATCCCATCGCGCTGCGCTGCTGTGTCCCAGCCCAGCCATTCCGCGACCAGGTCGGCCGCCTCCGTCCGCCCCCACCGTCGGATCACCTCGTCCAGTAAGGGTTGTCGAGGAATGGAGTCGAAACAGCGTTGGATGTCGGCATCAACCACCCAGGAGAGTCCGCTGCTCAGGAAAGTACGCACCCGGGCCAGGGCACCCTGTACACTGCGTCCAGGCCGGTAGCCGTAGGAGAAAGGCGACATCGCCGGATCCGTATGGCGTTGTAGTACCTGCAGCAGGGCACGCTGAGCGACGCGATCCCGAATCGCGAACACCCGCAGCTCGCGGCGCTCCCCGTTCGCCTTGGCGATGGAGATCACCTGAGGCGGAGTCGGGTGATAGCGGCCGGCGCGCAGTTCCTCGGCCAGCTCCAGCATTGGGACCACGGGGGACCTGGCGACGCTATACATGGTCACGCCTGGCGACCAGAAACCTCGATAGCGCCGGTAACGGTCGAAGGCCAAGCCGAGATTGTCGCTTTGGCAGAGTGTCGAGCGGAGTGATAGCATTTGAGCCCCCTGACTGATGTCGCAAGCCGCATATCACCTCGTCACTCACCAAAAACCAGCCACTTTCACCAGAAAACTGGTAGAGCGGGTGGCTGGCCTCAATGTTCCAGTGGTTCCCGGATCTGCCAGCACGTTAGTAAGATGTTGCTTGAACAGAGGTTTTTGTCGGAGCCGAGGGGGCTATTGAAATCAGCCGTGCAGAGACACGCTGGAAACAAGGGATTTCCCTTTTAATTCTCTTATTTCGCTATTGAAATCAGCCGTGCAGAGACACGCTGGAAACGCCAGTGTCAGAACCGTTAACATATATTCTTGCTATTGAAATCAGCCGTGCAGAGACACGCTGGAAACACCAGGTGGCAATCACCACCTGGTGACTCGGCTATTGAAATCAGCCGTGCAGAGACACGCTGGAAACAAGATATCCTTTTTGGATTAACACAACCTCGCTATTGAAATCAGCCGTGCAGAGACACGCTGGAAACGTGATCGGGGGCAAGAGAATAAAGTTCTGAGAGCTATTGAAATCAGCCGTGCAGAGACACGCTGGAAACTTTGGCGGGATTCACCAAAATCGAAATTGAAACATCACGAATTGCGCTTTGCCGTCCAACTCGCCGCCGCAGCCGCGCACGATGGATACCACCCTTACCGAAGCTGGAAATCGGCCATGAACTAACCCGCATCTATTTCCACCCTAGCCACGGTCCTAGAGCCAGGCCAGGGGATAGATTTGATCTATCGCTTTACCGAAAGGCGGGGCGGCTTTCTCCTGCGGGGCGACCAACACCGTGCGGGCACTGGCCAAAGCGGAAAACCTGTGGCGCAATCTGGAGGTCGCGCGCGAAATAGTGCGAATCATCTTGCCTGCCAACCATGCGCATGGTGAGCAACATCCGTGACGTCTACGGCCTCGGCAACGCCATTAGCGTCTCATCCCACCCCTGCCCCTCAGCCTCGCGATTGGCCTCCCCCACCGTCTTAACCTCGCGCAGATCCTCAAGCCGATCGGCGGTGCGGTTGCCCTGCCCTTCGGTCAGCGTCTCCAGGTCGAGGCCGGTGGTGGTCAAGATCAGATCCGACGCGGTCAGCATGGCCAGCCATTCGGAGAGATCGATCCGGCTCCAGTCGACCTGGGCCAGGGTCTCGACCGCAATCCCTGTGCAGTTGGGATGCTTGGCGCTCCCATAGCCGCCGATGCCGGCCTGGCCTCGGATCTGCTCATTCAAGATCCGCGACAGCGGTGAGTTGAAGCAGCAGAAGCTGTCGCGGCTCTCGATGCAGGCCCCGAAGAAATTCTTCTTGCAGTAAGAGCCGACCCGGTGACAAGACCTCAGCTCGCGCTGCACGCCGAGGGTGAACTCGTCCTCGGTGCACTCCCAGATGAGGCGGATCAGGATCATCACGATGGTGTAGATCAGATAGGCCCACATCACCCAGTAGAGCACGACCGCGATCGCCGGATTGAGTGCCAGGCTCGCGGCCACCGTGCCGTCAGCCGCCACGGCGGCCCCGCCGGTCGCGGCATCGACGAAGAGGGCATTGGCCGCCTGCGCGCCGAAGACCTCGGCGGTCCACTGCACCGTCTGCTGGAGGAGCTGCTGCTTGAAGGTCGCGATCAGCCCCTGCTTGGCGGCCTCCGTGGTCACGGCGGTGGTATTGCCGGTGATGTTGTTCACGGCAGAGGTGAAGGCGTCCTTGACCGCCGAACAGGTGTCGACCAGCGGGGAGCGCAGGGTCTCCCAGGCGCCGAAGGCGGGATTGGAGACGCCGGCTTTCATGAGCGACATCGTGACGCTGTCGAGCTTGGCCACCGAGAACATCAGCTGCAGATAGAGTCCCAGGGAGATTCCGCTCGGGCGCTCGCAGCAGTTGACGATGCCGCCAACCGCGCGCTTGCACTCCAGTGCCTCACCCTTGAAAACCTGGCAGCTTCCTGTCGTACAGTCGGCATCGAGCGAGACCATCTCGGCGGCATTGAGCGCCGCCACCGCCGCGTCGAAGTCGTCCGAGGATTCAGGCTCGATCGCGACACAGTCGTCGCCCAGACAGCGGATCTCACCGCCGCAGTCCAGCTCAGAGGTGCGCTCGATGCCGGCGATCTCCTGATCGGTGCCGCAGTCGTAGACCAGTTGGTCGACGTAGCAGACACCGGATCGGCCAGTGGCTTCCTCGGCACAGTGGCGGCTCACCGGCCGGCACTGGGGATTGACGTCGAGGACCGCGCAGTTGTCCAGGTCGCCAGGATTCTCGGGACAGTGCTGCACCCCATCCGGATCGGTCCAGCAATCCATCTGGCCTTCGTTGAAGCTGGTGCAGTCGAGGGCGACGCCGACCTGCATGCAGGCGGCGCCGATGCCGGAGAACTGCTCCCAGGGCTCGTTGCCGGTCTCGCCCAGATAGGGTGGTGACACCAGCTCGCCGCCGCATAGCTCACCGCCGGAGACCGGGACGCAGTCGGCATCCGGGTTACTGCTGCAGGTCGTGGTACTGCGGCAGAAGCCGTCCATCAACCGTTCGCTGATCGTTTCAAGGCAGGCGGCCGATTCCCAACTCCACAGATCCACTCGCTTTTCGACGCGACGCACCAGCTCAGTGATCGGCTCGCCGGTCTCGGGATCGATGCCGACTTCCACCGGGTCCCAGTAGACCGTCGCGTCCAGCGTCCGACTGGCGGAGCAGCTGAGCTTTGGCTGATCCTTGTCCGGGATCAGGCAGGCTTCGTATTCGGGGACATGCACTCTGCGCGGACGGCTGAGAAAGGTATTGTCCCAAGTACAGTCGGCATAGGTCTTGGTGAAGTCGTCCAGTGTGCCGACGGTCGCGTCGGTGAAGTCCCATAGCGGATCGGCGCTCAGGTCGCTGCGGTCGCGGTCGACCGGTTCGAGGAGGGTCTGGTACGCCTGACCGGTCGCGGATGAGTCGAAATAGTGCGTGTCGACCAAGTCCTGCTGGATCTGGAGACCGGCTGCTTCCAAGGCTGCCGGATTGCCGTAGAGCGTGCTCCAGTCGCTGACGTCGCCATCTTCGGCACCTGGGAAGAAGACCCGATAGTCCGCAAGCTGATCGAAGGGAGCCAAGCGGTTCGGATCGCTGCCGAGCGCGGTTCCTAAATCCTGCCCATCGGTGGCTGCCTGATCGAAGTCGAGCGCCCGGCGCAGGTCATCGCCCCACACCAGCGCCCAGGGGGTCCAGGCGATCGAGAGGATCAGGAGCCAGACGAGCGATCTAGCTCCAATCCGCCCCAGCATCGAAGGGTCAGAGCCAGGTGAGACAACAGTCATGCCAGCGCCAGATCAGATAGAGGTGGTCCTCGCCGACCCCAGGGACGTTGCGCCACATGCCCCAGCGCAGCTCGCTCTCGCCGATGACGTGGTTCGAGTTGGCCTCGGGGAGCGGATAGAACTGCGAGAGGCGGTACTGGGTCTTGGGCAGCATGAGAGCGAAAGGGGCCTCACAGAGGGCGGCATCGCCCACCGTCTGACGGGCGAGTCCACGCCGGTGCAGGGCCGCGAGCACCCGCGCGCTCGCCAGGCTCATCTCAGAGGGACGGCCGTTGAGCGTCGGAATGCGTCCGGTGAAGGGATAGAGCCCGCCCCAGGCACCGGCACACCAGAAGAGGGTGTCGAGCGGTTGCTGCACCGTGGTCGCCGAGGCGGCATCGACCAGACAGGCGGCCTGGGCGATGGGATTGGCGACGAAGGCGGCCTCGGGATTGGTGAAGAAGGCCAACTCGTCGTTGTTCCAGGTCGGATCCAGCTCGGAGAGATAGAGGACGTCGAAGTCGGTCAGGTGATCGACGTTGCAGCGGTCCGGGAAGAACAGATCAAGGATCACCAGGACCGGGAAGGCGTAGTAGTGATAGTTGTAGAAGGCCTTGTCCGAGCCGTCGTACTCGGCCTGTCCAGGCGTGCCCAGGGTGCGAAAGCGGCCCAGATCGAGCCGGGCACCGCCGAGCGAGGGCATGCAGCCCGGTACACGGACCAACTCGACAATGCGGGCCGGCTCCCACATCCCGATCACCACACCTGGACTCGGTAGCCCAGCCGGATCGGTGCAGGCACAGAGGGCTTGATCGCTGGCACCGCTCGGCACGGATCCTCCCCCGATCGGCACCCCGGCGATGCGCAGCGGAAAGAGACAGCTCCAGCAGATGTCGGTGATGAGCTTGGGTCCGAGCAACTCGGCATCGGGGCAGACGGCGTTGCTCAGTCCCGGCCTGGCCTCCTCCTGGGCGCACACGGTCAGGGCCAGCGCGAGCAGTAAACCAACCAGCACGGCGGCCTGAAGGAAGCGGCAGCGCAGCATTCTGCGCATCCTCAGCCCTCCGGCGGCCATTCCGACACCACCAGGACACCCTCGCGTGACTCGACCACGGCGGGCACTCGCTCGATCTGGAAGCGGCGCCGCACATCCGGGGTGAGAAGGTAGAGCGGATCCTGCAAAGCCGTCTGGACGTCACGGTAGCCACCCCACCCCGCCTCGCGATCCAGCCGGGTCGTCAGATAGAGCGGCAACCGCCCATCGGCACGACTCGCCGCTCCACGCCGCGCGACCTCGGCCACTTGACGTGGGTCGGTCGCATCAAAGATGAAGAGACGCTGACGGAACGGCATGATGGCGAGTGGATCGACGCGCTCGCCTGCGTGGATCGCGATGGTCCCGTCCGGGAGGGTCACATCGGCTTGAGTGACAAGGGTCAGGTTCAGACGTCGCTCACGGGGCATATCCGCCACCGGTAGCTCGGCAAACTCAGCCCGCTCCCAATAGCGCGCCAGTGCTGCTTCGCGCTGGGCGCTCCAGTCGATACCGGACAGACGCCGTTGCAGCTCAGCAATCAGATCCGGCTCGCTGACGACGACGGTGGGTCCGCGCACGCCCAAATCGCCGCGCCTGCCCTCCTCTACCTGCTCAAGGATCCAGTCCGGACGACTGATGCCGCTGACGCGGGCGACCTCTGCTCCCGCCCCATCGGTCACGATTAGCGTTGGAGCCAATTCGACCGGCGGAGTCTGGAAAGGACGCGGATCGATCTCCACGCGCGGAACGGATCCGCTGTCGATGTCCTTGCACGCTTCACGCAGAAGGCCATGGATCTGGCGAATGAAGGCACCCAGCGATTCACCGGGCGCCACGCCCCGAAAGACCACCCGCACCTCGGACCGTCCGGCCGCCTGCGCGAACAGCTCGCGCAGTTGAGTCTCACCCAAGGCACGCGAGGCCAGAATGGTGAGCGTCAGCCCACGGTCGCTTTGCCCTGTCGGCGATGCATCGGGAGCCAGAGGCATGACCCACGACGGAGCGGCGGACTCCAGGTTGCCCAACCGTCGCGACCAATCCGCGATCGTCCCCTTCTGGTCCGTCAGCCACGCCGGGCGCGGCGCCCTCAGCGCCTGCTCCTGGACGCGCACCGCCTCATCGCGCAGGGAGGGCTCTGGAAGGCCCGAGTCCGCCAGAACCAACGCGCTCCCACTGCCGACGACGAGTCCCAGCACCGATGCCGTCATCAAGCATTCAGAACACCGCATACGCCTTCCCCACCACCTGAGCCTGCGGCAGAAAGCCCCAATAACGCGAGTCAAAGCTGTCCGCCGTCTCGCCAAGCATCCAGAAATGCTCGACCGGCACCCGCTCGTGGCGCATGAAGGTGGCAGAGTCCTGCTTCAGGGTCGCCGCCAGGGCCAGTCCGTCAGCCATGCGCATCCCGTTGATCCAGGTGTGCTCGGGATCGACCGTCACCCAGTCTCCCGGCACTCCCGCCGCATGTTTGATCAGCAGTTGGCCGTCCCGGAACCAGGGCGCGAGACCCTGGGCGCGAAAGGCCACCAGATCGCCCTGAGCGATGTCCTCCGGCCCCTGCCAGGTATCGACCAGGAACACCCGGTACGGGGCCAGACTGACCCGTGCCTGGGTGTCGATGCCGAGGCGATAGCGTGCACTCCCGTAGAACGCGATGGCCAAGAGCACGAGCAGCAGGACAGACCACAGCCAGAGGAATCGCCGCGAGCGCCGCCGGAGCGGCAGACGCGCGGCCCGCGTCCCGAAGAGTGCGCGCCGTCTCCGATTGAGCGACTCAATCCGTCGCATGCCGCACCTCCCGCTCCGTCAGGATCAGACCCGCCGGCGCTGCCAGGACAGCCTGGCGGTCCAGGACCAGGAGCCCCTGACCAGCCAGCCGCTCAGCGGTCGTGCGGTAGTCGTCCAAGAGTGTCTTCAGCCGTGCAGGATCGGATTCGCGCGCGGCACCAGTCAGGTCGAGCACCACGATCGGCGGACGCACGGCGAGCGTCATGTCCAGCTGCCGCTGCATCCAAACCAGCCCGGCAACAGTGACAGCCGCCGACAGTAGAAGCGCGAGCAGGATCGACGATCCGCCATGGTGCTCGAACATGCTCTGCGGTGCAGCGTGGATCTCAGCCATGCCCCCGCTCCTTCAGCAGCCGCAGAATCGCCTCGCTCACCGACAGCCCCTGACGACGCAAGACATCGAGCGCCGCCACGTCGCGCGGATGGGTCGAATAGAGCAACTGGCGGAAGGGGTCCACCACCAGCCGGCCGATCCCGGCTCCGCTGTCGCACACCGCCATGATCTCGGAATAGGCGCCCGGCAGGGTATGGACGGTCTTCAGAAGCTCCGCCCCCGCCTCGGTCAAGGGCAGGCGCTTGGCCTCGCGCAGCTGATCGATCGCCTGCGCCGGCTGGGCGAGCAGGAAGGTGTGGGCCGAATTCTCGGCGATCGCCCGTCCGGTGGGATTGGCATAGAGGTCGTTAAGCGACTGGGTGACGGTCACCGCCGCGCCACGGTACTTGCGAAAGCGCCGGTAGCCGGTCTCGATGAAGCGGGCGACATCGCCTTGCGTGAGCAGATCCCATGCCTCGTCGATGATGACGAGCTTGGGCTGCTCGCGCTCGCCCAGATACATGGCCTGCTGGATCTGATAGATCAGCTGCAGCAGCACCACCTGCTGGAGATGCTTGCGGCCCTTGAGCTCCTCGAGCTCGAGCACGACGAAGGGCGCGGTGAACTGGATGCTGTTGGGTCCGTTGAAGAAGCGTCCGTACTCGCCCTGGCTGGTGAAGGGATAGAGCTGGGTGCTCAGATCGCGGACCCGATCGTCCGTCTCGGCGGACAGGGCCTTGGCCACCGCGTCGATGGTCATCTCGTCCCCGCGCGCGTCCCAGACCTGCTTGAGGATGCGCTTGAGCCCGGAGAGCCGGTAATCGCCCAGCGGCTCCGAGGGCGCGAGCATGGTCGCCAGCAGGGTGGCGATCATATCGGCCTCCTCCTCCCAGTGCCGGACCAGCTGGAAGGGATTGAGACAGATCGAGGCATCCCGGGTGAAGGCCAGGAACTGACCCTCGAGGGCCTCGCACAGCTTCTCGTAGGAGCGTCCGACGTCGATCACCCAGCAGCGCCCACCGACGGACAGGGTGGTGGAGATCAGCTCGTTGGTCAGGAACGACTTGCCCGAGCCCGACTGAGCGGCGATGCAGGCGTTGTAGTTGGAGGCCGAGTCGAACAGCGACAGATTCATCAGCTGTCCGCCCCGACTGATCAGGTTGAAGACCGGGGTTCCGGTCCCTTTCCAGTCGCCATGCACCGGCATTAGATTGACCGCATGGGTGGCGGACAGGGTGCGATAGCGCTGCATGTCGCGAATGGCGCCGCGATCGACGCCGAAGGGCAGACAGTTCAAGAACAGCGGCAGGGTGAAAAAGCGATCGCTCACCACCTGGAAGCCCAGCTCGCGCCAGTAGGTGCGCAGGTTCGAGGCTGCGGCTGTCGCCTCATCGCGATGGGAGAACAACACCAACCCCAGATAGGCGCGCACCGGCCGGTCCCCGGCATCAAGACGTTCGAACAGCACCCGAAAGCCCCGTGCCCGCTCCCCGAGCCGTGGCAGATACATCGCGACCGGTCCCGCCGCCATCTTGGTCGCCCACTGGCTCTGCGCCTGCAGCACCGCGCGGGTTGCCTCGGGCTCGGGGAAGTGCAGATTCAGACAGACCAGCAGGTTGTGGGGAATGCCGCGGGTCCCGGAGAAGGGATCGCTGAGATACCTTCCGGCCAGCCCAAAGGGCAGCCGGTCCGGATAGCGCTTCACCGACAGGGTCTGGATACGGCAGTCACCAAGGGTCAGTCCCCGGCTGTCGACCGTGAGCGCCTGATCGCTGTCGAGGAACTGCTCGCGAATGATCCGACTCGGATCCACCTCGGGGCGCACCCGCTCGCGCCAGGTCGCCTCGCGCCCCCAGTTGAGCAGCGTATTCATCAACCGCACATGATCGGCCGCACTCAGCGCACGCGGCTGTAGCCCCACGGTCGTCAGCACCTGCTCGGTGCTCGCGCGCAGATCGACGGCCGCCTGATGCTCATGGGTGGTGGGCAAGGCACCCGCCAGGGGGATCTTCACGGTCACCAGCACCTGAACATCGCGCACGCGGGTCTCGGACTGGCGTAGCAGCGGTGTGGTGACGCCCGTCTCCAAGAAGGCGGCGCGCTCGGCCGTCGCTTGCCTCAGCAGGGGTTGGCGCAGGTCCGTGCGCAAGGCATTCATCACCGCCAGCGGTCCGGCGATATCGGGCGAGGCCCAGAGCATCACCTGGATCAGGGTGTCCTTGGGCCATTCCTGATTGACGAAGGCGGTGAGCCGGTCGGCCTGGCCCGGGTCGGCACCGGCCATGGGCCCGCAGCGCCAGGCGAAGCCGAGGCTCTGATCGTCCAGAAGAAAGATCCCCTGCTCGGGCTCACAGGCCAGGACCGAAAAGAGCTGTGAGGCGCGCTCGCCCTGGAAGTAACGTTCTTTCATTGGACGGCGTCCTCCCGATCCATTTCCGGATCCGTCATAGCGTCAGGCCGAGGGGACGCGACGGCCCGCACGAGCTGGAGTACGGGCGGCTGAACCGACACCAGATGCGCCTGACCCCGGCGGATCAGCTGCCGCGCCCGCGCCGGATGGCAGGGATTGAGCAGGACGCGGTTGGCGTCGCACACCAGCACGCGTGCACGTCCCTGAACCGAGGCCAGCGCACGCTCGAGCGTCTGGTCGCGGGCCTGGACGGGCAACCGGATGAAGGATTGGAACAGCGCCCGCGGCACCGACAGATAGTGTCGCTGGTCAGTGAAGGGGCGAAGACGGAGCATGACGTGGTGTCGATGCGGCATGAGCGCGACTCGCTATCAACGCCCGATCGGGCAACCGGGCATCGCGAAGAGGGAGGGCCGTTGCCGGCCCGGTCTCGGCCTGGGAGGCCGGTGACGCATGGTCACAGGAGCGTGCGACGCCTAAACCTGGCTCAAGGCACGGCCACCACCAGCGGCAGGGTCGCGCCGTACATGTTGTCGATCACGCCGGGGGCGACCAGCATGCCAACCCCAGCGGCCACGCCGACCACGAAGCCCATGATCGACTGGCGCATGACGCCGGCGACCAGGCCGACGAGGATGAAGGCGATGGCGATGACCTTGCCGAGGAAGCCGGTCATCCAGCCCTGCAGCAGGGTGTAGATCTCCTCGAACTCGCTGCCGTCGAGACTGCTGTCGGTGCCAGCCAGCGCAAGCAGTGGCAGGAAGGCAGTGCCGAGGATCAGGATCCAGCCGGCGGTTTTGGTGATGTGATTCATGGTTGACTCCGTGGGGTCGGGGTGGAACGAACGGCGCTCTGCAGCGGACGCAGCAGGGCGTTGGAGAAGCGCGCCGGCCCCTCGGCCAGGGTCCAGGTGCGGGGCACGATCTCGGTGTAGACGTAGCCGCTGGCGTGCAGGTCGCCGCGATCGTCCTCCCAGGGCGCGAGCCAGATGCGCATCACCTGAGCGGGCAGACGCAACGGGAGCGGATCGGTGGAGCGCGGCAGCAGCAGGTCCTCGTCGGCGAGGTAGGGCAGCGGCTCCAGTGGGGCATCGAGACGCGGAGGGGCATCCAGGTCTGGCAGGTCCAGATCGGGCGGTGTCTGACCCTTGTGGTCGGAGCGCGCGCGGGGCTCGGAGTCGGCCTCGCCGGTGAAACGGTCGAGGGAGGTGGGTTCTGACACCAGGGGATCGGATCGACCCGCCTTTGCGTCGGATCGTACTTGCCAATCCGTCTCCCTGCCCTCGTCGTCTGACAAGCCCTGGATCGGCTCACTCGATTCGGTGAGCGCATAGACCGACGAGGTCGGCAGGCACATCGGATGACTGGGGTGTCCCTGACAGCTGAAGCGGCCTTTCCCCAAGGCGAGCGAGCCACAGCCGCTGGTCGTGCTGGCGGTGAGCAGCGCGCCGATCAGTAGGAGTAGAGAGCGCCTGTTCATGCCCCCTCCTCCCCCGCAAGCCAGGCGCTCAGATCGGCTGGCGCCCCGGACTGCAGCCGTCCGTCCGGGGCGATCAGGAATGGCACGCGCTCGATGCCGAGCAGATGGGCCGTCACCAGGGCACGCTGGATCGCCCCCTGGCCGCAGCTGCCAGTCGCGGCTGGTAGGCGATCGGTGCGATGCTCCAGCAGCGCCGCCAATGCTCCAGGACGATCGGTCTCGGCCAGACAGTTGAGTGCCAGCGCCTCCTGTTGCGAACCCTGGCTCAGCACCGGCAGAGGGATGAGCCGGAAGCGATAGGTCTTGAGGGTGGCCTCCGGCACTGTCTTGAGACGATCAAGCAGCGCCGCACACTGCGGACAGCGCGGGTCGACGAACACCAGCACCTCGGCCTCGCCCGTTCCCAGGTCGAGCGCACCCAGATCCTCGCCGGCGAGCTTCAGACGCGAGCGGTCGATACGCTGCATCAGCCGCTCGGCCTCGGCCAGCGAGGTCAGGCGCATCCCGTGCCACAGATCGAAGCCGGGACCGAGGAAGGCATAGCGTCCGTTGGCCGAGACGAAGAAGACCTGCTCGCCCGACTGCACCATCTGCACCCCAGACACCGGCAGACGACGCATGCCGCCGATGCCCTGCATCAGGCTGGCGAGGTCGCTGGGTTGAGCATCGGTTGGAGCGGACTCGGCCAGAACCGGTCCCAGCGGCAGACTCAGGGTCAAGGTCAGCAGCAGACGCCGCGTCGTGGTCGGTGGTGAATCGGGAAGACACATGGCTTCGGCTCCTTGAATCAGGCGTGGTGGGATGTGACCGGCATCAGCGCCGCCGGCCGCGTGGGGCGCGCAGCTGCAGGCTTGCGCCGCGATTGAGGATCAGCTCGATGGGTCGACCGGCATCGATCTCGATCACGGGAAAGATCTCCTCGGCCATGTCGAGGTAATACTGGGCGAGCCGGTCGAGGGTCTTGCCGGTGCCGCTGACGGCGGCGGCCTGCAGCGAATCCCCGGAGAGCAGGTCCTGGTACTGGACCTGTCCATCCGAGCGGGTGCTGAGGACCGACACCGGAGTCTTGTTGAACACCTGCGCCACGCCCTCAAGGAAGGCGACCTGCAGGGCCTGAGCGATGACCTGACCCTGCTTGGACACGAGACGCCCGCGCAGCCCGACCTTGCCGTCTTCGCCGACGGCATAGCCGTCGAGCGGCACCTCGATCACGCCGCCGTCGCGACGCACGCAGGTCACCGTCTCGGTGCGCAGGAAGGCGCGCTCGCTGGAGAGTTCACCGAAGCCGGCGACCAGCACGAAGCACTCGCGCACGTCGGAGCGGAAGCGGTTGGGCAGGATGGCCGCATGCTTGAGACGCACCAGGGCCGGATAGGGGTCGCGCCGGGCCTGCACCCCGGTCGGGGCGTCCATGCCGGAGAGCAGCACGCCGCGCAGGATCGATCCGGCGGGGATCATGACCTGCTCGGTGGCGGGGTCCGACGTCGTCGCCATAGCAGCCTTAGCGGTCTCATCCTTGGCTTGCGGCTCCTGAGCCACGACCCGGATCGTCAGGGGTGCCGTCCGCGACCGGCTGGAGGCACGGTTGGGTGTCAGCGCCTTCAGGCCACCCGTGCCATCGGTCGCTGGGGCAAAGAGGGCCGGATCGTCCAGAGCCGGCGGACTCGACGGCGGCGATTCGGTGGCGGTCTCGGTTCGCTCAGGGCGCTGCGGCTTGGTCGCGGATGCGGCCCGACTGACCGCCATTTCCGCCTTGAGCACGGCAATCTGTCGCTGTAGATCCTGGAACTGTGTCTCCTGGGCCTCGCGCAGTGCGGCCACCTCGCGATCGACCGCATGCGTCTCACGGGCGTCCTGTCTGGCGATCGCCCCGGTGGCGGCCGCGAGTTGCTGCTCCAACCGTTCCAGCCGGCGCGCGAGGCCGTCGATACCGAGCGCGCGTGGATCCACATCGGTCAATAGGGTGCGTGTGAGCTGCTCACGCGCCCGCTGCTCACGTACCGCGCGCGGCTCGGGTTGGCCGAAGGCCAGGACCAGGATCGCGGCGATCCCCCCGAGCACGCCGGTGATCACCAGACCCCGGCGCAGATTGGGCGACAGCCGCCCCCAGGTAGAATCGATCGAGAGCGGCATCTAGCGTGACTCCGCGCCGAGCAACGACGGACGCGGCGGATGGACGCGCTCGGGCGGCGTTATCCGCACCACCAGATAGAGTTCGACCGTCTCGCCCGGCTCCAGCCACACCGACGGCCAGGCGGCGACCGCGAGGGTCTCATACCCGCTCAGTGCACGACAGGCGCGCTCCTCGATCTCCAGAGGCGCGCCGGAGTGGTTGCTGGCCAAAACCGTGACCAACCGTAGGTCCTGACCGTCCAGGACCTGCCCCGGACGCGTCACGATCCCCGCTTGCCCACAGTCGACCGATTCGTCCGCACGGGCCGGACGCAGACCAAAGCCCTCCGGAAGCTCCTCATGCGCCAGGGCGCGCAGGGCCTCGGTGAGACGTTCCACGTATTCGGGGGCGGGGGCGTTCGTCCTCACCTCTGGCGTTGTCACTGGCGCCGAGATCTGCGCCGAAAGCGGCAACGGATCGGACAGCACCAGGCGCAGTTCGCGTGGTGGGATACGCCGTGGGGCGAGCGTCAGCGACAGGGCATGATTGGGATCCGAGGCATCGCTGATGAAGAGGGTGATCGGCACCTCGCTGGACGTCGCCAGATAGACCGCCGAGCCGTCGACGCTGGTGCTCGCCTCGGCGACGGTGCGCACCTGCGGATTCGGAAAGGGGGTGAGAATACGGTTGAGCTGATCGATGGCGATCTCGACCAGGACATTCACACCGGGGGTGACGTTCAGGGTCACCGGGCCGACTTCGAGGTGGGTTGGTGGGGTCAGGAGCGAACCCTCTTTGCGCCCTGCTGCGGGATCCTGATCAGTCGCGTCCGGGCTCGCATCGCTGGACGACGCGGCCTCCTGTCCTCCATCGATCACGGCCTCGGTGGCGTCTGCTAACAGCGGGTCGGAAACCTCGTCGGCCAGGACCAGGGATCCGCTCCCGGCCAGGATCAAGCCAACCGCACAGGTGAGCGGATGCAGACGACGGCGAAGCAAACAGTGACCATGCATCGGGCAATCCTCGGTGAGTCAGGCGGATGAGCGGCCTGGAGTCAGGGGGTTTCGGGTGCGGTGGATGACGCCGACGCACTGCTCAGCGTGGCGTCCGGCACCCAATCGGTGTGGTCTGCGGCGCCCTCCTCCCACACCGCACCCTCGGACGTCTCCGCCGTACGCTCGCGCAGCGTCTGGTAGGCATCAAGGTGGGTGATGGTCGGGCGGTAGTTGCGGAAGGTGACCCGCACCTCGTAGAGCCTTGGGCGAGTGACCGGCGCTGCCGCCGGGCCGGTGCTGATCTGCTTACCGCTGATCAGGACCCGATCGCGGACGGCGTCGTAATGGATGCTCTTGGGCTCGAAGCGCACGCTCACCTGGTCGCGGCGCAGGGCCTCGACCTGGGCGTCGAGGCTGTCGGCGATGGCCCGGCGCAGTGCGGGACTCAAGAGGGGCTCCAGGGTCTGGCGCAGATAGGGCGCATTGCTCGGCGTGACGTTGCCAAGCAGTTCCGTGACAAACAGCGCCCAGGCCTCTTTCACGTCCTGGCTCGCACTGTCACGGGCGACATTGACCTGGCGCTCCAGAATCGGCGGCACCAGCACCACGGTGCGCTCGGCCTGCAGGAGTGCAAACAGGGTGAGCAGGTTGGTCCCCAGCAGGACGATGAGGATGCCGCGATGGAAGTGGTTCTCCGCCACCAGCCACTGCCAGGTCTGACGAAAGCGGGCCAAGGTCATGGCAGGTAGCAGCGGATGTAGGGATTGGGGGTGGTGCGATGACGCAGCGGCATCAGCCCGCTCCAGTAGAGGGCGTGCAGCGCGAAACCATCGGCACGGCTCTCGCGGAAGCGGCCATAGCCGCGCGTCACCAGCAGACCGAGCAGGATGAAGAGGGTCGTCTGATTGACCAGGATGCCGATCACCAGCATCAGGAAGAAGGGCACCAGATCGTCGATACGCCACAGCAGCAGATTGGGCGGATCGTCGACATGGCGCGGCAGCTCGACCGTAGCCATCGGGGCTCCTGACAGACGGATCAACGGAGTGGGATGGCGCTACCTTGCCGGAATCGTCGGGGGCTGTCAGGCGACTACGGTCCGTCCGATCAAGGACCGTTTATGATGAGAATCAGCAGCTTTTGAAAGAACCACTCGACACGACAAGACCCTATTGATCGACCATCCAGGCCCTATAGCTGCTTGGGCAGATGCTGGATGCCGGTGGCAATGAGAGCGGCAGCCATCACCACACCGATCGGCAACAAAACGGGATGCAAGGGGACAGGAAGAACAAGCTCTAGGACCAGCACGAGGATCAGCAGCACCACCCCGGTCGCGCTCGCCCGCCGACCGATGGGGCTCGGGTAGTCGAAGCCGCACTGGCGGATGCGCCATCGCCAGTGCCCGTCGAACACGGCGGCGGCCAGGAGCATGAGCATGGCTGGCCCCCAGGCGGCGAGCAGGGCCAGGCGCAGGATGAGCAGCTCGCGCATCGCACTGAGCAGCGCCAGACGGTCGGCGCCCCAGCCAGCGCCCCAGGAAGCAGCGTCCACACCGATCAGCCATCCGAGGTCTATCGAAGCAGATCCTGTCGTCTCGCTGGCGTAGTCAGTGTCTGACTCAGCCGACCAGCGCTCCGCCTGCTGGAGCACCGCCGGGCCGGTCACCGCCCCGAGACCGCTCAGGCACCAGTGACGCTCGACGGCCATGACCCGCTCCGGCCAGGAGGGCGGGAGCCAGACGAGTCCGAGCGCTCCCAGCACCAGGAGCAGCAGCACCCATCGCAAGAGGGCGAGCATCGGTGCGGCGTCCTGGTCGGACGGTTCGGACATCTCAGGAGCGGCCCGGGGTGGCGCCTGCTGGCCCCTGGGCGTTCGGTGCCCCCAGAATCGGCAGCCGCCCCTTGACGATCCGCCCACCGGCCAGACGGGCGATGTAGTGCAGGTTCGGCAGCATCCCCAGCAGCGCCGGCTGGAACAGCTCACCCTCCTCTTCCATCAGGCGCTCGCCGACGTTGCCGGCGTGCTCCAGCGGGTTACGCTGGGTCGAGGTCGCCTGGGTGCGCATCAGGGTCTTGAGCCGGGTCTTGGGCAGGCTCGCGGTGACGTATTCCTGGGTCTCGGCGTCGAGCACGCGCAGCGCGATCAGGGTGTTGAGGTTGCCGAGCAGTTGGCGGGCCTTGGCCTCGCTGCCGGTGCGGGCCGAAAAGTCGGCGAAGGTCTGGGTGGCGATGGTGAGACGCAGGCCCGCGCCCCGGCCTTTGTTCAGGAGCTGGATCAGTGGGTCGTTGACGATCTCAGCGGCCTCGTCGATGAAGACGTTCACCGGTGGCGGTTTGGGGGTGTAGTTGTAGCGATCCCCGGCCACGGCCGCGAGGTCGGCGATGAGGATGGAGCCGATGGCCGAACCGACGAGGGTGTCGGAGAGTGAATCCAGCCCGATGTAGGCGACCTGGCCGCGTTCCAGGATCCGCGCCATGGCAGTGATCGGACGGGGATCGCTCGGGTCGTCACTGTCGGGCGAGAGCAAGGGACCCAAGGCACCGGCGGTCAGCATGTTGAGCAGCGGAAAGAGGCTCGCGACCATCTTGGAGAAGTGCACCTTGTCATGCTCGAACAGCGAGACCAAACCGTCGATGACGGTCGAGGGTTTGGTCGGCCGGAGCTGCTCCTGATAGAGCCGCACCAGGGCGCGCGCCCGGGCATTGGTGTCGCTGGCCTTGGTCAGCGAGCGGCTGCTCGCCGGATCCCAGCCCGGGACCTGGGTCTTCAGATATTCACGCAAGACACGCTCGACCAGGGCATCCACCCCGCCCTCCAGATAGCGACGCAGCATCACGAGACTCGGTCGCTCCCCGGCAGCGAGCACCCCGCCGATCACGTGCGAGAGGGCCATCTGGGAGAAGTTCTTGAAGGGATCGTTGCCGGTCTCGCTGGGAAGGATGGCGGCGATGCGGCTCGCGAGTTCGGTCGCACGGTTGAAGGAGTAGAGCGGATCGATGCGATGGCTGCGATCGGGAAAGGCGGGGTGAAAGCTAACAAAGCGTCCCGGCTGCTCGCTACAGGCGCGCCGTGCCGAGGACTGGAGTTCTTGATCGCCCTTGGGATCGAGGATCACAACCGCCTCGCCCCGGCGCACGGCCTGGGTGACGAGCAAATCGAGCAGGCGGGTCTTGCCCGCGCCCGTGGTGCCGACGATAAGCATGTGGCCCGCGCTGTGGGCGATCGGCAACCAGACCGGGGTCTCCCGATCGGCCAGACCGTGGAGCCAGTGGGCGCCGAGGGTCTCCGCATCGCCCGGCACCAGTCGATGGGGACCGGCACGGATCAGATCGAGCGCGAGCTGGGCGTGCTCACTGTTCCAGTCGAAACCCCAGCCGAGCCAGAGGTCGCCGGGGCGTGCGCGCCGCTGCCGGGTCAGCTCGGCGGGGGTGAGAAAGCGTTGCGGCAGCCCCGCCAGCTTGGCCCGGCGATGGCTGTGACGCAGACGCAGTGCTGCGGGCAACCAGCGCAGGCTCATGACCACGGCCAGTAGCGTGAGGGCCTGAAAGGGTGACTGATGCAGCGGCCAGCGGCTCTGGAGCACAGCAGCGACGAACGCAACCACCAGCCAGGTCAGCAACGCCGCACCCTCGAAGTTGGGTCGCCAGGGTGGGCTATAGGCCAAGGATGAAACGTCCCTGCTCGACCTGTCCCCGAGGCCGTTTACGCAACGCCCGGAGCAACGTCGCCTCGGCGATGCCGGCGGCCTTGGCGCCGTCCAGAACCGGACCGTGCAGCGCCACCGACAGGGCGTTCTCGTGCACCTGGATCGCTCCGAGGCTGGGATCACGGGCCAGAAGGCGCTGCTCCAGGGTAAGGGCGTAGTCGGCCGCGCCGCTCCGGCTCGACGGTGGCTTACTGGGACGCGAGCGCGGCTTTACCGTCGCGACCCCCGTCGACTTGGCCGCTGGTGGTCTTGCCTGGCGGTCAGGCATTGGGCGACTGGATGCCATGGAGACGCACATCATTGGGCCACCCAAGGCCAGCAGCCGTTCAGAGATGGCCGGGGTGAGCAGGACACCGCTGACGCCATCCAAGGCGCGCACGCGCACCAGCGGCCGACGCGGATCGCGGGCGATCCAGTCGCGCGCCCAGAGATCGTCCAGGATCCGCTCCGGATCCGGATCGTCCTCGCTCCCGAGGAAGGCCTGCGGATAGGGCAGAAAACACTGTCCGTCGATCCAGAGGGGCTGTACCTCGGGTGGTTGGCGCCCCTCCTCCACCTGGCGCATGAGCGCGATCAGAGCGGAACCAGCGGGCGGATGCGATTCGAGCCAGGCGCGCGCCGCCTCGGCAGCGGGTCGCGACGATCCCCCCGGCGCCGCCGCCGGCACTGCCTCGATGTCTGCGCTCGACGTCGCCTTCAGCGGCTGGGGCGCCTTGAGCATCGCCTCCGTATCGTCCGCCTCTACTGGCGACGCAACCGCCCTCGCCTCCGCCTCCTCGGTCACCAGCTCGGTCGGTACGGAGCGCGCTGCCGGTGCTGAAGCGGTGGACTCCTCGATCAACGCTGTTGCGCGTGGAAGCACGCCCGAGAACAGCAGCTCGGGCTCGGCCAGGCGCAGGAAGCTAAGCCACTGAGGCTGATCACGCGTCAGAACCTGCGGGGCGAGCCGCCAAGTTCGCGCTGGACGCTCGCTCCCCTCCAGCGGACAGGGGATGGCGAGCTGCCGCTCCAGCAGCAGATCGGCCAGGGTGTCGGGATCGCGTGGGATGCCGGGCACCCGGGCCTCGGCCAAGCGTTGCACCAGGTCCTGGGCACTCTCGGGCCAGACCAGGTGGACACCGTCAGGAAAGATCCAAACCCGCGCGCCGGGACTGTTCACTGCCCAGGTTCCATCGCGCAGCAGAGCGCGCATGGTGTCGATCAGATAGCGCTCGATCGGCACCCCGAGCGAGAGCGCTTCGGGGTCGAGCCGGTTCTCGCGCAGGTCCTGCTCGACGCTGATCCGATCGGCCTCGCGCATCAACTGGGCGAGCAGCGCCTGGTCGTCACGCCCCGCGAGCACGCTGCCCAGGCTGTACCAGACCAGGGGATCGGGATCCATTAACCAGCGACGCAGCTCGCGGGTGATGAGTTGCGGAAACACCGAGGTGGTGAAGACCTCGTGCCCCTGATGCAGCCGCTGGCCGTTCCAGCGCAGGAAGTAGCGGTCGATGCCGTGCTGGGTCGCCCAGTCGAGGATGGCCTCGTCGACCGGCTGCCAGCGGGTCGTGCCCTCACGGTCGAGCACCAAGAGATCGGCGACCGGCTTGCCAACGTCGTGCAGCAGTCCAACGACGGCGGCGGCGAGCTGCCAGCGCGGCTCGAGCCGTCGCCGCTCCTGCGGCAGGCGGTCGACGGCGAAGAGGCGCCCCCGACTCGCTCTGGCACACTGGAAGGCGACTTCGAGACCATGACGGAAGAGTCCGCCCGCGCCGCGATGGTGATGGGTTTCCGAAGCCGGGAGCAGATGGGCGAAGGCAGCATAGCGCTCGATGAGCGGCAGTACCAACGTCTGGTAGTCGCTATCGGTCATCGCCAACGCCTCCTGGAGACTGGCGATCAGCTCGGACTGGGTGGCGAGGATCTGGGCGGTGCTGGCCACCGGCAGGCCCTGGAGAAAGGGCGGATAGCGTGGGATATCGGACTCGGGGACCGGCGCTGTCGCGGGTGAAGTCGCCTCCGGATCGATAGCAGATCCGCCGACACGAAAGGCGCTCCAGGCTGCACGGCAGCGGGTCAGCAAGGTCGGCATTGCGGTAGGGAGAAGCGGTTGATCAGTCACCGGAGATGGCTGCATCACAGCAGATGTGCACACGCCAGGACAGTCGAAACGGTCCTTTGCCGGGGAGACCGTTTTCGACTGTTGCGGGTGAGGTCGGGGGACTAGGATCGCAGACAGTGTCATCCGCAGAGTCCCTGCCCCATGCGTCTGCATCCCTTGCTCAGCGTCGCCGCGCTCGCCAGCCTGGTCGGCTGTGCCGCACCGCCGATCCAGCCACCACCGACCCCGCATCTGATCCGCATGCCGTTGCCGCAGTATGCCACGCATGCACCCGAGCCGAGGCTCGCCGGGGCCGCGTGGCGCGCCGGGCGTCGGACACATGCACTAGCGCTCGACGGGCAGGTCTGCGGTCTGACACACGGCGGTGAGGTGCACTGCCAACGTCCGATGGCTAAGTCAACGCCACCATCCCGGCCGCTGCCCACGCCCACGGGCTGATCTCCACGACGCGTGCTCCAGTTCCTGTTCGGCCGTCCTTGCCCTGCCGCCCTGGCAGGGATTTTTTGCGCCGCACACACGTCCTCCTCAACCTGAAACGGTCCAGCCTGCAATCAACCGTTCCTGTGCCATCATTGGACCATCGTTTCCTGGTGGGCGGACGCCATGCAACGCTGGATCCATGCGGAAAAGGATCGCTATTACCTGGTCGATCTGGTTCAGGACCTGCTCGGTGACTGGACGCTGGTGCTTTGCTGGGGCGCACTCGGCTCACGGCGCGGACGCCTGCGGGTGGTCGGCGTGGCGTCCGAGGCGGAGGGCTTGGCGCAGGTCGAGGACATCGCCCGGCGGCGGCAAAAGCGCGGCTATCGACGGCAGGTGGAATCCACGCGCGGCGATCACGGCTCCTCTAAAGCGGTCGATGCCGACCGCCCCTTGAACACTCAGGGGCACACTGATACCGATGTTCTGAAACAGGCCGGGCCTGGAGCGTGACGCAAACGCTGGTTTGGATGCTCTGCCCAGAGCTGCTCGCGGAGGTCTACCGCTGAGATTGACCGACGCCAAGCATTCGATGATGTCGACCGAAGACGAGGTGAACGCCTGATGCCCATCGCCCGATTGATCCTCAGCCCAGCGCTGACGGTCGCTCTGCTGCTCGTCCTTCCGCTCTTGTTGGCCGCCGAGACCCCGGCGGTCGGACCGGAGATCAACGCTGACTACCATGGCGCCGACCCCCAGCGCTGGGAATCCATCTTCGAGCGCAGCGGTCGAGAGGTCTTCGACCGGCGCGGCGAGATCCTGCAGGCGCTTCAGATTCATCCCGGAACGCGAATCGCCGATGTCGGCGCCGGGACTGGACTCTTCACACTGCGCTTTGCCGAGGCGGTGGGCCCGAGCGGAAGAGTCTATGCGGTGGACGTCTCGGAATCCTTCGTCGACTCGATTCGGCGTCGTGCACGCGCCGAAGGACTCGAGAATGTGGTGCCGGTGGTCAACCAGCAGACAACCGTCGCGTTAGATCCCGCCAGTGTCGATCTGGTCTTCCTGTGCGACACCTACCATCACTTCGAGTATCCAGACGCAATGCTCGCCTCAATCCGCGAAGCACTGGCACCCGGAGGCGTGCTCGCGATCATCGACTACCGACGGGAACCGGACATCAGCGCGCCTTGGATCCTCGAACATGTCCGGGCTGATCGCCGCACCGTCATCAACGAGGTCACGCAGGCCGGGTTCGACCTCATTGATGAGCCGTTCGAGCTGCGCGAGAACTTCTTCATCCGGTTCCGCAAACGTCATCCCTGATCAGAGACATCGCCAGTGCGCCCCGCCAGCCACACGGGACGAGCCTTGCACCTTTCCACCGACCCTCGGCGATGAGCCCGCAGCCCCAGAAAAGCGGACAGGGGGTTGGCTCGTGCTGTGTCCGTGTCGTCCCATTATGTAGAGCGCTACATAATGGGACGCAAGCGTCACCGAGCCTCGCCGGCCTGCCTCCCCGATCTGGAAGCGCCGGCCCTTGAGTGCGAGCAGATTGATCCCGGACACCACTAAATTGCGGCGCAAAATCTCGGGCGCAGGTGCGACACAACCCAGCAGGGCGCCGATCACCGCCAGATGCTCGGCCTGGATCATGGTGACCTGACGCGTGCCACGCCGGCGCGCGCGATCATGATCGCCCTCTAGCCCCTGACCACTACAGTCCAGTCGCTGGGGGTTGCCGGGCGGGTGAAGACCGCCGCCTCGCCGAGCTCCTCGCGGAGGCTGGATGCATAGGCGTCCACGATCTCGAAGGCGCGGATTTGGTAACGGCCGTGCTTGGATCGACAAGTCTCCGGCTCACGCCCGACCCCGCAAGCGACAGACGCGCACGGAAGTCGCTTGGGCAGCCCATCTGTGAGCACCGTAGCACGGGTATCGAAGCTTGAAAGCGGGTCTCTCCGTTAGAGCCAGATCTGCTCCATCAGGTGATGCGAACTTGGCCATGTAATCGTGCGCATGAGCACGTTTCGTATTCCCTAGGCTTATTGACGCCGAGACGACTATGCCCCTTCGCCCACGAAGATGCCCTCACCGCCGAAGATGCCCTCTTATGAGAGGTAGGCATCTTCGGCGCAAATTAGGAGGTCGAGGGCATCTTCGGCAGCTGCCCACAGGAATCATCACCGCCACGCACACGAATCGATAGATATTGGTAGCGCACAAATGGCTTGCTTGCTACTCACCTCACTGCAACGTGTGGTTTCGTTCACCTGCGGCTCGGATGCGCTCAATGCCAACATACGCCGAACAACGGATCTCGACGATCTGAGGAAAGCCTGCTCAGGTTCGCGGAGGGACTACTCAAGACCCTGATCTGAGCTCAACGATGCCGGTAGAACAAGCACAGCAACGCCATCTTGATTGAACTGGTTTTCGCCCGCGGACTGGTTTGTGGTAACACAGCATAAAGATTACGACGCGCCGCCGAGGACTCTGTCTGCAGTACTTTGAACCAAGATGTCTGTCGCCTGTTCGGTGAGGTGGGCATATCGCTTCGTCGTATTCGAGGACTTGTGCCCTAAGACGGTGCCGATTTCGAGTAGGCTCGCACCGTTTGCAGCCATAAAGGAAGCAGCCGAATGCCTGAGATCATGCCATCTGAAATTCTCGATTCCGGCTCGCCTCAACGCTGTCCAAAACGGTGTCCGGAGGTCTACGGGCTGCTTGGTGCTTATCCGGCTCGGAAAAACCAGACCACGCTCAGGCATCTCCTTCTCGTCGCCATCTGCTCCCCTGCACTTCGCCTTCAAAGCTTCCAGCCGTTCCTCCAGTAGCGGCCTCACTTGCGAGGCGATCCCCACACGACGAACGCCCCCTTTGGTGCGGGTCTCACTATCGACGCGCAAGAACAACGCGCCGCTGACAAGGTCCACATCGCACCATCGAAGGCCGAACACCTCACCCTGACGCGCCCCCGTAGTGATCGAAATCAGGACAGCCAAATAGAGATCCGGACTCTCAGATGACCTGCATGCCTCCAAAAGCCTCTTCAACTCGTCCTGCGTCAGGAAACGGGTTTTCCCATTACTAACAATGGGCTTCTCAACCGCATCCATCGGCGAGTCCTTCAGCCAATGCTTACTCTTCTTGGCAAACGTCAGAACACTAGCTAGGGTGGCCAGATAGCGTGACACCGTCGCCGGTGCCCTGCCCTCCTGAAGCTTGTCCCGATGATCGGCGATCTTAGCCGGAGTAATCTCGCTCAGGCGCAGATGCCCAAGGCTGGATTCCCAATATTCGAGGTGGTCCTCATAAGCGCGGGCAGTCGACGGACGCAGCTTCGGCAGCTTGTCTGCTCGGTACTGGGCGATGGTCTCCCCCAGAGTGTGCTTCTGACCCTCGCTGGTCAAACCAGCATTGTCATCTACGATTGCGCCCTCGATCTTACGCGCCCAACGTTCAGCAGCTGTGCGAGTCGGAAAGGTCTTGGAGATCTGGCCGTTTTGGCCAGCGCGCCGGACCCGGGCCTTGTAGACGGTCCCGGAAGCACGCTGTAGTTTGGTGATCGTTGCCATGCTGCTACCCCAATAGCAGTGGGTAACTGAAGCCCGTTGGGTGCCCGCCCTCCGGGGTTTCATTTATGCGTCAACTGACACTGTCGAGCATGGCTTAATGTTATCGCGCCTGACAACGCAATGGTACCCTAGCTGGTACCCTAAGCGTAAAAATGTCTTTCTAAGCTAGCTTTTATAAACGGGACCTTCGGATTGAAAATCCGCGTGTCGGTGGTTCGATTCCGCCCCTGGGCACCAAATACCGAACAAAAAGACGCGCCTCTGAGCGCGTCTTTTTGCGTCTGGACATCGCATTCGTATTCCGCAGCAGCGCCTCGATCAGTCCCTGGCGCACCTCACTCAGCCCATACCATCGATCACCCCCGACCGATGCGATGATCATTGGGCCTCCTACTCGTCGATCCGACGGACCTCTGACTCGCGGTGGACCTCACGTCAAGCAGAGCGTGGCCGGGCTATTTTTCGAACAGATATATGCACGGATGGCGCATCGAGATCGGGATCGCCGACTCCATCTATACATCCAGACGAACTTACCTCACCCTCTTCGCATCCAAACCAACCATCTGCCGCAGATCGACCCCTTTCTTCCCGCCGACATCCACGAGGAGATTTGAATGGACGAGATCAATGACCGCCCGGCGCACGCGGATGCGCTGGTTGTCTTCGGGGCGACCGGAGACCTGGCGCACAAGATGATTTTCCCGGCACTTCACGCCATGGCCAGCCGGGGCACCCTCAATGTACCGGTCCTCGGCGTCGCCGCCTCTGGGTGGGGCCTCGACCAACTGCGCGAGCATGCGAGGGATGGCATCGAGCAAGCCGGCAAGACCGATGATCGCGCCGCCCTCGACAAACTGCTGTCTCTGCTGTGCTATGTGGACGGTGATTACCACGACCCAGAGACCTTCCTGAAACTCAAGCAGGCGCTCGGCGAGGCGCGGCATCCGGCCTATTACCTGGCCATTCCGCCCGCGCTCTTCAGCACGGTCATCAAGGGACTGGGCGAAACGGGCCTGGCCGATCAGGCGCGACTCATCGTCGAGAAGCCGTTCGGGCGCGACCTGGCGTCGGCGCGCGAACTCAACCGCATCGCCCTGTCAGCGTTCCCGGAAAATGCGATCTTTCGCATCGACCACTATCTCGGAAAAGAGGCGATCATGAACATCCTCTATTTCCGTTTTGCCAACGCCTTTCTCGAACCGATCTGGAATCGCAACAGCATTTCCAGCGTGCAGATCACGCTGTCGGAGGATTTCGGCGTGAAGGGTCGCGGCGCCTTTTACGAAAGCGCCGGCTGCCTGCGCGACGTCATCCAAAATCATCTGTTCCAGATCGTCGCGCTGCTGGCGATGGAGCCACCG
Organism: Thiorhodococcus drewsii AZ1; assembly: GCF_000224065.1. Taxonomy (GTDB): domain Bacteria; phylum Pseudomonadota; class Gammaproteobacteria; order Chromatiales; family Chromatiaceae; genus Imhoffiella; species Imhoffiella drewsii. Next base: position 171,291 of record NZ_AFWT01000006.1, read on the forward strand.
GCCTATCAGGGATACGGCGCCGTCCACAACGAAAAGGCCAAGGTCTTTCAGGCCATGCGCCCGCTGCATCCAAACGACATGGTACGCGGCCAATATCGCGGCTATCTGGACGAACCCTGCGTGGCGAGCGACTCGGACGTCGAGACCTTCTGCGCCCTGCGGTTGTTCATCGACTCCTGGCGCTGGGCGGGCGTGCCCTGGTATCTGCGCGCCGGCAAGTGTCTGGCCACCACGGCAGCCGAGATCCTGGTGGAACTGAAGCCGCCACCGCAACGCCTCTTCGACGACTCGGCGCCGGAAGCTGGCCGGGCCAACTATCTGCGCTTCCGCCTCTCCCCCAACTCTGCTGTCGCGCTGGCGGCACGCGTCAAACGCGCGGGCAAGGAGTTTGTCGGCGACCAGCGCGAACTCTATCTGTCCGAGGAGCAGATCGGGGCGGAGATGCCCTACGAACGTCTGCTCAGCGACGCCATGGCCGGCAATGGCGCGCTCTTCACGCGCGAGGACGCGGTCGAGGCTGCTTGGCGTGTGGTCGATCCCGTTCTGGAGATGCACCCCAAGGCCCAGCCTTACGAACCCGGCACATGGGGACCGGCAGCGGCGGACGAGCTGATCCGAACACACGGGAGCTGGCATAACCCCTCGCTCGAAGCGCCGAACAGTCCAGCGGATGCCAAAAGCGGGAACGCGCCTTCACCTTGAAGCTGGACACCGTCCCCGGAGCGGACTCCCGGAACGGCTGGCGAATTCAGACTTGCCAGATGGGCAGGGATGCCACAAGCCCGGCTCCAGGGACGATTGACTGAACTCCGGTTGCCGGCCGAAGCAAAAACGCATTAGAGCGTGAGCCCCTACTCCGCCGACCACACGCCCCGTTCGCCTTTCAGCCGCGCGCGTACTCCGAAGCCCGACGGATCTGATCCTCGGTCGGCCGCACGCCGGTATAGAGCGCGAACTGCTCGGCGGCCTGCAGGGCGATCACCTCGGCACCCGTGATGACCGGCTTGGCCCGCTCCCTTGCGGAGCGGATCAGCGGGGTCTCGGGCGGCAGGGCAACCACATCGAAGACCGTCTGCGCGCCGTCGATGATCTCGGGATCGAAGGCAAGCGTCTCCGCATCCGGACCACCGACCATACCGATGGGGGTGACATTGATCAGCAGGCCGGGCCGGATCTCGCCGAGCTGCGCCCGCCACTCGTATCCGTAGGTCTCCGCCAGTTGTCGGCCTGTGACCTCGTTACGGGCGAGGATGATGCCCGAACGAAAGCCCCCGTCGTGCAAGGCGCCAGCCACGGCCTTGGCCATCCCGCCACTGCCGCGCAAGGCAAACGAGAGATCGCGAGACACCCCGTGCCGATCCAACAGCGTTGAGACGGCGATGTAATCGGTGTTGTAAGCACGCAGGCAACCATCGTCATTGACGATGGTATTGACCGAACGCAGTGTCTCTGCCGATGCATCCAACACATCCAGATAGGGGATGCAGTCCTCCTTGTAAGGCATCGAGACCCCACAGCCCCGGATACCGAGCCCTCGGATACCGGCAATGGCCGCAGCCAGATCGCTGGTGGTAAAGGCCTTGTAGACAAAGTCGAGACCCAGTTCCTCGTAGAGGAAATTGTGGAAACGGGTTCCGATGTTACTCGGCCGCCCAGCCAGGGAGATACAGAGGCGGGTATCTTTGCTGATCTGTTGCGACATGGTCTTGGCAAGCCTCTCGGTCGGCGTAAATCAAGGACGAAATCGACTCGAAGCAGGAGCCTAATGAGCAAGCGCCTCTGTCAAACCTTGAAGCGCCCGACGCGGGCATTCTGATCGCTCGCGAGTTGCTTGAGCATCTCGGCCGCACCGCTGATCTCTGAGGTATCGGAGGAGACTTGGTCGACGAGCTGCGCGATGTTACTCAGGTTACGATCGATCTCTCCGGCAACGGCGGTCTGCTCCTCGGCGGCGCTGGCGATCTGGATGTTCATGTCCTTGATGGCGGCAACCGAACTGGCCATGGTTTCGATCGCGTCGGCAGCCTCGGCCACGGCGTTCAGGCCACCTTGCGCCTTGTCCCGTCCGGCGTCCATCACCTCGACCGCGCCCCGGGTTCCGACCTGAAGCCGATCGATCATCTCCTGGATCTCGCGCGTCGAGTTCTGCGTGCGCTGCGCCAATGTGCGAACCTCGTCGGCGACGACGGCAAACCCCCGTCCCTGCTCGCCGGCGCGCGCGGCCTCGATCGCCGCATTGAGGGCCAGAAGGTTGGTCTGATCGGCGATGCCACCGATCACGTCGAGAATGGATGTGATCTGACCCGCATCAGCGGACACCCGAGCAATGGCGTCGGTCGCGGACTGCACTTGCTGAGAGAGCATCTGCATCGTCTCCACCGCGCGACTGACAGCGCCACGTCCCGAGTCGGCCTGCTGATCGGCCTGACGGGTGGCCTCGGCCGCCTGGGCGGCATGACGCGCGACCTCCGCGACGGTCGCGGTCATCTCGTTCATGGCCGTCGCCACCTGATCCGTCTCCAACTGCTGTCGGCTGACGATCCCCGCGCCACGGTTGCTCGCCGCAGAGAGCTGGTCGGCCGACGCGGCAACCTGCCCGCCACCATCGCTGAGTTGACGAATCAGTACCCTCAACTTGGCTTGGAAGCTGTTGAAGGCACGCGCCAGATCGGCAATCTCGTCCCGACCCGAATCATCGAGATCATGCGTGAGATCGCCTTCTCCCTCGGAGATATCGTGCAATGCCTGGCTGAGACGGCGAATTGGGCGTACGACGAAGCTTGCGACAACCAGCATGAGCCCCATGCCCAGGACGAGAACGAGGATAGCCACACCGACCATCAACGCAATGGTCTGCCGCCCCTGAGCGGCCACCTCGTCCACCTGAGCCTCAACCCAACTCAGCGGCAGCGTGAGCTGGACACCCCAAACCTGGGCGGAATCGCTGAAGTGGACCGGCACCACCGCCATGAGATTGCCCTCATCCTCCTCGACGACCGGCTTCGCATCCCGAATGGCCTTCAGGTCCTCTTCCCAATCCTCATGCATCGCGGAGATCGGCTTGCCGATGAGCTGCGGTCGACCACTGGCGGCAACGATGGTGCCGTCGTTCGCGATGATGGCAAGCCCGCCAACGCCATCGCGAAAATTGCTGATGGCCTCGTCGATCATCTGCTGCAAATGGCCAAGGGCCAGATCGACGCCGGCGATACCCTGAAACCGCCCGTCGATCAGGATCGGTTCAACCAGAGAGGTAATCAGCATATCCTTCCCCTGAACCGGATAGGTGTAGGGATTGATCAACTGCTCCGCCCCGGTCTTTTTAGGAAGCAGGTAGTAGTCGCCAGCGCCCGGAGTTTCATAGTCCACCAGCGGCTCAAGAACGGGCGCCCCATCTGCGGCAAGACTCCAATAAGGGATGAACCGACCACTGGCATCGGTGCCAGTCTGGCCGACGAACTCTGCGTCGCGTCCGTCGAAGGCGTTGGGCTCCCAGGCAGTGTAGAGCGCGAGGAAACCGGGATGCTCGCGCAGAATGGATTGGAGGATGCGGTTAACGGACTCGCGATCGATCGCCGCCGCCGTGGAGTCGAGCGCACCGCCTTGCTGGCCCACCAGGGTCGCCAGGGTTTGAGCAAGGACCCGCGCGGTCTGAAACGCCGGGCGAATCCCCTCCTCGACCTCCTTCGCCTTCTCCTGAGCGCTAATCAACAACAGTTCCTTGGCATTGGAGAAGGCGATTAGGCGTTCTTGCTCGACCTGCTGATTCAGGGACCAGGCCGAACTGAGCGTCAGTACCGCGCTCAACACGGCCAACGAAAGCCCAGACCAGAGCGCGATTTTGAAACGGATCGACCTGAAATTCATACGGCTGGACTCCTGAGGTATCGACGCGGACAGAGGGATCTGGATGATTTCAACCAGCTCTGATGTGGATGGTTTTTAACCTGCAATCAAGCCCTGCCTCTAAACACATCAGGGTTCATACGAGGAACCGCTTGACGACATCCGGCCTCAACCGGGCAAAGTGCGGCGCATAAGAGGGTGACGCCGACAGCGAAGAGGGTCTATAAACAGTGCGCCCCGTCCGACTCGGATTTCACCCGATCGCGATCGGACCCAGATTAGAGGTCGACGCAGCTTCAATGTCGCTCGACGATTCACACAGAGACGCTCCACTGAAATTCGTCATACCAGATCACTCGGCACCGAACAGCCGAAACCGGTCCCCTGCTCTACCTCGCGCACGCATCGACTGGACTCTCCCAACACTCCTGCTCCTCTGGCTCTTGACGAGCCTGACGTGCGCGCGCGCCTGGCCATCCGAATCCACGCTGCTGCTCGACCCACACCAGGAGCGCTACGATCTGGCGACCCACGTCGAGTATCTGGAGGATCCGAGCGGACGCCTGACCTTCGAAGAGGTCCAAGACGCCACCCATGCGGCGGCTTTCCGCCCAGTCCCCGGTGGTAGCGAAATCAACTTCGGCTATTCGCATTCGACCTACTGGCTGCGCTTCAGACTGGCGTCCCCCTCCAGCACGCCAGCGCAATGGTGGCTCGAAATCGCCTATTTCTCGCTCAACCACATCCGACTCTACGGTCCCGAAGGTCCGCCAACGATCACGGGATACGCCTATCCCTTCGAGCAACGCCCAATCGCTCACCGCTTCTTCGTCCTGCCGATCGAGGTCGGCGCGGAGCCCATCGACTTCTATCTCCAAGTCCGCTCCTCGGGCAGCCTCACGATCCCGCTTCATCTCTGGCAGCCCAGGGCCTTCACCGCTGAGACGGCCTCCAGCTACGGGGCCATATCGCTCTATTTCGGCGCGCTCGCCGCGCTGCTGCTCTACAACCTGCTGCTCTATCTCTCGCTGCACGAGGCCAGCTATCTTCTCTATGTGTGCTTCGTCGCCAGCATGGCCTGCGGCCAGCTCGCTCTCACCGGTATCGGCAGCCAGTACCTGTGGAGCGGTTGGGCACACTGGAACATCGCCGCATCCGATTTCGGCTTCTCGGCCGCCGGACTCTTCGGACTCTGGTTCGTGCGCCGCTTTCTCGACACCAGACGCATCATGCCGCGCCTGGATCGGCTACTGCTTATCGTCCTGTCCCTATTCGCCTTCAATCTGCTCTACATCGTCTTCCACGACCTATTCACCAACGAAGCGCCAACCGCCTTGGCCGCGAAGGTCCTGTCCATCAACAGCCTGCCGGCCTGTCTAATCGGCATCGCGGCCGGAGTCATCGGACTACGTCGGGGACGCGGCGGCGCACGTTTTTTCCTCATGGCCTGGGCAGCCCTTTTGCTCGGGGCCGCGCTTGCCGCCATGCGCAATTTCGGCTGGGTTCCGACCAACGCCTTCACTGCCCACATGCTACAGATCGGGTCGGCGCTGGAGATGCTGCTGCTGTCCTTCGCCCTCGCCGACCGCATCCATAGCGAACGACGTGCGCGCGAGGAGGCGCAGATGGAGGCTCTGATCGCGCGCCAGGCGATGGTCGACACCCTGGATCAGGCCGCGAGCACACTGGAGGAGCGCATTGCCGAACGCACCCAAGAACTGGCCCAGGCCAACCGGCGACTGAGTGACAGCGAATGCCAGCTGCGCCAGGCGGCACATTCGGATCCCCTGACCGGGCTCGCCAACCGACTGCTCCTCGACGACCGAACCGAGCATGCACTGGCTGCCGCACAGCGCGACAGCCAGAGCGTGGGCCTGCTGCTGATCGACCTGGACCGCTTCAAGCCGGTCAACGATCTGCACGGCCATGCCGCCGGAGACGCCGTGTTGCGGGAGGTCGCGCGACGCATCCAAGGCGCGATCAGGGCCTGCGACACGGTCGCCCGCATCGGCGGGGACGAGTTCGTGGTGCTGTTGGAACGGCTGTATGACACGGCGGGTGCGATCCAGGTCGCCGAAAAGCTGGTAACGGCCCTATCGGCCCCCTTCCAGATCGGAGAACAGGAACTTACCGTCGGGGCCAGCATCGGGATTGCGCTCTACCCGGAGGACGCACAGAGCGCAAAGATGCTGCGTCAACACGCGGACTGGTCGATGTATTCCGCCAAGCGGGCCGGAGGCGGCGGTTACCAACTCTACTCGAAGGCGACAGAGCGCCACCCATCCTCACCGAATGACAATCGCCCGCGTCATGAGGCCCAGCGGTCGAAGAAGCCGGCCTGATCTGCGCCGAGCCGCCGGCGTTCGAGCACCCGCTCCCGGAGCATGGCATCATGTCTGTCCAGCCGAACCACGAAAGGGATCGACAATGGATGCACTCTCGCCACACCTCACCGAGCTGCGCCACATGCTGGGGCATCTGGCCTCGGTGTTCATGGCCTTCTTCGCCATCATGAACCCCATCGCCAACACGGCGGTCTTCCTCGGGCTCACCGCCGACGACTCGAAGCAGGTACGCCGACGCGTCGCCATCAAATCCGTCTTCGCCGCCTTCCTATTGATTTTGATCTTCGTGCTGCTCGGCAAGCTCATCTTCGGGCTCTTCGGCATCACATTGCCGGCCTTTCGCATCACCGGCGGGGTGCTGGTCGCACTCATCGGCTACCAGATGCTGCACGGCTCCCCCTCGAGCGTGCATCAACCGACCGAGACCGACCAAGCCGACAGCCTGGAGACCGCGCTCAGCGTCGCCATCTCACCGCTCGCCATCCCCATCCTCGCCGGCCCCGGCACCATCGCCACCGCGATGAACTTCGCCTCCACCGGCAACCTCGGCGAGATGATCGTTACCATCCTCGCCTTCGCCCTGCTCTGCTTCATCACACTGCTCTTCTTCCTCTTCGGCGAACGCATCGTCAGCTTCCTCGGCCAGGCCGGACTCAACGTCGTCACCCGCATCATGGGGCTGATCCTCGCCGTCATCGGCGTCCAGATGTTGCTCGACGGACTCGGCGGAGCGGCCAAAACGCTGATGCCTTGAGGCGCATCCCGTCGCCCGGACGGAGCGAGGGCGCAATCCGGAGACGAACGCGCGGTCAGACTCGCTCGCTATAGAGTTCGCACTGATTCTTACCGCGTCTCTTGGCCCGATACATCGCCTGATCGGCATGGAGGATCAACTCGCGCGGGGACGTCGCGTCGTTCGGGTAGAGGGCGATACCGATGCTCATGCCGAAAGGAATACCCGCTTGCGCCGGCTCCCGGATCTCGCACACCAAACCCAGGAGCTTCTCGGCCAAGCGCCGCGCCCCCTGCGGATCGGAGACATCGGACAAGATGATCGCGAATTCGTCCCCTCCAAGCCGCGAGACCGTATCCGCCTTGCGCACCCCTTTCAGCAACTGCTCGGAGACCTGTACCAGCAGCCGATCGCCCGCCTGGTGACCCAGGCTGTCGTTGACCTGCTTGAACCCGTCCAGGTCGAGATAGAGCAGGCCATAGCTGCGCGCGTAGCGAACCGCGTTGGCATGAATCTGCTCGATCCGATCGAAGAACAGGGTTCGGTTAGGGAGTCCGGTCAAGCGATCGTAATGGGCGAGTTCCAGTAACTGCGTCTCGTAGACTCGACGCCGAACGACCGCCACAGCCAGATACCAAGTCCCCACCGAAATCACTGCAAACAGGCCGAAACCGAAGACAAACACGCGGATCAATAGACGTCGGTCGTGATCCTCCACGACCTCCGACGGCACGTAGGAGATCAGGAACCACACATAATCCTCCGGATCGAGCCGTGCTTTGCTGGGGCTTTCCGCGACTGTCGCACCGGTACTGGAACGATACTCCGGCGCAAGCGGAGCGATCGTCTCGAAGGCGAAAAATCCGTGCTCCGTTTGCAGCTGCCCTTTACCGTGAGAGCGTATGACGGCCCACTCCTCGGGGAAGTCGTGAGCGAAGCTGCGCTCGGCGCGGGCATCGATCATAAATCCCCATTCATCCTCCTTGCGTGGACTCAGCAGCCAATAGCCATCGGCATTCAACAGCATGGCCCGACCAAGCCCAGAAACGCTCACGCTCGTCAATCGATCCAGCAAAAAGTCGCCCAAATAGTTGAGCAAGACGATGCCTCGCTTCTCGCCCGACGCATCGACGATAGGGGTACCAAACCGAATCATCGGTTTCAATGGACGCTCAAGCGCCCCTCGCTCGATGTTGAGATCCAACGGCGACACGAACACCTCGCCGGCCTTGAGCACCAATGTATCCGTGAAGTAGTAGCGCTTGCCCTTGTCTTGGAGTTCCTCGGGCGGCACGATAGCGGCTGCGCCCCCATTGAAATTGACACGCACCAGCTCCTTACCCGTCGCGTCCAGGAAACGCACCTGATCGTAAACGCCCTTCAATGTCGCAAACGCCAGAAATTCCGATGCGAGCACCGACAGCGCCTGGCGATCGCCCTGATTGAGATAGCGAGAGAGCTCGTCCTGTTTGCTCAGAACAAACAAATCGCTGACCACCTCGGCAAACACCCCCTCCGTGATTCCTTTCATCAACTCGACGCGATAGTGCTCCTGAGCGATCGTTGACGTAAAAAAGGTTTCCGCCTCGACGCGATAAAACGCCGCGCCAAGCCCGGAAAACACGGAGCCGATGATCAGAAAGATCAAAAAGAAGAGGTTGAGCGACCGGAGAACGATCTTGAAATTATCGAGTTTCACTGCATTGCCCGCGCTGAAATCGTCGGCATGGCACGTCGCGCTCGAAGCCGAACATCAAGGCGCCCAGACACGAGCGACACATATCTAGAACACACGCTGCGCCTCCTTGGCTCGCGCCCCCTCAGAACCTCGCCAACCGTTACAATTGGATGTCCGTATCCCTCCCCTTCGCGCAAGGAACCGCATGCCCGGCCTGAATCGTATCCTACTCATCAATACTCACCTGCAAGGCGTCGTGGAACTCAAGGTCGACGCCCACACCAACATATGCGGCACCAACGCCTCCGGCAAGACCACATTGCAACGGCTCGTCCCGGTCTTTTACGGCGAGTATCCAAGCCGCGTCGTGCCCGCCACCCGCGACAGCTTCGAGCGCTGGTATCTGCCGACCGAGCAGAGCTTCATCATCTACGAATACCAGCGCATGGACGAGCAGATCTGCCAAGCGGTGCTCGCCGCCGCCTCCGACGGCAAGGGCGTCGTTTACCGCTTGGTACAACGCCCGTTCGACCTGGACGACTACAGCCGCGCCCGACAGGGCGATCGCCTGACCTGCATCGGCATGAAAGAGCTGGGTCTCCGTCTGCGTCAGCTCGGTGTCCCGACGACCCGTCTGCTCAACACGCGCGAGTACCGCGCCATCCTACAGAACGACCGCGCACTGTTCGCCACAAGCAGCAACGCCGGCGAGCTGCGCGCGCTCGGGCGCCAGTATTCGCTGTGCCAGCCTAGACAGTCGCTACGACACCTCGAAAAACTGGCGCGGGCGGTACATTCGCGCGAGGGCAAGATGGAGACGGTCCGCTCCATGATCGCCGCCATCCTGGAGGAGGACGGCGTCAGTCCGCCCACCTCCCAGCTCAAACTCAAGCAGGTGGAGGATTGGATTCGAGAAAGCCGCCTGATCCAAGGCTTCGAGGCCATGCGCCCGGAGTTCGATCGGCTCGAACGCGCCTACCAGGAACTGCTCGTTCGCGAACGGCGACTGAGCGGACTCAAACAGAGCTATCGGCTCGAAGAGCCGCTCGAACAGCAGCGCCTGGAGGAGGCCCGCGCCCGCGTCGAGCACAACGACCGGGCACTGAAACGTCTGAAACAGGCGTGGGATAACGACAGCCACGCATTCGATCGGGAGCGTTCGAGCAGCAAGGGCGAGATCGAGCGTTGCGAGACGGAACTGAACCAGATCGAGCAGCAATACCGGACCTATCTCGACGCCGACATCGAACAGATCAAGGCCGATCTGGAACGGCTCGGCGACTGGCGCGAGGACCGTGAAAGCCTCAAAGAACGTCTTCGCCTGTTGACCGATACCCACCAGGATGTAGAGCGCGACTATCTGGAGCGCCAACACCGAATCGGCCAGCGGCGCGAGCGCCAGCTTGAGGAGCTACGTCAACGGGACAACGACCTCAAGGAAGGAAAAGCGCGCCTATTGGAGCAGAACAACGCGGCGGTCGATACGCTGAGGGAACAGCAGCGGAACGAGCGGGAGGTCGGGCTCGCCGAGTTTCGCCAGCGCAAGAGCGACTGCGAACTAGAGCGCGAGCGCCTCAAGACGCGCCTCGAAAACGCCGCCCATACCGAAGAGGAGCGCCACGAGCTGGCCGTCTTCGACCAGCGTCTGGAGACGGCGGACGCCGAGATCGAGGAGATCGAGACCCGGCTGACCCAGCTCGACGCCCAGCATCAGGAGCAACGGCGCCAGCGCGATGCCGCAGACACGGCCTTGCGCAAGATCCGACGCCAGCGCGAGGAGCGCCAAGGCGCAGTCGATGACGCACAGCGTCTGCTCTATCCCGGCCAGCACAGCCTGCTCGAATTCCTGCGTCGCGAACGCCCCGGCTGGGAAACCTGCTTGGGTAAGGTCTTGGACCCGGCCCTGCTGCAACGCACCGACCTCAAACCCCAGCCGACCGAGGACGATCCCGACAGCTTCGGCGGACTGCGGCTCGACCTCAAGGCCATCGACACCCCGGCGCACGCCGTCTCGGAGCAGGCGCTACGCCAGCATCTACAGAACGCCGAGGACGCACTGAACGATGTGGACAACCGTCTGCGCGAGGCCGAAACCCGACTCGACCAAACCCAGACGGCACTCGTCGCCCACGAGCGCGAACAGACCCTGGCCCAAGGCGAGCGGCGCGCCCGTCGCGAGGACCTCAGTCGGCTCAAAGAGGAACGGCGCACGCTCAAGGGCCGGTTCGAGGCCGCGCTGCGCGAGCGCCAGCTTCACGACCGCAAGGCACTGAGCGACCTGGACGCACGCCTCCAACGCCTGACCAAGGACCAAGAACACTGGGAGGCGGATCTGAGCGACCGTCACCATGAGGCACTGAGCGAGCTCAAGACCCACTGGCAGGACGTCATCGGCCGGACCGATACCGAAATCGCCCAAAACCAGGGCGCGATCGAGGAACGCAAGCGCAAGGCCAAGGAGGAACTCGACGCCTGCGAGCACTGGTATCGCAACGAACTGAAATCCCGAGGCGTCGACGATGCGCTGATCGCCGATCTCAAACGGCAGATGGATGACCTGGAAAAGCGCATCCAACGCACCGAGGGACGCCGCGCCTACATCCAGGATTACGACAACTGGTATCAACGGACTTGGCTGGGTCGCAAACCCGAGCTACAGACCCGGCTGGATGAGGAGCGCGGACGCGCCGCCCGGCTCAACCGGGAGTTCGCCACGGCGGAAGAGGCCTTTAAACGCGCGCGCGCCGAGCTGCAAGCGGCGCTCAAAGGGGCCAACGATCAGGCCGAGGCCACCGAGGCGAGTCTGACCCGATTGAAAAGCCAGCGGCGCCGACTCGACGCGCTCAAGCTCCCGCCGGAGGAGTCGCCACCGGCCGGCGATCTGGGGGAACGGCTGCGTCTCGGCGAGGATCTGCTGCAAGGGCGCGAGCAGCTCCTCATCGAGGTTCGAAACCAGGTCGAGCATTTCGATCGCCTAATCGCCGCCAACGCCGGATCCAGCCTGGCCGAGACCTGGGAACGCAGCCGCGCCGACTGCCGTCTACCCGGCGAGCCAGGGTCGCCCCCGGCGCTGGATCACCGCCGACTGGTCGAACAGCTGGCCCAATTGCTCAACGAACTGGTGCCGCAGAAACTGACAGGGCTGCGCGAACAGGGACGCATCTTCGGCAAGGATCTGGCGGACTATTACGTGGTGCTGGACGACATCGATCGGCGCATCGAGAACCAAAGCAGGCGCATCACGCGCGAAGTGGCCGAGGATCTCTCGCTCGACGGCGTTTCAGACTCGGCGGTCCTGATCCGCTCGCGCATCAGCGAACTCGAATTCTGGCCGGATCTGCGCGCCTTCATCACCGCCTTCGAGGACTGGCGCGACAGCGGCTTCGACGGCCTGCCGAACGCGGACTATGTCAACAGCATGCGCCAGGCGCTCGAGATCATCGGCCGCTCGGCCCCCAGCGGCGGTGTCGCCGGACTGCTCGAAATCGAGCTGCGACTGCGCGAAGGACGCAGCGATCTGGTGATCCGCACCGACCGCCAGCTCAACGAGTCCTCCAGTCACGGCATGGCCTATCTCATCCTCTGCAAGTTCCTGCTCGCCTTCACCCGGCTGCTGCGCGCCGACGCGTCGGTGGTCGTCCACTGGCCGATCGACGAACTGGGCACCCTGCACCACCAGAACGTGAAGAAGATCTTCGACGCCTGCGACGCCAACGCCATCCGCATCCTCGGTGCCTTCCCCAACCCCGAGTCCGAGGTGCTGGGACTCTTCACCAACCGTTACATCGTCGATCGACAGACGCGACAGCTCCAGGTCGTCAAACCCCGCATCGACGCCATCGCCGCGCGGCTACAGCAGCGTCAGGATCAAGGTCAGGAGGCTTGCGCCAATGTTGTCGACTAAAGGCCAGGTCATCGAGCGCCTGCTGCGCGGTGCGTTCATCTGCCGCACCACCGACGAGGACGGCTGGCGTTTTCTCCAGGTCGCGGGCAACCGCGAACAGGTCGATGCCTATCTCGGACAACTCAACCGGCTGGTCGTCGGGCTCGGCAGCGAGCGCGAGGAGGCGGTCTTCTTCTGCGGCTACTGCCAGCTGGGCGAAGACGAACGCCGCGTGGTCGGCCAGCAGTTCCGCGACATCTGCCAGTCGCTGACCCCGCTCGCCGACTGGCTGATCCTGGTGCAGGAGGCGCTCGGGCAGGATGCGCCGCCGACCGAGGGCACACCCATGCGCCTCGGCGAATTGCAGACCCTCATCGAGGACACCCCGGCCTTTCGCGAACAGCTTGGACGCATCAGCCGCTATCGGCTGTTCAACTCCGCGAGCGAGACGGTCGACGCCCAGATCAAGCTGGTCTTCAAACGCCTGACCGAGCTGGGCTATCTGGTGCGGCCCAACCCGGACAAGCAGATCTATCTGGCCACCGGCAAGATCGATTATCTCTACGAGGTCATCCGCTTCATCGATGCCGCCGAGGGACTGGAGCTCGAAAAACGCGCCGAAGGCGCCGTCCAGGGAGAGCTGATGTGAGCGACGAGCTGCGCCAGAGCGGGATCCGTTTTCTGAAACGGCTCGGGCGCCACGCCGAGACCATCATGGACGCCTATCTGCAAGGCTCGGTGCCGGAGCATCTCCTGGACGCCTCGGTGCGCGAACGCCTGCTCAAGGACCGAGTGCTCTACCGCCCCGAGCCCGGCGCCGATTTGCATCTGCGCCGCGCCGTGCGTGCGCTCCTGGAGGAGGCCCTACGCGATACGCGCAACCGTCAGGTCGACGCCAACACCGCCTCCGCCCTGGCCACCTTCCGCATGCTGGCCGAGCACGTCAAGGAGGCCCGTCACCAGGGCCGTCATGCCGATGCCGACGTCTATCTCGCCGATCTGCGCGACCATCTCTATGCCTTCGGCGAAACCCTGCAGCACGCCATCCGCGTACTCTGGGGCCGGATCAACAACGAATTCGGCTACGTCGGCACACTCAACGCCAAGATCCGCGAGAACGAGCTGGCCCAGTCGCAGGTGAGCGCCCTGCTCGACGGACTGGAACTGGTGCGCTTCGAGGAACTGGCCGAACTGGCCGGCGAGTCGCGCGAGCTGCGCCAGCTCCTGGTGACCAACCTGCAGCGCACCCTCAGCGACTGCACCCAGGAATTGAGCATCGCCCAAGCCCGGCTGCTGGAACTGCTCGGACGCTTTCGCGAGATCCGGGGACGCACCCGCCTGCTCAAGGGCTGGCTGCTGCACATGGAACAGTACCCGGATTACCGCGCCGAGCCCCAGACCCGCGCATCGGAGCTCCCGAGGCTCTTCAACCACGCCGACCCTCTGCTCGCACCAGCCGCCCTGAACGTCCACGACGCCACCCAGGAACCCGAGCTGCTGGAAATCCTGGCACGGGTCCGAACCGCCCAGCCCTCGGAACGCCCCACCCAGACGCTCGCCGACGCCGAAGCACTGACGCTGAGCACACCGGAGGCGATCGAGATCCGTCCCAGCCCGATCCGCGAGGCGGTCACGAGCTATCTTTGCGCGATCATCGACAGCGGCCAGCCAGTCTCGGCGCTCGAATACCACCAACGCGAGTCCCTGCCCTGGGACACCGAGTCCTGGCTCTATCAGGTCATCGGCGACTATGAAGGGCTACCGCAGTCGCACAAGGACCGGCTCAGGCTCGACCTGATCGGCGAACCCCATCCACACTACAGCGGCAACTTCATCATCCGCGACCTGAACCTATGGCTGACCTGAGCCGCGCCCACATGCTGGCGGTCCATCATCTGCTGCGCGACCGACGCGACTTTGTAGCGCTGTCGCCGACCTGGAGACGCATCCACCAAGCCTTCGAGCTCGGCGAACCCGATGGCAAGCAGCTGCGCTTCGACGACCAACAACGCCGCCTGCTGCGAGAACAGGCGCAACTCGCCTGGGGCTTCGACCCACTCGCGGGCATCCCCGAAGGGGACCGACGCACGGTCGCGGCCAGCGCCATCGACGAAAAGATCGCCCCCGAGCGTCCGGACGCCAGATTCGTCCTGCTCAAGGGACGCCTGCCGCCGCCCCTGCCGGAACTCGCGCCCGAATTGAGTCTGCGCGTCCCGCTGGACAGCATCGACCCCAACGGCATCACCCAGATACTCGTCATCGAAAACCTCGACAGCTTCGACGACTGGCATGCCTTCGTGCGCCCGACGGAACTGGCCGACGCACTGGTGCTCTATCGCGGACATGGCGGACTGGCGCGGGGCACACGCCGCCTGCTCGCCGGCCTATCGCCCCACATCCCCATCAGCGTCTTCCCCGACTGGGACCCAGCCGGTCTCTTCATCGCCCAAACCCTACCCCGCGCCGATGCCCTACTGGTGCCCGATCTGGACCAGGCACTGCTGAACAAGGGCAGCCGAGCGCACTTCAACCGCCAGCATCGAGCTACGGCCCATCTCGATCGGGCCGACCTGCGTGACTGGAGCAGCCTCTGGGAAACCATGAAAACCCACGGGCTCAGCATCAAGCAGCAACACATGCTGGCGCTTGGGACTCGGTTGCGGCGCGTGATGCGCAACGACATGCGACGTTGAAATACAATCCGACACGTCCAGGCCCAAAGATTCGATTGACCAAAAGGCGCTCGCCCGCATTCAATCCTTCACGGAACAGGAACGGATTAGAACACCTCACCAACCATCGACCATCCGGAAAGGAGCAATCGGATATGACCAATCAGACTCAGAACAGGCGCCTGCTCATGGCGCTCGACGCGAAGATCAAGGAGGTCAACCGGGCGATCATCAACCCGGTCTTGCCGGAGCTTCGGCTTTCGGACCTCACGCCGATGCTGGAGATGACGGCACGGGCGCGTGCCGACTATCTGCGGGCCGTTTATGAAATCGGCCGCGCATCCACAGACAACGCAGTCCCCAGCCCGGAAAACATCAAACGGCTCGCCGGTTTGCGACTGGTCTATCAGGAACTGGTCTCGGCAACACAGGCATTCGAGACCGCGATCGAGCGTGAATATCTGGATGTGGAGTGATATCGCGCGCTGGTCGACCCAAACCGCGCGGGCATAACGGGTAGGCATGCGGCGCAATACGCTGCGCTATTGCGCCCTACGCGGCGACGCGGCTGGCCAGCTGCCGCTGGTCGAAGAGCACCGTAGGGCGGAATAGCGATAGCGTATTCCGCCGAATGGAAACCGGAACGCCATAGGCTCAATGCTCGCGATGACGGCAGTGACCGTGGTCGCTGAGCACCTCCAGCACCCGACACTGATCGTCGCAGGCACGGCTGGCGCAGTCGGCGAGCATCTGACCGATCTCGTCGCGCAGGCATGCGGCGCAATACGCTGCGCTATTGCGCCCTACGCGGCGACGTGGCTGGCCAACAGCCGCTGGTCGAAGAGCACCGTAGGGCGGAATAGCGATAGCGTATTCCGCCGAATGGAGACGGGAACGCCATGGACTCAATGCTCGCGAGTGACGGCAGTGACCGTGGTCGCTGAGCACCTCCAGCACCCGACACTGATCGTCGCAGGCACGGCTGGCGCAGTCGGCGAGCATCTGACCGATCTCGTCGCGCAGGCATGCGGCGCAATACGCTGCGCTATTGCGCCCTACGCGGCGACGCGGCTGGCCAGCCGCCGCTGGTCGAAAAGCACCGTAGGGTGGAATAGCGATAGCGTATTCCGCCGAATGGAAACCGGAACGCCATAGACTCAATGCTCGCGATGACGGCAGTGACCCTGATCGCTGAGCACCTCCAGCACCCGACACTGATCGTCGCAGGCACGGCTGGCGCAATCGGTGAGCATCTGACCGATCTCGTCGCGCAGGCATGCGGCGCAATACGCTGCGCTATTGCGCCCTACGCGGCGACGTGGCTGGCCAACAGCCGCTGGTCGAAGAGCACCGTAGGGCGGAATAGCGATAGCGTAT